>NZ_RCWA01000006.1 GCF_018448905.1 Photorhabdus heterorhabditis | reverse complement strand
TTTTTGAAAGGTAATCGACGTATTGCAACACGCTATGAAAAAACAGCACGAAACTATCTGTCGATGGTGAAATTAGGCTGTATTCGACTCTTTTGCCGGAGATTATATAATTAAGGGACACTACCTAGTGTGATTACCGAGGGAAACTGACGGACTAATTACCTGTTGTGAACACCAAGGGACTTTGTCGTATTTTAACTACCAAGCGATTTTGTCGCTTTAACATAATGACCAAGGGAAATTGACGGATCTATTTAATCTGTGAATCTTCTGAATATTTCAGTGTACGTATTCAGGGGACACGAAGGATGATTATTATGGATGCTAAAGCCCAACTCACCGTGGATGTGATTGCCAAGGTGGCGCAAGGAAAAATCAGCATTATTAATGCCTCAAAGCTTCTCAGTAAATCCCGTCGGACTATCGAACGTTATCTTCAACAATATCAGAAAGTCGGTATCCAGTTTGTGATCCACCGTAATACCGGCAGAACTCCCGCCAATAAAATACCGGACAGGCTAAAGCGGCAAGTGCAGTCTCTTATCAAGGAAAAGTACTACGATGTGAATTTGCAGCACCTTGCTGAACTGCTGGAAAAGCACGAAGGCCTTCGGGTAAAACGAGAAACCCTACGTGGCTGGGCACACGAAATTCACCATGTTAAGCGGGCTAAACGCAGACGTTCTCAGGTTCGTAAGCGAAGAGAACGGATGGAATCAGCGGGCTTGCTGCTCCAAATGGATGGCAGCCCCCATCGCTGGTTCGGTGACAGAAAATCCTGTTTAATCGCGCTCATTGATGACGCCACCAGTGAAGTTCATGCCGAGTTTTTTGAGTCCGAAACCACCGAAGGTTGCTTAAAAGTCCTGCGTGACTACATTGCAAAGAGAGGAATATTTAAAGCTCTGTATGTGGATAAAGCCGGGATCTTCGGTGGTCCCAAGCGGTGCAATTTCTCGCAAGTACAAAGAGCCTGTGAAGAACTGGGTATTGAGATCATTTTTGCCAATTCACCTCAGGGCAAAGGGCGCATTGAACGTTCATTCGATACGTTCCAGGACCGTCTCGTGCCTGAGCTACGCCTGAGAAATATCACGGATATGCCCAGCGCTAACCAATACCTTCAGGAAGTCTTTATTCCCGACTATTGGCAAAAAAACATTGCCGTGAAAGCGCAAAACATCAAATCAGAATTTAAACCGGTTCCGGCTCATATCAGTCTGGAGAATATCTGTGTCCAGAAAGCGTATCGAAAAATCCGCCGGGATCACACCTTCAGCTACGGTAATCAGTTTTACCTGATCGACTCCCCGCTCAGGTATTCGATAGCCAACCAGAAAATTGAGATCCGAAAGCAATATGACGGTCGTTTTACGGCCTACTTTGCAGACCGAAAATTACGCGTCTCTGAAGTTATTGAGCCGACTAAACCTTCGCTGTATGACCTGGAAATCCAGAGAAAGCTGGATGCGCTGGAATTAGCGGACAAACTGGGTAATGTCGCTGAAGCCGCAAGGCAGAGTGGTTGCTCCCGTGACACGCTCTATCGTCATCGTAAACTACTCAAAGAAAAAGGGCCGGAAGCACTCAAACGCACCTTTAACCCGGCATTACATCATAAAAATCGGACGGCCCGGGAAATAGAGGAAAGGGTGATGGCTTTTTCATTGGAAAATCCGCATCTGGGTCAGGTACAGGTATCGGCCCAGATGCGAGAAAAATATCAGATAACCCTCAGTCCGAGTGGTGTGAGACATATCTGGCTACGGGAAAAAATGAATACCAGTGCCCTGCGGGTTGAGAAAGCCAGAACATCGAGTGATCTTCGGTTGAGCAATTAAGCCGGGAGCAGGTATACTGAAACGACAAAGTCCTTCGGTAATTAGTCCGTCAGTCTCCCTCGGTAATCACACTAATACAACTTAAGCTATGTGGAAACTTAGTACTACAGCCGTAATATCTGTTACGTTATGATGACGCATTGTTTTCTTTTCCTCAAAATACGGAAAGGTACCCAATATGCCATACCCAGCCAACATATGCCTGTCTGGCTCCTTTATTTCATCCTACCAGGCCGCAACAACTCAGCCTCACTTGTCTCCGGGGCTTACTCAGCAATGTTAACGAAAAAATGGTTGGCAACTAGCTGGACAGAAGCCCCTACACCAGATGGCATTCAATACTTTTTTGAAGGTGCTGATCGAGGCAGAAACAGCCCTCAATATTCTACGTCTAGTGCGTGCTGATGCCGGACAAAGTGCACGGTGACGACATCTCGGTGCCAGTTCAAACCTCGTGAAAGGGAAAAATCAGCTCTGATGAGTATCAAACACCCTGTCGGCGATAGTTTATGCCTTTAAACCGGAAAACCATCCAAAAATTTTCCGGTTTCATTTGACAAAGCTATTTTATCTCGTTTTTCGAAGTTCTACGACGATATTCACCACTCGCTTTTTCATGCATGGTAAACAGCATCGGTAATAGAGAACTCAGCGCTGATAGGCTATGCCCGAGCTGACACAAACTCTCTGGAGTAAATTCATGGATATTATTACTGGCAAAC
This sequence comes from Photorhabdus heterorhabditis, assembly GCF_018448905.1. GTDB lineage: Bacteria > Pseudomonadota > Gammaproteobacteria > Enterobacterales > Enterobacteriaceae > Photorhabdus > Photorhabdus heterorhabditis. The sequence goes on along the minus strand of NZ_RCWA01000006.1, from coordinate 178,383 downwards.
GACAACATTGAGTCACCAAGAAAAGTTACTCCATGACAAATGCCCATAGTATTTTCTTTGGATGATTCAATTAGCTGACACAGTACAGTATCACTAACACATGAGAGATCCAGTGATGTAATCGCATCCGACATGCCAGACCATAGGATATTCACATCAGATATATCACCGTCGTCGGGAGTATCAGGGATGCTACTGTGCATAATATTGCTTCCCAATTGGTTTACAAAAAATTAAAACCAAAGAAAAATCCGCAAGTAAGGTGTGTACTTTGATTTCTACATTAGATTGTGCGTTAAATGTATAACGCTTTGAGTATGAGGATATGTTACTATTCATATTAGCCATACATTAGTTCTTGTAATGTTGTGGTTAGACGCTCTGATTGTGTTGCCTCACTTTCAGAGCGTTGCTTTTATGGCTCCTATAGCAGCCACCATATTTTTTCTCTTCGAGATCAATATCCCTTCCTTCTTTTCTGATAACGGGAAGGCCAGATTTCATCAGGCTTCTGTCCCAATGCATTCGCAATGATTGTCTCACCTTTGTGCCAGGGACGCTGTAAAGCATTGGATAATGTTGACGATGCCAGTCCAGCTTCCCGAGAAACGGCAGCCAATGACGTTCCTTTCTTTTTTAACGCAGCGATAATATCTGCCGAATGCCAATCTTTTTTCTCCACAATAATCCTCCAATCGGGTATAACTATCTAATAATACTGTAAAACGACGAGTAACATTCTTTGCTTTAAACTCTGTTAGTAGTACGTTTTACTTCAATCTATATTTCAATTACTCTAACCAATTGTCAGTGCAAATAATCTTTGAGAAATTATTCACTGGAACACAAGTATTGATCCAAATTTGAAAACTGTAAAGCAAATTAGAACCAAAAATTCCCTAATTTAAAAATATTATCCTTAGGGAATAATTTTTATTAAAAATCAACCAATTGAATGAAAATTGAGAAAATGAAAAACAAAAAAGCATCAGGTGCTTCTTTTAGTGATGAAGAAAAAGAAGGTTTTATCAGTAGGTTATTACAACTTGTAGGGCAAAGAAACATTAGGACTGCTGCAAAAGATTGGGGCTTGCCTTACTCAACTCTCAATAACTACATCAATAAAGGAACAAGCCCATCATTAAAATATATGCAAATTGTTGCTAATAAGGAAAATGTAAGCTTGGATTGGCTTGCAAATGGGGATAAAAATTTCAAATTTGAAACACCAGATGCATACTATGATGATATTGAGCTACGACATTCCTGGAACTTGGTTTTTAACTCCCTAAATCTATGCGAAGTAGATAAGCTTATAAAATTAATTCATCGTAAAGGTATTGAAGGGCTATTAACAATGGCTCATGAAAAACAAGATATCAAGGATACCATTGATAAGCTTCATATTAGATCAAGCTTGAAACAAGCAATCAAAATGGCTCTTGCTGGGGATGAATCAACAGATAAAGAAATCTTGCAATGTATTACTACCCTGATAAGTCAAGAAAAAAATTAAACACAACCGATTGATGCTCATAACAGCGTAGAGTTAAGCATAGGTATAGAATGACGATACCTTTCAATTTTCACTTAGTCAGGCGAATAGCCAGATAAAAATGCATCACATTGAGAAACAGCACGGAGAACTGAGTGTGTGGGTCAATTGTGTAAAACACCCGAAGAATAATTACGAACTAGGTAAACCAACCTAAAAGCTCACCACCACTCAAAAGGAAGTCACAGACAAAGCTTTATCAAGCTAACGAAAAAAACAGCACTCAACGATAACAGGACGTTTTGTTAACGTACCTGTACGTTCAGCCAGATCAAAAGCAGCCCTAGCTCGACGCATGCCTTCAATTTTGCGTTCTTTTACGGACATTTTCTTAAGTTCAGAAATTCGGCGTTTTGATTGCATAACCTTCCCCTATCATCATTTAGTACTATAGTTATAAAAATCAAAAATCTGTGTTTTTCTGATGCTCACGATGCTGAGAAACCGCATGACTTAAAGCTTTCTTATGAATGTACCTTCTGTTGAGACAAATAAAGATGTGCAATTTATAGTACTAACAAATACCAGTAAATAGGATTTCCGTATATTAATTTTTGCCTTTCTAATTAAAAAAACGAGAAAACCCCTGTTGATTTCTCAACAGGGGTTTATCCCGAATATCTTTCGGCATCAGCAGCATGATTTCCATCATCTGTGACCCTAGCACGTTGCTAGCGGCAATAGCCGCGATCAGCAGAGGGAATACTACAGCAACAAACAGATAGCGTCAAGCATCCTGCTGCTAAAACAACAGCCTGTAATGAATCACAAAGAATGGAAAAGAGGCAAGTGAAAAGTATAGATGAAATACCATAATCATTATTATATTATTTTAAATCATGTGAGAAAAGGATATGAATTACAATGACCGTCAAAAGTGTTCTAATGTCGATATCAGAAAGACGTATATCAACTTACAAAAGAGGTTTTAACACAGAAGATGAAGCTGAATGTTTAGGACTCTATATATGGAATAAAAGGCTCTGCGCCACTTTTTTTCCTGTATTACAACTTTTAGAAGTTTCGCTAAGAAACAGTTTATACTATGGTCACTTAGCATATCAACGGCAAAAACTTATAGATAGTGGGCTTCCCCCTGCCGCCGCTGAAATGGCAATAGACAGAAACTGGATTCAACATTTCTATTTAAATACAGAAGACAACAAATTTATGAAAAGCCGTGAGGCAGTGGAAAATGCCCTTTCTTCTATCCAAGAAGAAAAAAGAGAAGTAACTCCGGATGAATTGATTGCAAAGCTTACATTTGGTGTATGGAGTAACATTTGCTCCAATCATCATAAATCTGATAAACAAGGGTCCCTTAAAATATGGCCGGAAATGATAGATTTTTCATTCCCAGGTGAAAAAGTGACTTTCAAGCATATAACCAACGACATAAAAAAACTTAATTTTCTTCGTAATAGAATCGCTCATCATGAGCCTATATGGCATAATAAGAAAAGTTTTTCAGTTGAAGGTCACATTAATACAGTACTCAATAGTTTTAAGATGTGTTTGAACTTAATTAAGTATATTAACCCCTCTAATCTCAAAACAATTGTTATTATGGAAAGTATAGAGCAAATAACACAACTGTGTAAAAAGGAAACTATTGAGAGATTCAAACAGGCAGCCAAAGATTTTGATCAAGTACATCCAGTAGATATAGAGGCTTGGTATAATACAAACATTACAGAAACAAGATTGGATGGTGTAATTGTAAAGGTTGAAGGTAAGGTGGTTTCAATAAAAGCATTTAAACATCCAAGTAATCTATTTGTTCTCGATGCCCATGGAAATCATGAAAAGAACTTACCTCACGAAATAGGTATTAACGTGAATTTCGAGCCAGACAATACAAGTAGCACATGGGTTGCAAAAAATGTTAGAAGAAAATAATAACGGCCTTTTAACACTAAGTAAAAAGGCAAAAATATACTAACAAACTTTATATTTTACATCTAACTGAAGTAGCTAGGCTGGCCATTTTTTCGCCACATACAGAAGAAACACTTGCCGCAGCTTAGCTACATGATACAGTAGAGGACACAAGCATAATGCTTCAAAATCTCAAACGAGAATTTAGTGATATAGTAGCTACATATATAGAAATGCTGACGATTCTAGTAATAATAATGGTGATAACAGAATTATCCAGAAGAATAATGATCTATTATATTCATCTAAATCAGCACCAAAAGCAAAAACTATAAAATTAACTGACCTCATTGATAATCCTGATTCGACTGTAAACCATGATCCTAGATTCGTACTAGTATATGCAACTGAGAAGTCTAGATTATTTAAAGATAAGGACTTTGTTTTAAATAACAATAACAAAATAACCTTATCAAAACCATTAACAAACTTTCTTTTTATGATTCCAAGTTTATAGAGCGCTACAACAAGCTGAGTGAAAAATGTAATAAAGGTTATTCTATTAAATTAAATATATCCTGTTTCCTACAAAATTCCAGACAAAAATACTGACAGGTGTCCCAGATAATTTCGCAAAGGAATACTCTTTCCGATGCATCAACCCGCCAGAAGGTTAAAAATATAATTACTGACCTTATTCGTTAAAAAAGAGTTATACACAGTTACACCGCTGATATTGGTTCGCCTCCCCAGCTCACCAACCGCTTCCATTCACCCGACCCTTTGATGGGGTCAGGTGAGTGAGCTTTATCAGCCGTGCAAATGTGCATAACACACAACTCGTTTTACAATTCATACCATAGACGCCACTCAAATTTTTGGCTAACCTAATAGAAAATAATACTATTTGTCTAAACATCATCTCCACAAGAGGCTATCCAATGACTAATCATCATGACAAACAACGTATAATACGTGCTCAAACTAGGGGAGTAAAAGCCGCTAACATTTACCGCAACTTATGCCAGCGTTTACATACTTGGGATGCAAATTGTGTTACTAAAGCCCGCAAATACAATCTCCCTAGCTGGATGGAACACATGCCCATTTATTTACTTGTTAGCAGTATAGTGGTTACTTTGCTGATAGGAGTACTAATGGCAATAGGAGTTATTATACTGATCTTTGGACTACTACTGGGACTCTCACTAGCTAAAGATAGCAAGCAAGATACTACCTACAGTGAATCTCTAAAAGCTAAGTATCGGAATGGTTCAGAAGGTTATGGCTTTTACTCCAACGGCAGCAAACTAGATGATTAAAAACAGTGAAATAAATTATCTATATCACTGTTTAATATAATCATATAAACTATTTCATAATTTTATTTGACACCGACTCTCCTATTTTGGCACCACTAGATTGAGTTTCAGAAGTCCCATGTCGCAACGCTGTATTTTCTAATGCACCACCAACTCTGATACCAGCCCAAGACAAAGCACTCATCCACAATGCCGGCAGCACAATAAACATCGTCCCCATCACAAAACTCATAATGATATCGTCTGTGCTATTCTGAAAACCGGCCATATTCCAGCGACTGTGCGTATCCGAACCATACAATGCCTCCAATAACCAGCTGTCCAACCAACGTGCCAATTCCCACCAGAAGGTCAAAAAGTTCAGCGCAAACACGACAAAGGTCAGCGTAATAACCGTCTTATATTCGTAAACCGCAAATACTATAATCAACGGTAATATGATAGTCACCGCCATCAATATAACAGCCTGCACCATCGGTAAAGCCTGGCGCATTGCATCAAACGCCGGAAATGCCGCCAGACTCCCCAACGACATCCCACCCAATGAAGCCAGACGGCCCACTGAATTCATCAGGGTAAAATCCGCGTTCCCCCCGTAACCTGCATAGACATGTCCCCCCTGAGATGTTGTCAGGCTTTCCGGACTCACCAGACGCCGTATCACCGCTTCTTTGTATTCTGACGTCTCTTTGCCCATCAGTTTCAATGCTGCTGAGAGCCGAAACCACATGCCTGGCTCAACCTGAGCCATCACCCGTTTTTCCAATCCTACTTGACTGTCTGACCACCATTCTTTGCAGGTCGGATATCCCCCCTGTCCCGTATTAGCAAAACCATCATCACGGTGCGGTTTCCAGGGAAAATCCGAACGAGGCGTTTTTGACTGAAGCACATCATAATAACCCGCACTATTCAGAAACGTTTTTGACCCTAACCATTCAATATCCCGTAATACCACTTCATCTAGGGTTCTTCCCTCGTCCCGGCGTTTCCACTGATACAATGCCAGCGCATAACAGTCATGGGTGAAATCCTGTAATATCTGAGCCAGTGCCGGATTATTAATCCGCGTATGCTGGACCTCAAAACGCAGTTGCCTCAAGTCGGGACGGCAGGGAAGAGAAGCTATTGCAGCCTGAGTGACCCCTTTGGAAATCTGATGAACCAGTATCCACCAAACCGGAGCCGCCGCCGTTTTACCGTCAAGCGACGATATCACGGACGCATAACCCGTTTCAGCCAGTTTCGGTGTCCAAGTACCACAACTTTTTGCCCGCGAGTCATCATACGTAATGGTACTCAGACTCACATTGACCAACGGCACACAGCAAGCAATCATGACCAGAAAAGCGCCATACAAAGTGTTTTCAATCCGGGTTACTGAGAGCATGCCCTTATTCCCTTCATCCTCCCCTTCTTCCCGGACTTTCAGCCAGATACCTATCATTTTGAATGTCAACGGCAGCACAAATAACCCTGTGGCCAGCAGCACATTCCACAAGCCGTTATTCACTATCCAGCCCAGCAGGGTCAGAAAATATTCCAGATAGCTGTAAGTTGTCATGACTGCTCTCCGGAGACGAAGAACATGGCATACTCACAACATCCCACAAATCCCAGCGAAATGAGCGCCATCCGTTTCAGAGCCGCTTTCTGTGTTAACGGCAATGGGGATCGCCAAAGCTGCCACATGAAACAGGCAATCACACTGTACATGGCCAATCGCCAGGCCAGCCAGCCGTAACGGGTCGTGTACATCCAATGTTGTAAGGCACTGAACTGAGACGGATACGCCAAGCCAACTGCGGCAACAAGTAACATCCCCCCCATCATCAACATGACGATTAACCCCCGCCTGAAATGCCGTTTCAGTCCCACTATCAACCTCTGTTTAGTGCCAGCAGGTACCCGAATTTCACTTTGCTCAGACATCATTATTGTCCTTCACGCCCTTTCGGCGGCACGGACAAGGTGTGAATACGACTGTCGGTATTATCGGTGGATTGCCGTTGCAGATTCATTTCAACCCGATGTTGTTCACGCTCAAGCGTGGTCAGTGCGGTATTTTGTGCAATCGCCCGGCGCAACTCCATTTCATTCTTCAGGGCAGTAATTTCTCTGTCCAGTGTCGCAATACGACGATCACTCTCTGCCATAGCCTGCGCCTGCGCAGCGGCATTCGGTTCTGCCTGCCCGGTCATCAACATTCGCCGCATAGTGAGCGCAGTCTCAATGGTGTCTGCCATCGCTAACTCACTGGCCAACCGACTCACCAGCGCACCACTGTCCGGATCACGTTTCAGGGCCTGGACAACCCCGCGAGTCACCACCAGGCTACCCGTTTTGAGTTTTGCCAGATTGACTACAGTAAGCGCATTTTCCCCGCTGACCAGTTTCATCAATTGCTCAATGTTGGTTCTGGTCGCCTCTTCCAGCATCGGCGCAAACCCCGTCCCAGCGACACTTGCACCCGGCTGGTCTTCGGTACTACCACTAGTACACTGACGGCTGTCGGTACAGGTACGAACCGAACGATCACCTAACACCCTGACGACCGCGTCTGCGGCTTCTTCACTGTTCTTGAATTTCTGGCAAGCAGCGCCATTACATTGTGTGTGGCTGACATTGGCATGGCTATTCGCTGGCAGGTTGTTCATCATATTGAAGCCGGCTTTTGCCAGATCCCGGATAGGCTGAATCGCTTTCTGTCCTTTTCCTCCCCGTTTTTCACCTCCAATCCAATTTGAACCTTGTGTACCGTCCGCAACCTCCATTTTTTGTGTCGTGCCAACCGCATCACCGTTGCCAGTATTCACCAGCGTTTTGTATTCCTCCATCAACGCCGCTTTAGTCCATTTACTGCTATCCGAGAAATCCATCATACGCTGTGACATGTTCTGGCAACTCAGTTGTGATTTGTCAAACGCGATACCTGCCTGTAACACCCCGTTGGTCAGCATTTCATATAATCCCGGATTAGCACGCTGGATAACCATTGCCGGCAAACTGGCTACGGCCCCGGTAGCCCCCTGTATTACTTCCCCCATCAGGTTTTTAAACCCCGAAGTCAGGCCATTAAGCTGATTCCCTACCGTCGTTTTTAAATCAAAGTGACCGCACATCAGGTCACTGCTCCAACCGAGGTTTAATCCGCCCAGATGTTGCAGATGACTGCGGGTCGCCGGCTGCGATATCACTGATCCGCCACCTATGTTGTAAAACAGTTTGTCTGATACCGCCCCATTCAGGCTTTTCCCGTAACCTATCGGGCTGTCAGCAATGGCAAAACCTGCCGCCTGAACAACAGGAGTACGCATAAACGCCAGTGCTATCAACACAGGCAAAAATAATCGTTGTCTCATCCCATGATCCCAGTCTCAAAAATCGGTACTGTAGAGAAAAGTCTGTCCACGCCGCTGACAACAACTGTAGGGTTGCCACAATGCAAAGACATAATTCCCGTCCTTGGCCACTTCCCCGCTGTTATCCGGAAAAACAGCACAAGATGCGCTCATTTTCGGCGCTAAACGTTGCCATTGATGATTTTGGCTACCCGTATTCTCAACTACTTCGCCCGGTGGCCAGTAACCCTGTTTGCGGTTCCCTTTCAGGGGTTGATAAACATGCCCCTGCCCGGTACGGGTGATGATGTCTGCTACCCGTTGTGCTACTACCGCAGCCGCTTTATTATCATCCTGTTGTGTCACAAACCCGCTTCGCGGATAAACATTGCCCCACATATTGCCCCGAAACGAATAACCCAGTTCACGTTTACCTGGAATAAGCGCCTCGGGATAAAACGACTCTGGCACACCGGTCCGCCAAACCAGGCTGTCCAGCGTACTCAAAAAGTAAGGCATAAAAGGCGTGGCGGCACTTTTACACGCATACCCCGAAATTTTTCCGCCCATCATGGCAGTTGCCGGATGCCCAATCGCATCGGCATATTTAAAATGCAGATTATTTTTTCGGTTGCCTGGGATTTTCAACTGATTGTTACCGCCACCCATGACTATCCTGGAAAGTGCACCGGTGACCATATTTTCCACCCCACCGGCTGCCTGGCTGACCTGCGACATTTCTTTCCAGGGATTACCGCCAGGCGCGTTATAGACGGAGACCACGGCCTGAGGAATAAAATGCGCAACTTTTATCGAGGTCCGCACTTTGCACCCCCAGGGAGAACACAGCAGCCAGTAACAAATACCTTTTATCCGCCAACTGATGCACGATACCGACGCGGCACTGACCACAATCTGGGCCGTATTCACACTGGCAACGGCCACGGGCACCAGAACAACCGTTAGTATCAGGGCCATACCGAACTTTTTCAGCCGGGAATACCATGTTAATGACGATAAATCCGAAGATTTCATGGCTGCTTTTCCTGCTGATAGGTATCCCAAAGTAACCGGGCCTGTCTGACGTCTGTCGTACCGTACACAACATAATCATCATCAAAAACCACTGCCGGGAACTTCTTAAGGCCCAACGTCCAGGCATTCAGTAACCCCTGATAAGCCTGACCGATATGTCGCTCCTGTTGATGCCACGATGGAGACTGCAAAATCTGACGGGCCTGCTTGACTGCCTGTTGAGGATCAGCAGACAGCTTACTGAATAACTGTGATTGCAACTGCTCTGGCTTATCTAGGTACACAACTTGGACGTTTTGATCAGCATTGAGCGGTGGATGGCTTGTGTCGGTATATATCACTGTGCTGGCAAACACGGATACCGGCATTAACAACAGCAAAAGCATCCAAAATACCCAGATATTCATAGCCTATACTCCTGCATGGCTAAGAGATCTTCATCACGCACATCTGTCACCTCCCCGGATATCAGACCACGGGCACGGTCCAGCCTGCGCGCCACAACAAAAGCGGCATCCAATTCGCTGCAATGAAGCACTTTCATAATCGCCCTGCGTTCTGCCTTTTCCTCTTTCTCCGTCATACCCAGCGCCAGATACACACTGGGCGGCACCACCCGAAACAACGCCTCCACTTTTTTCGACAACACCACGCCTTCGGTGTAACAGCCCGGGAGTTTGCTGGCTGACAACAACACCGATTTTTGTTCTTCAGACAGCTTTTTAAAACGCGCTATCTGTTCGACTTCATCCGGCGGCATTGTCAGACACAACCACCATTCCGCCATATTCAGCATTTTCTCCGCACTATCCGGATAGTCCGCCAAATTCTGAGTAGCCAGCCACAACCAGGTGCCCAGTTTGCGCCACATCTTGACGACTTTGGTCATATAGGGCGACAACAGCGGATTAGTGGTCAGTATATGCGCCTCATCCACCACAAAATTAATTTCCCGGTCCTCAAACTGGTCACGCTCCGCCATATTGTTGATGGTATTGACCAGAGACACCATCGCCAGCGACATCTGGGCACCATACCCTTCGCGCGCCAACGTACCGAGGTCAATCAGCGTCACATCGGCTTCTGGCCACGGAGTTCCCGGACAATTAAACAATTCCCCCTCAAAACCACTGGTGAACATTGACATCGCCCCCGCCATCTCTTCGGCACGGGCACGACGCTGTTCGGTACGTAATGATCGCCCCTGTTCATCCCGCCGGCAGTCCCGGGCAATTACAGACAATGCCTTTTGCAAATCTTCTGCTATCATCTGTCGGCCATCGTCAGCGCTCGCTTTTGCCGCCATCATGATAGCTTCGCGGATCATGCCCCGATCCGCCCGTGTCAGACGCTCTTCCTCCTTCTTCTCCCCGCCGGTGATCATCATGCGGGCCGCAATTTCCATTTCACCCAGAATATCGCGTTGCTCATCGTCCCCGTCGTCTTCAATTTCCTCTGCCGACTTTTCACCCGCCAAATCCAGCTGAGAAGATGCCATTTGAAGCAATTGGTGGGCATCAGCAAACAGCGCCAGACTGACACCACAGCCCGGTTTAATGCTGATTTTGTTGACACTCAGCCCCAGACATTGACAGTAATCAGCAAACAACCCAAAACTGTTGCCCGCCTCCGCCACAAATAACCGGGGACGGTGCACCGCCATCAACTGCGATAAACTCGCACAAAGCGTAGCCGACTTCCCCGCGCCGGTCGGCCCGAACAGCAACAGATGCGCATTCTGGGTACGGTCATGTTTATTTTGCGGATCAAAGGTCAGCACATCGCCGCCCCGGTTAAAAAAGCTAAGACCCGGGTTACCTGTGCCGGTTGCTCGCCCTGTCACTGGCAGCAACCCAGCCACATGCTGCACCCAAGTCAACCGGGTATACCAGTGATGCTTGTCTCGTTGCGGGTTAAAACACATCGGTAAGGCACGCAGATAACCGTTTAACGGCGCGACGTCGCATTCGGGTTTAACCGGCTGCAACCCCGAGACCAACAGGGTGGCGGCCAGTTGCTGATGCCGACGGTTCAAATCGTCAACATCAGCCCCCTGTAACAGAAAGGTCAGTGCAGAACGGCACAGTTTATGTCTCAACCCCAGATGCGCCTTAGCTTCTTTTACGTCTGCACGCACTCGCCCTGATTCAGTATTTTCTCCCATTGCATTTTTTGACAATCGGTCGAAATCCCGCTCCAGTGTATCCTGCGCCTGTATGACAATGGTCAATGAAACAAGAGTACCTGACGGTAATAAATCCATCAGCGCATTGATATGTTCACCCCGGACCATTTCACCGGTCAGCGTTCCCGGTTCTGGAGGGCGACGCAGCCGTTCAACCGGTACCGCCCGATGAGCAATATTATCAAACCACCAGACACCGTTTTTCACGTCAGAACGCGGCGGGGTAAACCACAAGGTTTCCGTGAAATCATTATCTGGCTTCCACTCACCAGCCTGTGGGGTTGCATAACTAGCCGCCTGATACAACGTCGTTTTATCTATCCAATCTGGAGCGGGATTGAATAACCGCAGTAACCAGTGATGAACCTGTTCACCATCTTGTCGTTCACACAAAATGCCAGCGCTGGCCAGCGAGGCCGTCAGTCGGTTACAGACCTGATTAAGCAACGCCGCTGGTGACAGAACATCCTTCTGGCCTGCCGGGACCCAGCGATAAACGACCATTCGGGTACGGCGTTGCTGCCCTCTCCAAGGTTGACCGGTGATCAATGTGTCGTTAAACAGCCCTTCAGGCCGGGCAATACCCCGCAAATGTCGTTCAGTCTCAGCCAGCCACGTTTCGGTAAAGGCTGTGCCCTGTGCCCAGGGCTTGATATATTGACGAAGCTGCGTCAGCGATGACGACGAGTCATCTTCATCCTGACAAAAAAACTGCACCACCCAGGGAGAAATATCCTCTTCCTCCAGGCTGTCCTGCAACGCATCCTCCACCTGGTCACGGATCTCTTCCAGACGGGCAGCAGGGCGTCCTTCTGTCTGGACCGGAGAGACGGTATAAACCGCCCCGACTGACAGACCGTCATCCAGCAACAGACACTTTTCCTCGTCCAGGTATTCTGCCCAGGGCAAATAATCAATGATAGACGGTGAAGGGTTATACAGTGCCGCTTCATCAGCGTGCGTCATTTTGCCGGGCCGCTTTACAGGTTCACGCCCGATCACGCCGGAAGAAGGCGATAGGTTGTCCGCTTTACGCAGGCGGACTTTATTGAACCACGTCCACATCACAATGCCACCGTCCGCTCACCCGGCAGGGCATACTGCACCTGACTGTAAAACGAAAACACCGTACTGTATCCCGGCACAGGCGAATTTCCCGCAACCAAATGGGGAAAGAGATACATCACCATGTCCGGATTGGGTAGCCGTGGGAAGGTTTGACTGATTTCATTTTCCTGTGTACGACTATAACTTTCAGCATAGTCAGTCGAAATTTGCTGCTCCTGTTCATTGAGCCCCCGGCGCAGCACCTGACGGGCTTCCAGTGTGATCTGTGACGACGCGGCCTTTCCCTGCCACAATGCCAGCATAGTCTGATCTCCCGATGGCAACATGTCCTCTTTGGACGTGCTGCAACCGGTCAGGAGCGTCGTCACTGCAATCAGGCAAACCCAACAACCTGATTTCAATCTGACGCTGCACATACCGGCTCCACAGATATTCACTTTCTCAGTCCAGCCCATCGCTGTTCTCCTGTTCCAGGCTAAAGGGGTATTTCACCTTGCGCCCCTGTGTGTCGTAATCAATGGGGATTTGTTGGGTAATATGTACCGCCACGCTGGCTCCCGGCGGCACGTAGACGGCATCAAAGGTTTGGCCGTAACGGGCTTTGACCCATTTCGACACGGCTTTAAATCCTCCGGCAGCCGCTTGTCCCAAAACCGCTTTACCGGCATCTCCGGTCAGTGATGACGTTGCGCCACCATAACCGTTAGTCTGGGTGGTAAGCTGGCTCTGTGACAGCACATCACCGGCTGCTGTACCACCAGAAAGCGCAAATAAAGTTGGCAAGTAGCTGGATGCATTGGATTTCCGTGTCCCGCTGATACACGGAATACCGTTATCGTCAGACAACCAGCCGATACTGCCGCCATGATTATCCTGAACGTGATGACTGCCATCGATGCGATTATCCGATTTCGGCACGGTTCTGACGGTGCCGTCTGCAAAGACAAAGGTGAAAGAGGTGACATTGCCGCGCACGCAAGACAAGGTCCAGTCACCGGTAGCTGTACCCGAAATAATCGCTCCTTCCACGTCCGGCAGTTCAATGCCGTTGGCAGTCAGGTTATCTTTACCTATCAGTATCTTAAAAGGATACGGGTCAGTGACTTTGTCATTCACTGGCACCCGGCCTAATAATGCGGTCATCGCCTGGCTGCCGACCAGCGTCGTATTTTCGGGCAGGGTATAAACGGGCCGGATAGCCTCGTTTGTATCACCCTCGGTAATGGCTCGCTGATTTTTAGTCATACCGTCATATTCCACTTTCTGACGGCTCAATGCATTGTCTTCCAGAAATGACACAGGAAAACGGGGAGTCGCTGGCTGACCGCTCATTGCAACCTGTGAGTCAGCCGATAATACGTCCTGTGGGGTAATCCAGACCAGCCTGTCCCCGTCTGAAGTCGTATTTTGGCCGGTATCGTCCAATCCTAATCCCAGCGGAATATCACGCTCAACCAAAGGAGAGTTTGTACTTATGCTTTTATTGCCTAACTGACGGGTCAACTGGTCAAGTCGGCTGAACAGCGTTTGCTGCTCTGCCTTCAACACCTGCTGTTGCTTTTCTGTTTCTTCGCGGTTGCCCGCTACCACCTGGTTAATCTGGTCAGTCATGCTCTGACTGCCGTTTCGCCATTTCTCATTGTCCGCCAGTAATTGTGCGTTTTGTTTTTCCAGTGCCGCCTGCTGAACACGGATACTGCGCAAAGCTCCAATCAGGGTGCGCAACGTGTCTTCCGGGGTATCCCCCTCAATCCCCAATGCCCGCAGCTCCCCGGAAGACAGTTCCTCCAAAGCCTGATGACTCACTGTCTGGTTGACGGGCGTCTCTGATTGCCGACAACTCTTGATCCCCACGACCAGCCCCGCAATAACAAAAGCAGGCACGACCCACTTCACCAGACCGTTTGACTTAATTTGCATGGGGATTTCCTTGTCGCTTCATGGGCGTTTTTGACCTCACCGGTTCAGGCAGAAAGGCACGGTCAGGCCGACCTTTCACCACCAAATAAACGGTAGTCGTGTCTTCCGGCGTACCTGACGGTCCCAACCAACGATGCTGAAAGGTCGCTGCTATGAATTGCCCCTGCAACCTGCGTGGATCAAGCACCACGTTCTCACGGTGGGTATTACGCACTTTCAGCGCCACCACAGTGAGGTTATCCACCCCCCAGCCCCCTAACGGGGAAACTATTACCGGCGCAGAGGGATACAATGTGGTCAATCGGGGCGACAATGCCAATGATACCGGGTGAATGCCGGGAACAGCTTCTACTGTACGCAACGGCGCATACAGACTCTGCGCAGCATAACGGGTCAGGACCACCGGCAGAGGAGCCGTATAGGACGGTTTTTGACGCCGGGCGGCCTGACGTTCACCGGCAAGAGAGGGAGACGTTGCTGACGTATTATCCCCTTTGGCTCCATGATGAATCTGATGGTTGTCCGTCAACGTAATCACGTCCCCGTGGTACACCATACGAACCGGCTCAAGGGGACCTTTTCCATTTGTAGCTGTCACATCCAGCAAAATCACTTCACCACTTTCCACATCCTGAAGTTGTAGCCGGGTCTGGGTAAACGTTTCACTCGGATACAGATACACTGCACCACCGGTGCTTTGTACCCGCAATTTGCCATTCAACATCCCGGGAAAGCCAACCCGAACATTTTTATCCACAAAAACCACCCGCTCCTGTCCAACATGCAGGGCAACTGGCAGCGGGATACGCTCCCACTTCATCAACTCCACAGCCTCAACGGGTGAAACCATCACCAGCCCGGCGAATAATAATGCAGTCAATGCCAATAACTCGACGAGTACCTGTTTTTTCACTGGAATATCCCCTTTTTCGCCGGTGCCGGCTGCGATGCTGCTTCCAGCCGTTGCGGTGTGCTGTCATAACAATCCAGTGCCAGGCCAAACGGGTTACGCTCTGCATCCCCTTGCCAACGGGTGACTTTAAGCGGGTAACGTACCAGTGCCCGTTTGACCGGCTCAGCGTGAAAATATTCATCGGCCACTAAATCTAACCGGATAACCCAGTTATCCCGGTCTTTTACCATCACATTGCTGTCACGAAAGCCCCGTTCCGGAATTTCATACACCACCCGCACGCGATCTTTTAGCTCACCCACTTGTGAGCGGTTTTGAGCATCCTGTTCCAGAAATACCTGACAGGAGGGGGTCAGATAAGGAGAAAGCGCCGCTATTTTCGCTGGATAATCGACTTCCCCGTCTTTCGGCCAAGCATTCAATTGCTGAAAAATATAAAAACCAAAGGCATAGACCTGGGAGACAGGCACTTGCCACCACGGGCGGGTACTACCACTACGGACATCCGGCGGCGTATAAATGGTTAACGCTCTCGGCGCCATCATCCAGCCACTCAGACTCAGTAACAACAACAAAACCAGCACACCACAGGCCGCGCGTAACGTTAGGATATGCTGGTCCCGATCTTGAATTGCATGACGAAAACGGCTCATAACCGCCCCATTCGGGTCATTACCCGGTGACGGCGGCGCAACGACCAGCGTTGTGATGTGATAATCAGTGACGGGTCACCCAGACCCCAGCGCCGTTTTTTAACCTCCAGCCGTCGATAGAGATAATGCGCCGGTTTACCGCGTTTCATCCGGGCCAGGTATTTGCCGCCAAAGGCAATCAATAACAACGGCGCAATCAGTGCCACCGTCGGTATCATCACCCAACCCGTTACTGGTGTCAGTAACAAACCAATGACCGTGCCAGCTATCAGCCCCGTTAATGCCGTCCAGCCCAGCTCTGGGGTAGTAAATCCCCGGAACACGACAGGTTCAGCGTTAAGACGGTCAGGTAAAAAACGAATAGTCTGCACCATACTGACACTTCCCTGGGGTTAAAAGAGAATGGACGTCGATTTGCCCAGCAGCCAGATAACCGCCACTAACAGCACCACGCCAACCACCACAATCGCACCAAATTTAGTCCAGGAGGCTCTGTCACTGCGAACTTCAGAAAAAGTATGGATTGCCGCGGTCGCCACATTGATAAACGCGATCGCGGCAACGACCAGCCCGCCTATCACGATGCCGTCCTGCAAGTAACCTTTGACGGTATTAAAAATACCACCGCCACTCCCGCTGGAAGGCGGTTCAACCGTTGGCAATGCCGCTGTCACGGGTTGACAAACCAGATAAGCCAGCACACTGAGTGACATTGCACGGGTATTGATACAGGCAAACAGGCGGAACAGTGACTGACATCCCCGGTTTAACAGATCCATTTCATTTTCCCTTTTTTCCATTACAGGTTAAAAAAACCGATTAGCTGGCAAACATCCAGATAGCCATCACCAGCAACAACGCCACACGAATGACAAAACGGTTCATCGCCGCTTCACGGACCTTTTCATTGGCCCAGCCCTGCCAGACGTCCACCATTCCCCATGCGGCCCAAAGAAATAACACCGCTATCAGTAAACCGATACAGAGAAATTGCATCACATGAGGATCGAGATTGCCGGAAGCCGCCCTGAATGCATTACGTTGTACCTCGTTCACCGGATTCGCTCCTGACGATACTGACCGGTCACATCCAACGCAACCGCAGAAATCCCGGGTTGGGCACGGGAGGGGGTCAGATAGCGGTTAATGCCTTCACGGACAATATTGAGGTCCCGGTTAGCACGTAGATAATCAAAATAAAAACGGTCTGCCTGCCCCTCCTGAACGGCCAAAACCCGGGCACGTTCCAAACTGGCCTGCACCTGGTCAAGCTGTTTGAGTGTGGTGGCCAGCTCATCTTTTTCCCCGGCCAGCACAGGCCAACTCATTAGTATCATCAGGACAAAAAGACTATGGGAAAATAAACGGAAATAAACCATAGCATTACCCTAAATCAGCGTAGATATATACATCAACAGAGTGACGAAAAAGGGTAACGATTACAGTGAATAATTGTTTATCTGATTTTGAAAATTTTGGGTACTTGAATTTAAGGTTGAAACCAAGGCGGGATTCCACTTTGTATTTAACTTAAGGGGCTGTCCTAGATAAGTTATTTTATCTAGGATATCCAGATGAGAAAAAGTCGGATTAGCCAATACAAGCAAAAACGTCTTCATGGGCTCTTCGTTGCCGGGGCTACAACTCGAGTTAGTCGGTGTCAACAAAACGACTTCGGCTTACTATTTTCACCGCCTCAGAGTCCTTATCGCAGGTTATGTCGATGAATATTCTATGTTTGACGGTGAAGTCGAGATAGACGAAAGCTATTTCGGCGGTAAACGTAAGGGCAAACGCAGACGAGGCTCCTCGGGGAAAGTCCCTGTTTTTGGACTTCTCAAGCGAGGTGACAAGGTTTACACCCGCCTAATACCTAACGCTAAATCTGATACCTTAATGCCGATAATCACTGCCAAGATTAAGCCTGACAGCCTGGTCTACACAGACAATTTTGCCCGCTATGATGTGTTAGATGTATCCGATTTTAAACACTATCGAATCAACCATAGTACAGAGTGTGTAGACGCTAAAAATAGTCAAAATCATATCGATGGAATAGAGAATTTTTGGAACCAAGCCAAACGTCATTTGCGTAGATTTAAGCATACCAAAGGAGCATTTTGAGCTCTTTCTTAAGGAATGTGAGTGGAGGTTTAATACACCGGGTGTAAAAGACCAATTACACATTCTAAAACAAATAGTTAAAGGAAGAATATAATCGCGATCTAGGGCAGCCCCAAACATTTTTTATATTGAACATGTAAGACACTATTTTAAGGCTGATTTTCCCGGATTGGTCAGCTACACCTCCGTTTCCCCGTCATCAAGTATTTGAGAGCGTCTCACAGCAAATGAAAACGAGTACGGGCGTTTTATAACTTTAAACTTCATCTGATTATCAATGATTGTGGCAAACTTTTGGCGGTTAAGTTGATCTCAGGAAATTAGGATGATTGCCATCCCATCAAAGCGCGGGTACAAGGATTAACAGGATGGACGATAAAGGGTATTTATCACAGACCTTGTGCGATGAGCTGAAAGCAGAAGGAATAACGTTAATCACTCACCGTAATAATATGAAGGCAAAAGCATTATCTCTCTGGGATAAGCTGATGTTAAGAAGGCAATTTTTGATAGAAACGGTCATGGATCAGCTCAAAAATATTTCTCAGATAGCGCATTCAAGACACCGCAGTCAGCTCGGTTTTTTATTGGAAATCGTCGCTGGCCTAATTGCTTATACATTCCAACCTAAAAAATCAAGCTTGAATTTACAGGATTATGATATCACTATTTTTAAACGAAACCGAGGTTAATTAAAACAAAGTACCGGATAAAAAAACAATACCTTGTCAATAATCTGAAGAAAGCCCGCTCTGCGGACTTTCTCCCTTAAAGATGGAAAACTACGCGCTTACCCGTTGGAAGTGTCACATCAAGACTTAATTCGCCGCCTAATGCTTTCACATAGCGCTTAAGTGTTGATAGCCTTGGATCATTGTCAGCTTGTTCCATTCGAGCAACGGAAGGCTGTTTGACCCCCATAACAGCGGCCAATTCTGTTTGTGAAATTTTTAGCTCATCACGCAATTGGCTAAGGGCGATCTGGATACTGGCTTCTTCAACCCGTTCTGCGACTCGTGCCTGCATTTCAGGACTTTCTTTAGCCAACAGTTCTCTGTAAGTAGCCATGATTATTCCTCCAGTTTCGCAAGATGTTTATGGTACTCGGAATCAGCCAGCCGAATCATATCCTTATAGAAACGTTTCTCATTTAATCCCGTTTTATCGCCAGCACACAAAATAATTGCGCAGCGGGTAGGATCAAACGCAAAAAACGCTCTGATAGGATTACCAGCATGTTGTACACGCAGTTCCTTCATATTGGGGAAATCAGAACCACTCAATGTATCAACATATGGTCTGCCAAGTTTTGGGCCGAACTTTTCCAATACCCCCATAGCTTCATAGACTGACTCCCTTAGAGCATCTTCCTGAGTCAGGAACCACTCATCAAAACACTCTGTCGTTATGACTTCCCACATATCGACTCCATAGCCTATTTGTTATAATCAAGAATATAACGTATTCACTATAATTTCAACCATAGCAGCTCGATTTTATATTCTTTTTTCAACCGAAAAAGCCGAGTTTGAATTTACGGGGTTCTGAACTCGCTCTTCTTAAGCAAAGTTGAGATTAACTAATGTCAGTTTTGCACTTTGATGGAGGTACTGGAACAAAAGTCAAACGTTGAAGGGTGCTGATGATATGAGACAACATTTCAGCTATTCTATTTATTGCCTGCTGCTTATATTTATAATGCTCTTCAGTTCTCTGTAATACACTCTTTTTTAGATTTATTATTAACCTATTCATTTCACTGCAAGCAGAACCTTTTCTGGCTGTATATTCCCCATGAAAGTAACAATAAAACTAACAAATGTCGTCCTCTGCAAGATAGTAGTGATCTCTACGACTCAATTCATCAATTTTTGTAAGACGGTAAGTCACAGATGTTCCCTAATATCCTCATAGTCTTTAACCCTTATAGCCCCTAACGCTTCATATTTTTCCGGCCAGCTAATCGAAGTATTCTTAAAACAAGATTCTAATATAAATAATTTCCTGCCTTGATTCAAAGCCGCTCTAGCTTGCGTCATCGTTCCTGAGGTATCAGATGCCTCAACGATAATAGTCGCTTCAGATAATGCTGACATAGTCACATTGCGCTCAGGAAAAAACAGACGATTACTACGATAATCTTGCTCAATATAACGTTTAAATGGTACCTGGCTAATTAGCAAATAACTTTCTCTAATTGCCTTTTGGAGCTCACTATTCTGTCTTGGGTAAATATGAGACAATGGAGTACCAATAACCGCTATTGTGTTACCTCCCAACTCCAACGCAGTCGTATGAGCAACCGTATCGACTCCCTCAGCCAAGCCAGAAATGATAGTAAATCCATCATTCACAAGACATTTAACTAGCTTTCTTGTTCTACGGCGACCTTCATCAGATATCTTTCGTGAACCGACAACAGCCACACACCGAGTATTAACTAAATCCCACCAACCTTGATAATAAAATAATTCTATTGGGTGACGAGCATCCCTCAATTTATCAGGATACTCACTAGCTCCGTGCACTCTAACACCTAAATGCTCCACAGAATATTTATTAAGAATATATTTCAGTGACTTTTTGACAGACTCTCTTTCTTCTTCGGGGACAAGTTCAGATGGTATCGTACCATTAGGTGCCTGCCGGAATTTATCAGCAATAGTTTTAAATGTGGTGCCCTGCTCAGTCCACAGCGCTTCATATGCAGCCATCTCCTCAAATGGAGATATCGCTCGTTCGAAGGAATCTGAAGATCCAAAATCAAGTTGCAACATTTTATCTGTTCCCAATTCATAACATAAAAGGTTACTAAGAACACCTATACGGTAACTGCCGAAAAGGCAGTACAAAAATATGCTAAATGGTTAACTGAGTAAATGCCATTATTTTTTCTTTTTACTGCCAAATTAGGCTTTTTCGCTGAAAAATCTAACAAAAATCATTAAAAATTTTACCTATTTATTACCTCAAAGATATTTCTTAAAAGTACTCATCATCACGGTAATAGCGATCCCTAATAGGAGAGCTGCAGGCAACAAGAGTAAATTAGGATACACAGCCGATGGCCAGGAGAGATATAACAGACAGGGTACACAAAACGCCGGTTTCACAAACCGTTTGGCATGATGATAAACAAAACTCGACTCATAAGCGGCACCATAACGTCGCAAGTCACGTCGGCTTAGTCCTTCAACGACAGCAACGCCTATAACCATCACAAACAATGGCAAAGACAACACCAGAATAGTGAGCCGGATAATAAAGGTTACGGTCACATATACCGTTGCCAGCAGGTACTTCCGCAAACTTTCCGCCAGTAATACACTCCAATCGCTCAACTCTCTCACCATTTCATAGTGGCTCCGAGCTTGTACTGTATGTTGTTGGTTAATCCAGTCCAGTGCACCACTGTCTACAAACACCCACTGATAACTCCATTTTAACCCGATACTGAGCGTAGTCGCAGGCTCTGATAACAGTAAGCTGCGGGTAAATTCTTTAGACAACCAACCGCTTTCCGTGAGCATCACTTGTTGGCTATGCCTTTCGCCCTGTTCCGGCCAGAAAAAGGCTATCCCAAGGTATTCAACAACCAAACTAAAAAACAACGATACCAGCAAAAAGCCAATGAGCATCCATGGCAGCTCCCACAGGGCCGTTTTTAACGGGCCTGATTTTTTCGGTGGCATCTGCGGCGATTTAGCTTTCTGCTGCGTCATCGTCAGCTTCCTCATCAGGCGTCAGCACCGCTGGATTTAACATCACATTGAAGTCAACCTAACTGTCATCTGGCATTGCACTACCCGACCACCAGGATTCACTGGTACGGTAATGTTTACGCATATCATCAGCGATTTTTTGCAGACTTGCCGGCATCAGGTCATCATCATCGGCTGCTGGCAACGGCATGCGGATCTTCCATAACCGTCCCCCTTCAAGCAAAGCAAATGCCTGACCTTTCGGCAGATTAATCACCTCGGCGGGGGTAATTAACGGCGTTCTGATCGTGCTAACCCGATCCTGGGTATTAGAGGTAAAATGACCGCCTTGCTCTGGACTGGAAATATCGGTAATCCCGGAGACCAAAGTTTTAGTGTACACTTCCACCTCCGGCAACTGGCGGGTTAGCAGTTCGGCAGTGTTGTTTTCCCTGACCCGCAACATAACTAAGGTATTAAAATTTCCTGTTACCTGCGCCGCTTTAGCACTGCTGCCAATACGTGCTTCAATATCAGACAAAGTCTGGGTGTAAGCGGTTACCTCTATCCCGGCACCACCCCCTTTGTTAATCAGCGGGATAAATTCATCGCCCATCAGCTCATTGAATTCATCACAATGTAAGCTAATGGGGAGTTTTCTCGTTTTGCCTTCTGGTAAACCGTCATCCAGACCAAATTTGTAAATGTGACCCGCAACAGAAACTAGGTCCGCGAACATGGAATTACCCACTGCCGAAGCCACTTCGGCATCCGATAAAGCATCCAGCCCCACATAGACGATACCTTTCTTACGTATCACTTGTTGCCAGTCAAAGATGGGACGCGGATCATTCATATCCGTATAATCTGGTGCCAACAGAGCAGCTGTTTTCCCCGTGGTCAGCTTTTCCAGTAATGGCAACAGGGATGCCACAATTTTGTCAAAATAGGTGCGATCATAGCGAACCGCACTGCGCAACCCGTCCAGTATCGGATCGTAGAGTTTTTTCCCCGCTTCTGAGCTTAGTGCCATTTCAATCGCCCAGATTTTCACTGCATTCGTCTGCCCCTGCATATTGCGTGGCAAATCGTCTTCCGTCAGCAGACCCAGACTTTTCTCTACCTGCTCCCATAACACAGGCAGGCATTGCCTGATAATTTTTTCAGCATAAGTTTCATACAGTTCGCCAATATTGGTGACATAACGTAATATCAGGGTGTAATCAGGTCGCTGCCCCAGAGCCACCAAAGCACGAGTAACGATATTGACAAAACGCCAGGCAAACTCACGAAAAGCGGCACTGTTACCCGCCCCACTCAATTGTCCTGCTATACGAGAAGCGACTTCTGAAACCCGACCAAAACGCCCAACAGCATTGTAGCGAGCACTAATATCCGGCCAGCCCAGATGAAACACCTGGAACTCATCTTCCCGCCCGGCACGATGTGCTTCCGCCCACATGCGTTTGAACAGGTCTGCATCCCCTTTCGGATCAAACACAATCGTGATATTACCCCGCCGGATATCCTGCGTGATGAGTAACTCTGCCAGCCGGGTCTTACCAACTCGGGTTGTACCGAGGACCAACATGTGCCCGACCCGCTCACGCAAATCCATTGACACATTGACTTCATCCGGTTCAATGCCATGCAATGCTGGATTGCCTCCTACTGGCGGCAGTGGCCTCACCGGGTTCCACGGAGAATCACGTTGCGTCAGACGACATAAAGAGGGCAATGGGTACTCAAACCGCTGCTCAAATGCCCTCGCTAATTGATAATACCGGGAAGGTTGAACATAACGTTCGACTTCCGGGCGCAGGGTATCCAGAAATCGTTGTGTATGTTTTTGTTGCCAAAGAAACCCTTTCCCCAGAAACAATCTCTGATGACTGACGGGCACCTGGTGGCTGGCCATCACATAACGGGGCAATCGTCGGATATTGCGCCGGTAGTTCAGTATACGTAACCCCTGTCCGAATCGGAAACCTGATAACACGCCAAAACCTGCCGCCATGACATCACTGACCGATGGTGACAATGCCACCGCCCACGGCGCTGCGATACAGACACCGGCGGCAACCGCCGAAACAACAGCGGTATTCAGCTCAACAGCCGGACGTAACCGTGCTTCAATCACATAACGATCGCTCATCTAGCCCGCCATAACACCACAATTGCCAACAACAATCCCAATAAAAGCACCGGGAAACTGTGTGGTAACACCAGCTCGGATAATATAGGATGACGGGGCCACATCAACGCACCTTCTGGGTTAAGCCAGTATCGGTAATCAACACTGGATAATGCTGTAAGCGCAAACGACGAGCCAAATCACTGCCGGAAGCGGGGGCTAATACCAATCCCTCTGCAAGCTGACGCAGTTCATCCAGTTGTGCTTTATCCCGCACACTAACTAGCAATCCCACCGCCTGCTTTTTCCGAAGGCCAACCAAATTTTTCTTCAACCACTGTTTTGACAGGGCATCATCCCCAATCATGAACAACGCCCCCATTCCCGGCAATTGCAACGGACGAGCGTCAACAGGTCCGGGAGACAATTCAGGCGTTTCCACCGGTAACATGCCCCCTTCGGTTAAATCTGGCGGGGTCGCCTCCGTATTTGAAGAAGTCGTCGGTTCATTGTCCTGAGCGTTAATGGCATCAAAATACGCTGCTGTAGATTGTCCACCTAAATCAGCCACAATAGTCAGTGCAGCCTGAGAACAGGGCGTCAATATCATCATCATTAAAAATAAACGGCAGCGATAACGGATTAAGTTATGGATTAACATCTTCTTTATTTTTCCTTCGGTTCAATCCAGGTCTGTGTCGTATTAGCTACAGCAATATTGGTGGACAAAACAGGATATCAGGTCTCCAGCGTACTCAGTTTACGTGCGACGATTTTCCGATACTTACTCGCGGGTTGACCGCCAGCGGGATGGTGATAACAGCCTGCCGCATTCAACCAACTACCCGGATTGGATTGATAACAGGTTTTCAGAATACGGGCTGCCACATGAAGATTAGTATAGGGGTCCAAGGCATCCCAATAAGAACGAAAATAATGGCCGTTCCAGCCTAAATTCACTTGAGTAATCCCCACATCAATACGTTTGAGGGGTACGCTACGCATAAATCCCTGCAACGCCTGCCAGACCGCCTGTCGGGTTGCATAACGATAACTTTTTCCAGCCACATTGAGCGTCCACGGCCAGGGGCGTTCATGTTTCTCCTGTGGCAAACGTTTTGCCGATTCAGCCAGTGCCAACGCATAAAGCACTTCAGCAGGTACGCCATGCACCCGCGCAATCTGCTGATACCCAGGTGGGACGACCTGTTTTACCGCCGCGGCCATACCTTCGGTCACCCAAAAGAGGCTGCCCGCCACAACGAGACTCAAAATGCCACCACACGCCATCCGTCATTCTCATGTTGTAGTACGACCGGCATTTTCCCCTGACCAAATTGTCGCCAGCGCCCTTTGTCATGATTAAGCGTGATTTTTCGGCTACGGACTTTTTCTGAGGGAATATGATGTTTACCTGCCCAGGTACGTAAAACATCATCGTTGCTTTCGCTATCTACCAGGTAAATATCCACCTCACGGTCAGCGGACAAGGCAGCAGCCAGCTGGGCATCACAAGCCGCGCAATCCTCTTTCACAAATAACGCCAGCCGCCCTTGATTACCCTGTGCGATTCCGTCCCCCTTCCCTAAATTAACCGGCAAAATATTCGGCGCCAGACGCTTCCAGGCCGCATCCACCGCCCGCTGGAACGCCAGTTCCTTTTCAGTACGAACATATTCCTGCCTAACCCACAGTTCGGCATAACGTTGACGCTCCTGTACTGTTTCTGCCTCAATGCCCAATGCACTCAACGGATCGAGCCCAGGAGACTGAATGCCCCGTTGCCCCTGCATCAATTGCTGATAACGCTGAAACTCTGCTTCTGTCAGCCCCCACATTTGCGCCTGAATACGGTGGTTTTCAGCCTGCGTGACCTGTTGCTGAGTCGCTTTCATTCCCGTCTCTGTCTGTTCAGAGATAGCAACCTGTGCCGCCGAAGCTGACAGAGACATAACAACGCCAATCAGCACCACCCCCTTCCTCTGGCTGAAAAAATCTTTTCTCATCATTACCCTCCATTGACTGACAGGGTTTGACGGTGCCCTTGTACCTGGAACAAAGCCTGATGATCGGAGATACTGACCAACGTCCATTCAAATGCACTTTCACCCGGAGTCAATAAGCGCATTTGAGATATTTGAGAATGAGGAGCGGTGTCTCGTGGAATAATAACGGCATAAACTTGTTCTCCCCGACGTTCAATACCAGAAAGTAGGAAAGGAGCCACTATCCGTTTCTTCGTTCGAAGAACTTCCCGATCAGGTGTGCCCGCTTTTTTACCCGCATGCTTTTCCTGCTGAGATTTCCACGCGATTAATGCGTCAACGCACATTTCCTGCTGTTTCACGGTATTTTTCAATACACTCACTGCTTCGGTAAGATCCTGATGCGCACGGCTTAAATCAGCCACTGACTGTACCAGCGGTTTCTGTTGGTCGTTAACGGATCCCTGTTGCGCTATCAATGCCTGATGAAACCGGTCATTTTGCATTTGCCAGTCCTGACGGGAAACAAAGCCGGTATCTGCCTTATCAAGCCGTTCGTGCAGCTTTTGCAACTCATCAGGCAAATGCTGGAATGATCCATTTCGCATCAATGACTGAAATTCCACTAACTGATGATGTTGCTGCCGTACCACGAATGCCAGCAATGCGATGCTGACAATAACAAGCAATATTGACAGATACCCCAGACATTTTTTTAACAACAATCTAGGTTGGATCTTTTGAGAAACCGCTTGCTGAAAGCTGTCAATCTCAGCTTCAGACGTCGAAGACAGAGGAGGGATTTCAGTTGTCATACCACACAACATCCTTGTTTTATTTAGCACTGTGTCTGGCACACTTTTCAGTACTATCGAATTGCTTGACAAAACAACAGACACAGAAATGCGACTTATTCAGTAGTGATTAGAGTCTAATCATATGATTACCCGATACCAGGAAGCATACTGGGCAAAACCAGAGAGGATGACGATAAAAAATTCAACATGAAAGAATGAAAATTACACTCCAATATAGAGCATAAAATCTATGGTCACCACGTCAGGCTGCCCATACTGATGCATCGTCTTTTTAAAGAAACGCAGTGCGGTCTTCTTATCCCGATGAGCCGTCAGCAAAAAATCAGCTCGAATCCACTGCCCGGCAAAGGTAACGCCATTATCCTTTGATTTTGATACAGGCTTCATCCATGCGCCACCGACGCCCAACAGCGGGCTTACTACGCCGGTAACGTTTAATCATCAACGGAACTAAACAATGAACCCAACAAGAGAGCGGGGAATGATCAACGGCAATCCCACTCTCCGCCATCATTTCTTGCAGGCTCAGCGCATAGGCCAGATATCAGCGAACACACTGAGCGATGATATCAACAAAATAGTGCAGACGTTTGAATGCTTCTCGAATCAGGGACATCGTCAGTTCAACCAATAAAAAAATGCAATATTATCCAAACAGCGCTTAATGCAACAGAACAAGTGTCTAAATTACAATTCATTAGATTGACTAATTAGATTCAATTTGCTTATATGTTCCGTATTCTTTTTTAATCCTTTTTTAATCGTGTGAAAACTAACCAATTATTGATTTAATTACAGCCGCAAATAAACATTTGCGTTTTTTTGTGCTTTTTATGGGCTATTAGCATCAGACTTTGGGAGCGAATTCTCAAGGCGGTAGCCTGTCTATTTATTAGTTGTCTTATTGGGTTCCGCCGTATTTTGCCGCTGAAAAACGACATTCCTTCACATAGCGTATTCGGACGCCTCTTCGGCCTTAATATGCCCGGAGCAGTTTGAATCAGCTTTCAGATGTTGAGTGGCTGAAACACTTCCGGTCTTATCGCGCCAGGTGGTTAGGGAAAGATCACTAAAAGTATGTTTTTCGAACATAAAGCGCATATTTTCTTAACGAAAATGCAACACACCCATCAAGTAGATATCCAACTAACCATAGTAGTGAACAAGGAATATTATACCGGGGAGAGGCTACATCAATC
Organism: Photorhabdus heterorhabditis; assembly: GCF_018448905.1. Lineage (GTDB taxonomy): Bacteria > Pseudomonadota > Gammaproteobacteria > Enterobacterales > Enterobacteriaceae > Photorhabdus > Photorhabdus heterorhabditis. Next base: position 150,552 of record NZ_RCWA01000006.1, on the reverse strand, counting down.
TTTGCCATGTATAACATCCAAAAGGCAAAGTATAAGTGATCAGCAAGTCTACGTTACGAACCCCAAATTGTTAACTAGTAGTAAATAAGTATCAAGGCGTTATCTGTCATTCCGCAACTATATCTGTAATATACTGATTTAAAATCGTTTGTATAAAATTTATGCATTTGTTAATTCTTAATTAAAACAACAAATTATGAATGCGGTGCGGAATGTCGGGTTATAACTTGGAACATCTAATATTAATGTTTAAGGATACCTCCGATGCCAATGTTATTATCAAATACCCAAGAACGATTTTTTTTTGAATGGAAACTAACTCCCAATAGCCCTGCATTTAATACTCCTTTAGTATTCAAAATACAAGGTAATATAAATGTTAGTGCATTAAATTCAGCTTTGGCTTCAGTAGTGAAAAGACACAACACATTGAGAACAGTTTTTATAGAAGTCAATGATAAAGTTTTTCAAAAGATTCTGGATGATTTAGTTCCTGAAATGGAATTGGTGGATTTAACAGACATTCCTTCATATAAACAAAACGAAGTTAAAATAGACACCATAAATAAAATTATTAGTAAACCATTTGATTTAACAAAAGCACCCTTATTTAAATTTTGCCTAATTAAACTCTCATCAGAAAAATTTTATTTAGTTTTTAACTTGCATCATATTATTACCGATGGATATTCTGCAAACTTTATTCTACAAGATTTATCTTTCCATTATAATCAATTCATTATAAAAAATAGTGTCATTTTGCCAAATATAAATATCTCAATTAATGATTACCTAGATTATGAAGAGAATCTTATTAATAAATCTGAAGGATTTAAAGAAGGAATCAAATTTTGGCTTTCTGAATTAAAAGGGACTGAATTACTTATCAATCTACATGATAAAATTGCCGAAGAAACAACATATGATTTCAATGGGAAAAGATATTATTTTGATATTTCAGACGAATTAACCCATAGAATAAAAATTATTTCTAAAAAAGTAGGAGTAACTACTTTTATTTTATTAACTGGTCTTTTTAGCATATTAATTCGTTACTATACCGGGCAAGATAACATAACGTTAGGTTATACAAAATCAAATAGAAATAAAATGTTTAGCAATCTATTTGCCTGTCTTTTAAACCAATTGCCAATGCGTATAAAACTCAATGGTGATCTAACTTTTTCACAATTACTTGAACGTATAAAAAAGAACCGTAAGAATGCTCGTCAATATGAGAATGTTCCTACTAATATAATTCTAAGGTCGCTTAGAAAACAAGAAAATGCCTCCATACTCAGATTATATAATGTATCTATTTTAAGGACAAATTTTGTAACTTCAGGCCTTAATTTCACCAATGCCTGTTCTGAGTCTATTCTTATTGATACAAAAACCTCCAAGGACGATCTTACTTTCATCTATGACGAAGGTGATTCTCTTCAGTTTGCATTTGAGTATAAAACCGCTCTATTTAGCGACGAATATATTATTGAGATGGCACATAATTTCACTACTTTGCTCGAAAATATGCTCAAAAATCCAGATAGTAAAATCAGAAACATGCAAATTCTCGAAGATCAGAGATTAAAAGAAAAAATTCAAATAAATATAGAGCCTAGGATAGATAGATTACCTAACTTAACAATTTATGATCTATTTAATAAGCAAGTGTCGTTGGTACCAAATCATGTTGCGATAGAAACAAGCCATATAAAATTAACCTATGCAGAGTTGAATCAAGAAATAAATTCCCTAACAAATTTCTTAAAAGAAAAATTGATAAAATCCAATATAAATAAAAAGTTAATTGGATTATGCTTTGATCGTAATTATTACATGGTTGTTTCCATATTAACAGTATTAAGATTGGGTATAGGATATTTACCCCTTGATCCAGGATATCCAGAAGAAAGATTAAAATATATCAGCCAAGATGCTGATTTAGAATTGATTCTCACAAATACAAACGTGTTTAATAATAATAATTCGCTAAAATCAATTAACTGTGACTTAATTTGTGTGGATTCAATAAAATCCCAAGTAAAAAATGCAGTAATTAATTATCCAATATCACCGGACGATTTAGCATATGTCATTTATACATCTGGTTCTACAGGGAAGCCAAAAGGTGTAAAAATCACCCAAACGAATATAATAAGCTTTGTTCTCAGTGCTATTATAGAATTTAATTTTCAAAAAGAAGATAGTTTCTTGGGTATAACTTCCTGGAGCTTTGATATTTTTCTTTTAGAAATATTATTACCTTTATTGACCGGAGGGAAATACATACTTTATGACCAATCCGATAAAAATGACTTTAAAAAAATAAGTGAATTTATAAAGCAAAAGAAACCTACGTTCGTGCAAGCAACGCCCACCTTTTGGGAAAGCATTCTAACTTTTCTAACTGGTTACAAAAATAAAATAAAAATCTTATGCGGTGGGGAACCTCTTACCACAAGTGTGAAAAATGGTTTGCTTAACATCAGCCCAAATGTTTGGAATGTTTACGGCCCTACAGAAACTACAATCTGGTCTACTGTTTATAAACTATCAAACGATCAAGCAATTAAAATAGGTTATCCTTTTAATAATACTGAATTATACGTCCTCAATAAAGACCTTAACCTCCTACCCACTGGCGTTATAGGAGAGTTATATATTGGAGGGCTAGGCGTTGGTCAAGGTTATCTCAATCAGGGGATTTTAACGAAGAAAAATTTTCTACAAAATCCTTTTTCAAACTATAGCAATAAACTCTCATCAATAATATATAAAACCGGTGATTTAGTTAAATCAGGAAAAAATGGAGTGCTAGAGTATATAAGTCGCTGTGATTCTCAAGTAAAAGTCCGGGGGCATAGAATAGAGTTAGGTGAGATAGAAAAAGCGATTGAGCTTGAAGAGAAAATTGCTAAAGCAATCGTTGTTGTGGTTGAAAATAATAATGGGAAACAACTATTTGCCTATTATATAACTAAAAATAAGAATATCGTAGATCCAACAATAATACGTCAGCAAGTACAGCTTCATCTTCCATATTATATGGTACCTACACACTTTATTGCCTTACAACAATTTCCTACATTACCAAGTGGAAAAATAGACAGAAAAAAAATATCAATATTGAAACCCCAAAGTGGGGTTGTTGAAAAATATGATGAAGAGAGTTTCACAGAAACTGAAAAGCAAGTAGCTAATATTTGGAAGAATATACTGGACATATCCAGCCTAACTCATGAACAAACTTTTTTCGAACTAGGCGGTGATTCTATAACGGCAACAAAAGTTATTTATCGTATAGAAGACTGTTTAAAAATCACCCTATCAATTCGTTCTATTTTTGAACACTCTACAATAAAAAGCCTATCAGAATTTATTGATAATAACATAATTAAAAATACTCATGCTATAAGTATTAAGCCAACACCATCACATATTAAATTATTGTCATTAAAATCCCCACTCTCAGATGCCCAAAAAAGACTTTGGTTTCTATATAAGTTAAATAAGCAAAGCCCTGTTTATAATATCTCTGAGGCCTTTATGCTTAACGGAGAAGTTAACGTTATTGCTATCAAATATGCTTTAGAACAGCTGACTAAACGACATGAAACACTACAAGGAAGATTTATTGATACTGACGGAGTAACTATTCAGCAATATGATAAAGATCCCCATTTGAATTTCCAGGTTATAGACCTTTCTACTTCAGAGAACCTAAAGAGAGAGAGTATTTCAGATATAATTTCTAATGAAAGTAATAAATATTTCAAGTTGGAAGAAGAATCTCCATTTAGAGCTTTATTAATTAGTATCAAGAAAAAAAAACATATACTGGTTGTTTCTCTACACCATATCATTTCAGACGGATGGTCTATGGGAATTCTTTTAAAAGAATTTGCCATATTATATAAAAATTATGTAGTACAAGATTCTGGAATCCTACCGCCTTTGAAATATAAATTCAGCGATTATGTTGTTTGGCGAAATGAAAGATTAAACTCATCATATATAAAAGAAGGAATTAATTATTGGAAAAAACGCCTCGAAGGATCACCTGCACTTCTCTCATTACCAACAGATTATCCTAGACCCCCCATCTTCAGTCACCAGGGTAAAAGAGCAAGTTTATCCATATCCAAACAGCTAAGTGATAGATTAAATCTATTATGCAATGAACATAACGTGACATTATTTATGCTATTATTAGCGGCTCTAAAAACCCTCCTGTTCCGGTATACTGGTCAAAAAGATATTGTTGTAGGAACACTTGTTGCCAATAGAAGTCACCCAGATTTTGAAGATATTGTTGGGTTCTTTGTTAACACGCTCGCTATTAGAACAGAGTTGGACGAGAAATTTACTTTCCATGAAACTCTAAACATTATTAAAAATAATACATTAAAAGATTTTTCAAACCAAGAAGTACCTTTTGAATCTATTATTGAAGCTATCAACCCGACACGTTCTTTAAGTTATACTCCTTTATTTCAGGTATTATTTGTTCTACAAAACACACTACCAAGAAACATAGATTTAAGTCCCCTAAAAATAGAATTAATTGATCCTCAATTGAATGTTGCAAAATATGATCTAACGCTTTCATTAAATCCGACAATACAAGGGTTACGAGGATACATTGAATATAGTACCGATCTTTTTACTGAAAAAAGCATCATTAATATTATTGATAATTATAAAAACTTATTGGAAAAACTTACTCAAAATATTGATAAAAAACTAAGTTCAATAGATTTTATTTGTTCTAAACAAAAAAGTAATATATTAACTGAATATAGCGGCAGCAATAAAAAATATAATCTTAAAAAAGATATTATTCAAAGATTTGAAGAGCAGGCTACCCAATACCCTAACAATACTGCAATTATTGACAATAAGACACACACTTCAATTGATTATCAAACATTAGCCAAAGAAGTCGAAATATTAGCTAGATATTTACAGTCATTAGGAATAAAAAAGCAAGACAAGATTGCAATTTGTCTTCAACGTTCTGAATCACAAATTAAAATTATATTAGCTGTATTAAAAATTGGTGCTATATGTGTTCCTATTGATAACGCCATGCCTAAAAATAGGATTTTATCAATCTTACATGATGTCACTCCTGCTATTCTTATTAGCGAACAGATTGGCGAAATTGAGAGTTATGACTATTCTAATATACAATGCTGTCAAGTGGCCGAGCTTCTTCACAGTGCATTTAATCTTAATATAAGTAACGGTTATATAGAAAGAAATAATAATTTTAATACAACTGATTTAGCCTATATTATTTATACTTCTGGATCGACCGGCGAACCTAAAGGTGTTGGCATAACTAGAGGATGTCTATCAAATTTAATTGATTATCATATTGCTGATTTGAAACAAGACACACCGATATCAACACTCTATTATTCACCTCTAACATTTGATGTCTCTTTTCAAGAGTTATTTAGCACCTTATCTTGTGGTGGTACATTGCATATCATTCATGAAGATCAGAGAAGTAATTTTAGATGGCTATCATCGTATATTGATAACAAAAAAATAGAGCGAATTTTCTTACCTTATGTAGCACTAAATATTTTATCTGAAACAGCAACAAGTATTAATATATTTCCTAAACAGCTAAAGCATGTCATTACAGCAGGTGAAAAATTAGTCGTCACACCAGCAATAAGGACTTTCTTTTCTAAATTACCAGGTGCAAACCTTCATAACCACTACGGTCCAGCAGAAACGCATGTTGTAACAGAATTTATCCTAACCGGACAGCCAGAAACATGGCCTGATTCTCCGCCAATTGGTCAGCCAATAAGAAATGCTGAGATATATATCTTAGACTCAAATCTTCAGCCATTACCTATAGGAGGAATCGGTGAAATTTTTATTGGAGGTATACCTGTTTCGCCTGGCTATATAAATAAAGTAGATGAAACCGTTGCTAGATTCCTTTTTAATCCGTATTCCAATGATGATTTTAATTTATACCGCACCGGTGATATGGGATATTGGAGATTTGACGGTAATATTCAATATATCGGTCGGCAGGATTATCAAATAAAGAACAGAGGATTTAGAATTGAATTAGGGGAAATAGAATCAGTATTAGATAAATCTAAGCATATAAAAAAAGCTGCGGTTATTAATAAGCCTTTAGGTCAGGAAGAAGTAAGAATTGTCGCTTTTTGTATAGTGAATGAAACTAATTTATCCAGTGAAAATTATATAGAAATTATATTTAACGACTTAAAAGAATCCTTACCCGATTATATGCTTCCGGCAAAAATATTTATAGTTAAAGAATTACCAATCACGGCCAATGGTAAGGTTAACAGAAAAAAACTACTAAGTGTCAAAGAAGAAAATGAAGTTAAAAAGGTTAATAACAAAAACCTTAATGAGTATGAAAGGAAAGTATTTCTTATCTGGCAAGAAGTATTAGGTCATGATAAATTCAGTATAACCGATAATTTTTTTGATGTTGGCGGTAACTCCCTAGCGATGGTTCGAGTACAAAATGCTTTATCTAAAGAATTTAATAAAGAAATTAACTTAATTGAAATGTTCAAATACACAACCGTATCTTCAATAAGTAAATATTTAAACACACCACACATAGAAACAAATAAAAACCAAAGAATTGCAAGTGAAAAATTAATATTACGTAAACAGTTTCTCCTGCGAAAGCAGAAGAATAAATCCTAATTGGAGCATGGCAACATGAATATTGAAAATGAATTAACGTGTGATGATATGCTTAATGATGTAGCTATTATAGGAATGGCAGGACGATTTCCGGAAGCTGACAATATCGATCAGTTCTGGTCTAATTTATGTGAAGGGAAAGAGTCTATAAAATTCTTTTCCGAAGACGAATTATTGGCACTCGGCGTTAAAAAACAAGTTATAAAGCAATCTAATTATGTACCTGCAAAAGGTAGTATTGAAAATTCTGAGTTTTTTGATGCAGAATTTTTTGGGTATACTCCTTATGAAGCCGAATTACTCGATCCTCAACACCGGTTATTTTTAGAAACGGCCTTTCATGCATTAGAAGATGCCGGATATGACACTCTAAGATACAACGGTAATATTGGCGTGTTTGCTGGTGCTGCAATGAACACTTACTTAATAGATCTGTATTCGAATCCAGGAGATATCGACCCGGTCGGCGGTCTACATCTAATGTTGTCAAACGATAAAGATTATTTACCTACTCGCGTATCATATAAACTCAATTTAACTGGACCAAGTGTTAATATTCAAACAGCTTGTTCGACCTCTTTAGTTGCTGTCCATATGGCATGTCAAAGTGTTCTAAGCGGAGAGTCTGATATAGCTCTCGCAGGTGGTGTTTCGATTTCTATCCCTTCACAAACCGGTTACCTCTATCAAGAAGGCGGTTTTTTCTCTCCTGATGGACATTGCCGAGCTTTTGATGAAAAAGCCCAAGGGACAACTGACGGTAATGGGTTAGGCATTGTAGTATTAAAAAGATTGGCTTCTGCAATTGAAGATAAAGATCATATCTATTGCATTATCAAAGGATCATGTATCAATAATGATGGCAGTGGTAAAATTGGATACACTGCACCAAGTGAAGAAGGACAATTTACAGCAATTAATACTGCATTGAACATATCTGGTGTCAACCCAGAAGACGTCACTTATATCGAAACGCATGGAACAGGAACAATATTAGGCGATCCAATTGAGTTATCTGCCTTAAAAAGAGCTTACGCAAGCAAGAATAGAATTTCTCCTTGTCTGATCGGTTCCGTAAAAACAAATATCGGTCATCTTGGCATCGCCGCTGGAATAGCCGGTTTAATTAAAACTTCTCTTTCCCTAAATAAAGGAATAATACCATCATCGCTTAACTTTGATAAACCAAATCCAAAATTAAGACTTGAAGAAAATATATTTTATGTCAATACAAAGCTAACATCATGGAATACCATCTGTGCTAGGGAAAAGTATGCCGGCATTAGTGCTTTTGGCATAGGTGGAACTAATGCACATATTGTTCTAAAGGAGTACCAAGACCATAATATAAACTCAACCAATAATAAAAAAAATCCACACCTAATTATTTTGTCTGCTAAACGTGCTACCGATCTGGCTGTAATGTGTCAAGAATTATGCCATTTTCTAGAAAAAGAGAACTCTCCTAACTTAGCAAATATTGCTTATACTTATCAAATTGGCCGGAGTCAATTTGACTCAAGAGTTTCATTAGTATGTCATAATAAAACCGAGGCCATTAAACGTTTGCAGGAACTTCTTCATTCAACATCTGCCACAAAGGAAATTAACAACGACAAAGTGGTTTTCATGTTTCCTGGTGGTGGCACACATTATCTAAGAATCGGACAAGAGCTGTTTGAAACTCTCCCCATATTTCAAAAAACATTTAAACAATGTTCAGATCTATTATTAACTCAACTAAAATTAGATTTATGTTCAGCACTATACTCAGGGGACCTCCCATCTGAAGAAATAGAAACGTTACTAGAAAAAACATCTATTTCATTGCCATTAATTTTTTCAATCGAATACTCTTTGGCCTGTCAATTAATGCACTGGGGGATTCAACCGCATTCTATGATAGGTCATAGCCTAGGAGAGTATGTAGCTGCATGTATTTCAGGTATTTTCTCACTTGAAGACGCAATTTATTTAGTTGCATGTCGTTCTCGCTTATTAGAAGAAATCTCAGGTGAAGGTGCTATGCTATGCATCATGTGTAGTGCCGAAAAAACATTAGAATACCTAGACGGAACCGAGCTATCTTTAGCTGTTATCAATAGTCCTAATCAAACTGTCGTGTCTGGCCATCCTGAAGAAGTACAAAAGCTTGTAGCTCGTTTAGATAAAAATAGAATCGCATATTACAAAATTCCTATCCATACAGCTGGCCACTCTCATCTCGTTGAGCCTGTCCTTAAATCATTTGAAGAGGTTCTGCAAACAATAAAGTTTGGTTTACTAACTATTCCATACGTTTCCAATGTAACCGGTACATGGATAACACAAGAAGAAGCACAGAGTAAAAAATATTGGTTAGAGCATTTAAAAAATACTGTAAATTTCAGTGCCGGGATAAGTAAGCTACTAAAAGATGACTATCAAATATTTCTAGAAGTAGGGCCGGGTAGGGCTTTAACAACGCTTATCAAGGACCATAATCCTATCAGCCCGATATTAGCAATAAATTGTATGAAACGAGCTAAAAGTAATGATTCTGACTCATCAATTTTATTAAATGCAGTTGGAAAATTATGGGAGACTGGCGTTACTGTAGACTGGTCTAAGTTTAATGAAGAAAACAAATTTAGTCGGGTTAGCTTGCCTAAGTACCCATTTCAGAGAAAATATTTTTCAAGAGCAAGAAAGCCAGAGCTTCCGGCTCTACTAAATGATCAACTATCTTCATCAATTGCAATTGAAAAAAGTAAAAATATTGATAGGTGGTTGAATATTCCAATTTGGAAAGAAGCTATTTTATTGTCGCAAGAAAAAAAACCTGAATGTGTACTCGTTTTCCTTCATAAGGAAGATAGCATCTCTTGCCAGCTTTTAAGCAAGATTCAGCGCATAGCTGAAAATACTATTATTGTTTATTCCGGAGCTGAACCATACGAAAAAGCAGAAAATACTTTTTATATCAATCCTGGCGATCACTCACACTATGATAAACTCTTTTCAGAGCTTGATAAAGAAGGGAAGACTCCAGACGTCATAGTTAATTTATGGCTCATACCTAATTATACATTTAACGAAAAAGTTGATACCGTACTTATTGATTATTCTTTTTATAGCATATTATATATAGCGAAATGTTTGTCACAATACGCGATTGGTAAAGATATAGCGCTGTATTACTTCACCTGCCAGTTAGCTACTTTTAACATATATGATATCCCGAATGCTCTTAAGTCACTCATTCTTGGACCGAGCAAATCAATCTCTCAAGAATATCCCAACATTACCGTTCAATGCGTAGATATACCCACTGAATCAGAAGATCCTCAATATTATTTAGATGCTTTAATTAAAGAGGTTTTTTCTGAACCAGAAAACTCTAATTTTATTTACCGTCAAGGAAAACGTTGGAAACAAAATTATATAACTTTACCGACAACAGACGCTGTAAAAAACACTTCTGCGTTGAAATATAAAGGAGTCTATTTTATCACCGGTGGCTTAGGGCGTGTGGGTTTAATCCTAGCTGAATATCTAGCTACTCATTTTAATGCCAAATTAGTCTTGTTAACTCATTCAGACTTTCCTCCCGAAGAGGAATGGGATCGTATTGTTTCGCAAGTAGAAAGTAATCCAAAAATTATAAATTGCATAAATAAACTTTCCCAACTCAAAAAGTTAGGCTCAGAAATAATGGTAATAAAAGCAGATGTTGCCAGTAAAGAGCAAATGAGTGAAGCGATCAACCAAACCTTAGCAAAATTTGGAAAAATTAATGGTGTTATCCATGGCGCAGCTACGGTGGGGGAAAGAGCGGTTAGGTCTGTAACTGAATTAAATAGGAATGATCTTGAATTACAGTTAAATACAAAAATATATGGAACGTTGGCGCTTGCCAATGCTTTGGATAACGTTGAATTAGACTTTTGTATTTTAATGTCATCACTATCCGCAATTTTAGGGGGATTAGGGTATTCAGCATATGCCTCGGCCAATGCCTTCATGGACGCTTATAGCCATAATAAGGGTAGGCCGTGGGTTAGCATAAACTGGGATCTTTGGGATACAAATGATGGGAAGGTTTTTGGTAAAAGTTTATCAAAACTACCTATGTCTCCCTCTGAGGGGGCGGAAGTTTTTCATAGAATTACAGGCTTAGTTACCTTTTCTCAAATTGCAGTTTCAACCGGTAATTTGAATTCTCGTATCAACCAGTGGGTAAATAGAGAAGGTCTGCAACTACATGATAAAATAGCTGGAAATGATGTTTCCTGTCTAACAACTTATCCTCAATATACATCACAATATGTTACCCCGGCCAATTCACTAGAAACTGTTATCGTCAATATATGGCAAGAATTATTTGGTATAGCCGAGATTGGTGTAGAGACAGATTTTTTTGAAATAGGTGGACATTCCTTATTAGCTGTACGTCTAGTTTCCCGAGTTCGAGATGTACTTAAGATTGACTTTCCACTACGTGAATTATTTAAAGAGCCGACTGTTAGAGCAATGAGTGAAAAATTAGAAGAAATTGGTCATAAAAATGGTATTAATATTCATGAAATCTCAGATCTTTTAATTAGGATAAGTGGCCTATCCGAAGATGAAGTAAAAAAGGAAATATGGAAGGAATTAAATGATTAACTCTATATCACAACAACAATCATCTTGTTTATTGGAAAGCGAAGATCCTTTATTAAGTTCATTGATAAACAAAGAATCTAAGCGCCAAAAAAATGCTCTATCAATGGTAGCATCGGCAAGTGTTGCCCTACCAAGCGTTATTGCTTGTGAAAATACGACATTAATCAATGTTACAACAGAAGGTTATCCGAATTCACGTTATCATGGAGGTTGTAGGTTTGTTGACCAAATTGAAGAATTAGCTGTTGAAAGAGCAAAAAGCGCATTTAGCGCCAAATATGCAAATGTCCAACCTCATTCAGGTTCCTCCAGTAATGAAATTGTAATCTTTGGCTTGCTAAATCCAGGAGATCGCATTTTGGGGATGGATATTTGTAGCGGTGGTCACTTAACTCACGGTGCTCCGGTTTCTGCTATTGCTAAATATTTTGAAGTCTACTCTTATGGAGTTGATCCAAAAGGATATATTGACTATGAACAAATAGAAGATATAGCTTTACATTGCAAACCAAAACTTATTATTTGTGGTGCAAGCTCATATCCGAGGAAAATAGATTTTGCCAAATTCAGAAAGATAGCAGATAAGATCAACGCCTTTTTATTAGCTGATATTTCTCATATAGCCGGCCTTGTTGCTTCCGGGCTACACATGAGTCCAATAGACCATGCCCATATCACAACAACTAGTACATATAAGCAATTATACGGCCCTAGGGGAGGATTGATTTTATGTGGTAAAGATTATGATATCTGCGTAGAAAAAAACGTCACATTATCCCAAAAACTGCAAAAAGCAGTATTTCCGTTTTATCAAGGGACGCCGATCTTAAATGCTATTGCAGGAAAGGCAAGGGCTTTGGATTTTGTTAATAGTAAAGAATTCGCTTTGTTAATGAAAAACGTTATCTTGCATTCTAATACATTAGCCAATAATTTAATCGAATTAGGGTACAACGTTATTACTCAAGGCACGGATAATCATATGGTTTTAGTTAATCTGCTTGACAGAGGAATTACAGGATATTGCGCAGAAAAATCATTGGAAAAATGTAACATCATTGTTAATAGAAACCGTATTGCCGGAGATAATAAATCATCAATGATAGCAAGTGGGTTACGTTTTGGTACAAATTCCTTAGCTTTTAGAGGACTTGGTCAACCAGAATTAAAACAATGCACTGAAATTATTAATGAGATTCTAACCCACACAACCGTAATATCCGATACACAATTCCGATTGGATGAAAATATAAAGAACAAAGCTGTTAACCAAGTAAAAGCTCTGTGCGATCAATTTCCACTATATCATGTATAGCATGTTGCTGATTTTAGTAATTAGAGTTAAATGATGTTTAGATCATAATATTTGGAGCGATTTATGGCAGTAAAACTATCTAAAGGGTTCCCCATTCTTTCTGAACAGCAAAAAGAACTGTTTGATCTACTACTTAAAAAAAAGGGCATTCAACTGGCAGAAAAGGAAAAAATACAACCAACGACCCAAAGTGAAATCCCTTTGTCTCTTGCTCAAGAGAGGATTTGGTTTTTACATCAATTAGAGCCTAACAGTGCATTTTACAACACTCCTTTTGTCATTAAATTAAAAGGACAACTGGATTATTCTGCACTGGAAATGGCGGTACAAACGGTTATTGATAGGCATGAAATATTACGAACCATTTTCCCTACCGAAAATAACATGCCACTCCAAAAGATAATGCCATCTCTTAGTATAAAGCTGCCTATCATTGATCTCAGTAATTATGATGATATTGGTGACAGAGAAGCAAAAGCGCACGAAATTACAGATGAATCAGTACAGGATATCTTTAATTTAGAAAAAGGGCCATTAGTTAAAACCAAGCTAATTAAATTAAGTAATGTTGAACATTGGTTTATATTCTTAACACACCATATGGTATTTGATGGGTGGTCTGTACCTGTTTTAGGGCGAGAACTAACTATTGCATATAATGCTTACCTTGAAGGCGTTAAGCCAAATTTGGATGTATTATCAATACAATACAAGGATTTCTCTGTTTGGCAAAGGGAGCGATTAACGACAAAAGAACACTCAGAAAAACTATTAAACTACTGGAAAAAAGAATTAAATAATTTTATCCCTAATTTAACCATTGATGGGGACTATTCAAGACCTTCTATTCAGAGGTATAATGGAGCCTCTATATTTTTCGATATATCCCAAGAAAAAGTTAAAATATTGGACAAAATTTGTCAGGAAAATCATGTAACCTTATTTGTCGGTCTATTAACAGTTTTTAAATTACTAGTTTATATTTATACGGAAGAAACAGATATTACGATTAGTACAGGGATAGCTAATCGTAATAGAGCGGAAATAGAACCACTAATAGGATGTTTTATTAATATATTGCTATTACGTAGCGATCTTTCGAACAATCCTACATTTATTGAGCTAATCCGAAGAATAGGTAATAAGACAAGTGAAGCTTTCTCACACCAAGATCTTCCTTTTGAACTATTAGTTTCAGAGTTACAACCGAAACGTGATTCTAGTTTTAGCCCTTTAGTACAAATGATGATCGTATTCCACAATGCAGACTTAGAAGTTGATACAATGAATAATCTTTTTTCAGAAATGATTTCACCTGAAAAAAACATTGCACAATATGATTTGTTATTACATTTAATTAAATCAGATAACGGCGTTAAAGCTGTATTAGAATACAATACTGATCTTTATAAAAAAGAAACGGCAAGAAGTATTACCCAACGTTTTAATATTTTATTAGAAAAAATAATCACAAATCCGGCAATAAATATCAATAGATTGAATTTACTTAATCAAGGTGACGAGTATTTCCTAGCAAAAGTCAATAATACAACAATACCGATAGAAAATATTCAACTGCATGAACTTTTTGAAAGGCAGGTAGCCAATAACCCACAAGCAGTTGCCGTTTATGACGGGGAACAGGTTATAACTTATTCTGAGCTGTCTCATAAAGTTAATCTGACTGTACAAGCTCTTTATCAGTTTGGTGTAAAGCCTGGAGCGATAGTAGCAATCTGTGTAGATCCTTCCACAGAATTAATTCAATATATGCTTGCTATTTTAAAAATAGGCGCTGCTTATCTTCCTCTAGACTCTAGTTATCCTGAAGAAAGATTACAATACATGCTAGATAATGCAGAGGTAGCAACGATAGTTACTCAGAAAAAGTATGTTAAAAATATCAATACCGAAGAAAATAATAGACAATTACTTATTGTAGAAGAAGCAAACAATAATAGTCTACCGACCGACTCTAAACTCTCTTATCATGCGGATCCTGAAAGTTTGGCCTATGTAATTTATACATCAGGTTCGACAGGAAGACCTAAAGGAATTGCAATCAAACATCGAGGAATTGTAAATAACCTGCTCGACTTAAACTTAAATTTTTCTCTCAAACCAAGCGATCGGCTAATATTAATTTCATCAACAAGCTTCGATATGTCTGTCTATGAAATTTTTGGTACTCTAGCTGCCGGTGCGGCTGTAGTTATACCAGAAAGAAGTAAACATAAAGATCCGCGTCACTGGGTTGAACTAATTGAAAAATTTAACATAAGTGTCTGGAATTCAGCTCCAGCAATATTGTCTCTGTTAATAGAATCAATAAAAATCGTAGATAGATATAAAATTCAATCAATTAGATTGATAATTTTAGGTGGTGATTGGGCCCCTATACCATTGTTAAAGAATATTAAAGAAGAGGTGATACCTAACTCAGAGATCGTAGTCCTCGGTGGTGCTACAGAAGCCTCTATCCACTCCATAATCTACCCAGTGAAGTCTATTCAAGACCACTGGAAGAGTATCCCTTATGGACATCCAATGAAAAATCAAACGGCCTATATATTGTCAAAAACATTGCAGCCGCTACCAATGGGTATGCAAGGTGAACTATATATAGGCGGAATAGGGTTAGCCAAAGAATACATAAACAACTCCTCTTTAACAGCAGAGAAATTTATACCTAATCCTTTTTCTAACATTACTGGAGAGCGACTTTATAGAACTGGAGATTTAGCTCGTTGGATGCCAGATGGGAATATTGAATTAATTGGCCGTATAGATACCAGCCAAGTAAAAATTCATGGCCTAAGAATTGAGTTGGAAGAAATTGCCAACGTTATAAAAAAAATACCTGGTGTTTTAGATTCGCTAGTAATTACTCTCAATAATGAGAATACTTCGAAGAGTTTAGCTGCATTTATTATTATGGCTCCAAAAGTGGAAACTACAGTTACACAAATTAAAAGCCATATTAGTGATTACCTTCCTACATTCATGGTACCTTCTCATATAGTCTTTATCGAAAAAATCCCTCTTTCGCCTAACGGTAAGGTTGATAGACGGCAATTACAAGAGTGGTGCTATTCAAAAATTGAATTACGTCAAGACATTACTCTTCCTATAACTCAAACAGAAAAAATGCTCACCGCAATTTGGAAAGAAATCTTAGATGTTGAAACAATATCTATAGATGATGATTTTTTTGAGATAGGAGGCAACTCTTTAAAATTAATCAGAGTAATACAAAAACTACCTATTAATATTAATGTGATCGATTTAATGAGAAATCCAACTATTTCTCAGCTAGCTACTAAGATTGATAATTATAGCTCTTGCCAAAAAAATGAAAAGCTCATATATCAGTTCTCAACCAATGCTAATCATGCTGAAGAAAAGAAAACGATTGTATGTGTACCTTATGGCGGAGGGAGTGCAGTTATTTATCAATATTTAGCAAAGTTAATCGAACATAAGTTTAATGTATACGCAGTAGCAATTCCAGATACTCAAAATAACAACAAGTCTATAGAAAGCATCGCCGAACAGTGCACAAATGAGTTAAAAACTGTTTTTGGGGAAACAATATCTCTTTATCTTTACGGGCATTGTGCTGGCGTTGCTTTGGCTCTTGAAATTGCTAAGCAATTGGAAAAAAATGGTTTTAAGGTTGAAAGAACATTTATTGGTGCCGCATTGCCATGGGCAAGAAACAAATTATTAAAAGCAATAGGTAATATTCAACTAGTTAATCCATTTAGGAACCAACAAGCTATATTGAATTACATACAAAAGTTAGGGGGAATTGAAGAGATAGGAGATCCAACAAAATTATCTTTTGTGACAGAAGCATTTGTTCGTGATGCTAATTGGGCTGAAGACTATATATATAATCACCTTAAATCAAAGGAAAAATTAAAATCTCCAATTACGTGTATTATTGGAGGAAATGACCCATTGACACCAAATTATATGAAAAAATATAAAGAATGGAGCGCTTTTAGTGACCAAGTTGATTTAGTTGTAATAGAAAATGCTGGTCATTATTTCCTAAAAGATAAAGTTACAGAGTTAAGCCGTATTCTAATCGAGAGTACTAGTAATATATCATCTGCTACTAATGGAGAATAACATGGAACAAGTAGAAGTATGGATGTTATACAAGGGGCTTGAAAGGAAAAATCTTGAAAGAGAAATGATCTATATTAAAGATATTGAGCCGGAGGAAGTGTTAGCTGAACCTCTTTATGGATGCTGGGAAGGTAATATGGAACACGCTTTAGAACGCCAACCAATTGACATCTGTAAAGAAAGAAAGGAGGACAAAGTTGTTATTGGTAATTCAGGTGTTGTTCGCATTCTCAAGGTTGGTAATACTATAAAACATTTACGAGAAGGTATGATCTGTATTTTATTTTGTGGTGAAAATACAAGAAATGATAAATTTCCGAAAAAAATTTATGCCTATGATCAACCTAATACAATAGGATTATTATCGAAAAAAGTTAAGTTACATCATAAATATCTTATTCCAATACCTGAAAACTCAAAATATACGCTACCACAGTGGGCTGCTTTTTCTTTACGTTATATTACAGCCTGGTCAAACTGGCAAGTATCTTATAACTGTTGGCTGGCTAACATTAAAAACAATAAAGCTGCATATTCTGATGCCTATGTATGTGCTTGGGGAGGCGGAGTTTCATTTGCCTTTGTCACTCTAGCAAAAATTCATGGTTTTAATGCAGGACTTATTTCATCGAAAAAAACGATGTTAAAATATATTACAGATGTCGGTCTTGACTCAATCGATAGGAACTTATTCCGCGATCTGGCTTATAATGAGGAACTTTATAACACGGATAAAAATTTCAAAAAAAATTATCGGCAAGCTGAAAAAACCTTCTTAAATATTATTAACGAAAAAACTTCTGAAAAAGGCGTTGCTATTTTCATGGATCTAGTAGGTTTTCCAGTGTTCAGGGCAACATTAAAGGCATTAGCTTCTCCAGGCGTAATAACAACGTCCGGTTGGAAAAAAGGAATGCATCTGACCTCTTCCCGGGCTGTGGAGTGTATTAAGCGCCACACTCATGTTCACACACATTATGCTTCTTATGAAGAAGGCCTAGACGCTGTTACCTTTGCAGAAACAAATAGTTGGCTCCCCCCTATAACCGATAAAATATGGCAGTGGGATGACATCCCCCATCTTTCTAAGCTCGGTTTATATGAAAGTTTAGACACTTATTTTCCAATATACCAAATTAATCCTATCTAATAATTCAGGAAATAGACTTTTATGAAAAAATTGTTTAAATATTTTTTTTTCCTGTTCTGTTTCTCAACTTTCGGTTTTATTGCCTTAGTCGGCTATCTGTACAACTCGACCAGTCCAAAACATGACGGGCAGATTAAATTCAAAGGGTTATACGGAAAAGTTACTATTGCGCGCGATGAACTAGGTATTCCTCGCATAAAAGCCGAATCAAACGATTTAGATGCCTACTTCGCTTTAGGATTTACTCATGCACAAGATAGATTTTGGCAAATGGAGGTCCAGCGGCGTATCGTTCAGGGTAGGCTCAGTGAAATCTTCGGGGAGGAAGCGCTTGATAATGACAAGATTCTTAGAACCTGGCAATTTCAACGAGCGGCCAAGTCGTCACTCGATGTTTTGAATGATAATACTCAAAAAATTATAGAAAGTTATACTGCTGGCGTTAATGAATTTTTAAAGTTAAAAAAGTACCCTATCGAAATTTTACTATTAGGATATGAGCCAGAACCCTGGACGAATATTGATACTATATCCTGGCAAAAAATGTTAGCTTGGAACTTAGATCGTGCCTGGGAGGAAAAATTAAAGAACTATCTTGTGATAACACAACTTGGCCAAGAAAAATTTAATCTTGCAAGCATAAGCTACCCCAAAGATGCGCCTATCACACTTTCTGATAGTGATTGGACTTCTTCTATAAGGGAAAGCAATAAGTTAAATCATAGTGTTAGTACTAATATATCTACAATAAAGAATATTAAGAAGAAAGATCTGTTTGATGGAAAAATTAGTTCTTATATTAGATCCGTGGAGTCTTATGGTCTTGGTTCTAATGCTTGGGTTATCTCTGGGCAACATACAGAAACAGGGAAACCAATATTAGCAAACGATCCTCATTTATCTTTTTCTGCACCTAATTTATGGTACTTAGCTACCATGCAAGGACCTAATTTAAACGTAACCGGAGCAACAATTCCCGGTTTCCCATCGATAGTAATTGGACACAATAAAAATATTACTTGGGGAGTTACTGCCGCAGTCATTGACAATCAAGATTTATTCATTAATCCTTCAAACCAAGTGATAATTGAAGAAAGAATCAAGGTAAAAAACAAACAGGACGTACTCTATTCTGTAAAATTAAGTGATGAAGGCCCTGTTATTAGTAGCATAGAACCTATAAATAGGATTGGAAAAGATATTGCAATAAAGTGGCCAGCGCTTATGCCTAGTGATAAATCTGTGCAAGCACTAATAGCATTAGGGTATGCAAATAACTGGGAAGAATTTAAATTATCTTTAAGCGAATATGTTGCACCCGCACAAAATTTTCTCTATGCAGATATAAAAGGTAACATTGGGTATTATCTGGCTGCAAGGATACCAATTAGGAACAATATCGACCCGAGATTTCCAGTAAATAGCGGTAGTTGGACAGAATATATTCCCTTCAATGAGATGCCCCATGTTTTAAATCCAGAAAAGGGTTATATTATATCAGCAAATAACAAAATTATTTCTGAACAATATCCGTTTTCACTCACCAGCAGCTGGAATGTTCCCCCCTACCGCGCAAAACGTATTACCGATACAATCATAAATAGTCAAAAAATCAATATTGAAGATACAAAGAAGCTTCAAAATGATGTAAAAAGTTATTTATGGTTAGATTTTATGCCTATCTTATTGGAAAAAACTAAACCAAATGACGATCTTAGTGAAGTCGCCCTTGAAAAATTACAAAAATGGGATGGTGAAATGGTTAGGGATAGAATTGAACCTACAATCTGGTCATATTGGTACGAAGAATTATCCAAAATGAATAATATAATTGATACGCCCTTTAAGTGGTCCGAATCATTATTCCTTAAAAAACAGCTAAGCTCTGAAGGCTCTTTTTGTCTTACGGAATTTACACAAAATTGTTCAGATTATTTATCTAAATCACTTCATGCGGCGATGACTAGGCTTAAATCAGATAATGGAGATAATTTATCGAAATGGCAATGGGGAAGGGTACACCAAGCCCAATTTAAAGGATTAGTCATTGGTGAATCGCCATGGCTAGGTTGGTTATGGAACAGGAATATTGCCACTAGTGGCGGGAAGTATACAGTAAATGTTGGAATATATGATGATGACTTCAAAAACACCGTTGGTCCAGGTTATAAACAAATTATAGACCTAGCAGATATAGATAATAATAGCCTGTTTATTTTATCACTAGGTCAGTCAGGAAATACTTTACATAAAAATTATGATGATATGTTACAATTATGGCAAACGGGCGATTATATTAAATTATACAATAATAATTTTATAAAAAAACTTTCTTTTGAACCATCATCTAAATAGATTGTTATTAACAACCATATAAGGATTTCACATTATGAAATCAGGCTTGCTTATTATAGATATGCAAAAAGGATTGTTTATGTTAGATAAGCCAATTTATGATGAAGTACGATTGATCAAAAATATAAGCTCTCTTATTAGTCAGGCTAGAAAAGCTGGAATACCAATTATATATATGCAACATTGTGGAGGGGAATGTCATCCGTTGGAAACAAATAATATTGGCTATCAATTTGTTGATCAGATAAACGTAACGCCCAATGACATAATAATTCAAAAAAAACACCCGGATTCCTTCCAGTCAACAGAATTACATAGCGTTCTTAGTGAGTTAGCTATTAATAACATTATACTTGTTGGAATGCAGACTGAATATTGCATTGATTCTACTTGCCGCCGAGCATACTCATTAGGCTATAATGTTACGCTAGTTGGGGATGCCCATAGTACTTGTGATGGCGATGTATTAGATGCTAAACAAATTGTTGCTCATCATAATGAAATTCTTGGTGCGCTATTTGCGTCGGTCATCTTAACTGACAAAGTCATATTTAATAATAATTAGAATCCCATCATCAGCTATACCTGTGTTCAATGAAGATACTTGATTTCCCCCAAGAAAGTGATCATGCAGGGAAAGATCACTGAAAGTGTATTTTTCGAATATAAATCGCATGTTTCCGTAACTAAAATGCAATACATCCATCAATCAGATATCCAACTAACCATAAATATGATTTGATATTATCCATTTGACATAAAATGGAAACGACATAATGAATCTGTAGAACCAATTTAGTAATGTCACTTTTTATGGCATAAAGGATAAAACCCTTATTGCCATAAGAAGGACATTCGGATGTTGGTGATTATGTCAGATAAAGCATTAAACCGAGTTAGCGTTATTCAGATCATGATTAGAGTCTAATCATATGATTACCCGATACAGAAAAGCATACTGGGCAAAACCAGAAAGAATGACGATAAAAAATTCAGCATGAAAAAATGAAAATTACACACCATATAAAGTGTTATTTTTCCTGTTTCACCACCACCATAACACCACAGGCAACCGTCGGAGCATAACGCCACTCATACAGTAAGTTTTGTAATGTAATTCCTGTTCGTTCCCAGCGAGGGATCACTACGTTAACCATCCGGTAACGCCATGTCGGGTAACGTGCCAGAACCGAATAGGCCAGCTGTATCTGAGCAGGCCGCATCAAATGAGAACGAAACAGAATATCCCTGTCTGCCCGCAAAAGTGCCCCCTCAAGTTCGCGAACAAATGCCGCATGAAAACACCGGGTTCGGCTTCGCGTCAGACGCCCTATCCTGTCAGTCGGGGACAGATGAATGATGTAATACCGTTTTTTCCTGTGTCGGAAACCCGAACAGATAAATCCCCGCCAGGGCGTTAATCCGCTCACCAGTGCAAAGCAAGGACAACACAAAACCCCTAAAATAAAAATCAAATATATTAACACGTTACGTTTTAAAGCTATTTACAGCAGGTAATGACATAGGCTGATTCGCTGCGTTGGTGACCCACAAATTTAAGTCCCGCCGCATAATATCCGGGCTGACATCGGTGTTCAGCGAAATCACGTCCCCCCCAGTTTCCATCCTGATAACATTGATTCTGCTGCAAAGTAGCCTCTGCTTTTGTCCACAGACCAGACTGGCAGGACAGTATGGCGCCTTTGCTGTCGCGGCTAATCAATCCGTTGGGTAAACAGGCCGTACCCGCCACAGCTACTTTATCAAGTTGTAAAAACTCCCCTGTTGACAGACGACCATCAGCCCGGAGGGTGCCGCCTTTGATTTGTCCCTGCGTATAAATGCTTTTATTATTGACGCTGCGAAGCCAATTACTGTCCGACATCATCCAACCACCACCATAAGTTTCATTTAACCAGCCTTTATTCTTTGTCGTCACAATCCAGCCATCGTGGCTACGAATATCCCCCTGAAACTGGCCGGCATTCGCCCGGATATCGCCACTGAAATGACCAGCCTGTGCATTCACGGTAGCCGTATTGTTCAGGTTGTTGCCTCCCATATTAATGTCAGTATGCATTTTGTTCAGCTCCGGACGACCGGGGACAGCAAAACGGTACAATCGGTCACTCTCCTCACGAGCAGTGGATAACTCATCTGCGCTCAATAACACGGCCAGGTGACCTTCACCACTGTTTATCCCAAAATCCTTTAAAGGCACTGTCCATGTACTCATTGCGCCAGTAGCCGTCTTGCCATCCCGAATATATCCCCCCAATCCGCTAGAGATATCCATCGATATCAGGCGCAGGGCTTTATAAGGTAATGGACTCCCTTCTTGTGTCACTACTATTGCCTGCAATAGTGCCGGATCCTGGGTATTGCGCACTACAGCGGTCTGATAGCGCTGTCCTGAACTGTTGGTGTCTTTAAATCCGGATGGCAACAGCCCGGTTTTTCTCAACATATCCGGGGTGATCATCACCGGTTGGGTTGTCGTTGCTGAATTCCGCAACCTACCATAATAACGGCCAATATAAGCTTTCGACGCTGCACTGAAACGACTGCTTTGCGCCGCCATGACCTGCCAGGACTTCTCTGTCAGATAATCGTTGTAAATGCGGGTTCCCAACGCCGCCAGTACCAGCAATATCATAAGTCCGGCAGCAGTGCCCAGCATCATATATCCCCTATCCGGTCCTCTGCCCCCGCTACAACCCTCTTTTTCTGTCACTATTAGATTACCCATATTGGCTGATATAATCGTTCCAACAACATGACCACACTCCCCAAACTAAGCCAAGGCCCCAGTGGCCCGCCTTTCGTACCTTGATGAGGTAATTGTGCCAAATGCCACAACACGAAACCGGATAAACCAATCAAGCAACCTATTAGTGCCGGTAACCCTGTCAGCCAGGCACACAGTGCTCCCATCAGCCAGACATCCCCCATCCCCAGCACTTCACATTGAGAGTGCCAGTTCATCAGCTCGCGTAACACTCCCATCCCAGCAAGCATAAGCACCGTAGCCAAAAGAGTTATGGATACTGACGGCAACGAAATATTGACCAAGACACCGGACACCAGACAAGCCAATGTAAACTGACGAGGAAGCCAGCCACTCAAAACATCCATAACCGATAATTGCAGCAAAAAACTCAGCAGCAACAGTGCGGCTATCCGCTCCATCAGCGGCGCTGGTGATAACAACATCAATGTGCCCGACACCACGTACAAACAGATAGCTATTCGTGGTGCCGGATGCACTGAACACATCAACAGACCGTATTCCTGCAAAAATTTACTCACCGGACTAAGCAGCACGCATCCGATGACAAATAACGTCATCATAACCAGAGGGGTATATTCTGTAGGAAAGCTAACCGCAATCAGTGTCTTCATTTAACCATTAATCGTAAAGATCAGTTTATTGGTACCGGTACGACCGTTGTTCCTTGTGCATTCTGTACTGGCACTTTCCAGTGTCACCTTGCCATCAGCGTGATGAGTATTATTAATAGTAATCTCTGACGCACTTCCTCCCCGGCTCATCCCAGTCGCTAATGAAACACAGGCAGACTGCGGGACTCTCTCGTAAGTTACCGTGAACCCATTATTAAATCCCCCCGTGCTGCTCGGTCCGACCTTAACCTGACCACCCCAGGTATTCCACAGCGTGGCATTACCGACAGTTGTATCTCCGCGAACCGTCATACTCTTCGGCACGCCACCCAACTGAATCAGGACACCGGTCATCTTGTCTGCGTGACTAAATTCATACCCGCCGCTGCCTTTCATTAACCCCTGAGTACTGGAGATGATAGTTTGCAGATTCGTTGCTTCCACAACCGCATCCTTACGGTCATACAACATATAAATTCCCCCCAAAACCACAGTAATCACGGCAATCACAACCAGAGCCACCGCACCATTTTCCAAAATAGCCCAACCCCGTTCAGGGGAACGGACCATTCGGTCTTGTTTCTGTATCACCATGTACTGCATTGATTTATTCCTTATATGAAGTGTTCTTTACGGAGAAAGTCGTTAAAAGGAGGTTTAATTTAAAGGGATTACGGCATGATGTTAGCCATATTCTGTATTTCCATGACGGCCAGCAAAATCAACATAAATGCCCCGACAACCAGCAACAGTGAACACAACATGACCAAATTGGCCCGCCTGTTCACCCGAACGATGGTTTGGTCCAGCCACCGCTCACCATAGCGTCCAATCATGTCAGGAGTGCCATCACCTTCCGTCAATAATGACAGAAAATTCACCGCTTCCTTTGACGGAAAGTCATAGCCACAGTGATGCAATGCCCGGCCAAAGTGATCCCCTTCGCGGACACAATCAGCAATAGACTCCAGACGAATCTGTAACCAGGGAGATGCAAAGCGTTGCAGGATAATTAACGCATCCAGCGTCTGAACCTGGGCACGCAAAAGGGAAGCCATGTTCAGTAAAAAAATGGCACCCTGAATATCGCTATAGATCGACCAGGGGATAAAATGATCCGCTATGCGGCGCAGACGGTTGACCCACCGCGGTAGCGAATACGCCACGCCCACAATAAAAGAGAGCAGTAAGACACCACACCACAGAAAAGCATGCTCAAAGAATGTCGCCACCCCGTTCAGCCATGCCAGCACACCCTGCCAGTTTTCCGGATCGGCAATATTTTTTAGCGTTGGTACCAATTCTGTTGCGGTGATCACCAGTAATCCCGCCATCAGTAGCACCAACAGCAAGGGATAAACCATCATTCTGAGTGACACCATCAGAATACGCTGACGGCAACCTATCAGTGTAATAGCCTGACTCAACGCTTCAGGCAAATGACCGCTGCGCATACCCGCACTAATTAACGCCGCCTCTTCTACCGGTCCCCAAACAGCCAGCACATGTTCCAAAGTATTCGTTTGACTGTTATCAGTGAGCGCCGAGATGCAATCGTCAATGAGTTCAGCAAACGGATGCCAATGGGTATCGAAATGAGTATACACATCACGTATCTGCCGCAACGCTTTCAATAACGGTATCTTGTTTTCCAGTAAAAAACGCAACGCCTCATAAAAAATGATGCGATAACTCGGTAAGAAAGTGTGGCGAACTAACACATAGCGCAGACGCCTGCCCGATGACATTTCACGCATCACACGGCTCCATCAGCAAATAATCATCTTCATCCAGCGGACAAACTAAGTCGGCTTCCAATGGATCAATCAGCCCGGCATTCAGCTTATGCAGTAGATGCTGGCAACGAGTTATTCCACTTAAATTCGATACCCAGTGTTGTCTCGCGGCCTCTTTGCCCTCAGTCATCAACAAGGTAAAAAATCGGGCATCTGGCCTAATGACTTCTGCCACCACGCTACGACCGGTCACTCCCCGGTTAACAATCCGTCCGCTCAGGGTAATCGTCTGGCAACAATGTTCACATCCTTCGGGATGACGAAAATACAAATTCTCTATGCAACAGGTACCGGGAGCATGGCAATAACGCATCAGATAAGCCCGTTGTTCCTCATCCAGTACCGCCTGTTTCTGTGCCCAAGGTACTCGACAGTACGGACATAATGTCTGTACTAAACGCTGACTAATCAACGCAATCAAAAGCTGTGCATCGGCAATCAACCCCGCATTCACCCCCATGGTTATCATGCGTTCAGGAATACCGACTGCGCTATTGGTATGCAGCGTCGTCATGACACTATGTCCCGTTTGCGCAGCATAAATTGCCGTTAGCATGGAAGTCAGGTCTCGCATTTCGCCTGGCATAACGGCATCAGGATCAAGACGCAGCGCAGAGGTGAGCGCCCGGTGCCAGGCAAGCCTGACCGCCTCTTCATCACTTTTGTCACACACGATGGGCGTTTGAATCGCACCGGCAATCCTCCCCTCCGGAGGGTCTTCAACGGTCAATAACCGCTTTTTACCTCTTGTCCTGTCAAGATACTGGCGACAAAAAGTGCGTAATGTCGTGGACTTCCCAGAACCGGTTGGTCCCGATAACACAATCAGGCCCTCGGGCAGTCGCAAAATACGGGAAACCAGTTTGATTTGCTGCGGCAAAAAACCTAATTGTGTCAGTGTAGGCACTTTGTCACCATCATCAGCAATCACACGCATCACAACATACAAACCATCTGCGGTTGGCGTATGGCTGTACCGGGCACCATACAAATGTACCCGACGCAGAAAATCCGCTTTAATCCTCCCGTCCTGCTGACGGCCGGGAAAAAATTGCGTTTCAGTGACATCACACATCGACAGGATGATTGTGGATGCGAGTGCCATTCCCTCCTCTTCCGACAGTTCATTGACGACTTCCAGCTCACCGTGAATACGCATTTCAATTCGGGTTAACCCTGGACTGATAGTCAGGTGAATATCTGACGCATTCAGTTTTTTTGCCAGTTCAAAACAGGTCAGTACCTGCTTCTGGCGTTCACTCACATCAGTTAAGTCCGACAGACACACGCCCTGTTCATTCGTCCGCTGATTTTGTTTCTGGCGGTTCGCCTGCAATTCTGACAAATTGACAAAGCGAATTTCTGCTTCTGGTATGGCTTCAAGTAATTGCATGACCCGAGTCTGGACCTGTGGATCGCCCCGACGATTGTTGTCAATTAATACCGTAGCCTGCTGTTCTTCACATAACAGCAACACAGCATCATTAACCTGGATGTTTTCTTTCATTCCCTGTCTTCCCTCAGAACGTGAGTACCGAACCATCACTTAGCGTGACCGCAGAAAGCGTGATCACCTTAACTTTGAACTGAGTGCCAAGCACTGCGTCACCGACAGCTAACTCCATCACACCGCGGCCCGGCAGGCTTACTTTCGCCCGCAATGCATGCCCCCGACCATAAATCTCCTGAACCACCGGACGGGTCACAGGTTGTCCCGCCGTTATCACGGGCGATACGGTCACCGGCAGATCGATATTATTATTGCCCGTCAACCCCAAAGGCTGACTTTCTGTCAGTTGGCGTTGTAATTTAGCCCGCTGCAATTCTGCTTCCAGCAGCAGATTTTTCGCGTGTAAATGCTCTAACTGTCCCACAGTCACACCCGCAGATGCCTCTGTAATCCCTATTACCGAAAGAGCGCTATCTTCTGTTGCCCATACGGGTGAACTGATAAAAATTAGCCCACTTAACACACTGATCCACAAGGCAGTATTATTTCCGGGCATAAATGTATCCCTCAGTCTGATAGGTTAACTGTCCCTGTGAGGTCAGGGTAAACGTGAGGCTGTTCATTCGCAGCCCTGTATCATCCAGTTCAGCAAATAGCCATGCTGGCATCACCCGACTACTGAAGCTGAACAGGTATTCTCGCCAATCCTGGGAAGGTATAGATTGCCCGTCGCCCGGTAATGCCGATGCGGGAGTCAGTTCATTTAACGTCAGAGGGATCTGCCATTGCTGGAAATTCGAAACCATCTTTATCAACTGTACTGAAACAGCAGGCACCGTTTCATTGCGAACCGGCAAAGGTTTCCACGGCAGGAATACCCGGCCTTCTTTTGCGCCCTGAACCAGGTCAAAAACCGGTGACTGCTTAAATACACTCTGTACACGCTGAACAAAATGCGCTGCTGTACCGCCAGGCATAATCTCGTAGTGAAGGCGGACGCCATCTTTTCGGCATGAACCTGCCGTCAAGCGCCAACCCGCCAATAACACCGGGATCGTCCGACTGGTCATGACACAACGTGCCAAAAACGCGGGTAACAACGGCTTATCGGCCCACGGATGAGGTAAGTCAACCGGTTTTGGCGTTTCTTCAAACAATCGTGATGCCCTGACTTGAACGGTTTCAGTCATCGGTAATCTCTCATCGGGAGATTTTCCTGACTGCAATAACACCCATACGACAATCAACAAAGAGATGAATACAGCCATCAACAATAATGGTGACCGCCACCGCCGTTGCAGGCGACACATCCGATACTGATGAGCCGACAAAGCAGAAATTATTGAGCGCCAATGCGCCGGATTATCAGGGTCAGATACCACCCGCCAGCTTTTATCTGGAGCCGGGTTAAACGTTAAAAAACGGGACAGTGCTGCATTGACATTCTCGCGGGTTCCGACAATATCTGCCATCACGGACGGCAAACCCTTCTGCGTTGCCAAAAATAACCATTGCCCTTCGCCCAAATCATAGATCCCGTACCCGTTTGGGCCGGAATGCGATAAAAAAGCGATGGCTAAAGAATACGGTGTGTGACGGCAATACAATTTCCTGATTATTCCCGTTCCCATCATGCGTGTAGTCTGCTGACGTCTCCCCGAACGATTGCCCACGACCAGATGTACATCGGCGTATTGAGATCGACTGACTACCGGACGAACACGTTGCCTTCTGCGGTGTCCCCGTTTCACCTTCATGTACGGTGACCAGCGTAGGCCACCGATCCAACAATGGCGCTCGGCCTTTACAACCGTGACTTCGGGTATCTCACCGGGTATTTCTAAATCGATGCTTTTCATTGATTCATGCAGCCTTTCATTCCTCAATCCAGTAATACGGGGGTGATCAAAATAACCAACGTGCTGCGCTGATTCTCTCCGGACTGTCCTCCCCCAAGCAGGAAATTACCTGGTGTAAAGGTTCCCGTCTTAGTCACCCGAGTATCAGCCTGTTCAAATCCGGTGAGTACCAGGGCCTGCCCGGCACGTAGATTCACTTTCTGACTCAGTGAACGTAACCGGGTATACGGCATCTCGATATAAGAATTGCCTTCTTTAGATGTGAATGAACGGATAGTCGGCGGATCAGACAGGTTAAAAGCCACTTGTAACTGAACATCACCATTACGCTGTATCAACGGCAATAAGGTCATATTAAACCCGGTAGTAATCATCCCGGGTGTCAGAGCTGTGGTGGCTCCCACATCTGCGGCAGTCGTTGTACTGCTTTGAGCCACATACACCGTTTGATCAGCCATCTGTATCGGAATCGGGGTCAAATTAGTGGTCGCACTTCCTTGAGAGGTCACCACACTGACATTACCTTGCTCGCTCAACGCCTTTATCAGCAGGCTGGAACCCGAGAGTTTTGCCGCCTTCCCTGTTGCACTTTCCAAAATACTGACCCCCGCAGAGGTTGCCCCACTGCCCATACCACCGAAACTGCCAGACAGCGTAGCCCCCAGACTATTCAATGAGTTATAAACCAATCCCCAGTCCAGCCCCATTTGCTCTTTACGGGTAGTGCTGACACTCAGCACCTGAACATTCAACAAAACCTGACGGTTGAGAACAGTATTTTGTTCTTCCACATAACGGGATACCGAATCCAGTACCGCCGGCGTGTCTGTTACCATCAGCGTTCCACTGGAGCTTGACAACCAGAACCGACCACGCTCGGGCGTCAACATATTCTCGACTGTCTTACGGATGTCTTCGTATAAATCACTGTTCAGATCAACCGTGGTTTTCTGTGAAGAGCTGGCCTCTCCAGAGACAGAATTATTGACATTACCACTGCCCCCTGATGTCCCCATACTACTGGTTGAACCTGAGGCAACACTGGCATTACTGCTGGTACGGGTGTTGAGAACATTCAACTGAAATGTCCGGGTTTCAAACCGATAAAACACGACGGCCCTGTTATCCCTCTTCCATGCAATCCCTAACCGGCTGGCAATATTGTCTAAAAGCCCCGTCAGCTCCCCTTGCCAATTGAGACCCGTGAGGACTTCTGGCTCTCGACGCTCATCAGCGTTAATTGAGTGTATATCTCGATCATCCAGCCAATCCAATGGCATACGTCCTTTATCATCAGCTGTCGGTAATGTCCTACTCATCTGGCGCGTCAACCCACCCGCCGTGGTTGATACTCGTGATAAAACATCGGGCGCTACCGTGACCCGAATACCACAAAGTTGGGTAATGCGTTGTCCCAGTTCCGGTAATGTCAGCCCGACTTTACTGTTAATCGTTATCTGGCAGGACGGTAACTTTACCGACGCGACAGGCTGAACTACCGGTTTCAGATTCACCCAGGGTTTATCTACCCAGGTTACCCCCGGTTGTTTCAGGCTATGCTGTTGATGCAAATGTTGTTGTGCTACCCGACTTTGCACACTGGCCTCATGCGCCATATTATCCACTGCCGGCAAGGTACAACCGGACATCAACGCCATGCCGATTACCGCTGCCAGTGGAGCAAGGCAAGTACAAAGCCTGAGTGAACACCGTTTATTTTTCATCACATCCTGTCCGTTTTTTCAGTTGAAATACACCACATCACCATCGCTAATCCCGTCAGGAAGAGTGAATCCTATTGCTTGGCCAGATAAGCCATACAACCGTCCCTGCCGGGCTTCACCAATCAACATGGACCCCTTAGTGCGTTCGCGCAGAGCGGTGACAAGACCGGGTATTTCCGGCATCCACACCCAGAGCCGGCCTTGACTGATAACATGCCGGATACGGGCATCAGGCTGAAAAGGCAGAATGAGCTTACGGAGATCCACCGTGCCATTTTTAGATGCATAGCCGCCACGCCAGTGATTAATGGCACTGGCTAACAGCAACATTTGATCTGCCAGTATCTGAGCTGTTGTGTTGTCACGATCGACGTGCAGTTGTTCTGCCTGTCGCAGCTGTATGCCACCTGCAATCAGCAAAAAAACCAAGGCAAACGCACTAATGACGTATCCCATGACGGCTTACCGGGTCACGGGTTTATCACTGACTGAAATCAGGCACTGAAGGCGGCTGACTTCGGCAAACAATGGCTTCTCAGCCTGTCGATAAAGATCAAACACTTGTACCAACAAGGACTCAAAGTTGCCTTTGAACATCAACGGCGCATCAATGCGGTAATCCGTCGGTGACGACCACACCACTACCCAATGTCCCCCTACCGGGCAATCCGTTGTATTAGCCCACCGCTCCAACGTTCCACGCAAAGTGGTTCCTGTTTCCGCACGCCAGATGTTGCCTATCGGTATCGTTGTCACGGGTGTACTGCCGCTCAGCAGGGATTTAATGGGCTGAGTAGGTGATACTGAAGAAATGGTTGTGGGTTTCCCTTCTGTCACAGGAATTTTAGGGGTATCTGTTTTTGGTCTTTCAGCTATCGGAGGCTTCACCGGTAACGGAGTGGCTAATGTGCTGTTGGACAATGTAGGTGCCGGTACCCGCATTTTTGGCGGTGTCATCCGGTTAACAGTTGTCTCGGAAAATTGACGATATTCATCACGTAAAACAAAACATACTTCACGGTTCACCTCATCTACCCGGATACGCCATGCTGGCCCGGCAACAATCTGCAACGCCTCACTGAGCCGTATCGGCCCCATTTTGCGTTGAATAGCCGGTAATGGCCTGCCTATCAATTTAACGAAATGGGTTGCGGTGGTATCACACAGCGAATAACCGGTTCCAAAAAGCAGATAGCGCAATCCATCACCAATGCGTTGTACCAATGGTACTACTGGCATGGTGATATTGATGATTTGATTGAGGGGTTCACGCTGCGCAGCCTGGCTGCCTACACTCACCAAAGTATAGCGATCATGGCGTGTAACTTGTGGTGTCAAAGAATAGATATCGGATACGGCGGGACGTGCCTGATGAGAACGGTGAAAACTTACACCGGATGCGGTAGCCTCCTGAGTTTGTCCGGCACACCCAGCCAATACCATGACGGACAGCCAACTGAGTGAGAAAAAAACAGGGTTTTTCATGAGCGTTCCCATGCAAGTGATCCTAAATAAATGCGACTTACTGTGCGGGGATCCGGGACTGAGCTCAACGTAGAACTCTTTTTGCAAAATCAAAAAAAACGCACCAATGGAAGTTAGTGCAATGCGTCAAATAAGTCATTTCATTGAAATTACTGTGACAAGATTTTCACCTGCACAAGGTATTGAGCAGCTTTTCAGTCCACTCAGAACAGTTCTACACACTTTTCACACAGGTCTAGCCTCAATCGGTTACCGTCTCCAAAAACAGAGCTATAGCCAGCTAATTTATCGATACATAAAAATTTCTAAGCACTAGTTGCTTTGAATCGCCACAGGTTTGGTAGACACCTCTGTGTCATTTAAGATGGCTTCACGAGGCAACGACAGAATATAGCCTTAGAACAAACTCCGGAATGTGTAAGAGAAGCGGAAAAGCGGTCTAATCAGACTCTGTGAAAACTTTGCTTACAGTTAGTGGCGCTAATGGATAAAATGGGTTCTCAACTACACAATGAGCGATGACCGATGAACAATTCACCCGTTCTTAAGCTACAGGACATGGCAAGTTCAAGCTCAACTGATATCGAAGAGTTGCTCTCAAGAGCAAAGATGATATCGGTGAAGCTTGGCTTGCAAGATATTTCAGAATGGCTTGAGCATGAGCTAAACGGATATCCATCCGTAGACCTTCTTCCTGATTACAGAGTAATAAAAGATGCTCCAATAAGGGCATTCAATCCATATATAGGATGGATTCCATATCAGCTTAGTAATTATAACAAAGAAATTTACGCCCCCCTGACAACGATTCATATTAACAACCCCGTATCCATGTTGGCAGAATACGCCAAAAGCGATACAACCTTATATAGTGACTTGCCTGTTCTTATGGCTGATTTCTTACAGAAAGCTGGTAATTGCAATTTCCGTATGGCGTGGAGTATTAACCCAACTCAAATTACTAAAATACTCTCAAACACCAAGTCAAGGATACTCGATTGGGCGTTATTGCTAGAAAGTAAAAAAATTTTAGGTGAAGGATTATTGTTTTCTTACGAGGAAAAGAAAGAGGCTGCAGATATGACTGTAAATAATATTAATAACTTTAATGGAAATGTTAATAACGCTGGCACTATCGGTGCAGGCAATACCGGTGACATACACCAGCAAAACACTATCACGGCAGGTGACTTCAATTCCCTTAAACGTCAACTTAAAGAATACGGTATTGAAGATAAAGATATCGCTGAACTGAGACAGGTTGTTGAAGAGTCTCCTTCACCAAAATTATCAAGTAATCTTGGTGCCAAAATCGGTGGGTGGGTTGGTAACATGATTGGTAAAGCTTACTCAGGTAGCCTCAAAATTGCAGGTTCAGCCGCACCTGCATTGCTGACAAATGCTCTGTGCCACTACTACAATATTCCAGTCTAAAGCCTTGCATGTGATTTAGGTGTAACTGTTGGTAGTTCAAGGAGATTTATATGGATAACTCACCTGTTTTGGAGTTACAGTCTCTGGCTAGTGACCCTTCGTCAAACATTGTTGCTGTGCTGTTGAAGGCGAAGATGATTGCTATAAAGTTAGGTCTGGATGACCTAAGTGAGTGGCTTGAATATGAGATTGGGGGATACCCACCAGAAGTAGAGGTTCCGGATTACAGGACTGGAAAGGGAGTTGTTAAAGCTCTGAACCCACTTCTCGGCTGGATACCAGTTGATTTTGGCGATATACCTCCCAATGTTGTCGAGGATGTTTTAACCTACAGACTCACGGAGTCTATCTCTTCGATGCAGAATCCTCATAGTGAGAATGGGTGGCTGCGTCTTCATATGTCACCGCATTGTTTAACGCTGATTTTTGGCACGGATAACCCCCCAGCAGAAGCATGTTGGTTTTTTAGTGCTAACAAGCTTGGACATATAGTAACCACAGTAAGAAATAAGGTTCTTACTTGGTCTTTAGAACTTGAAAAAAAAGGTATTTTTGGTGAATGCCTACTTTTCACACAGAAAGAAAAGGCTGCTGCCCCAATGACAATTAACAATACGAATAATTTTCTTGCTCCGTAATGTTCCGGTGGACTCACCTTGCGTTGTCAGATAACAACAAAATGGGATGTTAACGGAAGGGATTCTCAGGCCAGGGCAACAGCTCATTCAACCGATTGTTCGGCCAGACAGGCAGCCGACTGAGGACATCACGTAACCAGACCCAGGGCTCATGTCCGTTGGCTTTGGCCGTTTCCAGCAGGCTCATTATCATGGCCGCCCGTTGCCCCGCGGCCAGTGAACCCGCAAAAAGCCAGTTCTTTCGGCCGAGCGCCACACCCCAGACCGCATTCTCCGCCCGGTTGTTGTCTATCGGCACCCGACCGTCATCCAGATAACACACCAGCGCCGGCCAGCGCTTCAGCGTGTAATCTATCGCTTTGCGTAACCCCGAGTTGGGGGCCGTTCGGGTCTGCATCGTCTGCAACCAGGACCGGAACTCATTCAGCCACGGCCGGGCATAACGCTGTCGCCACTGACGCCGTTTATCCGGCGGCCGGTGTTTGATTTTTCGCTCCAGCTTGTACAGCTCCCGGATACCTTCCAGCGCCTGTTTTGCTACCGGACTTTGGCTCGCTTTGTATTGGTCAAAGAATTTGCGGCGGGCGTGAGCCCAGCAACCCGCTTCGGTGATATCCGCCCGGGCATGCAGCGCGTTGTAACCGGCATAATCATCCGTCACCAGCGTGCCGCCCGACCAGTCTTTCAGCAGGCTCTGGGCGTAACGGCCGCTGCGGCCGGGATGCAGCTCATAGTACACCACTGCCGGCGAGGTATCGGGGCCGGTGACAGACGTCCACAGGTAAGCCCGCTGGGTCTGGCCTTTTCCCGGGGCCAGTATCGGCAACGGGGTCTCATCGGCATGCAGCACCGGGGACGTCAGCAGCGTCTGCTTCAGGGCATCGGCCAGCGGTTGCAATGCTACAGCCACCTGCCCCACCCAGTCCGACAGGGTGCTGCGGGCCAGGGTGACACCGCTGCGGGCATAGATTTGCTGCTGACGGTAGAGCGGCAGGTGGTCACGATATTTAGCGACCACCACCTGAGCCAGCAACCCCGGCTCCGGAAGGCCCTTTTCAATCAGCCGGGCGGGCTGGGCTTTAGCATGAATTCGCTGGCAGGCCGCACAGCTGTACTGCGGACAGACATAACGCCGGACGATAAACGTGGCCGGACGGTATTCCAGTCGCTCACTGATTTCATCACGCAAAAAGCGCAGGGCATGACCGCAATCCGGGCAGCTCTCCGTCTCCGGCGTCAGCCGGATATCTTCACGGGGTAAAGTCGCCGGCAAAGGCTGACGTTTAGGCTGGGCCGGGGTCGCGTTTTCCTTGATATGCAGGCGTGACAGCTGGGTTTCCAGCACCGCGATATCGGTATCGGCATCTTCCTCAAACTGACTGCGTTTGGGACCGGCAGGCAAGGTTTCGCTGTGCGCGCCAAAACGCCAGCGTTGCGCCTGTTTCAGGGCCTCTTCCAGCTGGCGAATATAATCACCTTGTTGCTGAAGCAGCGCCAGTGCCCGCAGGCGGAACTGGCCGGGGTCATCCAGCGCCATTAAGTCATTGAGCGTCATGCCGACAGTGTACCGGATAATTCCCCGCCGTTATCCGGTAAAAGTGTGACCGGGGTAGCGGAATTAGCTTCGCCAGCCGGACAGGTCATCTCCCTCGACTTGTCGCCAGTGAATGCCGCGGATGAGCCAGTCAAACTGGGCGGGCGTCATCACCCAGCTGCGTTCGCCCTGCTTCGGCCAGACAAAATGGGCCCGGTGCAGACGGCGGGTACACAGCCAGACGCCGTGTCGGTCCCAGCGCAACACCTTCAGACGGGAGCGGGCCTTGTTGCAGAAAATAAAAGCGGCTTCGTCCTGCCAGCGCAAATTCAGCCCCTCCAGGTGCTGGGTCAGGGCATCAATGCCCCGGCGCATGTCGACGGGCTCTCGCACCAGAAAGAGCTGTTGCGGTTTCAGCATCGGGCCAGTACCCGCATCACGTCAGGCAACAGCGTCAATGGACAGGCGATGGCATAGCCGTCTGGGGTATGCAGGGTGACGGTGCGCGCGTCGTCAGGCTGGAGTGAAACCGGCAAGAGGGCGGGCAGTGTCTGGCTGAGAGGTTGGGGGATGTTGTTACTGTCGGCAATCCAGTCGCGGAAAGAGGAAAAACTCAGCTGATGCTGTTCACAATATTGTTTTCGGGTCAGGTCACTGTGGCGCCATTGGGTCACATGTTGCTGTTTTTGTTCCGGGGTATATCGGCTACGGCTCATGGTGTCAGTCTCCAGGTGAAGATAAGGAAGCAGTAGCGTGCATGGGCCGGAGAGGAAGAACAAGGTGAGATGACCGGACGTTTACCTTGCTCCAGTTGATAACACTGGTTCAATTGGTGCGGGTAACATTGGTGACATCCACCAGCAAAACACCATTACAGTAGGTGACTTTAACTCTCTTGAACGACAACTTAAAGAATATGGTATCAACGATAATGACATTGCTGAATTAAAGCAGGCAGTAGCAGAAGAATCACGCAAACCATCCACGCCTGAGAACTTGGGCGACAATATTGGCTCATGGCTTGGTGACAGGGCAAAGGAGTGCTATACAGGAGCTTTAAAGGTTGCTCCCAAGGTAATCGAAAAGGCTCTGTTTAGTTATCTTGGTTTATCCTCCTAAAAACATTTCAGGGTCACTATGGTTTGCCTGTCTCACAAACCCATTTCAATAAAATCCATAGTGAACCCCTCAAAAACCCTTATCAAATCTCGATGCTATATTGACCTGTCCTCTCTGCTGATTAACATGCAGAGACGTTTGTTATAAATAGCCACAAAAAAATAATTTCATATCATTTTTGAGAGATTCTGGCTCACAAAACTTTAAGTACTGTAATCCAACCATGTAAGGGTTTCGAAACTAGATTAAAAATTCAGAGCAGCTCTTTGCCTGTTGGCGGACCAAAACCAGCTTTGTTGTGAAGGTTAACATCGGAAATTCCCCCAAGGAGAGTATCAAGAGAGTGCTTTTTGGTTTCCACAACTCCAATAATGATACAGCAATTTTTTTACTTAAATATCAATGACATCAACGATATCAACGATATTGAAGCCAACTTTTTCCATAACAGATTCCAGGATCCTGACCACCGGGCTGTTCCCCCATTTTTCAATAACTATCTAAACCATCATTGCTCCTCATAGGTATCAGCATACAGAGTTTCTATAATACTGTAGATATGGCAGTGTCCTGAATCGCAGGTCTTTAAAGTCATTTTGGGCTGTCCCTACCACAGAACATCCTCATAAATACTAGCTAAAAATAAACTAACTCTTTGTTCTGGGAGAATTATTAAAATATCCCACTACAGCACATCTGTACAAGGATGCTAGCATGTCATTGATTAAATGATATTTTAAATTGAAACTACATCCCAATTTTTGATGTGCTGTAGCGGGGAATCAAGTACCAACATTATACTAACCAATTGATATAAAAAGAACTTTATCCTTATCTGTATGCATTGTTACTCAGAACGTTCTCCATTCCTTTGTATCAACACTTCTTCAGATGTCACCACATCTCCTTTCTCAATATCCTTTTTAGATAATACTAGCAGCTTCAACATAGCATTGATCTGCTCATCCTCTTTCCAACGAGCTAGCTCAGACTCACGCTCTGCTGCGGTCTGGAGCTGACGCCATACATCTTCTCCATGCCTACCTCGCTTAAATTTTACACAACTTCAAGGTAAAACATATCCTCAAAACCATCCATTCATTTTTAACTTCTTTACATACCAATTAAAATAAAAAACCTCCGATAAATCGGAGGCTTATAGTGATATTTTTGGCAATTGTATCTAAGGTGAACTCTAAAAAGGGATCAAATCGTCAAAATCGATTGGGGGTTCACTTCCTCGGGACGGCACTGACGAAGAGGGTTGCGATTGTCCCCGGTCACTTGAACGAGAAGGTTCGCTTTGACCGCAGCCACCCAGCATCTGCATTGTACCTTGCTGACTAATCACCACCTCCGTGCTATACCGATCTTGCCCATTCGTCTTGTCAAACCATTTACGGGTACGCAGCTGACCTTCAAGATACACCTGGCTGCCTTTTCTCAGATATTCACCAGCAATTTCAGCCAGTTTGCCGAAAATGACCACCCGATGCCATTCGGTACGCTCTTTCTGCTCTCCGGTTTGTTTATCCCGCCAGGTTTCCGATGTTGCCAGTGACAATACCGCCACTGTATCACCCTCTGGCCGATAACGCACTTCTGGTTCTTGTCCCAATCGTCCAATAAGTATGTCGGGTAGCAGCGACACATTACTGCACCGCCGCCCCCTAAGAACGGTACGTGCGAGTTTCCCCGCATACCGCTCAAGCCTTTATAAGCTTCTTATTAAAGAAACCAGCCTCATTCGCATGTAATTGTCGATGGCAATTAGGGTGCAGCAATATAAGGTTGTCAATTTCGTCTCCTCCCCCCATTAACTTCCTGATTTTGTGGTGAACATGCCAACCTGTTTCATTGGAAAATCGTTGACCACACATGGGGCAGACTTGATTTTGTCTGTACCAGATTGCTGCTATCTTCCTTTTATTCCGTTGGGATTTAATCCATAATTCATCCTGTCTCTTCTCGAAATAGGATTCCCACCGAATTTCATAAGGGTTTGCCTCGGCCTTAACTTTGGTATGTCTTACTATTGGAATCGAGTCTGCTCTCAGTAACTCATATTCCTTACCCGTAGGATCAATACCGAAGAATATCCAGTTCCGCATTCCACTTGACCTGAAATACTTTCTGCGTATCCATCGTTTGTTCTTTTTCGGGTGTCGCCTGACACACCATCGCCAAAGTTTTCTCCAGATTTGGGCATCTACATAACTGTAAGTTTCCTTGGATACCACATGCTTATGATAGTTCGCCCATCCCCTGATAATTGGGTTCAGGAGGGCTATCAGTCGCCATGAAGTGGCCATTTTGTTACTGTCTATTATGTACCTAATCTTTTTCAGAACGTTTTTCAGGTTTCTTCTGGAAGGCTTGATTATCAGCTTACCATTGAATTTTCTGACATTCTGCCCCAGAAAATCAAAGCCATCATCAATGTTAGTTATTACCGTTTTTTCATTAGAGAGTTCCAGCCCCCTTTGTTGCATGAATGAAACAACAAGGGGTTTAACTTCGTTTACTAATATTTCTCTTGATATACCAGTAATAATAAAATCATCGGCATAACGAACATAATTCACTTTGTTTTTCTTGCTAAACTCAGACTTTTTCTTTCCGAACTTTTGCCTTAGTTCTTTTTCAAGACCGTCTAGAGTCATATTTGCCAGTACGGGAGAAATAATCCCGCCTTGTGGTGTACCGGCTGCTGTGGTGTGGAAAACGCCTTTGTCTAAGTATCCAGCTCTCAACCATTTATTGAGTACCTGTTTATCCATCGGGATGTTATTAAGTAACCATTCATGGTTGATATTGTCAAAGCAACCTTTAATGTCGCCTTCCAGTATCCATTTAGCAGAGTAGCTCATGGAGCAATTCCTGAATATTTGCTCAATTGCGTCCGCCGTACTTCTTACTGGTCGGAAGCCATAGCTGTTGTGGTCTGCATTTACTTCAGATATTGGTTCCAGAGCAAGCAGATAAAGCGCCTGCATTGCTCTGTCCTTCATCGTCGGAATACCCAGAGGGCGTTTATTCCCATTGGCTTTCGGTATATAAACCCTCCTTAGAGGAAGGGGTTTGTATCCCTTTCTTCCAAGTTGAGCAATAGCATTCCACTTTGCTTCTGACGTGCTCCATATTTGCTTATCGACTCCCGGTGTCCTTTTACCGGTATTTTCTGTTACTCGTTTAATCGCTACAGCTTTCCCTGCGAACGATCGGGTTAACATGCGTTGAAGGGACTTCGCTTTTCTCCATTGCCCTTCTTTTGAAGCCTTCGCGATACGTAATTGCAGTTTCTTCACCACACGATGACATTTGTACCAGTTGATACCGTGCCATGATTCGTGGTGGGAGACCGCAGATACTTGATTTACAGTATTCATCTTGCCTGCCTCCATCCCGTCGATTGAATGCGTCATTTGATAGCACTGCATTCCGGGATTAAATCCTTTGCAATTGTTCTCACGATTAAAGACCAGATGGAAGTCTGCACATTTTCATGTTGGGGCAAATTTTGAACCCCTGTCTCACCCATTACAGACGAGCGTTCGCTTTCTCCATCATCCTCTACCTGCATTCCCATCAGTTAATCTTACGATTAGCCTTGCCCGAGGGCGGAAATTCAGGCTTACCAAGTTCTGTGCAATACACAAATGACTGGTTTAGATTCTGCCTATCCACCGGAAGCTTAATGTCCATGCATCCTTAAAAGTAAGAAGGATGACCAGCTTTCGCACCATTTTGGTTCAGGCTTGTCAGCATCTTTAGCCTGTTCGTTATGACGATGTTTATCAGCAGTTCACATATGTTAATCATGCCAGTCAGCCTAGCGCCCCATCCGCATGATGCTTGCAGATAACAGTTGTTCCTCACGGATAACTGCCGAATTCTCCGGGGCTACATTGTCTCGAAAGCTTCTGACACAGCCGTTACCCGCGATGCCTGTTTCGATAGGCTACGACTAATGGAATAGTCGGATTCATACAGATTTACTGTTGAAACAATGCATTACACAACTTCTTGTCGCACCACTTTATTCACGCCGCGTGAAGCCATGTAACTTCCCTTTCAAAATGTAGATGAAAAAAATTCCCCGAAAAAATGCACTCCGGAGAGACTTCAGGGGCAGTCAAAATGAATTCTCTGCATAATGCTTTTGCGAAGACTGATTCTGTACAGGCGGCACGGATTCAGGTTTTTCAGCTTTATAAACCATCTCCTGCCCGATTTTGATCCAGTCAATTTTAATCAATCGCGCTCTTAAACTGACACGCTGTTCACCGGCATGCTCACCCTTGTTCAACGTAAAAATCCCGGTAGACGGCTGACTTAATGTGAAACCCAGTAAGACTTTTTTGTCCTCATCAACCGCTTTCTGACAGCGGCTGATTAAGTCACTGTTTTCCTTACCGGCAACAGTGACATCAAAGCGAACATAAGACGGATTCTCTGTTGGTCCACTCAATGCATTGATGACAGCGCTGAAAAAACTGCCATT
This sequence comes from Photorhabdus heterorhabditis, assembly GCF_018448905.1. Classification (GTDB taxonomy): domain Bacteria; phylum Pseudomonadota; class Gammaproteobacteria; order Enterobacterales; family Enterobacteriaceae; genus Photorhabdus; species Photorhabdus heterorhabditis. Next base: position 109,283 of record NZ_RCWA01000006.1, on the reverse strand, counting down.
CGGACCATTCACCTTGCGGACATTGCTGAGATACCCCAATCCATTGATATTCAGGTTGAAATATTTATTTTCAGTGGTAATTGCAGACATGATGTTCTCTCTATGAAGTGAAAAAAAGAAACGACGGAGAACACATCACCCAGGGCGGGAAGTGATGTTTCCCGCCGGGAAGCCCGTGTCAGACACCGGCTATCTGATAAGTTAAAAATACACCTTCATCACTGTTATCAGTGATACCCGTTTCCAAAGGATAAACGGGTTTACCGCCCGCAGGCACCATCTCTCAGGCTACAATGGCTTTATGACAGGTCACACGAAAGTGTCAGTCTCAGACCTTTCTGACATTGAGAGCAGTCACCCAAAGGCATTCCTCTCAGACTGCGGGAATATTGGCGATTGTCCGAAGACAACAAGTTATCCCACGCATTTTTGAATCAGGGGGCCAGACTGTCAACGAGGAAAATGATTTTTGGGAAGCGGTAAAAAATAGCGCCGCCCAAAGGACGGCGAGGAATCTGCACTGGCATATGGTACAAGGATGGAAGCTAAGTAGTCTCAACAAACTCCAGGGACATCGGCGCAGCTATTTACCAACCCTTCAAAAGAAGCCGTTTACCGGACTGACAACAGAGAAAATCCATGCACGACTTGCCTGTCAAACCGCAGTCGTGGGGTGCAATGTACCAAAGCCAGTTTACCTTCCCAGAGCTCCAGCTTAGGTACACAACAAAAAATCAGCTCACCCTGTCATTGCCGGTTTTTTCGGTACGTTCTTATGCCGGGCAGATCTGGTTTTTCTTTTTCCACCGACGGTGCTGACTACCCCACTGCATTCCGGGTATTTTATACACCCCCAGAAAACACCGTTTTTTCCCTGGCGTTGACGCGTCACGCCTCCACACACCGGACAAGGCAATGAAGGCGGCGGCGTGATCACGACTTTCTGCGCCTGAACCTGCTCCATTAAATATTGGGTCCATTGTATCTGACGAGCCATAAAATCCGGCAACTCCGCCTGTCTCTGAGCAATATCATCCAACGCCTGTTCCCACAATGCAGTCAATCCAGGGTTTGTCAACGCGGTAGGCAACGCGGCTATCAACTCGCTGGCAATCTGCGTAGCGTGGATATATTTGCCCTTTTTCGTCAGATAACCCCGTTTAAACAACGTATCCAGTACCCCTGCCCGGGTAGCCTCCGTTCCCAGCCCTGCATTGTCCTTCAATACCTTCTTAAGTTGCGGGTCACTGACAAAAGCAGCGGCATTTTTCATCGCCGCAATCAGTGTGCCCTCCGTGAAGTGAGCGGGTGGCTGAGTTTGCAACATTCGTAAAGTAGCCTCATTAACCTGACATTGGCTGCCTTTGACCATCGACGGCAAACTTTCTCCCAAAGAATCGTCTTTCCCGATGGATGTCGATTCATCTTTACCCGCTGAAAACAATACCTTCCAGCCAGGAACAATCACTACATTGCCCCGGGTACGAAACAATTGCCCACCGATATCAAAAGTCACTTCAGTTATATCCATTTCATGCAGAGGAAGGAACTGTACCAAATAATGCTGACGGATAAGCTGATACACTTTACGCTCATCATCCGTCATCTTATTCATATCACAGGGCTGTTTTGTCGGAATGATACCGTGGTGCGCCGTAATTTTTTTGTCATTCCAGATACGCGAAATCAACGTCCGGTCCAGACTATCTACCACAATCCGCATAGCCGGATCACTTTTAACCACAGCATCCAATACTTGAGGAATTTCCGCCTGCATAACCGTGGGCAAATAGCCACAATCTGTGCGGGGATAAGTGATAGCCTTATACGTCTCATACAAGTTTTGAGCAATGTTCAGTACTTGTTGAGCTCCCATATCCCATTTTTTTGAGCACGTCTGTTGCAAACTGCCAAGATCGAATGCCAGCGGAGCCGCATGCTTTTCCCGTTTAGTATTGATTTCCAGGACAGTAGCCGTACCAGTTTGTTGGCATAACTTAACCACTGTCTGTGCCACATTCTGATGAATACAGCGTTTTTCTTCATCGCAATAAGTCGCAGCGGGTACCCAATCCGCGCGGAAAATTCGTCCGTCAAACTGAAGGTCAGCCACCACCTGCCAATAAGGTTTAGCCGTAAAGGCGATAACCTCCTGATCTCGAAAGACAACCAGTGCCAAAGTGGGCGTCTGAACACGTCCAATAGACAAAATGTCACTATATCCGCATTCACGGGCTTTCACGGTATAGAGTCGGGTAAAATTCATGCCAATGAGCCAGTCAGCTCTGGCTCGTCCCAGCCCCGCCAAATACAACGATGCCGTTTGTTCACCGGGCAAAATATTAGCAAGCGCCGCCCGAATACTCACCTCATCCAGAGCAGACAACCACAAACGGGATATTTTTCCCTGAAACTGGCAATAATCCAGTAATTCCCGGGCAATAACCTCGCCTTCCCTGTCAGCATCAGTGGCAATCACCACTTCGTCTGCCTGTTTCAGCAGACGACAGATAACAGTAAACTGGTCAGCCGTCTCCTTTTTGACCACCATTTGCCAGGAGGCCGGCAATATCGGCAACACTGACGCCCGCCAGGGAGCGCCATATTGCTCCCCGTAAACTTCTGGGCTGGCAGTTTCCAGTAAATGCCCAATTGCCCAGGTTACTGTCACCCCCGGACCCGTTAAATACCCCTGCCCGCGCTTTGTTGCACCTAATACCGCCGCTATATCCCGCCCCTGAGACGGTTTTTCACACAGAAACAGTTTCATCGCTTATTTCTGCTTTACCGTACTTTTTAATGCAGGAGAAAAAACAGAACGTTTTTCGCCCCGCATAACAGCCTCATCCGGTAGCCCCAAACGGGTAATAGCTTCCCTGCCGGCAGGGGTTTGGGAAAGGATATCGTCACGAGTAACAGCAAAACTACGGTACGGCTGGACAGCACCGTAGATTTGGCGTACCCAGTGTCCCCCTTTTTTTAAAAACCCGTCACATTGTTGACGGGAAATCAGCGCATAATGGTGCGCCTGCAAGACTTTCATCACCAGTTGATCGTAACCCACTAATAGCCAAACACAGCGGTAACCCAAAGGAGTGCGACTGTAGACACCAATATTGAGCGGGGCAACAGAGGCAATCTCAGATAAATGGATCTGAGCAGGTACCCCCGAGAGTGTAGCCACCAGTTCCGCTAACGCCGCCTGCATCTGGTCATGAGCAGAAGCAAGCTTAGTTTCCAGTGCCAACATCGCCATATCGGCATACGGATTATCTATCAGGGAATCCTGACTGATCCGACCGGCTAGTGAGAAAAATCGTGGCATGCTAATAATCACCGGTTTATTCTTTTTGCTGCTTTCATCCCGGCGACCATTCCACAGGCTGATAGCGTAATGAGTATGCAACTCAATGGTAAGTGAGGAATGCAGTGCGCCTGAGCGAACAGCATGTGTCTCTTTAGTTTCAGTCATGGTACATTCTCTCTGTGACATAAGGATATCGCTGAGATAGTTGCGTTATCAGCCTGTGACCACAATTCAAAACTCTTTTTTGCTCACCCCAAAAACCTGATTAACATCCCATAACCATAATGATTAGACTCTAATCACTGTATGTCTTTTGGCCCATGATTAGACTCTAATCACGACCTGGATAAGTAGCCATTTTTGTGCCCGTCGTTCTGTCAGGCAATCCGATAATATGGGAAAGTCTGCCCAGCACAGTATTCAACAACACAAAAAAAGTATCCCATTGAAATTCATTCATATTTATTGACAGAATCATAATTTGAAAAATCGCTATTCCTTCACTGCATGACTGTCGCGACATATTCATAGTGATATGGTGGATATCGTATCCGCTTATTTATTCTTCATAAAATTCTGCCGGATTTCAGCAATCACTTTTTTCATTACGGCAGGATTGGCCTTTCTTTGCACCTCTGGCAAAACAGGTCTGTCTTTCTGACGGCTGGCAGGCACAGGCTTTTTCATGCCGGGGTTTTCCCCCTGATTTGCTGTACCGGGGCTTCTCAACTCCCCCTGCCTGGCACGTTTCATCAGTGTCAGGAGGTAACCCACCGGATTTTTTAACGAGCCATTTTCCAATGGAACTCGCAGGCTATCCAACACCAAATGCCTCTGAGCAGACGGAAGTGCCTGGAGCTGTTCAGTCAGCATACTGATATCGTCATCAGAGAGTTGCTTGCTTAACATCGTGGGCAACAGAGGCTTATCCATCGGGTCGTCCCCATCCGATGGGGCTACGTACGTATTTTTATTCACACTCTGTGTGAAATGACGTACGTAACCGTTCGATTGCCGAACTCTGTCATAACTCGTTGATTTTAGACTGAGTTCGGTTGCCGAACTCGGATTACTATCCCCTGTTTTTGTATTGAATTCGGTTACCGAACTTGGCTGACTTATTGCTTGCAACGCCGCCATTTGCTGCGGCGTTTGTACCTGACCTAACCGATTTTCCAGTAAAGCAATGCGGGAACGGCGATGCCGCATCATCGGATCATCTTTAACTTCCATCAATACTGACCAGGCAGTCTGACTAATCACCCGGTTTTTGTGGCGACACGCCTCCCCCACCGTGTCCAGCCAGTTGGGATCAAGCGCTTCAGCATCATGAAATGTCAGAGGCTCATCATGCTGGGCGTAGATGTTTCCTTTCACCCGCCCTTTTTCATCCCTGACGCGTTTGCACAAACTTAGCCAGCCGGTTATTCGCAACATCAACAATACCCGGCTGACGGTTTCCCGGGAGGCTTTACCGCTGTGTGGAGAGGCCAGTTGCAATTGCAGTTCATCATAGGTAGGGAAGACCGCTCCCGCATTTTGTTGTGCATACAGCCGTATCATTATCCAGGCCATCTTATCGAGCGGAGATAATCGGGTATCCAGAATTAACTGACGGGGAATAGCATCATGCACGTTCCCCAGATACAACAGCCCACTGCGCAACTGTTTTTTTTCATCACCCTCAGCTTGCGCTGCCAGTCGTGCATTCATCTGCTCCAACGTAAAAGCAATGAGGCTATCAGAGGACAAAGGAGCCTTCCGTGTGTTATTTCCAGATTTCATTGTTGTACCGCTCATGTGTCATCATTTCCCAATCTCGTCCTCCGTTACGACTTAACAACCGCCAAAACATGCCAATATCAATTTTTAGGCAACGATGAGAAACTTTACCTTTGCCTTTCGCTCTGATCCGAGTGTAATTTTTGCTACCCTGTCGATAACGTTTCAATTGTTCTACCGCTTTCTTTCTATAGACGAGTGGTACAGAACAGGGGGCCAGCAACCCCTGAGTGATCTCTGTCTTTTTCACCTGTCTTGCCGTCCCTGACCAACTTCAGGTTTTACTGTGTTCTTTTCGTCTTCAATCCAGCCACGTACAGCATTCCAGACTGCCGTCAGTGACACGACCAGCTGTTCAGCGGCCTGCATCATCACCTCCAGCCCATCCGCACTATCCAGATCAGTGACATGCGCTTTCCACAGTCGCCAGACCTCAGCACTGTCTTTATCTGTCAGCATCAGGCATCGACCCTGGCGAGCTTCAATCCCTAACATACGACGACGGGAACTCACCTCAACAGAAGTCAACCCAAAGTAGTGTTGCATCAATTCAATTGAGCCCCCTAACATCAATGCCCGATCAAGACGTTGCAGACGTTTTTGTTCACGTCGGGCTTGTTGCAGCATTAACGCAAAATTTTCATGATGGATACGCAGCGTAAGGACTGACACTGGGCTATTCATCAGATAATGCAAGTCTTCCACAGTCAAACTGTGTAACATCCGCATTTCTTCGTCCATCAAACCCAGTGCTTCACAGCGACGGAGATAACCCGATTTCAACTCCATGACCAGTTGAGTTAACAAGGCGTTGGTTACCTGGGATATCTGGCTCATAAGGCACCTCTCTCAATGCAATACGATACGTCTGAACAAAATTGGAACACATAAGATCTGAACTTACCCACCACGATGACCTCCGGTAATACGTCTGACCTGTTCCCAATGCTCAGCAATTTCCTGACATCCAACACACAACTGGACGCCCGGCAAAATCTGCCGACGTTGCTCATCAATCCGATCACCACATCCTTCACAATATTTCAGTGACACCCTACCGGTATGCATCTCACGCCGTACAACGGCGATCTGTTCTTCCAACCACATCGTAGTAACAGCCTGAGCCCTCGTGTCATCAATATCATCAGACATTGCCATTCCCCTCTGCTGAGACGACTGACAACTCACGTTGCAGTTCACGTAACCGGCGCAACACCCGAATAAGACGCATAAATTTCACTACCGCGACATCAGGCAATACTGGAGTGTCCTTGTCAGACCCGACAAACCAGGTTCCCAACATGCCTATACCTGTATCTGCCAATTCACCGTTATGGTCACTCTCCCCCGTCAACGACAACAGCACCTGTACAAAACGTGATGCCGTATGGGAATAAGCTAATCGATAACCCACTTCACAGGCCGTATCTTTAGCTTCCTCAAGCTCATCCGCTCCTCCCATCTCTTCGGCTAACTCGAATGCCAAACGAAACGCCATATCTTGTAAATGCTCAATATCATCTCGTACCGGTGAGATAGACCAGATATCACTAACTGGCTCCAGACCAGTTTGTGCAAAACTCAATCCATCAGATGGCGTAGGCTCTGTTAATAATGAAGTTTGTGGTGGTGTTGGAAGACAGTGATTAAATTCACTTAAAGTAGAGGGAACTATCTGCGATAAAGGTGCTGATACTAAAGGCGCAATATCTTCCTTATCCTGTATTGTCGATAACTCACTGGATAAAGTTGGCCGAGTTTCATACACATCAAGCTGAACTTCAACTTTGGGCGGTTTGGGCGGACAAGCTTCATATTCCTCAGTCTTTTTATCTTCCTGACATTCGATAACATCCCCATGCGACTCAGGTTCCACTGCCGAAACGCAGGCAGCGCTTTTAGTCACAAGAGGTACCGACTTTTCAGGCACTTCAGCGGCTTGTCTATCCGCATCGCGCAAATGTTCAGCAATAGGAGGGGGCTCACCAAATAACTGACGACGGTTTCGCTCTTTCGGATCGAGCTCCAATAACCAGCGATCATAATTAAGGGCAGGATGTGGCAAAGCTTTTATTAATTCCCCAATCAGTTCATCCCGTAGCATGTCAAAAGAATAGAGTTCAGGATTATCAAAGCGCTGACATACCTCACCAAAAACTGAATCGAAGTCCTTCCCACACGATGCCTCTGAAGAAAAACTATTCCAGTTTTTTTGAGCATCAACTCGTAAAGACAATATGTTTACTGCTTGCGGACGCCCCATACCCGATATCAACAAATTAGGCATATGAGGATATAAATATTGCACCGTGTTATGCATCTGACTGATGCTGGTTTGTGATATTGGAAACCCTTCTTGTTTTAATAAATCTGTCAATTCTCGTTGTGAGACCGGTCTTCCCAAACATTTCTCATGCATAGAACTTGCGTTAAAAACACCAAGCGCTTTCTCTATAAACGTTAAATCCCCCCGAACATCATTTTCTGCCAGATGCCCAATGACACACTGCAACCGACCAGGCCAGGGTTTAAACAAACAAGGGATTCGGAAAAAACGTTCCTCACCCGTTTCTTTCCATAATTCACATAGGATTTGGTAACGGGTATTGCCTCCATCACTGAAAATGTAAACATTTCCACTGTCTTCCGGATCTCGCGTCACTTTCGGTACAGAATCCAGTCCTCTGGCACGAACAGAAGCTTTAATATCGTCAAAACGGGGATTACGGCTGAGGCGAGGATTATCCGGGTTTGGCTGTAATTCATCCAACGTTAATACCATTGGCATTTCTGCCATAGGCAAAACAACAGTACTGGTTGGTGATTGTGGTGTTTTGCCACGTTGAAGTATTGCATCGCTTAGAGAGGTTTTATGCTTACTCATATATTTCCCCTTTCAGCACCAAGATCATAATACCTCTCTGTAAGATCACTAAACCGGGTACAGGTGCCATCAAACTGGATCTTGACTGTTCCAATCGATCCCTGGCGATGTTTACCAATAATGATTTCGGCCATCCCAATATCCGATGTATTGGCGTCATACACTTCATCCCGGTAAACAAACAAGATCAGATCAGCATCTTGCTCTAGCGCCCCCGATTCCCGTAAATCCCCGTTATTAGGACGTTTATCTGTACGCTGCTCTAGTTGACGATTAAGTTGTGAAAGCGCCAGTACTGGGCAACCCAATTCTTTACCCAGTGCTTTCAAGCTACGGGAAATTTCTGCAATTTCCTGGGTTCGGTTTTCCTGCTCCGGGCTTCGGATAAGTTGCAGATAATCCACCATAATCAATGAAGGTCGACCATACTTGCGCACATTTCTGCGGGCACGGGCGCGTAATAAAGCCGGGGTCTGATAACTACTGTCATCAATTATCAGCCGATTTTCCCATTGAATTAGCGTCTCCATTGCTCTGCTAACCCGTGCCCAATCTTCATCATCCATTAATCCACTACGCAGGCGTTCAAGCGGAACACGTTCTAACATGGACACCATACGCATCAATAATTGATCCATCGGCATTTCCAGACTAAAAATCTGAGCAACAGCATCAGGAGCACTCTCCAGTGCGCTCAGACAGAAAGCCAGTGCCAGTGCGGTTTTCCCCATAGAAGGCCGACCGGCCAGCAGGATAAGGTCGCCCGGCTGAAGACCACAGGTTTTTGTATCCAGTTCACTAAAGCCTGTCGGCGTACCCGTTATCCCATTACCGCCATTGGCCTGCTCTAATTTTTCAATCAGCAAACCCAGCCCTTCTTTCAAGCTAATATCTTGGCGCACAGCTTTCTGCTCAGACAGCGTATATAAACGCTGCTCCGCCATTTCGGTAATGTCAGTAAAATCAGCACGAGGATGACTAGCCTGATCGCTCATCTCATTTCCCAGCATTATCAACTGACGCAAGCGACTTTTCGCCTGAACAATTTCCGCATAAGCAACAATGTTTGCCGTACTCGGGGTGTTTTTGCCAAGTTCAGCTAAATAGGCAAATCCCCCAACCTGTTTTAGCTGCTCCTTTTGCTCTAAAATTTCAGACAACGTTAGTACATCAACAGGCAAATTGGCCGCAAACATGGTTGCAACAGCGCCATAAATCCGTCGATGAGCGGGCAGGAAAAAATCATCAGCATGTATCAGTGGTACGATTTCATCCCATCGATCATTATCCAACATCAGCCCACCAAGAACGGCTTGTTCAGCATCGCAAGAATACGGTTGTTCAATGCCATCCGGTAAAGAAAAAGGGTTACGCATTCTTCGCCCCCTTATTCGCCATCAGTGCATCAAACTGTTCATGCCATTCAGGGAACAACTCACAGGCCAGACAGTACATTGTTTGTGCGGCAGCGGGACTTTTACGGGAGGTTTTGTATTCAAGACGGTGAACGGGTTGGGCACGTACGTGACCCAGCTTATAAATATCCAGCAGATCGATGCGGGTTTTCAGCAGTTGGTATACTCTTCGCCCACCAAAAGAGGACGTATCGTAACGTTTATGCTCGATAATATGGGCCAGTTCATTCAACGTATCGCGGTCAAGATTAGTGCCTTCAATACCATTCGCCAATATCTGAATTAAAGGTAATCGAATACCATAATTTTCAAACGGTTGCAGTCGCGTCAACATACGCAACGATCCCCGCAGGAATTCACGTACATCCGGTAGAATGGGCTTAATCACCCCCAATACAAATTCAGTAGCCGTCAGCACAACCAGCTCGGCCATCACACCAGTAGCGCCCTTTGAATCAATGATGATAGCGTCATACTGACTGAACAGAGGGTGCTGCAATATATTCCTCAGACGCAAACGTCCGTCAGGCGCATGAAGCATGGCCGTAGGCAGGAGTTCATCAGGATCATTGGAAATGATGACATCCAGATTATTTATAACAGAACGGGAAATAATCTGGTCTTTCTGACCCAGGTCAGCAGTCTGCATAAGAAGTTCATACAAACCAGCTGGGGCTTCATACTCAAGTGCAAAAATACTGCTTGAAGTGGGTTGAGAATAATCAGCGTCAAGAAGGAGAGTTGTGAATCCGGCATCTGCAAGAAAACCGGCTACATTGGCGGCATGTGTGGATTTACCTTCGCCACCTTTAGGCGAAATTACGGGAAGTATCTTCATTTTGCACACTCGAATTTAAGTAATTCGAAATATGAAAAGTACTAACCCAGTATCTTAATTACAAAATTCTCGCATTGATTACAAAACATCAACATCTCAGCAAGAGGATTGAAAATCCTCGTGTCGGTGGTTCGATTCCGCCTCCGGGCACCAATTCAAAGTACGTTTGTTGGGAGATAAAAAACTCAATGAGCGTTCGATACCGGAACCTGAAAATGCATAACTGTAGATTGATCGGTTTTGCGCCGCTTAGATATAAGTATAAAGGTTATAGGGTTAGGATATCTGAGAAATCGGATGTCCTTTTTCGTTCGGGCGAAATACTTACAAGTTCTATTGCAACTGTCAAGCCATCCAAACTAAAATCAATGAATTAACTCAATGTTTTTTACCATATTTCCAATACCAGACAACGTTCACTGGGGATACCCAATAAATAACCCAATCTCAGCATCTTAACCAGTATAATGGGATCGATGGCGGGCCAGCCATTACTATGGCAATGCACGTGAAAAGAATGTTTGCTGAGATCGATACCGATAAGTAAAAGGCAGTTGCTCATTAAACGCCGGATAAAAACCCGAACTTTGTCAATAAGCTGTGGGCCATTTGATCTGCCCACAGGAAATATTAACTATTCAGTAGTTCAAGCTAACCGCCAATTTTGCGCGGATTGCTGTAATGTCCAAAGATCATGGTAAATCCCTCGATTTGCTAATAATTGCTGATGTTGTCCTTGCTCAGCAATTTCACCATTATTCATCACCACAATTTTGTCCGCATATTCAATAGATGACAATTTATGCGCAATAACCAGCACAGTTTTATTAGTTATCAATGACTGCATCGCTAATTGGATATCTCTTTCATTTTCTGGATCAAGCGAAGCCGTTGCTTCATCCAAAATAACCAGAGGCGCATTTTTTAGTAATGCCCTTGCGATAGAAAGCCGTTGCAATTCTCCGCCAGAAAGGTGTATCCCATCAGCACCAATTTTCGTATTCAATCCATCAGGCAATTTATTCAGTAAACTATCCAATCTTGCCAGACAGCAGACACGCAATAACTCTTCATCATTGGCATCAGGGCAGGCAATTCGCAGGTTATTACCAATCGTATCATTGAGCATATAATTACTCTGGAATACCACACTGATATATTGCTGCCAATATTCCACCTCCATAGAGGCAATATCGACTTTTTGGTTGCCACTACCTACCCAAATACTTCCTGCAGAAAGTTGCCAAAAACGAGCTATTAATGCAGCCAGCGTTGATTTTCCTGAACCAGATGCTCCAACCAAAGCGGTCACTTTATTCGCTTCAATAGTTAGATTTATTCCTCGAAAAATTTCTGGTTTATCGGGATACGCAAAATACACATTATCTAATTCAAGCGTCATATTATTGAGCTGCGGTCGAGTATTTCCCTGCGATAATTCAGGCAATTCAAATACTTTTTTAACCCGTTCTGTTGCCAGACTAAAATAATTCAACTCAGCCAGAAACATTGACATATTCAATAATGGCCGGAAAAAACGCACCGCTGCAATAAGAAATACCAGTACCTCCGCTAATGACAAGGTATGCCCCAACCACCCCCAAGTCAGTGCGATCAACAATACGATAAATCCGCATTCCACCAGCAAATTAAAACTGTATATCGGCCAGACGCCCGCTTTTTCAGCAGTCAGCGATTGCTGATAAGTCGTCGTAAGTACATTGTTCAAACGGCCAAAAGCCTGACCAAGCATCCGATAAGATTTCAGCACTTTCAGGCCATCAATATACTCCATCAAAGCATCATTAAGTTTGAACAGTAATTGCTGCATCCAACTTTGCCAGCGGCGCGCATATTGTCTCATCAGTAAATAAGCACACACCGCCAGAGGTAAAGTTGAAAGCATAGCCAACGCCATACGCCAATCTTTTAATAATAATCCGATAGAAAAGAAACAGAGTACAGAAGCCGTTGCAATTATTGGCGCATACAAATGCGTGAAGATATGTTCAATCATATCAATATCTTTCAGCAATGTATTATTTACACTATTCATATCCGTCCGTTGGAAAAACCCCATCGGCATACGGCGCAAATGTTCTCCCAGGTTTTTACGTAATGTACGCCCGGCATCGAAACCAATCAGTGCAATATTGAAATAAAGTGTACGAGCCAGTAATACCCGAACCAACATCAAAGCCGCACAACCACCTACCAGTTTAAACTGATACATCATATCGGGCATATCAGAGAGCATGTCGAGAACGATGTAGTAAAGAAATGCGTAAGGCGCTGATGCCAGAAAAGCATCTAGTATGGAGAGAGCCACCATACTGGAAAGCCCTTTCAGTGGTTTTCCAATCAGACGAGAAAGGTTAAACGCCTTAAACATGTGAAACCTCCTGGCTACGCATAGCCACATGCCAGCTTTTTGCCGCCTGATGAGCATCCCACATATTCTGATAAAGCTGGCAACCCTGCAAAAGTTGCTGATGCGTTCCTTCCGCCACTTTACCTCCATTATCCATCACAATGATTTTATTAACATTGACCAGTGTATTCAGCCGATGAGCAATCACCAGCACTGTGCGCCCTTTCATCAAATGGGACAGTGCCTGCTGGATTTTCACTTCATTTTTCGCATCCGCATAAGCGGTCGCTTCATCCAAAATTAAAACCGGAGAATCTTTTGCTATCGCTCTGGCAATAGAGAGCCGTTGAGCCTGCCCACCACTGAGCGAACCCTGCTGAACCACTGTTTGATATCCTTGCGGCAATTCACGAACAAATTCATCAACGCAAGCCGCTTTAGCCGCAGCAATAATCTGCGATTCGGTAATATCCTGGTTCCCCATCCTGATGTTATTCATAATGGTGTCTTCAAAGATAAATACATCCTGAAAAACAAAACTAACCAGCGACATTAATTGATCCAAAGGCATCGCGGTAATATCGCTTCCCCCAATCGAAATACAACCTTGTTGATACTCATATAACCGGGGAATAAGTTGAGCGGCGGTGGTTTTCCCTGCCCCAGAAGGGCCGACAATCGCAGTAATTTCCCCTTGCCGAGCGATAAAAGAGAGAGCATCTACCGTAGGAATAACCGCATTATTATGGCGGAATGTGACATGTTCAAAACAGATATCACTACCCTTAATTGGCTGTGGAACAGCCCCTTCACGCTGCCGGGGCTGCTCAGAAAAATCACGGATATTTTCCACACCTTTTAGCATTTCGCTGAACATACCCGCAAATTGCAGTAAGTTGTAGAGTGGTTCCATCAAGCCAATTCCCAACAGCATGAAGATAAATAATGTCGCCAGCGCCACATCCCCTTGGGCATACAGCCAGATACCAACGGGCATAATACATAACAATCCCAAATCCAACGCCAGCTTAAACAATGCCGCTGGCATTCGGGTATCGACAAGCCACCCTGTGACTAACCGATGATGTTGTTCCACGGCATTGGCATACCGCTGATGGGAATCTACGGTCATATTGAAAGCTTTGACCAGTGGCATACTTTTCACAAAATCCACTACGCTGGTATGCAAATCTGCGACAACCTGATGATAAGCTCTAATACGCGAATCAAACCCCTTGAAAATCCAGCACTGCATGGCAATGGCTAATGGCAAAGGGATCAACGCCAATAACGCCAACCTCCAGTCAAAGAAAAACAGCAATGTGGCCGCTGCCAGCGGTGAAACAATAGCGGCAGCGATATCCGGTAAATGGTGAGCAATGAATGTTTCAATTCTACCAATATCGTCTGAGATAATTTTCTTCATTGTTGCAGAGGTATGACGATTAGATGCTCCCAACGGCAAATCACCCACTCGAGCAATCACTTTGCGGCGTAATTCAAACAGAAGCTGGAAAGCCGCTTTATGCGATAGTAAACCGGAAAATAGTTGCAATATTATCTTGCCAGCCAACGCCATGACTGCCAAGCCAACCAGCCACCATACCTGTGATGCAGCCGCATCCGGCTGATGCAGAAAAGTATCTATCAGACGATAGATCAACACATAAGGCACCAACGCCAACAAAGAGTAGATAACGGCTAAGGTCATGGAAGCGATCACTCTTTTCTTCTGAGTCCCGATCAGTTTCATCAACCAAGAAAAAGCGCTGTCATCTGATTTCATTGTTGTACCTCAACTCGCTGAAGCTGAACAGACGGGCGGTTAATCATAGACGAAGACAGACGGAAGCAAATGGTCACAATAATAATTGTGGTAACACTTCCTGCAACCGCCGCATAGAACGCATTGGTAAATCCCCAATAGTGCGCCAGCGTTCCGGCAATGACCATTGCCGCACTACTACCAAGCACTTCACAACATTGCAGCAAGGTAAAATTGGTTCCTGGCTGAATAACATCCTGTTTGCTATCTCCTTCGCTCCAGCGCATGAAACAAGAGAAGAAAGAAACACAGCTCAGATTGAAAAAGAAACCTTCCAACATAAAGAAGATAAAGACCATTGTGGGATCTGTTGATGATACCGTGAGTGAAATCGCCAGTCCTAACCAACATAACGCACTGGCAATCAGTCCACTTAATGCCAAAGCCGGGCTGGAAAACCAGCGATGAAGAAAACCCGCAGCCAGCGCTCCGGTAATATAACTGATAATTAATACACTGCCGGAAATCAGAGCAATAAATTCCAGATTAACACCCATATCGACGAGCAGAGGCGATATCAATCCGGCACCAAGCGTACTGGCAAATTTAAACAACAATGCCATCAGAATAACCGGCAAACTTCCCTGACGACGGAATATTTTCCAGACGGAAGCACTGCCCGGTTTAACGGGAAGCTGCTGATCGATATTGAATTTATCCTTATTAAGCATAAATGGGATATGGCAAACTATCTGAACCAGTAAAAAGAACAGCACCATGTTGTGCCAACCCACAGAGCTGAAAACATAAAGGCTGAGAATACCACCAACCAGCATCCCCAAACTAAACCCAGCAACTTGACCGACATTCACTTTGACATGACGACTGCCTGCAAAAGTGCGCACTGCCAGAGCATCAACCGCAACATCTTGGCTGGCATAAAGAAGATTGATGAATGTGAGTATGATTAGCAAACCGATGACATCAGTTTGTGGGCTAAAAAACCACAGAGAAGCGATAGCAAGCAATGAAAGTATTTTAAATAGTTGAATCCAGGCTAATCCGGCAGAAAGTTTGCCAAATCCCCACGGTTTATGGTTTTCAATGAAAGAAGCCCAGATAAATTTGAATGCCCAGGGTAACATGCATAAACCAATAAGGCCGATAAACTGCATATCAGCCCCTTGTTGCCGTAAGATCCCCGGCAAAGCAAAAATTGCCAACCCCAAAGGAGCACCTTGCGCGCAATAAAGGCCAAATAAACCAACAAGGTTATGATTATATTTCATGATATTTCCTAAATTTATTGATTGCGCAATGATACTATGAAGCAGCAATATTACTATTGATATAGTCAAATAAAACTGAAGATTGATCATTGAGGTAAAAATGCCCGCCATCAAACACTTTCAGTTCAAATTTCCCTTTAGTTATCCACTGCCACTGCGCCATCTCTTCCAAAGAAACCTCCGTATCGCGTTCGCCAGCACAAGCAAATACCGGGCAATCAAGTTGTTGCTGACAACGGCGTTGATATGTTTCGATAGCCTGAAAATCCGCTCGGAAAATGGGCATTAACAACGCCTTCAATTCAGGCATTGCCTGATAATCAATCGCAGAACCGCCCAGAGAAGTAATTTTATTCAACAATTGCTGTTCATCTCGACGGTGATAATCATTACCACTATTTTTGTGTGGCGGCAGACGGGCAGAAACAAATAATGCACAGATTTTTCTACCCTGTTGTTGCATACGCAATGCCACCTCAAAGGCCAGCGCAGCACCCATGCTATGCCCAAAAAAATAAGTCGGACGTAAAGGCAAAATATTCAATGCCTCGACCAAGCTGTCTGCCAACTGATGAATACAAGTTTGTAACGGCTCGCTAATTCGCGAGCCATGTCCTGGTAATTGAACGGCATAAACCGCAGTATCCTTTGAGATCCCGTCACGCCAGGGGATAAAATATTCTGCTCTGCCCCCGGCATAATGAAAACAGATTAGTTGGCTACCGGTTCCCGGCTTTATCAGTCGCATTGCTCTATCAAGCGATACCTTATCAAACATAGTGAACATCCCCCTGTTGTTTCAGAAATTCACTGATCTCCGGTTGAGGTGGAACAGGATCAGGCACATGCAAACTTTCTGGGTTGCCAACCTTACTCATTAAGGTTTTCCAAACAGAAGCCATTGTCAGTAAATATTGCGCCATGCGGGGATCAGGCCGTTCCATCTGTATGGCAAATTGCCGCAAAGCATGACGAATAGCCTCAGGCCAATGCTGATTAGTGATCTGTTCCAGACTTGGGCAACAGTCATACAATGAAACAGCCGTTGGCGGTTTAAAGTAATGGGTAGCCTGTTGTGGTAATAGAGGCTCCCTTACCCCACTGGTTGTACGTTGGCGTGGTATATGGAAGCGTGAATTCCACAATACCGGACCATGTGTATTCACCAGCAGCAAATTACCACTGGGCAGACCGACACAAATGCGTTGCATAATGTGGAAATGGTTATCCGGATCGCCAGGATCAAGCTGATTCTGCAAATTCAGGATTAACGGTATCCCCATAATAACCCCTTGAATAGTGGTATAAGGCGGATAACTGGCGGCCTGCGTCAGTAATTGTTTATCCCAGTGATGGGCGTCGCCAAAAGCAAAAGGAGTGAATTTTCCTAATGCACGCCCCAAAATATCCAGCAAACCGCAAATTACTTGAACGCCACAGGTGGCTTCAATAAATAAAGGTTGCTGATGCTGCATAGCCTGTTGCAAATAATCAGTAAATTGCCGTACTGCCGGAACATTCGGATAGTGCGTATTGACCGAGTAACAGCAATTATTCTGGCGAGCCAGTTTCAAACATTCCGCCACATCACGCTGATAAACCGGATGTTCCTGTAAAACATGAATGCCTCTGCTCAACAATTGTTTTGTCAGTTCACTGCCCGCGCCACCGACAATGGCAGAACGTACCACAACACAAGCAATATCAATATCATCCGGCAACTGGGAAACGTGTTCATACAAAGGTACCTGATATTCAGCCGCCAGCCGCTGCGAGCGCTCACTGCCACGGGCAATAATGCCCGCCAGTTCAAAACCGGGAAAATGGGTTTTAAACGCTGACAAATAAACCTGACCGAACAACGTACCACAGACGATAACACGTAATGGACGACTCATAGTTCCCCCTCAACATAATCTGTACTTTGACGCTGTTTCATTTCTATCTGCCAGTATTCAAAGGCCCCCATGTGCTCAAGCCCTGATAATAACTGCTCTGCATCAGCTAAATCAGATAGCCATTTCAACCCTGATTGTGGTGTTTTTAGCATCATATCCGCCGCCAATGCAGCAACGACTCCGGTAAAACGGTAACTATCAGTAAAACGTCCTTTGGCAATAAACGTCACGGATTGCCCCACCAGTACGCCTTCTGCTTCCAGCAAAATATGTTGCTGTTGACCATAATGATGCGTTAGTTCTTCACTCTGGCTGATTAGCTGTTTAATTCCCTGCTCACCATTAAATTGATCTGTCAGCAATAGCTGACGATCCGCCAGTAAATTAAATGCAGCGAAATCAACCAGATTGAGTTGACGGGCAACTCTTTCCAACTCAAAACTGAGATATGGTAGGGCATCAAATGCCCTGTTAGCGGTTTCAGGCTGAACATTTTTTTCTATGGCTGCCCGTTGTAGCGTTCCTCCAGATAAGATATGACCTGCTTTACCATTCTGCTCATTCAGGCTATCAATAAAATCAATGGCGGAAGTCACCGTAAAAGGTTCTATTCCTCCAAGATATGACCGCATTTTACTCACTGATTTCAGCCGGTTTGCCGCTAAAAAAGGTAAAATCGAGGCAAATCCCGGCACATATCCCGCGCCCAAGACACAAGCTGATTTCTGTAATAAAGGCGCTAATTTCTCATCTGCGGCTAATTTCTGCCAAACAATAGGCTCTCCCGCAACATCCAGATAATGCGTTGCCGAAGCCAATGCTGCTCTGGCGATTCTGTCCTGAATTTGCGAAGCAGGACCTGCGGCATTAATGATCAAAGAAAATGGCTGACAAAGTTCAGTCAGTGCTTTTTCATCAAATAAATCTATCTGATGATAATCAGCTAATTCAGCACAGGGACGACGCCCTGCACCCGATACCTGATAACCCAATTGATTTAATGCGGTAACGACAGAACGGCCTACTGCGCCCGTAGCGCCTATTACCAGAATTTTTCTATCCCAATTCATTTAGCTTACCTGCGCTTTGTTCTGCTCAAGATGGTTTACCAATGGCATCACATTATCCGATTTAATACAGTCAAAATGGTCGCCATTCAGTGAAAGATAATTGACGTTTCCAAGACAATATTGTTGCCAGAATTCTTTCATGTCCTGCTGGAGCGCAGGCAGCAAATAGGTATCACTATTTTGGCAGGCAAACGTCAGATCACCGGCAAAATAGTCTGGCTGATAACGACAAACACCCCGAATGCTGTGACGGAAAACAGAACACATCCGGATCAACTCTTTCTCAGCAATCTCATTTTTACGAATAGCACTGACCAATTGCTGTAAACGCTGATCTTCCGGGATATCTACTACGGCCATATAAGCATCGGCAAAGGCATCCATTCCGCGGGTACGGGCATATTCAGCGACGGAATGCCGATCAATTACTTCTGGCTTCTCCGCCAGCAAAGCTTCATAAACAGTTTCCAGTTGTTCCTGAGGCAACGGCCACGGACATTCCACTGACAATCCCCAGATAATCGCCATATCTATCATCAATGGGTCATCAATCAGGTAAGGGATCTGATAACTGCTGGCAATCGTTACGGAGGCAACCGGAGTCTGATTTTCCATTGCCTGACGCGCCATTTCAAAAGCCAATAACCCACCCATGCAGTAACCAAATAAATGGCAATGACCAGGCAAAGATTGAATATCACGCAGATAATGCCGTGCCAATTGAGAAATTAACTGCTCAGACGGAATTTGCAGGAAAGCTTCTGTATCTACCACACTCAGCGCATAAACCGGCCCGGAAAGTTTTTCGGTCAAAGGCAGGCAAGGCAGTACTGTACCACTGCCTTCATGCAGAATAACGACCGGATCACCATGACCTTCCTTCAACAACGTCAAACAAGCATGGTTATCTGATGCTCTCTTATCCTGCACTGACTGCGTACGCAAAAATGCCGCCAATGCACGAACAGTTGGCTGCTGTAGTACCTGACGCAAGCTACCTTCCCACGGAACGTTATTTTCCCCAAGTTCCTGACGAATCCGGCTCACCCACTGCGTTATTAATAATGAGTCACCACCGCTGGCGAAGAAATCATCATCAAGACCAATATTATTATGCCCAAGCAGTTCCCGGCACAACGTCAGTAAGGTCTGTTCCAGTTCGTCACTGCTGTTGCTTTCTGCTACTGGTTCATTCCCGCTATGCTCCGGTAAATCCGGCATACCTTTACGATCCACTTTGCCATTAGCTGTCACAGGCAGACGATCAAGTACGGTAAGGCGAGCAGGCACCATATAAGCAGGCAGTTGTTGTTTTAATGACGCCAACAATTCTGTGCTGCTACATGGTTTACGATTGAGGTTAAATTGCGCCAAAATAAAACTCTGCCCCAATTGATAAAGCGCGTCTTCTGCTGGCGGATAAGCCCATAACGTCTCCGCACCCACATCGTTCATGGCATTAAGCCAGTTTTTCTGCGGCATAAACGGCGAATCCAGCTCCAGCCGTTCATCGGCAAAATCACTCAGACCGTGCTTAAATTCCATAGAAGTCATCAACTGGTAATTATCCCGTGTCGCTTCAATCACCAGCAGCCATCCATCCGGCGCCAATAACTGACGCAGATGTTCTAATCCCTGACGAGCAATAACCGCATTGTGCAGAACATTAGAAGAGACAATCATGTCAAACTGACCACAATCCAACCCTTGTTCCACCGGTGTACGATTGAAATCAAACAACCGGTAACGAATAAAATCAAACTGCTGATAACGCAATTTGGCCTCATTCAGGAAGAATGGTGAAACATCGGTAAAGGTATATTCGACTTTCCAGCCTGCCAGTTTCGGGATCAGTACGTTACTGGTGCCGCCCACACCAGCCCCAATTTCCAAGACCCGCAGGCAACGCCCTTCCTCATGGTTAATCTGAGCCGCTTTTTGTTCAGCCGCAGCCAGCAACAAGCGATTCATCATTTTACTGATCAGATTGTTTTGGTAAGTTTTGGTCGCCACATCCAACTTGCCATCAGGGAACAACAAATTCAGCGGATCTTCTTTGCCTTGCAACAATTCCGGCAGACATTGGCTACTGCGTTCCAGATAGGTAAGCAAGCCTTGGTCATCATCCAATGCTGACATCAAGTCATAACATTGTTGCCAACACTGCTTGATTTCATACTCTGAAACATCAGCATTGAGCTGGTAATACTCACCTTGCTGCTGAATTAGCTGATGCTGAACCAACGCTCTCAGCCACCGGCGTGTTAATTGCCGGTTTTCTGCCGCAATACTGCCGTTTTCCATCACAGAATCGAGGGTAGCAGACTTTCCTGCCTGTAAAGCACCGA
The DNA here is from genome assembly GCF_018448905.1 of Photorhabdus heterorhabditis. Classification (GTDB taxonomy): domain Bacteria; phylum Pseudomonadota; class Gammaproteobacteria; order Enterobacterales; family Enterobacteriaceae; genus Photorhabdus; species Photorhabdus heterorhabditis. The sequence continues at coordinate 88,316 of NZ_RCWA01000006.1, read as the reverse complement.
CATCTACCAACGCACCCGCCATATGCAACAGGGCTACACGATCAAGGAACCAAACCAGCTTTTCTACCTTTTGCTTATCTATCGTTGCTTCAATATTGCTGGCAACTGAGCGTACTTTTTGTAATGCCATCTCATAGCGTTGATACAGCTTTTCTGCCCGTTCCAACGAATTTTCTGTCGCCGCTTCAACGAAAGCATGTAATTCCTGATTATGTTTATCCCCTTTTACGACAACCGCAGCCTGAGCCACACTATTATGTCGTTCCAACACGGCTTCTATCTCACCCGTTTCCACCCGATAACCACGAATTTTTACCTGATTATCACAGCGTCCAAGAAACTCAATAATGCCATTGATGGTATAACGCCCCCGGTCTCCCGTGCGATACCAGCGTTGTCCCTGGCTGTCAGTGATAAAGTGATGGCGAGTTTTTTCTTCATCCTGCCAATAGCCTTGGGCAACACCACGGCCACCAATCCAAAGTTCTCCCGCAACCCAGTCAGGACAAGGTTCCCCACGGAGATCCAAAATACGGAACTGCTGATTAGCCAATGGCGTGCCATAAGGAATACTGTTGTGATAGGTTTTTGAAGGTTCTATCGGCCATATATTTGACCAAATAGCAGCTTCAGTCGCCCCACCCAGGCTGAACTGATAAGCATCTGGCGCATGCTGATAAATAGCGGTTGGCAAATTAAGCGGGATCCAGTCACCAGACATCATCACACAACGCAAGCTACCAATGGATTCCTTCCCACCTTCAGACAGATAGCGGGTCAGCATCGTCATTTGCGCTGGGACAGAGTTCCACAACGTCACCTGATGCTTACCAATTAGCCGCGCCCATTGTGCAGGGTTTTGTAAATCCTGTTCCTGCGGCAATATCAGCGCGCCACCTGCGCTAAGTACACCAAAAATATCGTAAACAGAAAGGTCAAAACTCAGCCTCGCCAGTGCCAGCATGCGGTCAGTCGATGTGACATTCATACGGCGATTGATATCGCTGATGGTATTCAGCGCCGCATCATGGCTTATCATCACGCCTTTCGGCTGCCCGGTACTCCCGGAGGTATAAATAATATAGGCCAGATTATGCGGGTCATTTTGCTTCACTGACACAACGGAAGTCGTTGCCAGCTCTGACAGATTCTCTGTGCTAGCAGCATTAAACCCCTGTTCCCGCAACTGTTGGGCTAAAACTTCATTATCTGTCAATACTGCACTAACCTGTGCATCAGTAAGAATTTGTAATATCCGTGGTAACGGTTGTGAAATATCAAGTGGCAGATAAACACCACCAGCGATTAGAATCGCCAGGGTTGTAATAACCTGCTCCGCACCTTTCTCCATCAATACCGCGCTATGTCCACCTTGAGGCAAAAAGGCAGCCAATTTTGTGGCGCGTGTTACCATCTGTTGGTAGGTCACCTGCCCACATGCATCAATCAGCGCCAATGCATCAGGCGTTTTACCGGCCTGTTCTAGGATACCCTGATGTAATAGCGCCGATTTAATCACTTCCTCAGTCGCATTAACCTGTTGCCGTATTTTTTGCTGGTACTCAGGCAGATTAATGACGAGTACCTGATCCCACACATCAACATGTTCCAGTACCTGATGTATCGCGCCAGTAAAGCAATTGAACATATCGCGGATGAGGTCTAGCGGGAATACTCCCTCCATGATATCCCAGTTGACCAATAACCCTCCGTTACGGGCCATCACCTGGCAATCAATCCATACCTGTGGGGTCTGGCTGATACCATAGCCAATCTCAATATCCATCGGTAATTGGCTGATAATATCCTGCGCCTGCTCTTTACCCTCGCCAACTAATGCACTGGTAAATACTATCGGCATTCTCGCAGCTTCTGCTCCCCTCTGTCGTGCCAGCTCACGCATCACCTCAATACCGCTGAATGCGTTATGCTCCAAATCCTGCCACAGTTGCGCCTGTAGATTTTTCACCCGTTCCAGTAAGGAGAGTGGCTGGCTAATATCCGCCTGTAATAGGCTAACGCTGGTAAAATCCCCAACCATCCGGTGAATATCTTCATGAAGATCACGGCGGTTCATTACTGTCAGATTGAGGCAAAAAGATTTCGTTTCTGACCAGCGAACAAGTGTTTCACTAAATAGCGCCAAAAGCAGTGCAGAAGGAGAGACGCCCTGCAAACGACAATGTTGTTGCAATTGCTCCCACTGCTTAATCGTGAGTTGCAAATCGTAACGACTGAAACGAGGAACAACGCCACTTTGTACTGGAAGGTGAGGTAATTGTGGGCTGGCCGGCAACTCAGGCAGACGTTTCAACCAATATTCACGCGCGCTGGCATAACTGCGCTGATGGTGGCGGCGCCGCTCAAACTCCATCACATCACGGAAACTGGCCTGCAATGGAGCAAGTTCTGTCTGAGGCTCTTGATAACCTTTTAACAGTTCTGCCAGCAAAATTTGTACACTGAGAAAATCTGCAATCAGCAAATCAATACTGAAATGAAGGCAGGATTTCCCTGCCGCTTGGCTGACTTTCAGATCAAATAGAGGCCAACAATCTGTCTGATAAACCCGGTGAGACAGGGTTTGTCGAAGTTCTTCCTGCGAAGAGGAATCGCAATCAATAGTAAAACGATCCACTTCCGGCAAAATCTGTTGCTGCCCCTGAACAGTGAATACTGCCCGCAACATATCGTGGCGTTGGATCAGTTGATTCCATACCTGTTCAAGGCGTTTAACGTCCCAATGTTCAGTCAGAATCTCAAAATAGCCGTGACAACCAACACCACCATAATCGAACATTGCATGACGCCCGACAAAATAGGCTGACTGCACATCACTTAGAGCAAAAGGTAAATGCTTCTGTGCCGGGTTTATCACAAAACTCTGTGGTTCCTGCCACTCCTGTATTAACGCAACAATTTGTGGTTTCAAATTTTTCAACTGAGCAATAACATGAGGATTCATCACTCCCTCAGGCGCGCGAAACTTCAACGCATCACCTTCCAGCCAGAATTTAGCCTGTTGTTGTTCAAGTTGCAGTAAAAGCTGAACAGCTTGTTGTGGCGCTGATAGCTGTACTGTTTTTTTCTGTATCGTTTCCTGGCTATTCATAGAGAACCTTCCTCAAAAATCATTTCCGCTTCTTCTGCGGGTGCGGATTGTAGTTGTTGCGCCATACGTGCAATAGTTTGCAGGTTAAAAACCTGCCAGAGTGGCAAATCAATGTTATGACACCGCCTCAGTTCAGAAGTGAAACGGGTTGCAATAAAGGAGTCGCCACCAAGGGCAAAGAAATTGTCATGAACGCTGAGTTGCGTCAGATTAAGTAATGGCAACAGCACATCTGCCAGCTGTTTTTCCAATGGGCTTTCCGGCAATGTATCCATAGCTTGATTGACAACATGCCGTAGTTGTTGCTCAATCATTTTGCGATCTAGCTTGCCATTGTCTGTCAACGGCCAGCAAGACAACCAACCAAACTCGACCGGAACCGCATATTCTGGTAATTGTGCTGACAGTTGCTGCCGCAACAGCGACCAATCCGGCTCTTGTGATGCTAAAACGCAAGCTGAGAGGGATGGACGTTCGCCACGTCGATTAACAAATACCAACGCATCTTCAATACCATCACAACCTTTCAGAGCCTGTACGATCTCACCCAGCTCAATACGGTAACCGGAAATTTTAACCTGCTGATCACGCCGTCCCAAGAATTCCAGTACGCCTGTTGGGTGATAACGCCCCATATCACCAGTACGATACCAACGCTCCCCTTGCCAGAAAATAAACTGATTGGCAGTGCGCTCATCATCACCGAAGTAACCTAGCGCCACACCATGACCACCAATCCACAGTTCACCGGCAACCCAATCAGGACAATCCTCCGTTAGTTCATTGACTACACGGAAACGCTGATTCGGTAACGGTAATCCATAAGGAATAGAATTCCATTCAGGATCAAGCTCATCCACTAACCAGTAATTCGACCAAATGGCCGCTTCGGTCGCGCCCCCCATAGAAACCAGTTGTACCTGTGGTATCCAGCGTTTCAAACGCTCAGGCAATGCAAGGTTAATCCAGTCACCAGAGAGCATGACCAGACGCAAACTAGTAAGCGCATCGGCCTGTTCACCGTTTTCACTCAGTAACAGCGCCATTTCCAGTAAGGCTGGCACACTGTTCCATAACGTTATCTGGTGCTGTTTTATCAGAGTCAACCAATGTGCAGCGTCCTTGGAATAGGTTTCAGGTACCGTGACCAAAGTCCCTCCCGCTGACAACACACCAAAGATATCCCACACAGAAAGGTCGAAATGCAGTGCAGACAGCGCCAGAACTTTGTCCTGTTTACCAACACAATGCTGCCGATTGATCGCTTCAATAGTATTGACCGCAGCACCGTGACTGATCGCTACGCCTTTAGGTACGCCAGTGCTGCCAGAAGTGAAAATAATGTAAGCCAGATCTTGAGCTTGTGAATGCCAGAGTTGAATCACCGTTGTTGTCAGCGGTGACTGGTTAATATCAACAATTGCGACAGATTCCGTCCATTGCAAGTGGCTATCCGCCACAACACAAATCAACCCCGCCTGCTGAGCAACCTGTTCCCGGCGCAGTACCGGCCACTCGACAGAGATTGGAACATAAGCCGCGCCCAACCACTGAACAGCCAGTACTGCGACGATTTGTTGATAACCCCTCGGCAACGCAACACCAACACAATCACCCGCACAAATGCCTTGTTCAACCAAAACCTGGGCTAATCGTTGCACATGTTGCTCTAACTGCTGATAACTGACCTGCTGCTCACCATCAATAATCGCTGTTCGATCCGCAAACTGTGTCATCGCCTGCCCAACACGCTGATGCATTGGTGCAAAACTCAATTCCTGATGCGTATCATTAACCCGTTGACGACATTGCTGCTGTTGTATCGGCAGCGCTACATTCACCTGAGTACGCCAGTCCGGGGTCACACTTAACTGCGTCAGCAAATCACAATATGCGCTGAACATCGTATCAATCATACCTTGCGGGAACAGGCCATCAACCACATCCCAGTTGAAACGTAATTCTCCATCCTGTTCATATACCTGATGATCGATCCAAACCTGAGGAGTCTGAGAAATTCCCCAGATAGCCGGCGGGAAAGGTTGTGCACTCTCTTGATAAGGCATGACTTCTGCCCCTAACGCACTGGTAAACACGACGGGCATAGCCAAATCGGTAACTTGCCGTTGTTTATTCAATTCACGGATAACCCATACAGCCGAAACATCAGTATGAGCCAGATCTTGCCAAAGCTGTTGCTGTAATCGCTGTGCTCTGTTAAGCCAGTTTTCATCGGTTAAATGATGACATTCCAGTAACAGAAGTGAAGTGAAATCCCCCAGAATATGGTTGATATCAGGATGTAATGGCTGACGATCAAACAACGTCACATTGATACTCAATGACGCCGATTCAGACCATTTCGCCAACACTTGTGCATAACAAGTCAGCAATAAACAAGAAGGCGTCACTTGATAATGCCGGGCTTTTTCTGTCAGCGTTTGCCACTGCTGCCGAGGCAAAACAGATTGCCAACGTTTAAACCGAGGCGTACCCAATGACTGCGGATCACAAATCAGTGGCAGCTTTGGCGCTTCAGGTAATTCTGCCAGCCGGGCCTGCCAGTAATTTGCCGATTTACGGCTCTTCTCTTCATCAGAAATCACCGTGGTGAGATAATCTCGGAAACCAATCCCAACGGATGGCAATACTCCTTCCGGTTGCTGATAAAGCTGCTCAAGTTCGGTGAAGAAAATACGCATACTCAAACCGTCAAGGATCAAATTATCCAACCCGATATACAGGCGGTTACGCCCATTATCTGACTGAATCAGCGTCACATGGAACAGCGGCCATTGTGTCGGATCAAGTACCCGATGAGATAAGCGTTCCCGCAATTTACTGGTTTCTTCTGACCATTGCTGATCTGAACAGTGGATCACGTCTAGCGCAGGTTTTGGCTGCTGTGGCAACACCTGTTGCATTCCTTGCTCGTCAAATACAATTCTCAATGCATCATGGCGAGCAATCAAGGCAGATAAAGCCTGTTCTAACCGCATTGCATCAAAAGGCTGGCCTTCGTATTCGTTATAATAATGAGTGGCAACCCCACCGAGACGGAAACCAGCCTGACGCCCCATCAGATAGGCACGTTGTACATCTGTAGGCGGGAATGGCTGATAACACTCACTTTCCTGATGTTGCAGCTGCATCACTTTTGTTTTTGACAGTTCAGCAAAAGTCATCAAACGAGCAAAGTCACGCAATACCGGGGAGGAGAACACCTGAGCCAGTGTGACATCTACAGCCCCTGCTGATTCCAACGCCACAACAATACGGGTGGCATGTAAACTATCACCACCAAGCAGGAAGAAATTGCTGTCAGCCATTGGTTCTGTTCCCAATACCTGTTGCCAGATTTTAGCCACCAGATATTCGGCTTTTCCTGACAATTCGACACCTTGGGCAGATTGCAGAATTTCCTGTTCTGCCCCGTCTACAGCTAATTGCTCAAGTGCTTTGCGATCTATTTTTCCATTAGCGCTCAATGGTAATTTATCTAAAACATGCAAATACTGCGGCAACATATAAGCTGGAAGATAATTTGTCAGATGCTGTGTCAGTTCGTGGCGATTAACCGTAACGTTGCCACGACAGTTTTTGCACATCAACAGTACAGAGTTTTCACCCATTACCGTGACAGACTGCACGGGTAAATCACTTTGCAACAACTGCTGCTGCCAACGTTTCTTATCCAGTAGTGGATCTTGCTGACCTTGTCGCAGATCAGTAAAACCGTTTTCATCTTGCAGCAGTAACACCGTTAATTGTGCCAGCGGGCTGAGATATTGGCTTTCAAACACCAATACGCCACTGCCAGAAGATGCCAATACTTGCAGATCAGAGATTCCCCGACAGATATCGGCATAACGATGCAATGCGTTATTACTGATGACCAAATCGGCACTATAATCTGCCGTTTCCCGCACTGTGCAAACCTGACTCTGATGCGGATAACCTGACAGACGATATTTCGCCAGTTCACGCAGTGAACCGGCCTGTTCAACCAAGCAATATTCAATCTCCAAATCTGATAATAGACTGAGTAACTTGCCTGCAAACAGACCACTGCGGCCATTCAGCTCTGCGACTCTGACAGGCCGCTGCAATATCGTGGATAACCGACGGATTTGATCCGCAATAAGGGTAATGACCACTTCGGTTTCCGGTGAACCAACAACCAGAACCTCCGGCGACAATACAGGATCGTCGATAAGCATCAGTGGGTTCTGTTTCCCCTGAATGACTTGAACAATCCAGTCACAATACCCATTAAGCGCCTGATAAATTCTGTCCATTCGTGATGCCAGAACCGGTTTGTTATCTGGTTGCCAACCATGATTCAACTGCCAGCCTGTTTCACTTTCAGATAACCATCCCTGATGCGTCAACCACGCCAGCCACTGAATAAATAGTGGTTGATAACGAGGTATCACCCCTGCCTGTTGGTAAAGTATTTCTGCACTTTGCGGCTGAGTGAATGTCAGTTGCAAAGAATCAAGCAATATCTTTTGCAACAGTGACAAAGCGATATTCTGTTCATCATCCTGACTGTTTTCTACCTGAATAAATGATGGCATTTCAGGCAATATATCATCAGCGAATGTTGAAGAATCACCCGTTATAACCTGGCCTTCAACGAATAATCTCAGATGTTTCTGTGGTTCAGATAAACACAATGCAACAGCTTTACTGATTGCTGGGTGACGTAAAGCCACCGTTTCAATTTCACCCAGTTCAATCCTGTAACCATTCAGTTTAATCTGGCTATCTTTACGGCCAAGAAACTCAAGGCATCCTCCCTGCCAAAAGCGGCCATAATCTCCGGTCCGGTAATAACGCTGCCCTTGATGCAGAACAAACTGAGCATCTGTTTTTTCCCGATCGCCGTAATAGCCCAGCGCTACACCTTTTCCGCCAATCCACAACTCTCCGGCGACCCAATCAGGGCAATCCCGTTGTTGTGAATCCATGACTCGGTAATGCTGATTAGAGAGCGGATAACCGTAAGGAATTGAGCGCCATTCCGACGGGATAACATCGACATCAATCGCGTTAGACCAGATTGCCGCTTCCGTCGCTCCCCCCATTGCCGTTAATTGAGCCTGACTGCCGACTTCACGCAAACGGGGAAGCAGATCCAGACCAACCCAATCACCGGATAACAACACCTGTTGCAATGAATCCGGCAAGCCACGAGGATCATTTTCAGCAGCCACCAGCAACATATCAAACAACGCAGGGACACTGTTCCAGACTGTCGCCTGTTCCTGATGCAGCTGTTCCAACCACTGTTTTGCTTCCCGCTCATGGCCTATCTCAGGCATCACCAAGGCTCCCCCTGACGCGAGAGGGCCAAAAATGTCATACACCGACAAATCAAAATTCAGTGCCGACAGGGCATATACCCGTGTTTTTTCCTGCTGACCATAACGGCGATTAATATCATCAATTGTATTAGCGGCAGCCTGATGAGATACCACAACACCTTTAGGTGTACCGGTAGAGCCAGAAGTAAAGATGATATAAGCAGAAAGTTCCGGTTCCCCATAAACCACCTGTGATAATGGCAGTCGTGAGTCACCTGTCTGCTCAATATTCAGAACCGCATCAAACCAACCACTAACAAGCTCCTGATATTCGTTATTTGTAATAATCAACGAAATATCCGCCTGACTGATGATGGTCTGTAAACGGGCTGATTGCTGCGCGACATCCAGCGGAACATATACCGCCCCAACACTCAAGCAAGCCAAAACAGCCACAACTTGCTCTGTACCTTTTGGCAACAGTAATGCCAGGTTATCTCCGGCTTTTACTTTTTGCTCTTTCAGCCTGTAAGCCAGTTCCAGTACATCCTGTTCAAGTTCGCCATAACTGAGTCGTTGATGAGGCGTGATAACTGCTGGTGAATCTGCCCACAATGCAGCAATCTCATAAAAACGACGATGCAGCAAACGTGGCGTAAACAGCATGCCATCACGATCTTTAGGCTCTGTACGCTGTTCAATAATTTCCGGCGTGACATAATGCGAAACCGGCTTTAAAAGGAGTTGAGAATTATCTGTAATTGCGCTGATCAGATGAGTCATAAAACTAAACATTTGATCAAGCATGCCTTGAGGGAATAACCCATCGACACAATCCCAGCTGACTAATAATTCGCCTTGATGTTCCATCACCTGGCAGTCAATCCAGACTTGCGGCGTCTGGGATACCAGATAATTCAGTTCTCCCAGCTCATTACCGTTAAGCAGATCACGGCCAAGATTACTGGTGAATACCACCGGCATGGGAACTTGATGCCCGTACATCTGCGACCAGTCCCGCATAACCTGAATCGCGCTGTAATCCACATGATCCAGATCTGACATAAACTGGCGATTGAGAGCCCGGCAATTTTCTAAGATGCTGTTCCCCGCTTGTGTATGACAAGCCAGCAACAATAATGTTGTGAAATCTGCGACTAAATCAGGTAGTTGAAGATGTTCTCCGCGACGGTTGAAAATAGTCAGATTCAGTGTGAAATCCGGCGATTCAGCCCAGCCACGCAATGTCTCAGCAAAGCAATTCGCCAGCAGCATTGACGGGGTTATACCATTGCTGCGGGCAATTTCCTTTAATGATAACCAACGCTGTTGTTCCAGACTCCACTGACGATGATGGAAATCAGGCTTATCAATATGTTCCGGTTTAACTGCCAGCGGTAACTGAGGCGCAAAAGGCAATTGCTCAGCCAATCTGTTTTGCCAGTATTGACGACTATCGATTAACTGATTATCAGCGGCCTGTTCACACAGATATTGCGGGAAGCTGTAATTTAATTGAGGAAGAAGCACACCCGGCATCAAAATAAGCTGACTGAGCTCTCTCAACAAAATCTGAAGGCTCATAGCATCCGCCATTACCATATCGATATTAATATGTAAGCGACTGCTATTTACGGTATGGCTTACTACCACGCCAAATCCACTTTCAATTGTCAGATCTGCAACTTTAGTTTCCAGACGTTTCCTAAGCGTGAATCTTTTCTCTTCCAATAAACTCGGTGAAAGTTGTTGCCAATCATAAGATTCAATGGATACCGGCTGGTAAACCGTAATCTCCCCTTTACCATCACCGGTAATACGCATCCGCAACATATCATGGCGCTGATGTAATTGATTCACTGCCCATTCAATATCGCTGTTCTTCAGTAACGGACAATCCAGTTCCAGATAGACTTGACAAGCGATTCCGCCCAGCGTCTGTTCTTTTTGCCGCCCCGTCCAGTAGGCTTGCTGAACCGAAGTGAGTTCAAAAGGCTCGCCATTCCATTTTATAACCGGCTGTTCTGACTCTTTTGAGACATTTTCAGATTGAGCGGCAGAAAACCAACACTGTTGCCATGCGGCTAATGTTGGCTGCTCGAATAAAGAAGATAATGACAGAATGACATGCTGTTTTTTACACTCATCCACCAGATCCAACATCTGCAATGAATCAATGCCCAAATTAAGCAAGTTATCATCCATTGCTAATGCGTTAGGCTCAGTTCCCAGCACATCCGCTATCCAATTGATAACGAAATCAAAGCCTGTATGACCTGAACAAGATTCGGATTGATCCTGTGTTTCCTGTACAACTAAACGAAGTTCTTCCAGCCAGTAACTGTCACGATTAAATGGATAGAGAGGCAGTTGTGCTAGTGTAAATCGGCTAACCGGCATGTTTCCAGCATACTTAACCCAGTTATAGGATTGCCCTTGTAACCAATCACAAGGATCACTCCCCTTCTCTAACATTTTTACACGATCAATTTGAATTGGCTCAACATGGCGTAAATGCGCGATCAGAGTGGCTAAATTCTGATAGCTGATTAGCGCCCGCCAGCCAAAATGATGATGGCGTTTCTTCAACCAACCGTTGAGCAGTTCACCAGCTTGTTCCTGATGATTTTCCAGCAAATCCGCCAGTTGATTAGCCATCTGCTGCAATGCTGATGCACTACAGGCGGAAAGCGGTAATAAACCATTTTCAACAAATGGCGCTGGGATAGTGGTGTCAGATAAATTTGCTTTACTCAGCACTAAACCCGCCATTGTGCCGGTAAAACTGAATGAACTGATCGCAACTCGTTCTATTCGGTGGGATTCAGTCTGTTTACTGTAGCGATAACGTGGCATTAACGCTGACAATTTAGCACTGAACGAGGCCAAAGTTGGATGACCAAACCGTTGTTGCTGTTGTATCTGCGCCACAGCCCGAACCACAGAGGCCACACCTGCGGCAGCTTCCAAATGACCGATCTGTGCTTTACAGGCGGCCAACGGCAACGGCTGGTGTCGTTTACCATAAACACTGTCAATCGCTTGTAACTCAATCGGATCACCTAAAGCGGTACCCGTGCCATGCATCTCCAGCAAATCAATATCATCAGGCGCAATATCAGCCTGTTCCAACAATCGCTTAAGCATTGCTGACTGGGCTTGTGGATTCGGAGCAGTCAAGCTGCTACTTTCACCATCCTGAGCGACACAACTGGATTCAATCACGGCCAACACCGGATCACCATCATCCAAAGCCTGTTGATAAGGTTTGAGTAATAGTAAGGCCGCACCTTCACCTCTGACATAGCCATCCGCGTCTTCACTCAGCGTAGCGCATCGGCCCTTAGGCGATAACATGCCAGCGTTTATCAATGTCTGTTCAATCTGCGGTGACAGTAAAATGTTAACGCCACCGGCAACAGCAGCGTGGCATTGCCCTTGCTGTAAACTGCGAATCGCCGTATCCAATGCCACTAGAGAAGAAGAGCAAGCCGTATCAATAGTGAGTGCAGGACCGGTTGTTCCATAGAACTTCGCTAATCGGCCAGAACTTGCACTCGTATTAATCCCAGTAGCCAAATAACTTTTGGCATATTCAGGATTATTCAGTTGCAGTAATTGCTGACCAAACTCACTGCCGCTCTGACCGATAAAGAAACCCGTATCCGATTGTTTCAGTTGCTCCGGCAACCATCCGGCCTGTTCGAACAGATGCCAGCTTAATTCAAGCAATAGCCTCTGCTGAGGATCAAGTAATAGTGCTTCCCGGCCTGAAATGTTGAAGAAACGGGCGTCAAATTGGTCAATATGTTCCAGAGCGCCAATAGGAAGCGCAAACTGACGAAGTTCTGAATTGTTGGCTTTAACGGCTAACTCTGCTTTTGCCAACCATTGCCCATATTGTTGCCATTTGTTACTTGTTTGCCCCGGTAAGCGACAACTTATCGCAATAATTGCAATCTGTTTATTTCCGGTTGATTCAGATTTTGTGGCAGATACCGTGATTTTTTCATCTGATAATTTATCAATATATTTAGCCAACTGAGTAATAGTTGGGTAAGCAAATAAATCCGCCGGGGTTAGATTACAACGCCAGATTTTATTTATCTGCTGGCAATAGCGGACTGCTAACAGGCTGGTTAATCCCAATTCAGCAAAACCACAGGCAGGATTTGGGTTATCTAAATGAAGCAAACTGCAAAGAAGCTGATAAAGCCAACCGGGCAAGGAAGAAGCTTCTTTTTTGTCAATATCAGACTGCAAAGCAAAGAGCACTTTTAGTTGGCTATTCTCAAAATCAGCCAACATTTGTTTACGTCGGATTTTTCCACTGGAAGTTTTTTTCAACGCGCCATGAGGCAATAACACCACATTCGCCAGTGAAAGCTGAAAATCCGATGCGACTCTGGCAGCAATCTGCCGGGCAATAACCTGTAATTTAGTCGCTTCAAGGTGGCGATAAACTTCGGCAAAGACAAACAACTCACCGCTTTCTACCCGTTGGCAAGCACAAGCTCCACCAATTTTTACGTCTTCACATCCCATCTCGATACTGGCTTCAATATCATTTGGCATGTAATTTTCGCCAGCGACAATAATAAGATCTTTATGTCGGCCACAGATATAAAGCTCTCCTTGCCAGATAAAGGCTAAATCGCCTGTCCGCAAATAATAGCTTTTATCTATAGACTGATTAAGACAAGCCATAAAAGTCTGCCGGCTAAGTTCGGGTTTCTGCCAATAACCAGGCGCTTTAGAATCACCATCAACCCAAATTTCACCAACCCGCCCTTCCGGTAATATTTCACCGGTTTCAGGATCAACAATCCGTAATTTCCATCCACTGACAACCTGCCCTGAACTCACCAGTTCACGACCATTTTCCGCAGGAACAGCGTAACCGGAAGCAAGTCTATCCGCATCAAAACACTGGCTAATGAATGGCATCCCGGCGGGTTTGCGGCTGATGACAAGTGTTGCTTCCGCCATACCATAGGCGGGCACAAAGCTCAAAGGGTTAAAACCTGACACAGAAAAGTGACGGGCAAACTGCGGCATAGTTTCAACCCGGATAGGTTCTGCGGCATTCAATACCATTTTAAGCGAAGAGAGATCGAATTCTGCTGCCTGCTCTTGAGTGATACTATCAACGCACAGTTGCCAAGCGAAATCTGGTGCGGCTGTGGAATTTGCAGAATAATCAGTAATCAGTTTTAACCAGCGGGCAGGATCAGCCGTAAAATGGCTGGGAGAAATAAAGTTGCAACAACCGCCAGATAATAGTGGCGTCAATAATCCGCAAAACATGCCCATATCATGATAAAACGGTATCCAATTGGCCGTAATAATTCGTGGCTGGCAATCGCGATGTAATTCAAGCAATATCTCATGTTGGGCCTGCATATTTGCATCAAAATTGCAGACAGCTTTCGGCTTACCGGTAGAACCAGAAGAATATTGAAGAAATACCGGACCATCATTCGGACACATTAGCTCTTTATATTCATTAGCTGATGGTATTTCTGATATATCATTCTCCGTAAGAATATCATCAAGCACAATAACCTGACGACCTACATGCCATTGCCGCTTCTCAATTTCATCAACCGAGCTTTTTAAAGTAATAATATATTCTGGCTGACAATCTTCAAAGATATGATCAATTGTATCCGCTACTCGTCCAAGACGATGACTGGCTGGTAAGTTAACGGGGACAGCGGTAATACCACGGATAATACAAGCTATGAATCCCAAAATAAACTGAGTATTACCCGGTATCAGAATAATCGCTTTAGCATTTTCGCGGTAACTTATATGGCGGGCAATATAGCTACTGAGACAGATAATATCTTTATAGTTAAATTCTTGTGTATTATCCTTAAGGCAATATCTTAAAACCGTTTCGTTAGGCTGTTTATTTGCATATAAATAAAGAGTATCTCTTACCCACCCTGATAAATTATTATTATCATTCATACCTTAATTCCTTATAATTATTACCATCATTTAAAATAATAGTAATAGCAGGCAGTGAAAAATTTATAAACAATGTATAGCATATAAAAGTAGTTAATGAGTTTGACTACTCTTATAAACCACCACAACAGGGATTGTTGTGGTGGCCAGTATAATCATTAAGTTTACTATTTATCAGAACTTAACATTGACTGTCGCACCAAAAGTCAGAGGCTCCCCTGCACGACCATACCAACCGTTCTCTCCAGTCATTGGGTTATCCATTGGGAATGCACGAGTAACATAAGTCTTATTTAACAGATTTTTTGCCCATAACGTAATATCGTAAGTTGGCGTCTCATATCCAGCCCGAAGATTCAACAAGCCGTAATTAGACTGCTTCTCAGTATTAGCATTATCGAAATAAACTTTACCGGCAACATTATAATCAGCACGGATAAAATATCCGTCCAGGAAACTGTAATCTACACCAACGCCATAAGTATAATTTGGCGTATTTGCCGGACGTTTATCTTTATAATCCGTAACGCCTACAATTTTGCTACCCTTTTTATCATAAATATTGTCTTTAAACTCAGTAAAGTGAGCATCATTGAAACCTGCATTAGCAGATAATGTCAGCCCCTTAATCACTCTCCAAGAAATTTCCGACTCTAGCCCTCTACTGATTGATTTCCCTGCATTCTGGGTAACGGATTCTGGATAAAATTGCTTTTCAACCTGCTGATCGGTAAAGTCAATCCAAAATAATGAGGTATTCCAGCGCACTGTCTTATCCAACCATTCTGATTTCAGACCAATTTCATAGTTGGTTGTGTATTCAGCATCAAAACGGCGCTGATCCTTCGGTGCTAAACTGTTAAACCCTCCACTTTTATAACCACGGGCAATACTGGCATATAACATAGCGTTATCCGTAGCATAATAATTGACCCCAGCTTTTGGTAGCCAAGCATCAAACGAGAGGTTATCAGTCAAATTTTCTCTGGTTATTCCTGAGAAATTTTCTGTCTTTCTGAATTTCAGATCCTTTTTCTCATAATCATAACGCAGCCCAGCAACCAGCTCTACATTATCCATTAGATAATAACTGGTATTACCAAACAACGCATAATTATTGGTCTTAACGTTGGTATTTTTAATCTGATATCCGACCGGTAACATCCTGTAATCAATATCTAATTTATCATCTTGATTAAAGTAATACATACCAACCAGCCAGTTAAATGGCCCGGTATTTTTGGAGTTAAGACGTAATTCCTGAGAAAAGTAATCTTGTTTACGATCAATTAGCAATTTTGAAAGGGATTTACGGGTAAAATCGAGATCCTGATAATCTTTTTTATCTTCTGAAGTATATGCACTAATTGAAGTCAGATCCATACGATCCCATTGATAGACCGCTTTAATAGATCCTTTATAAATATTAGCGTCTGATTTACCTGCATAGTCAGAATCTATCGATTTTGTCCCTCTCTTTATTTTATCGATCGGTGCAAATGAAGCGTTTCCATTTCTGCGGTTTTGTGCATCAAACGTAGTAATAATATCCCACGGCCCATCTGATGGCTGCCAGCGAAGCTTAAATCTGCCGTTAAAATCATTAACATTATTTATATTCTTTTTATTATCATAATCCCGTTTAAAATAACCATCACTATTCAAATAACGTAATGCTGTACGGTAAGACCAATCGCCATATTCATCAATACCACCGCCTAAAATAGCAGTAGTTTGCAAACGATTATAACTACCATATGAAAAGCCCAATTTCCGTTCTGTTACCGGATCGGGATCTTTGGTAATGATATTAATGACCCCTGCTTCAGTATTGCGGCCATATAATGTTGCCTGTGGACCGCGTAATACTTCAATACGTTCAATATCCAGTAATTCAGTATCAAATGAATGGCTATATACACCGTCAGTAAAGAAGCCGACCGATTGTTCCCCTTCCATTCCAGGCGTCACACCACGTAATGAAATAAACCCAGCATCAGATGGGTTACCTGCTTTTATCATATATAAATTAGGAACTTCTGAAACAACTTCATAAAAGTTTTCAATCCCTTTCCGCTCAACATCAAAATCAGATAATACTGTCATACCTATTGCTGTTTTTTGCTGATCTGCCGAAACTTTCTCCGCAGTTACAACAATGGTATCTAACGAATCTGTTTTGCTATTTTTATTTGCCAAACTCTGATGAGAATAAAAGACAGATAACACAGCAATAGTGGTGACGCCATGTTTTAACATAGATAGATAATCTCCAAGAAAAAGCGGGTAGTAATACCGGCAGAAATGCTTTTACCATCCATTAGTAAAATACTTGAGAAATTATATAAACAACCAAAAAAAAATGCAAATGCAAATGATAACCACTTTTATTATCATCACTGAAAATAAAATAGCGACATTAACCTCAGCATAAGTCATTGTTTTAATTTAAATTATTAGCCATCCAGATTTGGTGCATAAGGAAGTTACATTATCCATATCTTATTTGCTGTTTTTTTAGCAAAAGGGTAGAGCTAAAAATGGAATACATTTATCCACTCAATATATTTTAAACATATCCCTATTGGTTAATATAAATATGTCACAGTGATGAAAGAGGAAAAATATATAGATGCAGTGTATTGTCAACATCATCAACCTGACTCTATTATATCCAACAAACCGAACTCAAATTCACTGATAGTAAACTCGTAGTCATTACCTAGACCATTCTTTCTATATCCGTTATCTTTCAAGTTGCCTCTTTGTTGGCTGCACTCACTCACCCCGGTCACAGAGTTATCTATACTCCCGGGAATTCGCTCCCTTGCCGTCGCGATCCATTTTGAAATCCATTGGGTATATACCCTTGCTCATTAAAACTGCTTGATTTTCCCCAAAATGAAGCTCATGGTATCAGTCATGAAAATATTCATTACCGATGAACAAAAAGCCGAACTTGAACGCATCCATCACACCTGCCGTGATTAAGAGGGAGACAGATGTCATAACACACACGCAAACTCGTGGAATCAATAAAAGCAATCCCCGTGAATTTTTCTTTTGATTGAGTCAAATAACTGCACAGCAGCACCAAAACGGAAGGTGCGACACTATTCTAGGCGTTTACCAGAACTTTGCTCCAGTAACAGGCCCCCCCGTCAATTTCTTATCCAGAATTCGGGTTAGCTATGATATTCATCAGTCTAAGTATTTAAAAATTTTGAATGCTGAAAAAATATTTAATTGTAAGGTTTGAAATGAAGCAGAATACGAGTGGCTTTTTAGGACGAATAGGTATCCCTAGCACATTATCATGGGGATATTTGGGTATCCTGGCCTTTATGATTGGTAATGGAATAGAAATAGGCTGGCTAAGCCCCTATCTGGTAGATAATGGGTTAAGTATCCAAGACATTTCCACACTATTTAGTATTTACGGTATAAGTGTAGCCATATCTTCTTGGTTTGCTGGCGCATTTTTTGAGGCATTTGGGGCTAAACGAACCATGCTATTAGGCACAATTTTTTGTGTTGTTGGCACTTTTGCTGATAACGCAAGCTATTAAAGGTTTTGGATATCCGCTATTTGCCTACTCATTTTCAGTGTGGATTGCCTATATACCCAATAGATTTCAATTTGCAGCGCGGCGGCAAGTGAACGCAGCCAACAAAGCAGCAACTTGAAGGATGAAAGGTATAAACTCATGGGAGAAGTAAGCTGATATGATAAAGACTCAAAACGACTGGCACCCAGCAGATATTATTGCTGCATTGCGCAAACGTGGCACAGCACTTACCGCATTATTACGGGAATCGGGATTCAGTTCATCGACACTCTCAAATACATTAGCTCGCCAATGGCCTAAAGGAGAAAAAATTATTGTGGACAGACTCGGAATAGCTCCTTCAGTTATTTGGCCCAGTCGATATTTTGATAAAAATGGCAATTCCATTAAGCGAAATGTTCGAAATTGTTATAAATAATGTAGTTAATTATAATGACTGGTAGATTCACATAATAAGCTTGTATCATAGTAATTAGCCTGAATTCTGGTTAAGCCGTCACTAACCTATCCATTTCTTGAGCGGGAAATATTCAGTGACGGTTTGTTCTCTTTGAGACAATAAGCGATTAGTCACATCATTAACACCAGTGCCATAATTACCTCTTACACGTTATGAACTTTAATTTTTGCCTGTGCCCGATGTTTTTTACGATGATCGAAGCTGTATACATCCACCAGTCGCCAGTTAGATTCATAACTTTTTACTAGCTGAAATTTCACAGTTGGAAAGAGAGCATGAAAATAAATGCAAAATTCGGTTGCACCATTGCGCTGGATCTTCTGCTCTCTGACTGCATCCGGGAGATGGTATTCCTTCAGTTCGGGAGTATTCAGACGTTTTTGTAAGAGATGAATTGCACCTGCATTTGCGTCGTGCATACACAGCTTCGCAAATTTAACAAGAGCGGACTGAGTCACTTCGATATCACCAATAGGTGAATTCAAGACTTCTCTTACCGTGATGTAAGGTAATTTCGTTTTGTACCAGGATTTACTGGATTCAGACAGTGCTACATTCCGCATAGTTAATTGCATTGGCATCATTCTGACACCGTAGAAGCGGGTATGTGTATACTCCAACAACTCTTGAAGATCGTCTGTCACTTCGGTTTTCAGGAGAAAATGCTGGAGCTGGGTCGATGCTGTTTGCCACATAAGATGACGGCCATCACGCATAGGTTCCAATTTATGGGTCCGACTTAGCAGAAATGAAAAGCCGCACAGAAGCTCTACCCTTAATTCATCTTGCGATTTAGGATTGATAGCGCTGGTCATATCGACGGTATATTCCATTTTATGATGAGCCTCCAAGCAATGCTTTGTAGCCCATACGGCAACACGGAATACCCTTTTCCCTAGGTTTTCAACGGCGGTCGAGATCCACAACATATTAAGTTTCCTTTCGCTGCTATTTTCTGATTTTTACCAGTCCCATAGGAACACTGATTTCGGTGGTAATAATTATACAAATCGTCAATGCAACTGAAGATATGATCCCTTAAAGAGCGTAGCTTATCAGACATAGCGTAAATCCTCCTTATTCCTCTTGCCTTGATTTCGACCTGTCTGAAATGGAGTAGCCCTGTCAGAGCTGCGTTGTGCAGCGATTCTTCGAGAGTCATGACGATTCCTTAAACGATTTGAATACAGCTCCGTTCGGGGGCATGAATAACGGTATTTCCCGGGTACGCCACGGGTAATGTATGATTTTCCCTGCACGCGTGATCCTATTCATACGGTACCGGCCACCGACCCTGTCAACAGACCAGTAACCGTCCAGCACTGCCGTTTTGTAACTAAAAAGGCGCAGACTAAACCAGTGGACGCTGTGATACAGATAGCTGCCCTGTTCGGTCAATCTGCACTTTATTCCTATCAATACAGGCGGAAAGAGCCATAACAAAAACCACTCATAGGGCAGATTTATTCCTATCAGATGCCTTGTAAGCATCAATGCACTGAGCAGGGTGAAACTCGCCATTCCCCACAGGACCAGCCAAGTTAACCAGACTCTGGTCGAACATAATTTCCATTCGAGGAGGTAAAGTTTGTTTTTCATAGGCCCCTTAATGCAGCATTCGTGAATCCTGACTGAAAATTATCAGCCGAGGAAGCAATAGTTGTTCCAAGACATCGTTGCTGCTTGTCCACCCATTCACAATATGACGCCCTTCTTGCTGATTAAATGCAATCAGCTGATCCTTGAGCTCGTACGCTAGCTTATCGTTCATCTCAAGATATTCAGATGTGAACATCAGGAGACCATTAATCACCTTATCAAAAAGGATCGACATTGCTTCAGATTGGGTTAACTCATCGTTGTCCAGCTCAGTACCATCAAACGAAAAAGTACAGACAACTAGGCCACCCACATTTTCTCCGGAAGCGAACCCATTTTCACTAAGGGTAAAACGGAAGAAACATCTTGATTCTTTAGCCGGGTTGTTTCGCTCAGGATTAAACATAGTCCTTGCCCACCGGTAATCAGGATCAGACAGAAGCCAGCAGGTTAGAGCTAACGTAATTTGTTCTTTGGTGAATCGTTCCATGGATGGTTGCTCTTTTATCATCGCCTATATCTTTGAGTGAGCCTGACTGTATGAGAACATATTTTGGCATGCAGGCAAAACTGTTTGGTACCGCTCAGATCTCACCGAATCCTGTATCTGCTTCTTTAGTCGGTGATCAAAAAATGTCGATGCAATGTCAACAGGCATATTTTCTTCAAGATACGCAAGAATGATTTTCTCGTTTTCAATCGCCGTAAAACCACGCCTGACGAACATTTCTTTTGTCCGTAAAAGGTGGTTTCAAGCTTTTCGACTCAGAGGCGTATCTCGCTGCTGGTTACGCGTCTCAATGTCAGGTACGTCGTTTAACCTATTTTTGTTAATGGTCATAGTATCTCACGCTAAATCAGGGATGTGATGGAAGTTCACAGCAATAGAGGTTTCAGGTTCTCCATTTTCAACCAGATTCAACCAAGTACGGGACTGTAGTTGGTCTTCGCAGGCCAGCACATAGCCGTTATTAAGGTCATTTAATGCGATTAGCTGGTTACTGACATCACTGGATGACAGACCGAGAGCAAATGGAGTGTAAAGATATTGGCCTGCGGGGATCTTCTCAGCGAGCAGACTGAGCAGTACCTGTTTTTCTTCAGCATTGTCGGGCAACACCAGAATGACCCGCTTCCCCTGTTCCACACAATCTTTCAGGTTGGCAACCAGCTTACTGAACCGTAATGAATACACCATCAATCTGAACCGAGTGCCAATCAGAGCATATACCGTGAAAGCGACAATCATTAACCCGTAAAACGACCGGTAAAGCCACCAGTTAAGTCCACCGATAACAACCAGAGCGGCCAACAACACAAGGCTGAAATAAAAAAGTATGCGCGGATATCGGGTCCTCCGCCCTTCCAAATAGATTGACAAAAAAACAACAGCTGTAATTCCGTAGGTCAGATAATCTAAAGTTGATTGCATAGCCGTTCCAAAGTTATTTTTGTTAGAATTAAGCTGCTAGAATCAGGGGTTGTAACAATATTATTTTACGTCCGTACCGAAATAAGCTACCAGTCTTCCATCTTATGACCTTGACATCCTCTTATGGTACAGAAATTATCGCACTTCACGTTGGTGGTAATTTTAATTCCCGCCCTCAGCTTTTCAGTTAAATCAGCTCTCACCACATCAGCAGGCCGCTCAAAGATATATTCAAATAAATTATCATCTGCGGTAGAAAGCAATTTTTCTATATTGAAACTTGTGTGTGTGAATAGCATAGCCCCTCCTGTTCATGGACATTATACGTACACGCTTTCCTAGGCAGGGACAGATTGAGGGGGTTTTTACTTTTCTGTAGGCAAAAAAACGCGGAATCCGCGTTTTAAAAGTGTAATAAGGGGAACGTATGCTGTTTTCCTATTAAGTCCGCCTAAATCAGATAGAAGCTGACATACCATTTCAGACATGTACCCCCTCCTTTCTGAAAGACTGAATTTGCCATCTACGTCATAACTGGCGTAAGTGTCATAGTCGAGTAAGCTTCGCTGACATCATCATCGGCATCAATGAACATATCTTCATTCCTGATGAAAGGAGTCATACTCCTCTTCAGCTATTATCTTTAGCGAATAAATTGTCATTGACCTTGACCTCTTGAACCCGATACTACGCCATAGACACATCAGATAACGTATTGTAGGTACGAATAAGCCTTTCAGATATATCGGTTATCTTTCAAGTTGCTTCTTTGTTGGCTGCACTCTCTCACCCCGGTCACATAGTTAGCTATGCTCCCGGGGATTCGCTCCCTTGCCGTCGCGATGCATCTTGAAATCTATTGGGTATATATATATCTTATAAAGTTAAAATTCCAGAATTGTTCTGAGGCAAACTGAGTGTAACTTTAAGTTCAGCAATTACATATTTATGTACAACAGTAGATTTTTCCTCGTAAAAGGGAAACCCCTGCAAATGCAGGGGAGTTACCTTTTATTTCAGCTGGTCGAGTAATTCAGAAGCCCAACAAACCGGAAATCCCTCAGCTCCCTTAGATAGCAGCACATCGTTCCAGTCAATCCCCTTCTTCCCTTCGGGAATCGGTTGTACTGGTTCGAAGACCTCAATCGTCAGCTGTGCAGCCGGAAAGCGCTTTTCAAACAGCGCGGTCATACGGGTTTTCAGAGCTAATGCTGCTTCTAACCCGACATAAACACCTTGTTCATTCGCACGCCCCTTATCCGCCCATATGTAAAAGTTGATGGCTTTCACATTAGGGGGAGGCAGAATATTGTCCGGTATCTCAACGTATTCCATAAACCATGCAGAACTTGCAGCCCAGCATGGAATAGATGTCGCCTCTACTACTGACAACGCGTTTTCAACACCTTCTGAAACACCCAAGGTCCAGACTTTAGAAGCCTGATCATAGTGTGGTTCATAAAGATGAATCGCCCCGCCAGTCATATTAGCTGACGGTTTCATCATCATTTTTGGACAATCAACTTTTGCCCCATCACCATTTCTTTCCAGAAAAGTGCGGTGAATAGTCAGATTCTTACCTTTATTGTCCCGATAAATCGAAACCATTGCAGGCATTTGAATCCCTTTTTCATTCGCCTTGTCCCAGTAATATAACTTGGGATTACAACCGATATCTTTAGGCAGCTTATTCAAAACGCGTTTAAAGCCGCGCTTACTGAGATAACGCCACACCGCAGAATCAGCTGTTACTGGTTTTGTATAGTGATAAACTGCTTCAAGTTTTCTTACCCGTTTATCTATTTCTTCATCGGTCAGTTCGACCGATGATTTAACGATATTCTGGTAAGTCTGGATATTTCTTATATCAGCGCCTGATAATGGCACGTTTATATCATCTCCAAAATAGTCAGCCAATATTTGTTTACATGTCTGATAGTTGGACAATCCATAAAACTCGGCCAGAATATCAACTCCATTGCAGAACTTATTAACCGGATAGTCATTGTGAATTGTACTACCGGTATAAGCTTCTTTACCATAAAAGCGGAACTTCGCTTTCCCTGCACAAGTAAACTGACAGGGTATTTGGTTAGGCGCTATATCAACTGCTTTTGCAAAAGTGGGTATTTTAGAGAAAACAAACTCTCTACTATTCACACCGACAATTCGAGCGTGAACCCGATTTATTAGTTCCTGAGTAAGTTCTTGCAAGCTTTGTTTAGTCTGTTTAGGAGACGCGTGATATGCAGCAACAGCGTAGGTCATAGTGTACTCTCTTAACTAGCATTGTGGGTTTCACTATGCCTTCTGAAATACAGAAGACATAAAGAAACCCACAACGCAGATAATGAATGAGGGATGCTGTAAAAGCCATCCCGTTAACTTAGACTTCTTTTTTGAAACCGTTACTCTCAAGCTTTCGGATAAAACGATCAACAAGCACTTCTTTCTTATTGAGATCGCCTGCGGGGTACATAACCCTTCTGACTGTTATCTCTTTTGGAAGTGCTCCATCAACCTCTTCACCCTCCCGAATGAAAATATTGGCTTCCTGCTGTTTGCCGCTGTCTTTTATCTCTATACGGTATTGTTTTATATTCGCCATACGTTTGCTCCTTACGTCCTTCAAAGAGCAAAAGATCCCGGTTGGGGACTATATGCCCCAATCGGGAGTAGTTTATTAGTTACGACGCCAGCACTTTAAACACCAAATCTCTTATAGAATTGGTGAGTTGTGACAGGTCATTGACTACAACAAATGATTCTTTTGAAAAATCTTCTACAATTTCAGTGGCAATACCAATTCCTGCGACTTCAACGCCTAAAACTCTGCTTCCTGTATTACAGCCGGAGCAGAAATGTCCTAGTCTGACGGATTTGGCTGACACTTTTAAAAGGTATATGAAAATATTCAGCGAAGTCCTTATTAGGTCAGGAATTTACAACATGAATATAATTACCATCCTCTGCGAAAGAAAAAATCTATCCATTTTGTCTTGATAATATCTTTCTCATTTCCTAATAACAGGAAACGAAGGATTTAACCATCAGATACAACTACGATCACCTTTTCTGCCAGAGGCCGGCTAAATATTAATACCGAATGATAAATCATCCGGCTGGTTATCATCAGGTTCTTTAATCAGATCGAAAAGTCCATTTGATGTTCATCTATAAAAGCCTTTTTTATTTGCATGGGAATCCCATAGGGAGAATCCCATGGTAAGGGATTGCTCCCTTATTGGGGGGTATCAGTTCTGTTTAGAATTTGGTTGACCAAACCTATCCAGTTTGTACATCTATAAAACTTACTTCCCGTAATTCTGGAGGAACTTTGATCTGGATAATACATTCAATATCCGTTTCATCATCCTCTGTCACCACTTTCCGCTTGTTTACCCGTTTAATCAGTAATGCAATATCTCCAGCATACAAATGACAATGCCTGATACCAACACTTTGTTTATATTTCCAAGAAATGTCATGTTCTACTCCTCTCTATATAAAAGAGAAGCTCCTGTAAAGATCCTCCATTTTCAGGTTATTCATGAGAATGGAAAATAAATTTATTAAGCAATAACCAAAACACATAGCCAATAATCTTAAAGACATTAAAACCTATTTTGCGTTTGTTAGTTGAATCGTTTTTCGTATCTTTAGCATCATCGTCAGATAAAACCTTATATTTCTCTTTGAGAGCTTCAAGTTTGATACGTTCCTCTATAAGGTAATATTCCTTTTTAGCGAGAAATTCGATTTGCTTAGCAACTGTATAATCCCAAGATTTCGAATCATGAAGTTTCAGTGAGTTAAATGAATGATTCACCAACTCTTCAGGAAAACCAAGTTCTAACATCAAAGGGCGTACTGCATTGTTGAAATCGTCGAGTGAATCATAGTGTGCTTCAGAAACCTTAACGAAATGCTCACGCAAAATATATTTGCGTTGCTTGTCGATAATATCAGCCAACCATGCACTCAGACGTTCATTATTTAACTCTTTAGCTTTAGCAAATGAGTAATGAAGGTCTTCAGCATTTAAATATTCGTTCAGACCAAAAGACTCAAATTGTTCGCTAACTTTTTTATTAAACTCTTTTTTGTCTTTTACCATACGGATAACAGGAAAAGATCGCAGCATTTCTACCTCTTTGTTAAAATCAATTTCTTTAACATCTAATTTCTTGCAATTCACATGGTAATATTTACTGTTTATAGAAACCATATTGCCAATGCTTTGCAACGGAGTTAACGCATTAAGCTTTAACACTATTGCTTTATCCCGCTGAAATACTACTGCAAATTCTGCGTCACTATTTTCATCATTGAAAGCGTTTCGCAGGTCTTTATAGATTTCCTCAGACTTAGCTTCGCCATAGATGCTTGCATAAGTTTGAGACAGGGCTAACGCGAGGGCATGGTTATCTTTGGGGTTTAAAGTTGTCATGTTTAGTACCTATACACATAATTTAGTCAACAATCAGACACTGTCGTGTATTGATTGAATCTAGACTTTCGTCTGTCGTTTATCTCCCGTAGAAAATAAACCGCCTGATTTTAAACTGATCTGGCATTAGACAGTACGCAACTTGCTATAGCTCCAATTGGAGCTATAGACTCGTTACGATTTGAGAAAATCGGATTAGCCGGACTATAGATGTGCGAAATCGCATCAGCGACAAAAGTAAACTTTATTACTTTTTACGGTGATGTCCTTCAGCCTGATATCAGAGCTGGCCGCTTTTGTCGGCTAAAGTTTGAAAACCCGTTTTGATGGGTCTGGAGCTGTTTAGTACTGCATTTAAGTCTATTTAATTTGTAGGCACTGCTTTATTTTTAATTTTTTTATCTAGCGTTTAATATATACATCAATAAATGTCAGATGTAAATACTGTCCTGGTTATTAATTTGCTCCTCGTCACTGTTCCTTATTAATCATAACTCTGCATCCTATATATCTTTTTCAAAATAGATGATTTCTCAGGATCTCAATTACCCGCTGAATCAGCGTAAAATATTTACCACTCCCCGGTACTGCAATAAGAATATTATCTCTATTCATATTGGGCATGATTATTTTTCGTTCAGATGTGGCATACCCATACGTCCCTCTTTAGTTTTACAAAACGATTATAATCCTTAGTAAATTCCCCCTTGCCGATTACTGGCGCAAATTTTATCTGGGTGCATAGCAGCTTTTTGATTTTTTCTGCGTAATTCGACAGTTGTGTATTAGCTACAACACCATCAAAAGATACCGCTTTTGGTGACTGATTATTTGATTACCAGACGATTCGTCCGGCTACTGGACCGGAGCTGTCTCAACTCAATTTGCCTAAAGGTAATTATTCCCTCATCCGTTATACGCTAATTCCAACAACGATGGATGAAGGTTCTAAAGGATTTAATGGCTTCATTTTACGTCCTAACAATCCGAAAACCTCTCCTCGCATGCCGAGCGTATCTATTAATGGGAAAGATTACTACTTGTTCTCAGGTGAAACGGGGAATAAAGGGTTCCCGGAAAAAACACTGGTTGGCAAATGGTAATGTAGAATTTGGGATAAAAGAAAAGGGCCATTTCGGCCCCTTTTTTAATATTTTGGTAACTCCTTCCCTGTCAACGGATCTTTGCTGGTCGACCCGACCTCACAAATCGCCGGACGAGGGAGATAACTACAATCCACATTTTCTTCCTTTATCGCCTGAGTTTGCTCAAGTCTAGCCTTAATCATATTATCTTCTCCTTCCATCGCCTTAATCGTGCGATCTGTTGTTCCTATATAGTCGTTGTTCTTATATGGAAGCATTTGTGCTACCGACTCTTCAGAAAACTGGGAGTATTGATCAGGGACTTCTCCGACTTGTACTGCATCGTTAATCCATTCAGTAAGATCTATCTTATCAAAATCGAGATTCTGTATTTGCACAATTGACAGCCCCGCGCAGTTTGAGGCTACAGGATCTATCCCTAATTGAGGGTATGCCTGTTGCATTATGACTCGTGACAACATCGAGTTGTAGCAACACATATCTGTCGCCTTTTTAACGCATTTTTTTGTGAAACCAAGGTTAAGATATTTCACACATCGATCAGTGTCTAATGTGAAACATGACTTCTGGTTTTTATGTATTGAGGCTTCCATTTCCTTTTGATCGCAAGCTACCAGCATCTCAAGAAGCATTTTGGTTATCTGGTAAGCAGTATATATCCAACCAATAATGTTAAGAGCCAGCATAAAGTTTGTTACCGCAGATGAAAATACTGCCTGTCCAGTAGCTTGTGTTGCGGTTTGGTCAAACACAAAGTTTCTGATAGTTGCTGGCATATGTTCATAAGCCTTGTTCATTAACTGTTGTTTAATTGCCCCCATGCCAAATGTTTGCATTGTGTCTTTTGTTAGCTGCCCGCCCGTTGATGCAGCGCTACCGGACACACTAGTAGAACCAACCCAACGGCTCAGGTTTCCTGCAATTGATTCGTATGCAGAGGTAATAGGCTGTGTAATATTACTCCACATCTGACCAATAGATTTACCAGCTGTAGCTGTCCATTCACCTACCGCATTTGCCATGGTAGACCACGTACCCGTTTCCCCTCCCGTCCATGCAGCTAATTTACCACTAATATATTCCCAGTTCGCATTCCTCATCATTGAACCGGCGTAGACGATTGCTTGTAACGGACTAGCCGTACCTTGGGGAGCTTCACAACAATCTGTTTTTGCTAATCCATTAACAAATCCGACTGAACGTCCACACCATTCTTTCTTACCTTCAAAGACAACACATGTGTTGGGATCATTCGGGTCGGTACATTTAGCTTCCCCCTGCATGTACTGGACCATGTTACTGTAGGCTGCTACCTTACCGAAATCACCGTTCTCCCCTTTTCGGCCTGTTTCACAGGTACCGCCAGAGCAAGGGATCATACTCACACATGAATTGGTCTCTGATTCCACTTCACGAATAACATCGTTGCCACGATCACATGTCCATTTCTGTTCATACATATAGCAAGTGTTTGTCCCACTATCGAGCCATCCTTCTGCACAAGTCTGTTTATCCATGGTGCAGACAGCGTCATTCTTATACTGCGCACAAGCGTCAGGCATATTTTTGATGTCGTTATACGTGTAGCAAAGGTTTTTCCCTGCTTGGTCCTTCATGATATTTCCATTTGCATCGTAAGCACAGAGTTTCTCCTTTGCTAACGGATCACAAAAGTAACCTTCCAAGTTTGTCTTCCAGGTCAGATAACTTTTATCCCCATCGTATAGTGGCTTCGCCAAATCAAGAATGTCGTTAGGAAGACGCTTTGTACCCACATCTATATCCGCAAATCGGTCAAAACGACAGAAGGTGTCCGGGGTTTTCACCGCGTCGTAACATCCGGCCGGTTCCTGGATATGTTTATCTTCGAGCTTGAGATTTTCGAACGTTAATTCAACCTGAAAATAGCCTTCACCTTTTCCCCCAACCCAAACACGCGAAGCCATGGTCACTTCGCGGTCGGGTTCGTTATAAACCGAATCCCTCACCTTATCTGTTATATCGATAACGTGATCTAGTTTCCACGAATGGCCTAATTCCCAACTACCTCGCGGAGCTTCATAGTCTGTTTCACGATAAACTCCGTCGAAATGGGCGAAAATTTGCTTATTATCAAGTGTTACTCGCATATGGTCATCCCATTCAGCTGCAATAATTTTTGCTGAAGCGAGCTTCGCGTCTTGGTGGAATTTTAAAGTCAGGGCATTATCGTATACGCCATCTATCCAGTAGTTATCATCACGTCGACCGAACCAGATACGTACACAGTTGTCACCACAAACTGATAAATCCCCGTTACCCCCGGATATGTAGACAGGTACAGTAAAATCCCTAGTTATGGTACAGCTGCTGAAGTTATCCTTTTTCGGAGAATTACAGTAATACTCTTTGTAATCGGGGTAGTGTGTCGTTATTGTCTGCGTTTTTTTATCTGTAGAACAGTCCTGCAACCAGTTACCAGTGCCAGCAACCGCATTACCAATTTCATTTCTACCAGCTGTAAACATCGGGTCATTGGGTTTTATTGCCGGTGATGGGTTATCTTTGTTCGCATTAACAAGCGTACGATATGCGACGCCATCGTAGCTTTGTGCATCGAATAACTGACTTTTTCGGGTTTTTATGTCATTGATAAAGCCATCTTCGTCGCCATAGCTATCCCCCGCAGCGAACTTAGAGTCTCCATGATGCTGTTCTGAACCGAATATTTCTTCGGTGCTTGTTTGGGTCCCAGGAGTGATATTCGGGTTATTACTTATTTCTATATTACCGCTGTCATCACGCGAAAGTAATTTAACGCCTTCTTTCGTATAGTTGGAATTGATGGTTGAACCGGTCATACTAGGTAATGAAACCGAGCCACCAATGGACTTCCCATCTTTAGAGGCATTACTCATTACTGACTCATTGGTGTTAAATGAACCATATTTTCCGACATTAAGATCTTTAGTTTCAGCGTTGCCTATATATTTTTCACTTATCGTTCCGCTTAAATTCTCACCGGAGCTGGCATTTTTGTATTTTTCTATAATTTCCTGAGCACTGGTCGTAGCGTTACGGTTAGAGTTTGGATTTGCCAAGTCAAAATTATTATCGAGCTGGTCAAATATCTCATCCGCCGCAATAACTCGCGGCGTCAGTGCCAGATTTATGAGCGTGACATAAAATGCCCAGCTCATAGTGTTAGTGACTAGGGAAACAGCAATCAGTGATGCTATTGTTTTTTTTAGCTTCATCAATTTTCCCTTTCGTCAGAGGAAACGAACACAACAATCGTTATAGCGCCATAACATGTAGACATAGCTATCTACCCCGATACGCTTACGCCCACCTTTAAGGGTTGACCAAGCATGGACTGAATCACCAAGCCGGTGGCAGCAACCCGGCCCCTCAGCTTCAGGAGTCGGAAACAGCATTGAAAGCCGGTATTGCGAACGCGGCGTAAAGTATTCCCATGACTTTTCACACATCGCGTCTGCGCCCATGGTTCGCATGAGCATGCCCTGCCGGTGGAGTTTGGTAATCATTCGTTGGGTAACCAGAGAACTAGCCCGTACTGCGTCATCATTTGCGTAAACATGTCCGGTCAGGGGATACATATTCCCATCGCAACCGGCACAGAAGTGCGCTGACAGATTATCATTTCCTGCGGTTACTTTGACGCAGTCCGCCGCACAAACCATAGAAGCAATCGGGTTAGCAAATACAGCAGCTTCAGGGTTTAGGATCAGCGTAAGAAGATCACTTTCCCACATAGGATCAACTTCACTGATATATGTTAGGCTGGCATCAACATAAGGTTCGGCAGTGCATTCCCCAATGATGAGTAACTTAAGCATGGTCATAATCGGGAATTCCCAAAGATGCACATCATAGAAGCCTGCTTCGTTGGCTGTCATTGGCTGATTAGTATTGTTTTTGCCAAGGTCAAACTGAGACTTTTGCAACATGGTTCCTTCAAGAAATGGGCTACACCAAGGGGCCTTAACGACTTCGACAATTTTGACAGGCTGGAAAAAGCTCAGCTGCCAGCCCACTTCAGGTACACCATTCTGGTCAGTACACGTACAGACAGGGCGAGATGGAGCGGCCCCTTCCGGAGCCGCGCCAATGCCCATGATCCTCATCGGGAAAATACAGCTCCAGCAGATATTTTTAATGAGTCCCTTCCATACTCCGGCGCTCTGACACATTGCACCATTTGCGACGCCGTTATCAGCGGCCATTGTCATTGCAGGCAATGAGAAAAGCAACATCAGGGTCATTAGCGTTTCTAAAAGTAACTTTTTAAACTTTTCCACTTAGCGACTCACTTATTGTTAATAGCTGAATAACCATCCGAAAGCACTGTAGTTACTTTATTAAAAGCATCACGCACTTCGGTTGGATAATTTAACGTCAGCCAGGTTGCAAATAGTGCGCCCATAATGAATCCCGCTTTCATTCTTATTTCTCCTGTGCTGATGCAGGCGTACCAGTCCCTTTTATTTCCGCTTCACTAAACTGCACCACACGGAATTTATCGTGATCAACGCTGATTACGACGGGGGTTGCCTTAACATGAAAACGCCTAATTATTTGTTCGTTAACCTTAAAAACTTTCCCATTGAATTTTTCACGAAGATCGTTCAGGTCATCCCACCCGTTAGTGATGTCAATTCGGGTGAACATAGGCAGTACTTTCCCGGAACCGAGAACTGATTTGTATTTTTTCTCAGCCCATTCAACTTGCTCGGGCCTCATCGGATCAAAAATCAACATGGTAAGATTTTGCGGGAACCGAGTGAGAGGGTTAATCATTTCACCGGCATATGCCAACGTCCTGCCTTGTCTGTCTTTCACATCTTGTGTAACCCGGATTGTTGGGTCGATAAGCCATTCTTTATACTCATATGCTGGAGGCAGATTAATCATCCATTGATTTTTCCAAGTGTCGCCCAGAGCGCGTTTCTTAGCGCTTTCCCAGTCGTATTTCTCTCCCCTCTCCTCAAGCTCTTTGATAATGCTTTTTTCTTCTACCAAATATGTTGTGCCTGCAACTGGGAAAATATCCCGATTCGGGTAGCTTTTCATCTCACGTTCGAAGTAGTCCACATTGAAGGTACCAGCGATTCGGGCAAACCGGTTTTCCGTTCTCGAAATCATCGTCGGGACTTGAGTTACCTGATATTGCGAAAAACTCTCTGGGTCGAGGGTAATTAAGGGTTCATTTTTAAGTTTGGCTTTGACAATGTACTGCTTTATTGCTGCCTGCGTCTCTACGAGCGTGGTGGTACCCTTTTTAAGCCCGTTGAGAACCACACGAGCATTGTGCTCTGATGCGGTACGAAGAACATCGGTGAACACGTAATCCGGCATACTGAAAGAGGCGAATATAGTCAGACCGATGCCTGTAGAGAGCTCCTTGCTCCTATTGTCGTCCATTTTTCTTTCCCAGCCGGATGCAGTAATTCCGTAGCTACCGAACATTTTTTCAATGTTTGTTGCCTGGGAACGCATAACCTTCGCCTTGCTCTCTACTGTCTGTTCTGCCAGCTCATTTGCTTTTGCATCAACTTGAATTTCGTCTCGCCGGCGGCTTATTTCCTCTACGATCTGCCCCATCTGCTGTGACTCATGTATTAACCGAGTCTGGTCTATGACTGCCTGAACGCTGTCAACATGCATACCCGGAACATAGCCACTGTTCACCTTGTTATCTAAGACACCACTAGTTTTAAGTTTCTCAGCCTGCTGAATGTACTTGTTGATGTTGGGAGCGGGTACATTACCGGGGAGCGTTGATTCTGGATTATTGTTAGCAAAAGAGACATCACCATCCAACGCCTTAGCTTGCCTTGCAATAATCTCAGCATCATGCTGATATTGCTGGACGGAAGGAGCCGATATTGCATTGGAACAAATTGCAGAAAATGTCAAAAGCAACAATGACGTTGAATTAATTTTAGTAGAGCGCATATGTTTTCCCGATAACTGTATCGATTCTTACAGGCCCCCAAAAACGGGAATCCCATGAATGGTCTGTTTGCCCGACAAGAAAAACCTTACCTTCAGGAATGGTTAGTTCTTTTTCGATAGTGGATCGGCTTATTTTGTACTTGCTGGATATCCTTTGGGCATTGACCTTAAAAAATTTATCCCCGTTATAAACACCGTCCATGGTGACCTTTATTTTTTCACCACCGATACCAGCTACAATTTTGATAACTTTCTCCCCTTCATTGATAAACCTAACGGTCTTGGGCATGTTAAAAGCAATCATTTCTCCCGTATGAAAGCTTTTGTCTTTATGATCAATCATGTACATATCAACCGGGAGGCAACCGTAAAGCAGTCCATAACCAAAGGTAAAACGAGAAAAAAACATGAAAAGGACGATTACCACGAGAAGAAGATTGGCTGGAACATACCAGTCCAAAGCCAGAAACCCTCGCGTCTCAGGAATAATTATTTTCAGCATTTTCATAATCTTTTAGCCAATTATTGGATTGCCTAAGAGCAGGCTTTTATTGAACAGTTGTGACGTCGCTTAGCCATTTCACCGTATATGGGTTTATCCTTTACTGTCCCAATTATCCAACGTTCAAAGCCTATTTCAGGTCCATTTAGAGATGTATTTTCAAGACATTGCAGGCTGGTTTTGGGATGGGAAATAATGACCAATCGAACTGAGGTAATTGTTAAAGTAACTTTGTAAGTCGGTTCTAGCTGCGAAACGGCATTAATGCCAGATTGGTGATGACATGGTCGGTTCGCTAAACAAGGAAAATTATTTTATCCGTGGGGGCGATTGAAATAATCCCTCGCACTAAAGTTACTTTTTTAAAGGGGTATACGGCGCATTACAAGGCGACTAGGGCGGAGAGGGTAAAATATAAAACGAAAAAACCCGGCCACACAGCCGGGTTTTTATTTATTGTGCTTTAGTTTGCAACTGTAGGCGGCGCCATTTGGCTATCATTAGGATCATAGACCGTCACGGTTTGCGTATCAGAATCGTTACTGTCATCATAAGCAATCACTTTTACGACCTGTTTACCCTTATTGAGGTTCTTCGACAGTGTTGCTGAATTGCCGAATACATTTCTCTGCTCGTCGTTAATGTACCATTCATATTTGCGCATTTTACCATCGGAATCCGTACATTTATTAGTAAAATTCCAGCTCAGATTGGTTTCCGTATAATCTAATATGCACTTGGGAGGAGCATTTTTGACTACGTCAAAATCAACGTTCGCAGTGCCGCGCTGACCAAACTTACTTACCACCTCAATAACCAGCTGGTATTTGCCTTCTGCCAAACCAGGTAAGAATTGAGCCCAGTAATTTCTACCTCCATCAATTGCTTGTCCGTTCAGCTTGTACGTCACCGTATCGACCACATCAGCTGAGTGAGACAATTTGATATTTGAGCGTAAAGTTACGTCAAGTGGGGCTCGCATATACTTGTTAGAGAACTTAGGCGTCATTTCTACCTTCATCGGTGTTTGATCATCCACGATAAATGTATTTTCAAGACGACTTTCGTTGCCACGATTATCTTTAAAGACAACAAATAAAGTATATTTTCCTGAGTTCAATATGGAGAATTCCTTCTTATCGCCGTCATCTTTAATGAGCTTCAGTTCCTCTTTGTTGTAAATCCATTCACGGGTATACGTCACTCCCGGGTATTCATCATCAACTCCCGACAGTGAAACAGTCAGGGTTGACGGGGCCATTGCATAACGAAGACGCGTGTTCATTTTCACCTCTGGGAATTTGTATACCCAAGATTTAACAGATACACGTCTTGTCGAAATGGTTTTTTCTTTATGTTTTGTCAGCCAAGCACTGTACTCAAACGCGGCGTAACCCTGCTTGTCGAGCATATCTTCAGTCAATGTTAGATTCAGCGCCGACCCTTTGATGATCTGGCCGTCTGGCGTTTTCCACTCTTCACTAACTTCTTCATTATCATCAACCTTTTCGTTCGGGTTGATATAGGAGCCCGTCAGGTTTACCTGCTGCCCCACTTCAACCATCGAACTACCCGTTGCCTTAACTGACAGACGTTTTGGTTTAGTTATAGTGACTCTTGCAGAGGTTTCCTTCCAAGCTTGTTCACCGGTCAATCCATCAGAATCCGAATAGCGCATTCGGGCATAGATGTACTGGGGCAGTTCATCCGATGCAGTGATGTTGTACGATGTGCTGCCTTCGGACCAGTTTTCCTTATCCTCAGACCAGACCACTTCTGCCGTCCCTTCAGGCACGGGCTCGCCGTTATCCATCAGTTGTACCGGAATATCATTGCCTTCCAGTGTCGGTACAACCTTAATTGATACTTTGGGCTCCTTGTATGTGACCACTGTCAAGACATCGGTCAACGATTCAAGGTTGGTAAACTTATTCTTCATTTTTGCACGGTACAGCCATTTTCCAACCGTAGTCTTCTTGATGGTTACACTGCGCCTTCCATCCATCTCGGTCAGCTTAGTCCAAGTGGTACCGTTGTTTTCGGACGTTTGCCACTCCGTTGGGGATAAGGCATCAGCATCAACTGTTGACTTAGTTTTAAATGAAACCACTGTACTTAGCGGGATTCTTCCTATGATTTGACCCTTGGAGAGACCGCCTTCCAGCTCTTTGCCGTTGTAAACGCGAATACTGACAGCACTACTTTCACGTTTCATTACGAAGTCTTCAAATGGTGAGCGAACCTGAGCCACGGCTATCAGACGATGATTACCAAGGTCCAGTCCTTTAATATCAATTTTGGTAGCTACAATACCCTCGTCATTTACAGGCAATGGCTTAGTCAGGGCGGTACGCTCATACGTCGTCTTGTAACGGCCTGTCTCATGATCTATCGCGTAGATGCTCTTTTGTGCATATACCGTGACATCCCACTCACCCATATCGGAACGAACGAACTTGGTACAGCGACAGTCATTCTTATAGCGGCCAATATTGATCGTCAGCGGTAGCTTAAGTCCGGTGGCGGTTTTCTTATCATCAACTTTAAGATATGTCATGATGTTAAAGTCCGGAACGGTATAGACATTCAGTATGTCTTGGGTATGAAGCGCCGGGTCTTTTGCATAGGCAACATCAATATCCATAACATTCTTGGTCCACAACGAAGATGGACCAAATTTCAGACGCTGGACAAAACTTGTCGCATCAATACTTGATGATCTATTTTTGTACGCTGTTTTTACCGGTTCCTCACCGTTTTGTTTGGTCGTTATGTTAATGTCTGACGGAACAACCTTCGCAACGATACGAGCAGCTTCCCCCCCAGATGTGTACACGAGCGCCGTATTAGGATTAATGCCTGCAATAGTCTTACTCTTTTTGTATGTAATAACCGGGTCATATGGGAGTTCTGCATTCAGCTTGAAACGGTTACGCACCGCCACAGCCCTGGAACCTCTGGCATTCGTCATATAAACGTAGTAATCCAGAAGGTTTTCACCGGTTACATTGAAGAATCCACTCAAGCCAGGGGTACGCCCTTTAAAGTAAAACTCAAGTCCATCTGGGACATTGTTCCACTGTGGGTAACAAGCAATGATATTTGGGTTATTACCCACCCATTTCAGATATTCATCAGCATTTTCCTTGGTTGTAAACAAAGTGCAGTTTGTCCCAGAGGTCTGAGACATCAAATCCGTGTATTGGCGAACTCGTGAATACAATTTTGTTCCCTTTTCCAGATTCTTAAGGGTAAAGCCCATGGGCATATATTCAAAGGTAGTTTCCAGAGTTGTTTGTTTACCGTAAATATTTTCTGCTACCAGAGTCAGTTGATGATCTACATTAAGTGCGAGGTCGTCACCGGCAGGCAGGTAATAAATCCCTTTATGGCTGGTCGGCATTAATTTCACAACTTTGTTGTCAATCGTTGCAGACTTGATATCCGCAATACCTTCTTGCCCCTGGAACGCCGCTACGATGACCTCATTCAGAAAATAAACAGGAGCTCGCTTGCCCAATCCCTGCCCATCTTTAATAACAAGAAGAGACGGTGAGTCACTGAGCATAAGCTTGGAATTAGTCTCATCATAAACAGACTTGTTTGCGCTTTTGTTTTCAACCGCAAAGCTTGCGCTGTAAGATCCACTAATCAGATCCTGGACATCGAATATATAAAGATATTCATCCCTCACCAACTGCGGACCGGTTACGGGCAGCAAAGTACGTTTGGTCGGCGTCGTCCACGTCTGATTAAAATCAAGAACGGTACCATCATCAAGAGTGACTTTTGTTACTGGTTTGAAAACACCATCAGGGATTAGTGTTAGTGTCATAGAGGTTGGGAGCCACCATTCCCCTGTTGTGCCCTGTTGGGGAACCTTGACAGCAACAGCAACAGTTTTCGGCCCAGTGTAAATGCTCTGACCACCAACATCGATGGTTCTGGCATCATCAGTGAAATTCCATAATGTATGGTCAACAACCGGGGGGCGGTAATCCCAACGCAAAGTAAGATTATGCGTCTCCGGTGGAACGAAATAGTTATTTTTTGAATTGACTGTAACAGTAATGTTCCGTGAACCCTGCAATTCATCAGAGTCACTCACCCGTACACTTCCGACCGTTATCGTGCAGTTATCCCCACCAACCGGGACCTCACATGATGAACCATTACCAACTGAAATATACTGAATGAAATCACGTGGTTGAATCTGTACAGTGATGTTTCTGAGGGCTTCATCTTTAATGTATGAGTCGACGATAAATCCTTCAAGAACCTGCCCGTTGATTGAAGATTTCATACCTGTAATTACCGGTTTAACAGGCGCAACCGTAGAGACAGTATATTCAGAGCGTATAATCTCGACTTTCTGTCGTTCACGCCCTGAATAATAGGAAACCAAGTAC
Organism: Photorhabdus heterorhabditis; assembly: GCF_018448905.1. Lineage (GTDB taxonomy): Bacteria > Pseudomonadota > Gammaproteobacteria > Enterobacterales > Enterobacteriaceae > Photorhabdus > Photorhabdus heterorhabditis. The sequence continues at coordinate 50,434 of NZ_RCWA01000006.1, read as the reverse complement.
GGCAGTTTCATTTCGCCGACCTGGTTGGGGATACCTGATAGTATGAAACCGTTAGCAGTCATGCCGTATGCGTTAGGCAACCACTCAAAAAAACAGACTAGGTTATCGAGTGTAGATGTGGCGCGATTATCCACTGTGACGTTACAAGCCGTTCCGTCCCCTGAAGCAGTTATGGTGGTTGAGTTCACGTAAGCAACGAGATCACCTGAATCTTTAGCAAAATTTATTTTGGGTAACTCAGCTTCGAGCTTACCTGAAATCATGATTGCTTCAGCATGCAGGTTCTTGGGCGGTGCAAATAGCGAAAACAACAGAGCAAGGCTTACTCCGGATTTTCTCATGACAGTTTCCTGTAGTATTCAGTACTGAATTTCTACAGTTACTTTAAACGACAAAGATCAATCACTGACGACGTATAGAGGTACAAAAAAACACGACACCCAAGCTAACTTTTGTGCCGTGGTGATCTTTATAATTGTGTGCCTCGTCGTTTGGATTCAGCAAGCCGACGTGTTGTAATAATTGATTCTGAAGATACCTAGGGTATCTTCAAGGTTAGGACCCCCAACAAGAATGTACCGACCCTTACACTATCTATCTCATTGACGGGTAATCGGTACTGAAACTGCTGGAAGGTTGCCCCAGTTTCAGTCGGAACAATACCCGTTGTCATAAGGAGTCCATCACTTGCAGAGTGCCATTTGTAGCCTTTTTTACCGTCCGTTCCATCGCACAACCAGACACGAACACCTTAATTTTGTGCCTTAGCAGGGAACTGAAGCTGTGATGTCTGCATGCCCTTATCCCGCATTAAAGACCCAGCTACCAGAAATCATTTCGTCATTAAATTTATTTTTAAAATCTGCCATGTAAATAGATTTATTATCCTTACCCATCAAAAATGAATAAGATGCTGTTTCAATAACCTTAATATTGGAGAGTTTTTTTCCATTACAATTAATATGTTTAGAATTATGACTCCTATAATTATTGCTTATAGATATCACTTTTGAATCAATACCATTTATAGAGATTAAATCTTTTCCTTTCACTGCAATATTAAGTGAAGGGATATTAACTGAACATGATATGAAGTTTGAGACTTTCTGTAGTCTGTTGTCTGTCAGGTTTATTAGATCGTCTTTATGAAATATCTTTCCCAAGCCCCAGCAAACAAGAAGACAGGCTACCAGTACACCTCCAGCCACTACCACTACTTTATTGATATTTCTCACTCTCTTCACTTTCTTCTCCAAGCAGATGCAAAGCGCTTACACATAGCAGCTGGAGCTGGTAAAGCAGGTTATCTACCGTAATTCCGCCTACGAAAGTCACAGTTCTACGAATAGTTATCCCAGCTGGTACACGCTGTATAAACCCAATCCCGCTGTCCCGGAGAAGTTGATCTTCATTTACCAGCTTAATCTCATCAACGGGTGGGATAATGACTTCAATGATGATTGTATCAGCTGGGGCGAGGTCCCAATCGTGTTTAGATATGACAATTGGTGTGATTGTTATGTGGAGCCCATCAAGATCAAAAATGACAGGTTGTGACAGCCCCTTTGTAGTTCGAGCAAAGGGATTGGTGAGATGCTGAACCGGAAATTTTGAATTATCAAGGACTTCAAGCAGTTCACTTCTTCTCAGACCATGAATCATGTTACCAATAGTTTGCATATTTTTTCTCGCTCGCTTTTTATAATAATCAATAGATTAATGGCATACCGATTAACTGAAATTTTCCAGAAAAAGTAGCTAGTTGACTCCCGGTATACGCCAATAAAAATACTGCTTTTATCTCAATCAGCTGCCCAGCAATAGTGGTAGTTGCCTTTTGTAATAGAAGATAATCTGCTGTTAACGAACCCTAAACCGATGTTTTTGATGCCATATGATATGACTTTAAAACATCAATAAGGCAAATTCACAGACGACTATATCCGAATAGTATATCAATTATCCATGATTTGATCAGATTATAGCAAGCGAACCCGAGTGACTGCTCCCCGCTCTACCTATCGGGCGAGGCTTCTCACTTCTCAGGCTGTTGCTCGAACTTGACGAGTCTGACACAAGCCTCTGTGGGCAGAAACGATAAATTCTTCCGCCTTTAATTTGTCTATGCCCTACTGTTTGATATTCAATGCCGCGTTGATATCTTATGTAATAGATAACGGTCATGTTTAATACCACACTCAGGACATGGCCAAAAGCGCACATTTAACGGCATTTCTGGCATTTTATAACCGCAGCAATAGCACATTTTTGAACTCGCGCACCACTGATCAAGTTTGATCAGATGGATGCCTTTCTGTTTTGCTTTGTATTCCAATTTTGACACAAAGCTATACCATGAAGCCTCTGCGATATGTTTTGCCAACCTACGGTTTTTTTTAACCTATTTAATGATTTCAACGTCTCGACTATCACGGACTGGTTTTCGTCAACGATTTGTCTGGAAAGTTTATAGTGAAAATCATGACGAACATTAGCGGGATGCTCGTGACATCTCGCCACCAGCCTTAGCCCCCATTTCCAGAACTTTCTCTGCCACTTTTTCACGCAGGAAGACGCACCTGTGATGCTTGTGATATAAATGGTAAACAAAACGATGGGATGAGCTTGCAGTTGTTAAAACGTAATAACCACACACAGACAAGTCCAATCCCACCGGTTGTGATTACTCGGGGTAATGGATCAATTGCCCCGAGCCTTATTGATCGCGTCTTTAAGCGTATTGATATCTGTAGCCCCGGGAATAAAGGATGTGGTGGCCGCCGTCGGATTTTTCTTGTTCATGACAATAAATCCAGGCGTGCCGTTAATGCCCAGCTGTTCCCCCAACTGCATATTGGCTGTAATTACCTGTTCATATTTCTCTTTCTCATCGTCGCTGAATGCCTGGTTAAAGCCGGATTTTTCAACGACCACTTTCAGATCACTTTCCGTGAACACTCGTTTATCACGGCCAAACGTACCCGTAGTCACCATCAAATTATTATGGTAACGAAGGTATGCTTTAGAACCGAAGTTTTTGTAGACATGTAAACCGGTAGCCGCAGACTGACCCGAAACTGGTTTAGCGGAGGCAAAAATAGGGAACTCTTTGAAGAAATACTTAACGTTGGGGACCTGCTGGATCACCTGCCCGACGGTAGAGCTTACCTGCTGGCAATAATGGCAGAGATAGTCAAAGAATTCGATAACCGCGACATCAGCATTATCAGGGCCGTAGTTAGGCGTAACGGAGGTGTCAAAAAGCGCAGGTGCATAGGGAAGTAACCGATCAATGAACGCATTTGCATTATTCTCTTCAAGGGCCTTACCTGCTTTTAGAAGATTGTCCGGATTTTTAATCAGGTAATTAGCAGCAATTTTCCCGATTTCATCTTCAGAATAATTCTTCGTCTGGAAATAGTGGTTTGTCACAAAAACTGTTGTACCAGCGGCAATGATGGCAGTAATGACCACGCCAGTCAGTGGCTTCAGAAATGACAATGCCTTCATGTTAACCCTTTCAATGAGTAATAGAACCTTAGGTGAGTTTTCCGATTCATTATAATGAAAGCACCTAGGCTTCCCGAGTCACTTAATCCACCAATTCTACTTATTCCTATAAGCCGGGTCTGTAGTTCCATGGTAACAACATCGGCACTATTTCGGTATTTGTCGGTTAAAGTCTCGGAGTCGGTACAAATCCCCCATTCTCAGGGGTTCTGATTTACTGATGAAAATCTTTCTAATCTGAGCTTTCTCATCCTCACTCACCTCATTACTTTTGAGTATTTTGCTGAGCAGATTTTTGCTCATCTTTTTTTCCGGATGCAGTGCATTCAGCTGAAACTGGATGATGCCTATTGCAAGAAATTGGCAGGGTAATGAGAAAATCAAGTATCGGACTGGCAACAACTCGCCAAAGCCACATATCAGGCTCGCAACGATCCAGATAAACCAGAGAGCCATACATAACCTAAATCTTTTGAACGTCAGATGGTAGGCCAGAAGAATAGCCGGACTGTCCAGATAGCATGTCCCAGGCAGTCCACTTATATGCTCACAGCAGCGATGCAACTTTGACATGATCCATCCTTACGTTCAGCCATAGAGCTTTTAAGTTTCTTCGCTGTATCATCACTTACCTTCTGCCTGGCAAGTGATGCCTGCGCCGGATATGCACCATTAATATAATTTGCAGAGCGGAAACCGATAATAACAATACCGTGATTAAGATTGTATGTTTCATTAAGGTAATCCATTTGTCAGTCATCAAACTACAAAGTAACTTTCTCAATCACTCATCTTCTTAACAAGATTTTCAGGACTTACCCATCCAGTAAATAACTGAGGTTTACCACTCAACGTCACCATCGTGGGAGTACCCTGTAAAGGGATGGTTGATGCTATCTGGTAGTGCGATCTTATAAGCTCCTGACATTCAGCTATAGGCCGCCCGTCAGGCAGTCTGGCGTCGTTCATTGCCTGAGTTAACGATTTTGAAGGATCTGTGGCACACCAGATTTTCGCCATATTATCTGCAACGACGGAATTCACACCGGCCCGGGGGAATGCAAGATACTTAATGGTAATGCCTGCATTAAGGTAATCATTAATGTCATGGTGAAGTCTCTGACAAAATCCGCAAGTTATATCAGTGAATATACCCAACACATATTTTTCTTTCGGTGACTTATAGGTAATTGTCCGTGTGTTTACAGCGAAATTTCTCACTCCATTGAGAACAGTCTGCTCGGTCGTATTTTCGACTTTTTTACCGTTTACACGGAACAGACTGCCTGTAAAGATATAATTGCCGGTACTGTCGACGTAACTCACCCCCTCTTTTGATACAACCGTGAAAATGCCTTTCAATGGTGAAGGTTCAATATGTTGTATTGACAACCCTACACTCGTTAATTTTTCCCTGACTTCAACAGACAACTCTGTGCCAGGATTTTTAACTTCAGCTAAGACTGAACCTGTTCCGGTTAATACCGTCACGGCACTCAGGGTTACAGTCAGAGCTAATAGTTTCCGTTTCATCAACACCCCCATTTGTTTTGTCCGCTTATAGTACCAAACACATTCAGACCACCTTGTTCACTTAAAACAGAAAGTAACGGGGTTAAGTAGACAGACTCAGAACAGGAATGAAGGACAATAAAAGCAAGTTGATAACACCGGAATCACGATTATGTTTACCCCACCAGCAGAACATGAAAGGCCAATACCCATTGCAGTCCCTGTCGAAATCAGAAACCAGTGTGTCAGTGATGCCGCAAACTTTTTTGGCATCGATCCAGAGCTGGTGTTCACATTATTTGATAACGAAGGGGGAAAGGTTGGTTCTTTCGTTCACAACACTAATGGCAGCTATGATATCGGACCAATGCAGATCAACTCTTCAAACTTACCGGAGATCCGGGAACACTTCCCCAAGGTAACATGGAAAGTCCTTGCCTATGATGCTTGTGCAAATTTTTGGGTAGGAACATGGTGGCTCTATCGCAAGATAGTTGATCGCAAGGGAAATGTTTTTGAGGGTATCGGTGACTACAATAGTAAAACGCCGAAAGTCAGAGCTGTATACATTTTTAAATTCATGGAACGATACAATCGCAGAATTCAACAACGAAATGGCATGCATGAGCTTTATCAGTGGACCCAGCCCTGGACCAGTTACAATGGGCATACTCAGCACGGAGCATACCAGACCACAGATATTCAGGCCGATTACCAGCTTTAATATGAGGATGTCTTTCTGCTTTAATATTAAATAAATAGTGTCAAGAATCGCCAGTTTTTTGTAACTGGCGCCGGACACGACCGATAAGCTCCCATCTTTTCCTTCGAAAGGGGACTCCCGCCGACACAAGGTGGGGGAAAGTTTCTCCGGGGTGTTAGCTCCGTGTACTGTTTCACAACGTCAAGTATCACCATACAAGTCTGTAAAATAAAAACGAGACCAAAGAACAGGTTGATTCATGAAGTGACGCCTTCCCCAGAAAACGATCGACGCATTTAATTTTTTTAATCTGAGCCCACTCGGGCAGAAAGTACCCGATACGGGTCAGCATCAACAATGCGCCGTTGAGTAGCACTGCGTTGACAACGCCGGTATTTATGAAACGGCGCTAAGGCATCCCGGGCAAAATTATGAACAGATATATACCCTTCATCTTTCAAGCTGCTGCTTTGTTGGCTGCGTTCACTTACCCCAGTCACATCGTTATCTATGCTCCTGGGGATGCGTTCACTTGCCGCCGCACTGCAACTTGAAATCTATTGGGTATAGTAGTGATCTCACTGAAATTGTTGGCACAATTAGTAGATCACATAACGTTATGCCTGTTTCTCATTTTTTCTGGAGACCTCAGCACCTAAGTGTGGATTTTTATTAATTTTGCCTATTTTTTCTTGTTCTCATTAAGGAACTGTTCCATACGGTCTTTGGCATCTTCCTGTCCAATGTTATTGGGAAGGGATGAATAGAATGTTGAGAACTTATCGGCCACTTCTGGCCCGTAATGGGGATCTTCACTTAATGTTGTTTTGATGTTGCTGAGATTGGTTTGTTTCGCATTTTCATAAGGCTGCATACTATCAGCTGAAAAACCCATATTATCTTTCGTAGCATTAATCGTAGCATTAATTTTAGCAAGTTGGCCTATATTACCGGTCAACGACGTGGACATCGCATTGAGGTTTAAAGTATCCGCAGCTGAATTTGATGAGCCCGTGAACCGACCAATATGCCTCGCGCCATCTCCTATCATCCCGAGCCCCAGCTTCCCAAGTACGTTTTGAACACCATCGTCGACATAATATGTAACCCCTTTAGCGACACCGAGTGCGCTATTACCCGATATGTCATTTTGTCTGATTTGTTTTCCACCCTGATCATCAATTTCCGTCGGTACAGGTGTTCCAATAACATAGCTCTGCCTCAGGTAACTCCTGTCGCTATTATCACTGTGATTACTGCCATCCGGGTATGTAGCCTTGACTACATCGTCTACGCTGGCGTGACCATTATTATAACGTGAAGATTGCATGTGTATCCGTCTTAAATCATCATAACTTGCGTCAACGCCATATTTTCTGGCTTCCTGTCTTAACATCTCTACCTGCTCCTTGGAATCATGACCTGAATCAGCACTACCTGGGCCAGAACGTTCCATAACTCCAAGTGTGAATGCAGCCTGAGCAACCAAATTCTGCCCCTTCTCTTTATTACTCTTATTTGACTGATTCACCCGTTCAATATATGAATCAGCTGACTCGAAATTTCGGTCGGTGTTCATCTCATACTGAGCATTTTTTACTGCTCCGCTGAGAACTGCGGCAGGCTTAGCCCCGGTAACAGCATCCAGAAACACGTCTGTTTTACGCAGATTGTCGGTTACAGCCTGTTCTATCGCTGTAAGAGTTTCGGCGCCTCTCTTCGTAAATGGTTTACTTGTATCATCAATTTTTTGTATTGCGTTCTGTTCATCCTGAGACACCACTGCAGCTCTGTTTTGATTGGCCCTGCCGTTATATACTCCCCTTGCAATTTCATCATTAAGATCAGCCACTTTAATTCCTGCAACAGTGCCATCCGGATTTTTGTTTGCCGTCTTATCTTGTTGCCTCTGGTGCGCGTTAACATTCCCGGCCACCTGATTACCAGCAGCATTAATCTGATTTGCCGACATGACTCCAGATGTATCAGGTCTACCCAATTTACCTTGTTGTTCAACTACATAATTGCCCGCAGATTTGCCGCCTGTAATCGAATCCAGCTGATTGATAACAGGGTTAAGCTGTTGATTGTTAGCCCCAAACGTAGATGTGAGGCTTTTCAACAAGGCTGAAGTATCACGCATATCCTGCATGTTATGTTCCTGAGTTTCTTCAGCATCAAGCCTGATTTTTGCGTTACTTTCATCGCGCACGGCTGAAACGAGTGCGTCACGACGGTTGATACTCTCCCCCAAAGTATTGCTGTTTCGAAACATATCGAGATATGAATTATATTTACCTGTGAATGCATCTTCATTTAAACCATTTGCACGGGCAAAGGTACGTACAGAATCTTCATTCACGGTACCTTTAATGGAGTCACTAACTGCATCCAGGTTGACAGTTTGAGAAAATTGCATTCCATTTGAACTGCCTTGTTTACCATCAGTTGTAACCGTCGTTGATGCGCTACTCAATACTGACCGAGCGTCTTGTTGAACCTGGCTAAATGCGTCTTTTACCGAAGAATTTGTACCAAATGTGTCTGAACTCAAACTGGTTAAGCCTTTACGCAGCTCCTGTGCAGTTGCTAGGTCGGTCGATATCGCATCCTGATATGCGCCGTTCAAAATCTTATTCATCGATTCGGACACGTTATTGCTCTGAACCGCCGAAGCTGTAAAACTACCGTCTACACCTCCTGACACATTAACAGGGGAGCCACTAGGCGTACCTATTCTAAAAAGACCACTGGCTCCACCAGTCAGCAGGAACGATTGAGCTCTGGTTTTCCCTGTACTGAAACTCATACCAGTGGACTTAGCCAAACTGTTAGCCATCGTAGAGGACAATTTGTCGGAAAGAGCAATTGTCTGCGCTAATTGCTGGGAATATTGGTCATTATGAGCACCGGTTTTTGCAAGCTCTGTTGCGTTGTTCAACGATCGACTAAAAGACTGCTGACTGGATCGCATATTACTTAGCTGTGAAGCCGCACCATGCCCCATACTGTCAGAGATCTGGCTACCTACATTCCACTCACCAATACGTGGCAGATTCGAGTTGTTAAACCCTCCCTGATATAACCCCTGACCGGTTGAAACAGCTGATGTGTGGCTTACATCACCGAAACTTGTTTTTCCTGCATCAGGTGCAGTCCATACCTGTGGTGTCAGATGTGAGTTATTGATAGGCGCATCAGGGGTAATACCCTTCGTCGCAGACATCATCGGATGAATGCTCTGTGTCATCACGAACAACGTCAGAACAGGGATCAGTGCGTAAAGGGCCGACGCGACTGAAAGATACGAACTGTAAGTTTCAGCGACACCAGCGAGTCCACTCCATGTAACAGCGTTATTGCTGGCATTTAGTGTTGTCCAGGTATCCAAATCAGCTGTGACAACCTTTTTAACATATGCATTTACCATCACTGCGGTAATCGGCCACATATTCACAAAAACGACGAGTTGCAGATACTTGGCCGCAGCGGCTACACCATTACCACCCAGAGCAATTAGCATCAACAATGAGAATGGTGCCACCATATAAGCAAACATTTCCAGGAACGAGATAGCAGCACCTGAAAGATGTTGCCAGAGCTGCCCTTGCGATGCCATGTTATTCGCTCGCTTAATCGAAGCCTCAAAGAGCTGCATTTCAGTCGCCAGACCAAGAGCCGTCTGGTATTGCTGTGTACCTTTTTGAAGATTATTCAGGACAAAAAGGTTCGTCATTGCGTCATGGGCCTGAATCGCTTTGCCGTAAAGCCCGTTCGCCGCTTTCAACGTGCTGGTGAAGTCAGCATCACCACCATAGCCTGTAGCATCATCTGGACTCAGGATTCCGTTTACTTGTCCGATTGTGCGCATCAAGTTCTGGGACTCAGGCCGATCCTTGATAGCCAGCACATCTGCCCACACTTCCGAACATGGCTTCGAAATACTGCCATTAGTACCCACCAGCTGAGCTGAAGCATTCCGCATTCCGCTGCTGACAGCAGCGGTAATTTTAGACATTGAATCGCTGATATCAGTCGAAAAAATATCGTTGAAAATGTTTTCCTTACCAGCTATCGATGCTGTTGAGTTTTGTGTCGCTTTAAGGCAGTTAAGAGATACTGACTGTACGGTAAGGCATAAATTCAGATTACCAATTTTGGATGATGGTGATGGAAAAAGACTACAGTAACCCTGTGAGTCCCCCCCCCACTGGATAAACTTGACGAACTTAATCATTGGACCAAGCGTCAGATCGTCATTAAGTGTTGTCGACGCAAGATCAGGTGGTGCAAGCGGGTCAAATGCGGTCTTGTAATCCCGTAAAAGTCCCTGAGAAAGGTTCGTTGTAAGTGTAGCTGTAGCTGCTATCAGGATCGGCACATCATTTACAGCTCGTACTTCACCTGATTTTACAGACTCGATAGTGACATCTACCCGCATCACCGCAATTGAAAAAACGATAAGCCCTAGGATAAAGTTAAATACCGGAATCTCATTTTTAAGCGGATTCAGCAGCCATAAGTAACTTTTATAAAACAAATGAAGCCCAGCAAGCACTGCTGCCGTGGTCATGAACTCTCGGACACCGCGGTATTTGGAAAAAATCAGGGCAATACCGTTGAACGCAGACCAGACAAAATCAATGTCACCTAGGGTATAGATATTAAAGTCCATAGCCCTACGCCCCCCTATCCACGGTAACCGGCGTCGCGTTGTAACATAGATTTGATCCTCGCTTCATCCCAGTAACCGATTAAAGATTTAGAGGTCGAAGTTTGTCCCTGCGTTAATTCATAGGCAGCTTTTGTCTGCTCATTTAACTTATCCACCAGGCGCTTGATATCCTCATTTCTGGCTGATAATGCCTCATTTGAAACAGACATATTGGTAAGCTTGGAGGTCACTTGACGGAACATGTTTATAACGAGAGAAGTCGCGGCATATGTACTGATATCCTGAATATATCTATACCCCTCCGTAGCAGAAAGCGTGTTCAGGGTCGGGATGATGTTCGAAAGCCCGATCAGGTTAATCATCCTTGCCTCATCGTCACTTATTGGCTGGTTATTTAGCACCTTGGACTGGACATTGAGTAAGAGCTCTTCCATTGTTTGCTGAAGTCCTTTAAAGCTTCCATCCGTTGTTTCTGTCATAGTAAGGCACTGAGCTTTACGCTCAGTTTTCGGATCAGGTGCAGGGGCACACTTCAACATCTTGATTGCAGTGCCATTTGTTGGTCCGTAGATATAATCCGTTACGTTCATTGTTGGTGGACGGACCTCAGTACCTGATTTCTCACCTTTCATGTCCCAATTAACAATCACTGTACCAACAAGCGACATCAACTGTTCTGCCAGTCGATAACCAGATAATTCAGTGACACCCCCAATGTCTAGCGTACCGTTATCGATGCTCATGAACCCCATATACAGAATGTTTCCGCTGAACTTCTCAATAAATTCTTCTGGGTTTTTGGCTTTCGCCTGACTGGTCATTTTCGAAGGATTACTGGTCTGGGATGCACCGAAATCAGGAATAAGGCCATTAATGGAGTTGAGTACAGATGCCGGGCCACTTCCCACAGAATTTGAAAAAGATTCGGGAGTACCAACATTCTCGGTTAGAAATGAATAAGTTGCGTTACAGCTGTCCTTGGCGAACTTATTCAGTGCCTGAAGTTTGTTCTGGATATCATTAATGGTTGCTGCACAGTCGGCACAAATAGCTGAAATAGCAACATTAAAGGCATAAATAGCCGCACCTTGCGCAATACCTCGGGCAACCTGAACCAGCTGGTCGCCATTGATCATACTGAAGGACCCGAGGAAAACATCGATACCGTTACAACCAACCGAAGCCTTTGGAAAAGACATTGAAACAAGGTTCGTATTCACGTTGACTTGACGATAGGAAAACGATCCTCCAACCGCGCCAACCCGCGTTGCAGTTGTAAAGCTTTGTGGATCAGTTTTTGCTAGCATCCCGTTAAAGATATTGCGCATCGCATTATCTGCGTTAGCATTAAGGCTTATTCCAAAAGTAAGAATAATAGCCTGGAAAAGTAACTTTAGCCGAGGTGCCGAACTTTGTTTACTGACCATAACCACCTCCAGAAATATTGCTACCCGTAATCAAGTGAATAGGATCAGCTGTCGGCATATCGTAGTCTTGGAGTTTCTCATCCATAACTTTCTGAAGCAGATATGGATCTTCATCAAAAGTCTTTTTATCGACGGTAAGCACACCACTGTCACCGATGGTATACTGACGTTTAATATCAAGGGTTAACTGGAACGTAGCATCATCAATGATGTTCATTCCACGAGCAGCGAGAAGAATCGTATTTTTCAGCTCCTCGGCGGAAATCATACCTTCACTGATTCGTTGTGCAGATTTTCCGTCTTTAGAAACCAAATATATTGTTGGGACTTCTCGAATCTTAAATTGCTCAATAAGGGCAGCGTTGGGTACGCTGAAGTTCTGGAAAAGGCCGTTATGGAGAGGCATGCCATCCAAGCTAATTGGAAGAATATCTACTGAGTAATATTTTTCCATAAATGAAAGGATCTGGCTTTCTTCATGGCAGAACTGACAGGTACTCTGGAAAAAGAAAAATAGACCTGATCGTTCAAAGACCGTTTTCATAACCTCTTGCTGGTTTTGTTCTACGACCACACGATGGGAATCCAAAGCTACTTTTTCTACCGGCTGACGGCGCTTTTCAGACATCATAGGATTCTTTAAAAAGTACTCTTTTGATTTATCAGAAAAGCGGGTACTAATATCAAGCATCAGTCGTTGCGCCGTGTAATAGCGAGACAAGTTTTCCATGGTCGGATTATCCATCGCGCTTTTCAGTAAAGACGGCATATTTTCTTTAAGCCACTGAGAATTTAATTCTAGTTTTTGTGTCTCCGCAGGTGTCTCAGAAGGAGGCGGGGTTTGTTGCTGAGCTAATTCCGCCTCTGCCTTCTTTTTGGGATCGTCGTACCAGAAGAACCCTTTCTTAAAAGCCTGTCCTGAAATAAAAGGAGTGCCGTCAATTTTTTGCTGGTCGGTCTGAGCTGATACACCGTATGGCAACACAGTGCTTATCAGTAAAGTGATCGCAGGAAGACTGTTACGCATGTTCATACACTACTCCTGTATTGAGTATGAATATGATGACATAGAGCTCCCGACCTCCCCTGCATTTAAACTGGCTATTTCACAGGAAACCTGAAGCTCAAACTAGAACCGCAGCCAGCAGAAAGGCTCAAAAGAAGGTAAAAGGTTAACAGAACGCCTAAAAAGAGTGTAAATGTACCGATAGATAACCCAAAGCTAATAAATTAATGATGAAGTAAACGTGCAAATGCATTGCCGTTTATTAATCCCATACAACAACCAAGGAAAATATTAATTATGTTAAAGGATGAATAACATGAGACTTTTCAAGGTACAATAAATTTACCTTAAGTGAACTTTTTTCTTATACTTCGGTGTAATCCAGTTCGGAGGAAGAGTATCTCAACAGAGCTGAATTATAAGATGCAGCTCGGCAGCGAGGGCAATGGGTATCATTGGATAAAGGTACAACATAAGGTCTATTACATTTAATGCAACTGTCCAGATCATCAATATCCTTCAGATCAATCAGGACTTCAACAATCTTATTTAGATGAATCATGTACGTATCGTAACCGATAGCAGAAAGAAGTTGCATGAAGCTATTGAAATCCATCTTACGTATGGATACTTCGGAATTCAGAGGATCAAAACCATAATAATTTATAGCTACGTCAACAATTATTGTGGTTACACGTTTGTGCTCTGGTTTTTTTAACCAGCTACGAATCCCTCTTTTCGTCGTTCTAACGTTTTCATATTCAAGCTCTTCTGCAATATTCCTGCCATGAAGTATTCTTATAGTATGCTTACTGGCTCCTTGCTCCCTTGTTTCACTAGCCCGTAATAAAGCCGTAGCTTTATCAGTCGTGTACTTCATCGTAATCCCTCGCGAATAAATTGGAATTCAGGTGTGAAACAATATCCTGTCTGACATTAGTAAACTGAGTGTCATACCTGAGTAGTTCGATCAGTTCATTTTTAACATGGCCTCGCTTAACGTCTGCAAGAACTTCAAATGCCCATGCACTGGCCTTACGAGGTGATGCGGAACTCTCTCCAAAACTATCTGATTTAAAGTTTATTACCCGAGGGAATAATACAGCATTCTTTATGTGCTTCAGTGATGATGCACTCAATTCCTGAATATCCTGTACGATTTCCGGTTTTAAACCAAGATAAAGGCTTATAAATTCTGGAAACAGTCTGGCAACCGAGATCAATTCAATTATATAGTCAAACTGCGCATCAATTATACGCTCGCGAAAATTCAGTAGATGATGCGGACGATAAAGACCTTTCGTACCATTCACTAGGTCAACCTCCTCGCCGTCTTTATACAACGATGAGTGAAACTCCTCCGGATCGCCTTCAGGAAAATTATTTAGATCATATTGTAGAATTGCAGTGAAAAACTTTTCCCAACTCACTTCATTATTACGAAAACGAGGGATAAGTAAACTCCCAAGGCGTCCCCCTGCTTTATGAGCTGTATCAATAGCTATTTTATAGCCGGGTGTAAACAATCTGTGAGTTAAGAGCTGATTACCTGCAATATAACTTACTGAACCTACCATAGGTAGTCCGCTCAAAAGGCGATGATAAGCCCTGATTATTGTAATCTCGCCTTGAAATACGCGGTTGAGTGTCTGCTGTAACACCTGCTGCGAGTTGTTAAGCACAGCCTATCCTCCTCTGGATATAAATTGTCTCGCCTTTAATCATTCAGAGAGTTGCTTCTTATTTAACTTTGCAATGCCCTAAAAACGAATACTAAGTTCATCCAAGTAGTAAGAAAAAAGTTACTTTCGCGTGGGCTTAATCATGTAATACTTTTTTTATCCAGATGTTAGACATTCTTAAGAGCTATGAGCCATTTGAAACAATCCCTTTGTTTCACTTTTAACAAAAAGTGCCATACGAACAAAGTTACCTTGTCGCACTTATATGTAGAAAATGTTACAAGGCAAAGCATTCCTTGTCGCACTTTTATCCCAATAGTGTGATAAGGAACAAATTTTCTTACCACACTTTTCCAACATAAGTGCGATAAAAGAGATTTGTAGAAACCATATATGGACGTCCCATGTGATGCAAGAATTGAATTGATACAGTTTGCAACCATATATTCGGCATTATATTGGACTAATTTGCCCGCGCCATGATGTCATTCGCTCCCTGTTTCCTTATCACTACATAGGTATATCACTACCTTGGTCAAGACTAGGCTATTCAGGGACAGTAGCCGTTTTCTCATCAGTGTTTGCAAACCCGGTAAAGTGTCTGTTGTTTTAGGTCAGTGAATCCGGTTTATACAGGAAAAGATAACCGAACTTTACCGCCTGAGCTGTGTTGCCGTGGAACCAGACCGCACCAGGCGGACAGCCGTCGGCCATTCGAGAATTGTTCCGCATTGACTTCAGCAGCTGCACACCGGGAATGGTAAGCAGGTGTGGATTAAAAAATCAGGCGCACATGTAGTGAAAAATGCCCCCCTTAAATGAACCACTCTTCAGAAGGCGTCATGTACAGTAATCGGAAAAGGGAGAATTATGAAAGAAATACTCATTGAGACACTTAAGACGAGCCGAAAAGAGACGCAGCGTGGAATTGACCGCCTCGTTGAGGAGGCTAACGCCATCTGTAATGAATACTGGAAAATCTTTCAGGCCAAAAATAAAAAGTTCTTACAAGAATCTCAAGGAAGTGGAGGTAAGAATAAAAATCTTGGTCGTTATGCACCAAAGGTTACGGTCGTCGGTGATGGAAAGAAACAAACCATCACTTGGAATGATTATGCTCCACGATTAAAAGGCGTACCGTGCCTACGAATGTCTCTGCGTGTAAGTACAACAAAAAGAGGGGCCTACTCTATTAGCTGCTTTCCAAAACATAAAGACTGGGAGTGGCTTTTAATAAAAGAATTCGAAGGCCGATTAAGCCCTCTACGTGAAACGCTGGAGTGCTTACACGCACACAACGTAACGCTGGCACGTAAAATCCGTAAATACAGTTAAACGCAGGAGTCTATATGTCCGAAGTTGAACAGATCGTTGAAGTTAAAACCCGTACACCGCGATTTCGCGATAGCAGCAAAGATCCAGGTATGATAAGCGTACAGCTTTTACCTGCCACTCTTGTATTTAATAATTATATTCACGCAGGTGACGACCAAATCCTTAAATCACTGACATCGAATAGCACCGCTATTTATAATCTGTTTCGCACGGTCACTACGAATAACGATGTTAATTCCCTGACCAAAATTCAAAACTGGTTCGATACCTTACTTGCCGAACGTAAGAATGTCGCGGACTCAGCCGAACGCGTCATTGAAAGCATTGATAAAAAACCAAAAGATGAATTTTTTCAAATTGCAAATTACACGCCACAATCCTATGCCCCAGTGACAATACTGTATAACCATTACAATACCGGACAACTAATTCAACACATATTCCGTATTAATAAAATCATTGAGCGGCTATATGTTCAGCATCTGTACGGCTTAATTGGAACGCTGGACTATCACAACGCGCATAGCCATTTATTAGCTGATCTCCGTGTCGGTATTGATGCAATCAGTCGCACCCTTAATGTGCGAAACAGAATTAAAGGCAAATATCAAGCTGAAGAATTTCTCACAAAAATTAAACAGTATAAAAGTATACAGCAATATATTGATGCTGAATTAAAGGCTTCTTAGTAGCAGGGGATCTATGAACTTAACATTCATCTCAAAGCTGCTAGCAGGTATCTTCGGGCGAAGGATCAATATCGATAACTTCTCTGAAGAAAACGAAGTCGCACATCCCACGCATATAAAAAGATTGACGACATTCGATATTCCTCACAAGCCAAACAAGGAAGTGCTGAAGTTCATAGAGTGCCCCTCCCGCCCTCGAGGGATATCTGTATTCAATGAACTGGCAATACTGTCTATTTATAGGGATAAGCTGCAACAGATTCAGATGAGATTGTCATTGCCAGATAATCTTAATGACCCGGATTCGTTTACATTTACTAATCTTGTGATCCGTCCAATGGTTGAACTCATTCGCTGGACCCACTTATTGCCAGCTTCTGAGAATCATCATCACAATGGCATTGGAGGACTTTTCTCTCATAGTCTGGATGTCGGTTTAATGGCTCTTATTAATGCCTATGAAACTGAACTTTCCCCAATAGGATATCAAGATGAAGAGGTCGACCGGAAAAAAAGATATTTATATGCAGCCTTCATTTGTGGCTTAGTCCATGATGTCGGAAAAGTTTTTGACGTTGACGTTATTAATATAAGTGATCAAAACAGAACAACATGGAATCCCTTATTACAAAGCCTTATGGACTGGGCGAAATATGAGAGTGTTGAGAACTATGAGGTATTATGGCGTAGCAGGGAAGCCAACCAACATGTTGTCCGCTCAGGTATTTTTCTTGAAAGGATACTCAACAGCACCTGTTTGAATTATCTTAGCTCTGTCAGCCGAGAGCAAATATATGATCGCATGTTGTTCACATTAATTAATTATAATCGAGCCAATGACTTTCTATCTAATTGTGTTCGCAAAGCTGATTACTTCTCAACAGGGACTGATCTCAACCTGATTCGCAACCCAATTCTCGGTATACGATCAACTGATGCAGCTACCCGTGCTTTAAGCGCGATTAGAGAAAACTTCCGCGAACTTGGCATTAATAATTACAACAACAATAAAGCGATGCATATCATACTTATTAGCGGTGAGGTTTATCTAAACGAAACAGCATTCATTGACTTTGCACTCAAAGAGTTTCAGAAGATTGATTTCAACTTTCCCTCAGGGAATATCGGTAGCACTGCATTGGTTGACGCACTGATTCGGCGTGGCTATGTGGAACCGTACAGCGAATCCAGAGTTGTTCATTTCTTCATGCCTGGTAATTTTCATGAAGGTGATATCAAGGACCTGTTTAAACAAGGTATTGCCAATACCCAATGGTACAATCTATTAAAGCTTAAATGGGTGGGTTTACTTTTCGACTCCTACATTATTCCAGATTCTGTACCAGGCATTTTCTCTGTTAATGAGAACAGAGATTTCTTACTGGTCGACGATTCCGGTAATCGGACTGAATTCCTGCGATCTATACCCAAACGTGAAGCAGTTATCAAAGTTAGCGAGACCGTCGATAAGCAAATTGCTGGTTCAAATAAAGACCCCGAAGATACACAAAGCCCTATTACAGTGCAAACCACTAGCAATATTGCCCCAGAGAACGATGACCCGACTCTTATTTCTGGCAATAGGGAACTGCTTAAAAAATTGGAGAAGTTGTTAACGTCCGGGAAATTACCAGATGGCGGGTTATATGTTGCTGACGGTATCCCTTATGTCTCAGTATCCTGTCTCAAGTCCCTGTTGCCAGACCTTGAAGAAAACATGCCTGCAAGCACTGAGCTATTTGATACAACGGACAGAGATGGCTCACTTGAGACAGAGTGGGTTGTACCAGACGAGAGTGGGAACCGACTGAGCGCCCTTGGTACCAAGTCCGCTGGCTATCAGCTAACTGCAACAGTGAATATCCAGGAAACAACTATTCAGTCACTATTGGACAGTCCGCTATATAACACGATCCCTGTCGAGTCCTCAGATGGAGATTACGCAAAAGATACTGTTATCAGGGAAAGTCTGCCTCTTCCTTATGAGCATTACTCAACTGAAATGCCTTCTCTCAAGATCTCAATCCCGGAGGGTATTCTTAATAATACCCCTCCAGTTGATGATGAATATTATCAGCATGCCCAAAATAACTTTGATACCGAACAGTACCATGCTGACTTCATGACCTTGTTTGGCCCGATAAATACATCACCCGTAACTTCTCCTGACAGAGCATCCCGGACTGAAGGCAGAAATAAGGACTCGTCTGGACCACATCCTGCTTTGCCTATTAAGTCAAAAACAAATAAGCCAGTTAAGAGTGAAAGTTACACAATTGAGTTGTTGACCGAAGTTAACACCGCAACTCCAGAGCATTATTCCACTATTGCTAATGCAATTAATACCATAAACGAGTTAATCGGCGCTCAAAATAAAGGAGCCAAGTTCCCTGATAATTACCTTTTCATCGTGGATGACCGTCTATTCATTGCCAAATCTCTTTTTCAAAAGTTGCAGTTCCCTAACTCCTTCAATAAGAATGAGTTTAACCAAACCTTGCAGCAACTATCGATATATACCTTATCCAAAGGCAATTACAAAGCCAAATGCTACGCTATCAACATCCATGATCTTTTGCAGGCTGGCGAAGCAAATAACATCAATCTATCACCTATTCTTGCTCAATTACGTTAGGGAACAAATATGGCACTGCCAAAACGTACAAATCTACATGCCCAGGAAAACCTGTACAGGCCGGTACTGGAATTTCGAAGTGCAGCTATTTTGTTGTTTGCCGGTACATACACCCTTTTCTACGGGTATAGCGCTGATGGTATGAACATAGCCCCCATTGTTCTATTCATCACTGGTCTGATATTTCTTCTAGCTATCTACCGGATAATTAGTGCTATCCCCTATTTTCGTGCCCACTGGCGGATTTTCCAGCGAGAATTTCAGTTCGTTGCACTGGAAGAGCTAAGAGATATTAATCACTGCGAATTGTTTTCTGATGAAAGAAAATACAGAGCACTTGAGGCAAAAGCTCAGGCAAAGAATAAAAGCCTCCCGGGGCGTAAAACATACCTATGCGACGGATATGAATGGGGTCCGGAACACGCCGAACGCGCCTATCAGGTTAATAACCTGTCCAGTAACAAACAGGAAATAGCCCTTCCGTTTCCACTGAGGCCAATTACCCGTCATTTTGATGCACTGGCCCGTAAAATGGGTGGAAATAATGCCATTTTTGGTGTCGATACACGCCTACCACTCTTCGTAACTGAAGATAACTGGTTTGGGCATACATTGATCACCGGCAACGTTGGTACCGGAAAGACGGTTCTGCTTCGCTTGCTCAGCTCCAGCATGCTTCATCTTGGACACGTTGTGGTAGTCATTGACCCTAAAAACGATGCTGACTGGCAAAAAGGCTTGAAAAAAGAATGTGAGGATCTCGGGATTCCCTTCTATCACTTTCACCCAGGTCAGCCATCTCTATCAGTAGCAATCGATGTTTGCCATAACTATGTCAACGATACGGACCTGACAAGTCGTCTGATGAGTCTCATCTCAACTCCAGGTGAGTCTGATCCTTTTGTTCGATATGGAGAAGCTTTAGTATCCTCAATTATTATGGGTACGCGCCTGTCCGGGGAGAAGCCATCTATTCGGTCAATATACCGGAACATGAGTAGTCAAGCTGCTCTCGTAAATATTGCTATTAAGGCAATGGAAAGTGTCTATGCCAAAGTCTACGGGGCCGCGGAATGGATCAACAAAGTTAAATACGAGCCAACCGACAGCGTAGTTGACCGCTTTAAGTATCTGAAAGAATGGTATGACATCCATTTCCTGAATTATCCAAATGAAGAAAGAATCTACGGCTTAACGACGCTAGAAGAATTGAATAAATACGCCACATGGGACCCTTCACACTTTGCGAAGATGACAGCGTCGATTATGCCTCTTTTTAAACGTCTGACTGAAAGTCCGCTTGATGACTTACTCTCTCCCTCGGAGACTGCTAAAAACAACATTAAGGTCATTAACAGTGAGGGGATGTTCAATTCCGGTGGAGTGTTATATATCTCGCTCGACGGCCTTTCAGACCCAGAATCAGCCCGTGCTATTTCTCAGCTGGTCACATCTGATCTGACAGCATGTGCTGGCCGCCGCTATAACGCAGTTGATGGCAATATGTCCAAACACTCGCGGATAAGTTTTTTTATCGACGAATCTCATTCTGCAATCAATACGTCCATGATTAACCTGCTTGCTCAAGGTCGTGCGGCAAAAATTGCTTTGTTTGTCTGTACCCAGACCATTTCTGACTTCATTGCCGCCGCTAATGTTGAAACAGCAAACAGGATCACCGGCCTTTGCAACAACTTTATCAGCCTTCGTGTCAATGACCTTCCTACGCAGACTCTTGTCATCGACAACTTTGGGAAAAGTGCAATTAACACAAATCAAGTGACCTATACGACCGGAACCGGGACGAACGTACCGCATAATAACTTCTCTGGTTCGATATCAGAAAGAAAGTCCACCAGCCTGGAAGAATCCATTCCTAAAGAGCTACTCGGACAGGTACCGAACTTACATATCGTTGCCCGACTTCAGGATGGAAGGAAGATAGTCGGCCAGATACCAATTTCTGTACCAGAAAGTGAAATGCTGCCAGATACAACATTAATGGAAATGCTGTTTAAGCCTGTCAGCAAAGTAACTTTGCGCCGAAACATTGACGTAAAAAAAGTAGAGACGCACAAACGGAGAGCCACCTGATGGATGACGTAATTACACTACAGAGCAAACAATTAAATAGTCATGTCCTGAACATCATAAAGAAATGCCTTTCAAAAATGAAGCAGCAGTTTCTTACTCTCGGGAGCAAATATGCCAGCGATCCTGAAACCTCTGCTCGTCTTACAAATCTCCAACAGAATGTTCATAAGGCGGTAATCAAGTTTGGTAATAAAGGTGATCTTGATTCACTCAACGACATAGCGGTACTGCTCTCCGAACTATTCATGCTTAAAGGGATGACAAGTATTTCGGATTTGTATGGTGATAAGCAACACTACTACTGGTCTGTTGCGTGCGGACCAGTAACTGATTGGCTGAACAGTGTCTCTGACATCAACCCTGCTCAATTCAGGCTTAGCTTTGATGATCATGCTGACCGTGAGCAGTATGTAAAGTCCAACAGCGTTCTTTTGGGCTGGTATCTGCTGCCAAGTTTTATCGACCTTTCGAAATTTCTGCCAACATTCCTTACCATTCCTGAAGAAGTGGTGTACCGAAATATTCGCCGGATAAAGCATCCAAAACAGCAGGATACTGACTATGACCGAATTATCACTATTGAAGACTCGCCTTTCCTAACGGGTTTGAAGAACCGACTGCTCAAGACAATTGACAGCCTCCCGGACCCAGCAGGTCAGTACATTAGTATGTTCAACCGCATCGTTGCCAATGCCGTTTACCCATCTATTCGCATCACAGCTGCAAGACGGTGTGCACAAATATGCCAGCAGGTTATCCGGGAGTTCAGCGATTCGCTTCTAACTCTGCCAGTTTATAAAAACAGCTTTAACGACGCATACCGCTTATGGACACCATGGGATTTTAACTTTGTCGACTTTAGCCGTATTGCTTATAAGCAAACCACCAGCGTTTATCTCCCCGAGCCAGGACAGATTAAGTGGCTTAGTGATGACCACCAGCGAATGGTGTCTTACGCGTTGATCTCCCGCGTCATTCCGCAAAACTATCAGTGGAACCTGGGCGTACTGACAATGTGGAAAAATCATTACCGGACTCCAGAAGAACGTTTGGAGCTGGTGAACGAATGGAGACAATGAACTATGGACAAAAACAGCCAATGTTACATGGTGTTACGTGCGCTCGTTTTTATTGGACTCATTGGTTACCTTCTGTACAGCCTTTTTTTACAGGACTCCCAAGAGCTGCACCAGCAAATCCAGCAAGAAATAGCAGCTAGCAAAGCAATCATTCCATCTGACAGGTGGCAAACTGTTATTGAAAACACCGAAAATACATTCAAGGTTCTCGTCACCAAATACGGCATGATTGAACGGCTGAATTCGGTCTTAATCCCTACAAAAGATGCGAAGCCCAGCCGTGGCATTAATAACATAGCTGAAAAGGCTATGTCATTTAACTACAACGCTGCCAGAAATACCCCCCTGCTGGTTTTCCAATCTATCTATCGCTGGTTCCTCATGCTGGGGTGGTTCTGGGTGTTCTTACCCTTCCTGGCCGCACTGCTTCTTGACGGCATGTATCAATGGAAATTGAAGCGATATGTTTTCGGGAAAGTAACTGTGCAGTTTTACAGAATATGGTTTCGTGCATTTTGGCTCATTACGTTCCTGTCAATCACCTATCTGCTGCTACCCAATTTGTCATTGTTCAACAATATCGCGCAACTATTCCCTCCACTGGCTTTGCTGGTACTGGGAATTTCCCTTAACAGGCTCTGTGCCAATTACCAAAAACTTATGTAGGGTACATTAGATGTCAGAAAAACCAGAAAATCACTCAATCGACAAGCTCACACTATCATTCAATACTCAGGCAAATCGTTTTTATAAAATGTTACGTATCACCGCGACGTCCAAAGCAGTGATGACCACTCTGGCCATCGTCGCTGTCGGATTCTCACTCTATAACATCTACAATAAATATCAGGATGATGAAGGTAAAAGCCCACATATCGCTATTATTAAAATCACTGGTACGATGGGCACTGGAAGCGAAACAGGGGACGGTACAATCATCGCTAGCGCAATACGAAAAGCATACGACAATCCCAATGTTCGGGCAGTACTGATTGAAGCGGAGTCGGGTGGAGGTAACCCTTCTGATGCTATCTCCATCTATCGCCAGTTACATTCCATCCATACACCACAGGATGCTATACAGATTACTGAAAGTGGGAAATCCACCAGCTCAAACTCGCTGGATAAGCAGTATCAGTCCAACAGCACGATCCTCACTGAAGAGTCTGAATACCAGCAAGTCCGAGACAACGTTCTGGCAATTCTGAAAGATGGTAAAGGTACTTTTGCCAAAGAAGATCGGGAGAAATATAAACCGGTTGTCGTGAGCGTGAAGTCCCTATGTGCTTCGGCCTGCTATTACGCAGCAGCTGGGGCAGACGCTATCTATGCAGATGGTAACGCGCTTATCGGCAGTATTGGCGTTAGGATGGATCACTGGGATGTCTCGGAAGTAATGAAGACGGTTGGTGTAAAGAATGAACCTCTTATCGCAGGAGAGTTCAAAGACTCTCTCGATCCCTGGTACCCAATGACCCCGGAAACCAAGGAGTTTATGAAATCGCAACTGCTCGACAAAATGCATGAAACGTTTATCAGTGACGTAGAACTTGGCCGAAAGGGCAAAATCCTGAACCATTCAGACGCCCAACGTCTTGGTCTCTATTCCGGACGGATCTGGTTGACACCAGCTGCTATAGATTACGGGCTGATTGATGGAGAGGTGACAACAACTGAGCTGCGAGAGCGGCTTCAAAAGCTCTACGGTACCGATAAATTTAAAGAATACAACGAGCCCCGTAAGAATCTGCGTTCAGCATTAGGACTGTTTGTTAGCCTGGCTAAAGGAATGGAACAATTTACCAGTCTTGCAGAGCACTATCAGAGCGCATTACCGGTCACCACGACCCCAAAACTGAGGTAACCATGGTTCTACTATAGCCATGGGATTTATGTCATTTAAGAGAAGAACTACGTGGGGTTTACAGCAGACTGTCATAGATAATAAGCTGAGTTAATAACAGATCTGGAGCACTGAGTAAACGACATGGCAAAAGGATACCCTTGAGCTACGTGGTTGCGCTTGCTGTCATAAAGCGATATGACGTTGCGAAAGTTTCACTTGATGCTGCATTTGGAGTTCAGAAAACCATAATGACATTTCCAAATACACCTGAAGATCATGACAAACTGATGGTTATACTGGCTAGCTATCATATTGATTGAGTTGTATAGAATTAACAGGTAGTGATGAGATGCCCGCTGACTATGTTTTGCAGACAATAGGGCTATCATCAATGAATCTGCATTTTTTATAACAGACACATCACCACGGCCTGTTGAAATCATTAGTCCCGGATGAAAAATTACTACTGAAATCATCGTTATACTGATTTTCGTTTCGGAATTGCTCTAACGCTATATCTGCTTGAGTTTTTCCTGGATCTATGGCGTCGCCACCACAACGAACACGCTCGAAAACGTTCATACTGTGTGGCCCTGAATCATGCAGATTTGCCATATGATTCTGGTACACTGCCCTCTCTTTCTGATTCTGACGGACACCTTTTTTTTCTACTTTACGTTTAGAAGCAGGACGACGGAACTTCCATACATAAACAATCACGGCGATAATGAACAAATATTCCATAATAACCTCCTGTTTCTCTATGCTTTCATTTTTAACCGATTATAACTAAACCGTGAGGAAATTGCGCACTAAACCAATGAAAATCTCTTATCCTCAGAAGCCAAGTCCCTAACGGCAACTGAATCAAAGAGATGCGTTCAACGAGTACCACCGCAACGGCTGGGTAGAAATAGACATAATATCGCGGAAAACGTGCTCTTCAGTCTGGCTGACACGGCAGACTGAATGGCGTGGAACTTCAGCCTCACTAATTACATAACAGACAATACCGACACGAGCCGCTTACTATTATGACACTGTAGCCGGATGATCTACTGTGATTACTCTAAAAACGTTGTATACCCGTTATCTTTCAAATTGCCTCTTGGTTGGCTGCACTCACTCACCCCGGTCACATAGTTCTCTATGCTCCCGGGGATTCGCTCCCTTGCCGTCGCGATCCATCTTGAAATCCATTGGGTATATAACATTACACACTATCTACACTGATATGAATCATCTGAGTCCACGGATAGTTGCTGATTAAGCATAAACTCCACCGCAGCTGTATAACCGGCTGAAGAATCCTCTTCCTACAGAAGTACGTTGAAGACTGAACTGACCCATTCCGTTCCTTCGTACCGCAGGAAAAGTCTGGCAATCTTACTTAAGCTCTGGAATATCGATCATGAATTCTGAAATACCTGTTTTTCCGGACTTTGCCGGGTAAATAGGGAAATTACGGCTGTCCCCCAAGCCAAGGTCTAAAGTAATATTTTTACTTTCACCTGGTAAAGCAGAGACACCATTAATCGTCACGCCGAAGGCCGCATCCTTACGAACAGTGAGCACACCATCCTGTAGTCCTGTTGCAATGGAACCGTCTTTTTTACGCAACTGACTTGCATAAAGTACAGCAAGGAGGGTATTGTCAGTCGTTCTAAGCGAACTACTTACTGCCAGAGTTTTCAGATTTTCCATGCGAACCAGATTATTGGGCAAATAGTTAAACTCGACACTTTCATCCTTGCTGTTATTCATTTCGTCGGTGGCAGTGACTGTCAACGTATAGGTTTCCCCATCTGAAATTGAAGGAAAAACTCTTGGATAATTAGGTGTATACATATTATCTCCAACTTTAACCCAGGATAATTCAACCGAATCAGACACTGGCCCACCTCGCAAAGTCATCCTTGTCATTGAGGGTTTTGTCAGCGCATCAGAAAGCTTAATGCGGATATTTTCAAGTCCATAAACCGTCATATCCTTATTAATAGACTTATCTTCATAACTGATATTTACCATGGGGGGAGTGTTATCGACAGTAATATTCTCATATGCAAGGCTTGCAGTATTATCAAAAGAGTCTTTAGCATTGATTTGAATATCATAAACACCTTCAGGGATCTCTTTCATATTGAACACATAGGTATAGTTCCCCGAAGCCTGGTTTCTTCCGGTTTGTTTTCCTATCACTGAAATTTCAGCATTAGCCTTGGATTTATCTGTTAACCAGACGCGCACTATACGTACAGTATCAAAATAAAAACCATCTCCGGGTTGGTTTACGTAAACCTCGAGAATATTGGTTGCATCATTATATTTGTATCCTGTTACTGTTGGACCCAGAGTATGCCACGCGACGTTTTCCCATACAGGGGTCATGAACGTGGCCTCACTGCTTGATCGAATTTGATAACCATCATGCAGATAACCGGTAGTACCTACAGTGATATCTCTCGCGAGTGATATAGTGCAAAACGTTGAGCCTGCGGGAATATTGCAGCCAACAGGACCGGTAATGTTCTGAGCATAAGGACGAGCCTGTACGTTAAATCGGATGTTTGTCAGCTTTACAGGCATATCTTTAGCCTTTAAATTGGACCAACTGACACTGTTAAACCATGTACCATCAGATTTTTGCCGTTCAATAGCTGGTGATCCCCAGGCCGGAGATTTTAGCGAAGCCGCATCCCAAATGAGATCACTCTCCACGCCTGTCAGGTATCCGCCCCCCCACTCATAGGTGTTCTCCACCCTAACGTAGTTGCCATCCAGTAAGCCCTGAGGAAGTTTTAACTCAGCATAAACATAGCTGGCATCCTCTGAAATGACATTCACGCCGCCATACGCATTGATCAGTGTGATGCCTCCCGTTCTGTAGGGTCGCCAGTTGGATTTAGGTACCCGGACGACGAGGCGATAGGGGTTTTCCAGAACGACAAGTCCGGGCTTATAGGCAACATATCCAGATGCTATCCCTGGAACAACACTGGTATTGACGCGAGAATCATAGACTGCGAAGCGAGTATACTCACCAATCTGGTCATCATATTTAAACCTTTGCGGTGGAATGGTGAGGATATTCCCGGCCTTATCCTTAACGATAAAATTGAAAGTGAACTCTTCATTAAGATCACTGCTGGGCATCCCGGCCCCGGTGCGCTCATCTATTGCCCAAGTGAAGAAGGCTCGTTTATTAGCAACGTCATAGCTGAGAGCATTATCAGAAACTACAGTCCCATCAGCTCGTTTAATGATTAGCTTGATTGAGTCGATCCCGCTGGTATCCTCAATACCGTCCGCAAAAATATTATGCTGACCGAAGCCGGCACGCCCCAGCTCCCATAACGGACCACTAAGCACCATACTGTAACCGGTGTTCGGGTCCGGATAAATTCTGGTATATACAGGCTTAGTCTTATCAACAGTAAATTGATAGGTATTACTGCTGACGACAGCCTGCTTGAGATCGAGGGTTTCATTGACCAGCGTATATGAACCTTCACCAAGGGCCGGGAGCGTCATATCCTTACCATAATACTCAGTACCGTTCTGCGCTATTACCCGATCTGCCACCCCGACAAGCGTAGTGTACCCGGAGTACATTTGCGCCTGGTCGCTGTCGCGAGTCACGGTTATTTTTTCGTAGCGGTCAAGTCCGGAGATCAGGTTAAGTGTAATGTTACCTGATGGATTCAAAAGGGTTTGAGTAACCGGGCGTACACTAACCACCGTGTTGTTCGTATCCTGAAACGAGAAGTTATAAACCAAAGCACTGGCGGGAAGACTGGTTAACTCGATTACAATCCCCACCATTCCAGCAATGTATTTTAAACGCATAGTCAGCCCCTTATCTGATATTAGCCACATTGTACCGGATGAATATCGGTCAAACGGTCTAATTAGGGGTACTGAATTTCTTACAATTCAGCTAAAACTGGGAAAGTTACTTTGCCTGACAGTTATCTGTAATAGAGTCAGGATGCAAGAAACCAACCTCGTTATTTTCAACGAGGTTTATCAGCGGCCTGAGTCGGGCAGAAGCCCGACAAAAGGGTGTGATACCACATAGAAATTTCTATTAGTGAATCAACACAATTTCACATTCCGCAATTAACCCACCTTATTCAGAACCGCGTTTACCCCTGAATACTCTGGACTACCCGTTTCAAGCATTTTCTGATCAGATGACGTAGCACCTGCTCTGCTATTTTCATCACTGTTATTCGGTGAATTTTTGTCATCATTCCCAGCACGTTTATTGGCCCGACGCAGCTGCTTCTGCTCTGTTTTAGAAATGTCTTCTTTTAATGTTAAAAGCATTTCAATGGTTGCTCGGTCGAGCTTAACAGTGACTTCGTCCTGATCTTCAGGAATTTCTATAAGTTGTTCACACAGGTTAGTGCAAAAGTGCTTTAAACCTTCGACAGCTCGCGTTGCCAGTTTGGGTGGAACGCGAGGTTCTTTAAACGACGAAGGTTTCACGCGAAGAACCGGCGGCGTACTACTGGCTTTTGCGCGCTTATGGGATGCCATAATACTTGCCAACTCATTTTTAATAAAAGCGATAGCCTCTGTTGTGCCGAGTTGATCAACCATTTCTAGCACCGTTGTGTAGGAGACGTTATCAGCATGAATATATTTTTTTAACTCCAGCGGTAACGTCGTCAGTCGAATATAGTTCGTAACAGTTACAGCAGAAACACCCTGATGTTGGGCAACACGTTCCGTGGACCAACCGCCAAGCCCTGTAGTGAGGCGCTTGTAGGACTCACCGATTGCAACAGGCGATAATGGCAGACCTTTGTTACCACTCAGGGTTTGCAGTTCGGCATGTAGCTCATCACCCGTGAATTCCAAGCAAATGAAATTTTCAACAGAATGGCCTTCAGCGATAGCCTGTTTTGCAGCGCGTAAACGGCAATGCCCCTGACGAATAAACGGCTCACCATCAATAAGTTGAACTTTGACTGGATCGATTTCTTCCCCACGAATGTACGCATCCTTAATGTGTTCAATATGGGCAGCAACTTCAGGCAAAAGATAATAGTCATCTCCCATACCCATTTCACGGGTATTGAAGCCTGGCGTAACCTTAATGATCAATGGATCAATGTAGAACGCCATATTGGCCGTAGAGCATCGGTCGTGATTGTTCGTGCCAAACTCCCTCAAGTTACGGATGTACCTGCCAGAAGACGTTTTTGTATTGAAAATGCTTGCCTCACCAATCATTCGATTCTCCATTTCTGCATCACTATCTACTAATTCAACTATTGCAAAAGCATACCGTAGGCTGTTTGGGGTAAATTTCATTAAAAGTAACTTTTTTCAGAAGTTGATGTCCACATGTGAAATTTTATGAGTTCAACCCTTGCTCCATCATCTCAGTTGCTCTGTAGCCGCTGTTACTGCCGTACATAAGTCACAGGCCATAACAAACAAGCAAGGTTCTCAAATACCTAGAAATGCAGTGTGTATTTGTATGATTTAAACAGGTGTTTATATTACAAACTCATACAAACACCCAGAAATCTCTTAGTTCAAGTAATGAGTAAAATGGTTATACCCTATGGATTTCAAGATGCATCGCGACGGCAAGGGAGTGAATCCCCGGGAGCATAGATAACTATGTGACCGGGGTGAACGAGTGCAGCCAACAAAGAGGCAACTTGAAAGATGACGGGTATATATTATATGTACATATAGAGATTGTTTACATTGCTCTGGCACTACAGATGATCAACCCCTCTATTCCAAAAGCAGCACACATACAAGCCAAAATCCCCCACTCAAGTGGTCATGACGAACCCACTATGCAGGTAAGATCATCAGATAGATTCCTTATGAGGTCGTACTGCATGTCTTTAAGCCATTCCCAGGAACTGGACTTAATTAACTTTACCGGGAGAATTTTTTGCCTGAGCGATTCGCATGGTCACTACTCCCTGTTCAGTCAGTTAATAAATGCAATAACCGAATTACATCAGAGTCAGAAATAATGCGTACCGCTAACAGCCGTCTTAAACAAGCATTATTGGCAACCCTACTTACGTTTGTCTCCTACCCTATTCTGGCGACTTCAGAACCTCAAAAGATGCTGGTCGCCACAGAGCAAAGAGAACCAACTTCGGATACCGTTCCGAATATTATTGATCTTAGTTTTTCCTGGGGAGATGGAAAATGGCTGGTTAATCAGGCAAGACGCCCCGTCATCAGGACACATCTGGATAAGATTAACTACGTAAATCTTATCAACATATCACGCCATGCTGTCCTAACTATCGTTATCCCTAAAATCGACTTTAAAGTAATAGCAAAAAATAAAACCCTTCTGGATAATCCAGTCGAAATCAGCTCCGACGAAGCAGGTAAAAGTTTACTTTGGCTGGAACCTCTCTCCAGTCTTACCATCTCGTTTAGTAACAATCTCGCAGAGACGCCTTTACAGGCTGTTGTAGCGCTCACGAAAAATGAGCCAGACGCTCTGGCAATATTTGGGCCAAAATCATTAGACTCCTTCTCATTTTCAATCCCCGAAACTGATAAGGCATTACGTTCAACTGAACAACTGGGGCTAAATGAGAAAAAGCCTCCGGTTATAACCAAAAACATCAAAACGCTAAAAACAGACATTCAAACAGCCAGATTATCCCCGAGCTACACGTATCATGTGATCAGTGCAGGAAAAGTAACTCATATGGAGTTTTCTTCAGAAGTCTATGTAACCGGAAGAAATACTATGGTTGGAGGATCGGGATACTGGACTCGGGAAATGGTCTTTTATCCAGGCGAAAAAATGGAAATTAACGTCCCTCACAGGATGACACTAAGGATGAATGATGACTAATAAATTTCTGGTATCAATCTCTCTGCTACTAACCGGATGTACCTCTATTGACCGTATAAACGATACTGTTCCGTCGATTGATTATTACTTATCCCTAGAAGCTCAAACTACTGCCAATACGAATGGCAAAGTTGCTTTTTTTGTGGAAAGTGCCGGGACTGACATGTTTCTTTTGGCTGGAAATGGCACAAAAAGTTTCATAGAGCTTAGCAATGTCACATTTGCTGGCAGCAGATGCAGCTATTCGACACGTAAAACTCAACTTATACCGCCAGGTACTATCATGACCTTCAAAGCGCCAACAATCGGCCTAATTGGTCTGTGCTACACAAATGAAGACCAGATGATACTAATTTCAAACCCATTCCGCTCAATAACTAACAAGCCAAAAACATCAGTCACCCTCCCCTTATATTTCAGTTTAGATTATATATTCCCTGGTCAACCAGAAGAAAAAAAGAAATATAAATCAATCAATTACTTGCTTAATTTTGATCGGCGAGGTGTTTGATGAAAAAACTTATGTTCTTAACTTCGTTGATGTTGTCTCAACCTGTTTGCGCATTTCCCTACAAGATTGTGACAGACCCGCCGGGCGCCTCAGTAAAAAATGTTTTAACCAATGAGGTCATTGGTTTATCACCAGTAGTAGTGGATGTTGCTAATACAGAAGCTGGTTCAACATTTGGCATTTCGTATTACCGGTATGAAAATGTTGCTGTCCGGATTGTGACAGTTCCACCGTCTGCGGAAAATGGATTTGCAATCTCAGGCCCGGCAGTTGTGACTATGTCATTGCCTGGGAAAACTCCACTAAAAGTGGATAACAACGAGAATAGTGCCACTGTTACGATTCAACTTAAACCCTACATGTCTGAACCAGTTCGCGTTGCCGCTACCAATGATAATTTTTAAGATTAACCTGCCGGGAAAGACCGTGGAGAAAACGAGCGCGGCAGGCCGCACTCGTGTAACAATCAGGCTACTCTGATTCCGAATTTTTCGCGCATCTCTTCCTCATAAAGCCGATCTATGGCTTCTCCATAGGTACAATTAAACTTTGCCTGTATGTCCCATAAGCGGTTACGGTCTCGAGAGTCAGTTGTAAAACATAACTCCATCTTCCTATCAACATACAACCGACAAATTTCCTGAACGTTCTCAAAACGAACCAGTAGCTCTGAGAATACACCTTTTTCGGTCCGGATATTCTTCATACGTTCGTATTCAGCATTAGACGTAGAAAAATATTTGTTCTTTTTCATCGCCTCTATTGCCTCTTTTTCCTGCTTCAGAATAATTTTCCACGGGCTGTTGTTAGTAAGAGCACGTCCCACGGCGGATGTGTAGTAATCCTCAAAACTCTGGGTTATACAAATACCTGCGCAGTTTGTTTTCCTGAAGCGTCTCCAGGCGGCTTCAAGGAAAGAAGAGAAAAAATGATTATTGGCATGATTACCATTGCTGTTAGCGTTGTCCGGCCTGATGTATTCCCATGCTTCATCTAACAGGAAGAGACGTCGACGACCATCACGTTTGACGAACATAGCGTGTTGAGCTGCCTGGATGATAGACATCAGAACAACAGTTTGCAGGTGAGGGGTACCTTTAAGCTCTTCTAACTCCAACACGATGAAACGACTGTCAAAATTTATCGGGGGCAGCTTATCTGTAAAGCGATGACCATAAATGCCGCCATCTGACCACGCACCTAATTGAGCGCCTATATCTTTAATGCGTTGGTCATGAAAGTTACTGCATCGTTTAGCAAAATTTGTTACAGAGCCAGTTCGACCTTCCTTTTTGGCTTCATTGTATTCTTCAGAGATCAGGCTAAGCATTATGGATTGTTGATAGTCATCAATCTGTCCAGACTCGGATGCCATCATTTTCAATTGATTGAGCACCATAATGGTTTGTGCAACACGATCCTTAGCCGTGTCTCCACTGGCTTCCTCTTGCGTGTCGTGGTAACCATTGGATGTAAATGCTTCTGCAATTTCACTTGCATCCTCTGTGATATCAGTCAAAAAGGCAAATGGATTAAGAGTGAATGTAGGTGTTTTACCAAAATCGATAAACTGGCTGTTGGAATACTGTTCAGCAATACCTTGGTACGAGCGGCCAACATCCACAACAAAGACCTGGGCTCCATCCGGATCGAATTCGCTATAAGCATTGCTTTTAAAATGCTCGATTGCGTCTCTGTAGTGGATTAACTCATTAAGCCGTGGTCCAGCACCGAGATAATTGTTGATAAGATACCCTGAAAAAAATGATTTCCCCGCACCGGATGTAGCTCCAACAACAACATTATAACTGGCTGAGGTTTTGAAAATGTCGAGGCCGATGAGCTGGCCCTCTCGTGAGACAAGGTTAATAACAGGATTAGGCGTGTTGCCTTTCCATGGTCCAAAGATTGGGGTGAGGTGGGCAGCTCCACTGTTCGTCATGACTTCAAACCGGTCAAGTTCGAGTACCGTTTTCGCATCATTACACATTGGTAACATTGACATTAATGAAGGGAAAATGATGTAGGAATCATCAGTAAGATTTACGCGGCTTTCCAGATAAAATGACTTCATCTGTTCAGCGCCGGTACACACCTCTTCATAACTTTCACCCATTACAGTAAAAGTCAGGTACCCCAGTAGCAGTTTTGCGCCGTCCTCCAGCTCTTTAGTTATGGACATATAATCGTTGTCCATATCACGTAGGCGAGGACAGAAAGTTAGAACAATCGGTATGCTGGCTTGTTTATTGGTAATTGCTTTGTATCTGACGTTTTCACTTTTGAGTTTATTATGATCAGCAAACACCACAGTGAAATTTATCATGAATGGGTTGTAAACAGTTTTTCGTCCATGCATCCAGTTAACAACTAATTCATACATGCAGCCGAAGTTGACATACTCCGGAAATTTACGAACTGATAGTTGCTTGAAGTACCGGTTTTCAGACTTATCGCTATTGTTCGTCGTCGAAGAGAAATAATCATGTTCGATAGTGTATTTCCTACCTGGAACATCCACTTGTTCATTTAGATGACGAAGTGTATTGAACTCTATGTTGCCTTCAGCCCATCTGGTGTTTTTACCTGGGTTGAGAAGTTTATCCATGCAATAAAGCCAATTTTCAGCACTTGCAGGATGAGGGAACATCCCCATGGTTTTCAGTTTACTGACTATCTCAGAATACAACATGTCGATACGACGGTGTTCAAGCTCAGTGGGTAGTGCATTCTGTAATGGGATTGTGAATGAAAACCAAACCTGAAAATCACGGAGTGTCAGCTGATCATAATGAGGTTTCAAGGGTTCATACTGACTACGGATAAAATAATCAAGCTGGTAAGCATTCAGAAGATCCGCTTTTTCTTTGTCTTTGCCAGTCATACGCCCACCACGGCTTGATGCCCATGAGCTCAATGGCATGATCAAATCAGGCAACCCAGAAAAGGTAACCTGACAGACTGAATTCACAGGAAAATCCATTTTATACAGTTCAGAGAGTATATCTTTTTGATTTTCATAAACTCCAGGAGAAGGGTTGCAAATGTACATAAAGCCGAGTTTATTGCCGTCTATCAAAAAGTAAGGTGTACCTTCCAGCTGGTCGAAAATAGGTATATAAGAACCCAACTTATGACGTTTGAGTTCCTCATTAAGCTTCTGAAAAGATGTCACATTATCTCCTTACAGCTGACGGATCACGCCATTCGAGCTAACAGCCTGAGTAGCACGCTGCTGTTGCTGCATATTGTCACGAGCAGCATCCTGAACTTCGAGAGGAACAATACGAGCCGGATTGTCAGTTGCATTTTTTCCGGCGATCCATGTCTGAGGTTTCACGTTGACATACACGTATCCAGGCAAATTCAGTGCATTGTTATCGTCTGTATACGGAGCAAACGTAATACGCATTACTTTACCCTGCTGAAGCACGGCCAGAGGCTCTGGTGCGACTACGGATTGTTTATAGCCCTGAGAGCGATATTGCTGAATGTTATTCGCCGACAAGGTAGGGTTCACCGGTTGACCGTTATGTATCGAATAGAGGTCTTTAGCACGAGGGATATCTGCATTAGGCTCATAATAACGTGGTGCCGGGGCGCTCTGAACCGCCGTGGATTGTACTGGTTGATTGTGCAGTACCTTCGATTTAGGATAAACAACACCACCTGGCGGCGTTATCTCCGCAGGGTACCGACTGTCATTGACAGTCGATTGCCCCTTTCCCTCATTTTTCTCTCTATTAAACAAATTGCTAAGATCGTCACTGTTATTCGTAAGCTCCATGACTTCCCGTGGTCCTTTACAAATCACACCTTTTTCCATGCCGGGGCATTCCGATTCAGAGCTACCGATTGTGCATCCAGTCAAATAAGAAGCCGAACCAACAACAATTACGCTTAACGCAAGTTTTTTTAAATTCATGATTTAACCTTTATCGGATGCAAACGGGTTTTTCAGAAGGGGCTCAACGCTTTGTTTTAACCAAGCGTCAAAATCCTGGGGAATACCATTACCTGCAAGACCATCTTCGCGAACGACAGACGGTATACCCTGAAGGTTATACACGCTGGCTAACATCAGGGATGCCACTAACGGCTCGACTGAGCATTCTTGTGATTGCTCCAAAGATAGCAATCGTTTTTCAACGTCGTCTTTATTACCGGTTAACCACTGCAATACATCAAAATCAGTAATTTTAAATTTCTCTTTACTACACCATAGTTGACGTAATTTATTTTTTGCTGCTCCAGGCGTCGGGATTAAAACAACATCAACATGATATTTCTCCCGGTTGTCATAGAATTTTTTAATGAGATCTTGGCAACCATCACAATCCAGCGAAATAAAAATCGCAGCTTGACGATTGAGTTTTGGGTTACCCAGCGATATTGAAGATACAGTAGAAAGAGGAAAAGGGGCTTCTTTGAGTTTAATAAAGTAACTTTCCCTTAATTCATTTACTGAATACAGTTGGGTGCGCTTCATGACATCTACCAGGCTTCCACCATTAATTGTGTAACGCCCTGTAGTTGTTACTGCCATAAGTTGCTTTTTCTCATCTTCAAAAACGAATAATCCACCTGAAGGAATAAAAATCGCATCTTTCGGTTTATATCTCCGCATTTGAGATAGCAATGCGTCGAGTTTGGGCGTTACCACTCCACCATCTTTTGCTGTACTCATTAACACATTTGCATCCGTATCATTAAATACCTTTGCATCTGCCTTAACGGTCGAACATAGCGACATTGAAAGCGTTGCGAATAGCAACGGAAGTAGCTTCTTCACCTGCTCTGAACCTCGTAGATCGTTTCAGGAATTCCTTCCGATTTTAACTCTTCTGCAAGGTCAGCCAGTGACAGATATGGAACCATTTTCGTGTTTGGTGGAATTGTATATGTTAATTTTATATCGATTACGAGATATCCCCGAACCCGATAAAGTGCCATCAGTTTTCTGAGGTATGTATCAAAATTACTGTTTGCGGAAACCGTTGGATCAGCCTTGTATTTTTCCTGGACTGCTAAAAAATCAAATACAGCAATTTCTGGCCCCGAACGACCAAAACTACTGAAATTTACCTGACTGAAAAAACGATATCCGAAAAATACTGCGGCCATAACTAGGCCGCTTATTACAACCACCCAAAGTAACTTTTCAAGTTCAAATTCAAGTGTTACCTTTCTCTTTAGCGAACGTGGTGCTACATGCTCATTTTCTGATGTTGCCCGTTCGTCTGATTTAGGTTCGTTATTCATAGTTTCCACTCTTACCTGGATACAAGGTTTGTCGGAATCGTTGCGCCGGATTGAACAACGAACGTGATCGGACGACCTGGGCTAATCTCAACTACCGGCCATTGTTGTTCTGCGATGCTCGTGTAGTAATCAACAAGACGATTCAAGCCACCGCTTGCTGCTCCAGAGCCAGCCAGAGCGCCTAAAGCATCAAAATTAGGAGTTTGATACTTAGCTTGTGAATTAGGGTCGATATTGAGAGACGAGACCCGGCTAGGGCTGAGACTACCGGCAAGGGCGGAAAGTCCACCAGCTACTGCGGAACCAGCAATTGCATTACCGTTACGGCTTATCAAAGTGCCTTTGATACCGTTTTTACCATCAAATTCGCTCACAGCGTATGCTTCAAGCTTCACATCAAACGCTTTACCTTTTGAGTTAACGCATGAAATAGAAGTCGCCCGGATATAAGCTCGTTGCGAGGCAAGGTCACCAACCGCAGAACCGAGTAAGTTGCAGTCGCGAAGATCCATCGTAAAATTGTTAGGCAGAATAACATCTTTTTTAATGCGCATAGTCACAGGCATAGGTTCAGACTTGGAAGAAATGCTCGTTGGGGCTTCAAGGCCGGTAACCAGCACACCAGTGATAATTGACGTTGCAGGCAAGAACATCTCATCTTTACGCGCTGCATGCCGAGCTTTGCTATCAATCGGTGTAGTGCCATCACCTTTTACAGTTCTGTTAGAAGCAGGGGTTGCGCTCGGGGCGAAAACCTCTTTACCTTCTTTAATCATTTGTTCAGATACCGACGTTACCTCGATGATGCCGTTGTTGCCACTAGTTTTGATTGATGACTGAGTGATAGTACGCATTGGATTCATTCGTTGAGGCTGAATAACACCGTTTGCTGCGAATTCACCGTTTACCGGGGCATTTCTATTGAGCTGATAGGGGGCATTACCCGGAGCAGTTGTGTCAGGCTGACTATTTCTGGGATTACGTGAATCAAGGCTTCGGTTGCCATTGTTGGCCTTACCCAACTGCACATCAGCAAGTTGCTGAGTGACTGCCTGGAGCTGCTGGCGCAAACTTGCCATCTCAGCCTTTGTTTCAGCCTGAAGCTTTTCTGCCTTCTCACGATCCTGTTTAGCTTCCTGCTGGTCCAGACGGTTCTGTTTTACAATGTCGGCATATACCGCCTTTGCTTCCTGACCACTGAGCTTATTCATTTGCGAATCATCAAGCAGGAAATTGGTCTGCATATCCTTTTTATCTGTTTTAGTCTGCTTTTTGACAGGCTTGGTGAATAAAGCCTGACTTATAGCAAATATCAGCGTCAGAATTAACATAATCAGAACTGAGTAACGAAATGACTTATTCGTGGCCCACGTTTTTTTAATATCCATAACTCAACTCCATTACTTAGGTGCAAGATAACGTTTTATCTTGAGTTGACGATCTTGATCAGATATTTGAGGCACAATGTAAGGTTCCCCAGCTTTTGCCCAATTATCATTGGAGCTGAAAGTTACAGGTTCCGGCACATTATGGCTTTTTAGTACCGAGTGATAACTCTCTCTTCCACCATCAGCTTTATCGTATTTTTTCTGCACTTTGGTTGTCGGTTCAACTTCGTCTGAACCAACAAATTTATTCTTAAGAGTGGTATCAGATAACCTGATAACGCTTTGCTCTGAATTAAGTACATCACGATATTCGACCACCGGATTACTCGGGATAATTTCTATTGTGCTGCGTCTTATCTTTGTAGACTGGTAATAACATCTACTCGCAATGAACACGGCAAATGCCACCAATCCGTATCGGGCTATAACTAGCAAAGTTACTTTTCGATCCATCTTTATTATTTTTTAATTAAGCTCGGTCGGGTTGTTACTCTAGCCTGACGCTCCTGGTAAAGTTTATCCCGGACAATATATAGCTCGGTTTCTTCCCCAGGCTGCAAAAATGCCTTATCAAAAATCGCACTGGCAATAACACCTTCGCTAATACACTGCTGGTCAGGGACAATCTGACCATAAGGTTTGTCATTCTTCACTAGAACAACATCGATCAACTCACGCGCACCTACTAGGCGTTGACCTAGTTTGGCATACATGCTGAAACGGCATGGTGTTTGTTCTGACACAGGGATACGGCTTAGACGATCAGTCTGGAGGCTAAACCCATTTGGGACTTCACCGAGAGCAACCGGCGTTAGCAAATCGATAACGCGTTGCTTATGATCGTCTTGTTTGGCGTCCTCATGTTGCATTTCTGCCTGCTGAGAACGTTCAAGCATTTGTTGATACTGCTGATCATCGATACTCTTTTCACGTTTCGCCGTCATTGCAGATGTGAGTTGCGTTGAAACCGAGATCATTGCGCCGGGTACATCCAGAGGCAAAAGCGTTAGGTTGTAGGTACTTTCCGGCACATTGTCTTCCGATAACATAATGCCAATAGGGCGGTCGCTGTTTGTGGTGATATAGACTGCACCACCATCAACATAAATGCTTGCATCTTCTACTGAAGCTGATGTGGAAACGCTGGCATTTTTGAAAGTAGTAAATATACGGTTTTGCAGACCACGGGAAATGGGTAACACAACATTTCCTCCAGGCGGAACATTAATACGTTGACTCTGCTGATATCTGTTTCGTGCTTCGTTGTAAAGAGCTTCTGATTTGCTCGTTGATGCACTTTGAGCATGTTGTGCTGCACCTTCTGCACCATTATTTACAGTTCGACCGTATTCATCAACCTTCGACTTTTTGGCATCCAGAAATGTCGTTTTTTTTGCTAAAGCATCGGTAATAGAGTTGACTGCTGGGGAGAGCTGTACTGACGGTAAATCGGTAGTCGGTTTTTTAGCAACTGACAAAGCATCCGTGACAACTTGCTGAACCTTACCTGAATTGTCCGGTACAGCGATAGCTGCGTTGTTATTCACCTCAGCCGGGAGCTGATATTCTCCGGCGTAAGCTGTATGAACTGCCATTAACAGCGCAAAACAAATACTCCTGTATTTTTTTTTCATACTTAGTTCCCACCTGCTTGCACTGGCGCATCATCTAACTTAGCCAGCTGCTCTTTGCCGTTTATTGTTACTTTTTTGATGTTTGGTGTACCGGCGTACTGTTTGACGTACGCGATTCTAGGACGTCCATTCTTCATCCCGAGTACCCATTCATATGTCCATCGTGACGATTCTACTTTGTCTGGCACGTTAATCAGTCGAGTAGTCTTATTACCCCAAACGTAAACCACGTCATTTTTTGGATCGTAGTAAATATCGTTTGGGGAGAATGATTGGTCTACACCGCGAGTTGCCATCAGCGTCGCTTGATTTTGTAACTCCTCGGAGGTTTTGGCCTGGAGTTCAGGGGACAAAGCTTCAGTAATGTAGTCAGTTACAAAATTGATATTTTTGGGATTAATATTGCCAACCATGGTGCTGAAAAACAGGGCCCACTGAGTTTTATAAGATTCGGACGTTTTATTGCCGATTAGCTTTATCTCTTCGGTCATGTTTGGCGGAGTGATAATCGTTATCGGATCGCTAAAAAACATGACCTTGACGACTACTGCGGCAACAACAGCTGCAAGCAGAATATTAGATTTAACAATTTTAGCATTGCGTAAAATTAGTTCACTGTACGTAATACCTGCACCCGACTCTTGCGACTGTTGGCTAAGTAACTTTCGGATGGGTTTTAAACGACCTTTGTCCTGAGACAGATCATCAGTTACATTCTCCTGAACAGGGGATTCAGATTTTCCCAGAGTCACTAATTTTTTAATCTGGCTGAGTAATTTCATGTACTGCCTCTTACGAATACAGTTCGCGAATGAACGGGTCAGTAAAATAGCGGCTTGAGTAAACAAACGTTCCCGGTAGAAATCCTGTCCACCATAATCTGTGGCGCATTAACCCTCTTTTTCCGAGTTCCAGAGCTTTGTTGTATGCATACCAATAAACCACTGCCACTACGGTCGCGAGTGTAAAGCACTCAAAAATATTACCGAAAGCCATAACTAAAAAAGCGACTCCCAGCTGTTTAGCGTCCCAAAACAAAATCAGTAACGGGAGATTTATCCGGTACGGGAAGCGATATGTATGATTCAGTGCTGTTTGTTCGTTCACGATAACCTCTGTTTAAGAGGGGGTGGCCCCCTCAAAAAGGTAATTAGAGAGGAACCCCTGCGTCCATAAATCCGCTGATGATCTTTTCACCGTTAGCCAAAATCAACATCATTAAAAAAGAGACAACGGCCAGACCTGGATTTGGCTTAAGAACTGAAAAGTAACCAGCAGAGAACAACATTGCTGCTGCAAGGATTTTGCCGGGTGCGCCTGTCAAGCTCTCAGTCATATACGCCCAAATGTCACCGAGCGCACCGTCGTCAGAACCAGCAAAAGCCATTGAGCAAACAGCCAAACTCAACAATAAGCACAACATCAATTTTGCAGTTGTGCTTTGGTACCACCCCTTCTTTTCAGTCGATGAGGTTGCTGTAGAAAAGTTAGTAGAAAGT
Source organism: Photorhabdus heterorhabditis (assembly GCF_018448905.1). Lineage (GTDB taxonomy): Bacteria > Pseudomonadota > Gammaproteobacteria > Enterobacterales > Enterobacteriaceae > Photorhabdus > Photorhabdus heterorhabditis. Next base: position 9,091 of record NZ_RCWA01000006.1, on the reverse strand, counting down.
GATAATTCCATCTTGGACTCCGTTAATGTGGAAACATATTGACTAGCCGAATCATCATAAACGTCGCCATTTTGAGTCACGGCCAGATAGAGGCCCTTTTTTCAGGATTTTGTGAATGGATAAAATCTATGGTCACTATATGAACGCATCCCGTTTGCAAGACAGATTTTGATTAATGAGGGCTTGCTTAAATCTATCCAGCGTCTCTATGGGTGAGGACGCCCGCGCCTTGATGAGTTCCCCGAACTTCTGCGGCAGGTGAAACACTATCCACTTCTTGCGAGACTTCCAGCGTCAGCACATTCTTGATAATTTCGCATAACCCAGAGCGTAAGTGCTGGGTAGGTAAAGTCAGCAGAAAGGCGGTATCGGCAAAAACCGCTTCCGGTGTGTGAAAACAGCCGATGAGATTTTTGCCTTGCGGCATATTAACCGCTTGTTTGAGTGAGATAACCGAATCGCTCATTGCAAGCAGCGTGGTAGGTATATGCACTAAGCGAATACCACGAAATAATAGAAGCAATAGCATGTGGAGAACCCTCTGTGATAACAAGCGTTTCATTGGCAGGGTTAGTAATGAAGTAATACGCACTTCCTCTTGTCAGCAGTTTGCTGTGTTGCATGCTGAAAGTGCCTGCACTACCAAAGGTACCAACATGTTGACCAGCAAAATGGGCACCATGTGCCTGAGCACAGTCCTCTATCAACAGTAAGTTGCTTTGTTCTGCTATACGCCGCAGGGCATGTAGGTCAGCAACAGCCGATCCGAGATGTACAACTAATAAGTCAACTCTTCTGTTATAGGTTATATACCCAATAGATTTCAAGATGGATCGCGACGGCAAGGGAGCGAATCCCCGGGAGCAGAGATAACTCTGTGACCGGGGTGAATGAGTGCAGCCAACAAAGAGGCAACGCTATGCCGCCAGGCCGATTGAAAAAGGGCCGCATTAAGGTCCTCATAGGGACTCAATTAACAAGCCACCCAAACGAACTATCGTTAACTATCCACGGTGATAAGCAGTACATCCAATGATACCGCTCCGCAATTCCCATCAATTTTTCAGCCTTTTTAATCGTGCTTAGTACCAAATCCTTGGGAACGGATCAACTGATTCATTACTTTCAGATCTACCCGTAGATCGTCAATATCGTTATCCAACAAACGCTGATGCATTTCACTAAATGCGACACTCATTTCCCGCATCCCTTGATAAGTCAGTAATCTCACCTCTTCGAATTGTCCGCTATTAGCATTGTGTTCCTTTAACGAAACACAACGCTCCAATGACTTGACGAGCATTGGCAAATAACGGTTGAGAAATAATTTACCGGGCGTGACATCCCTAGCATCAGCTCGCATACAGCCAATGATCGCCTGCGTTTTCTCCTCAATCTGGCTAACCAACTCCTGTATCTCATATGTCATGCCAGACTTATAACTCTTGATCTGAGCCAATTGTTGATAATATTCCGCAAACTCTGCCAGCGCTTCATCTTGCCGACGCTGCTCCTCTGCTTGTTGACGAGCAACAATCTGTTGTTGGCGTCGCAACGCTTTTTGTCGCCGGAGATGGCGCCAAGATTCAATAAATGCCGCTATCAGCACGATGGCAAAAAATGCAACACCGAACCAAGCAGGAATAGCATGGGTATCCATTCTAAACAGCAATACAATAATAAGCGCTGCTATCAGCAATAACGGGAATCTGCTTACCTCTAGTTTACGTTGTCTGATAATAGTGATGAGCAAAGTCGCTAACCCACCAAACGACAACGCAACAGCCCACAGTCCCGCCAATGGACTCAACACCACTACCAACCAACCGGCCAAAGTTGCCAACCTATGTGGACGTGGCGGATAAAGAGCTAATAATCCGATATAGCCTGATAATAGCACCATGCTGGAAATATGATGATCATCCGCAGGCAAGGTCAAAAAAGACCAAGGAACAAACAGAGCAACACAAGCCAACGTAAACGCGAGGACAAAAACTTTGATATGAAACAGTACTCGCGATAAAGACCGCTTAATGCTATCGAGCAAGGATAACTCTTCCTGTTCCTGCTGCTGTGCCGCATTATGGTCAGCCGATGATTGAGGTGTGGGCATATATATATTTTACTCTTATCTATTATCCATTACTGTCAGGAAGCATCTTGAGATGATTAATATTGTGCATTAGCCGCCGCAGTTAAACGCTGGCGTAAATTATCTTCCATTGAAGATAGCTCTTTCTCGATTTCAGTCCGCTTAATACGCGCTTCTGACGCAATGCGCATTGTATCTTCAATCGTATTGACCAAACGACTCTGCACATCACGCAGGGTTTCAATGTCAACGATAGAGCGTTCCACTTCAGTCGCCGTTGCAATGCTGCTCTGTTGCAGAATTTCAGCATTTTTACGCAATAAATCGTTGGTCGTATCAGCCACCTCTTTTTGCAATTTAGCCGCTTTACCCTGCGCTTTCAGTGACAAATTGAGTACCATCTGACTTTTCCAGATTGGTAATGTCGAAAGGATACTACTCTGGATCTTTTCCGCCAGTTGCTGGTTGTTATTTTGTACAATACGAATCTGTGGTGCAGTCTGTATAGCAATGGTTTTTGACAGCTCCAAATCATGAATACGGCGTTCAAAACGATTAATATCTTCCAGCAAATCTTTAACACTCTGCGCATCCATCATGTCTTGAGACGTTGCTGCCTTTCTCTGTAGTGAAGGCAATTCCACTGTTTTAATCTGTTGTAATTTCTGTTTGCCCGCTTCAACATAGAGCGATATTTCTTTATAAAAACCCAGATTACGATCGTAGAGTTGATCTAATACAGTAATATCACGCAGCAAGTTAAGCATTGCATTATCCAGATGAGTGGCAATGGTATCGACTTGCTGTGTTAGTGTCTTCTGATCAATCATGGTGCGTTCGACTTTCTTAAAAATTCCACCGATCAACGGTAAATTTCTTAGAAATCCACTGCTTTTCTCTTCTACGGATAACGCATCATGTTCGCGAATAAACATGACTAAAGCTGAAAGTTTCTGACCTACTTCATTGGCTTCTTTCGTCCGTACATTATCTAATAAAGTATCGGCAAAACGAGCAATTTCCCCCATCGGCTTGGCACCATAACTGATCACCGCCGCAGGTTGAGAAATATCGATCTTATCTATTAATGCGTTGAGATGTTCTTGATCAACCAGAGTAGTTGACTCATTGATAACCATCTCATGACCGAATGTTGGGGTAGGTATAACTTTAGTGCTCATGAAATAATCCTGTTAGCTGAATAGGTAAAATAATCATATAAAAAATAGGAATATTATATGGTATCTATGACATGTTTAAAACAAGTTCTATTTCCTGCTTCGCTTGTAAATATTGACATATAAAATAAAAAATGCCTGCATAAACCAGCGTTATAAGCTAAATCTTAAGCGACCTTAATTATATTGAATACGTAATGTTCCCTAACTAAAAAAGAACTTTTCAACAATAACATTGTTGTCAAACTCATCCTGTGAACAAGTTTCAGAAAATTTCCTTGGTTAACTATAGAAGAAAAACTTTAATTCTTTAATTCTTTAATTCTTTAATTCTTTAATTCTTTAATTCTTTAATTCTTTAATTCTTTAATTCTTTAATTCTTTAATTTTAAACATTAATAATAAATTTCAATATATTTACATGTATTCTTATATACATCATCTATCCCACTAACATTCAATAAAATTCAACATTTATTATATACAAAATAAAAACTTTATTTTTTAGATTCAAGATAAATATACATATTAATTTTCAACATTACAAATAAATATTAAATAATTATTTAAAACAACCTTTGCCAGAACCAATCCATTAAACACAAAACCTATTTAATTAAACAGCAACATTAAAAAAATAAAATTTATGCAATAAAAACAAAAAGTTAACAAAAAATAACTTTAAAAAATTAATAAAAAATGAGAGTAAACCTGCAATAATAAAATAATATTTTCACATTAATTAATCCTTTATAAAACATTATTATCATCTTCATACATTAAAAAATCATAAATTCAATTTATATATTATTGTCAAATACAAAAACAGCCCTATAAATCGGGCTGTTTCTGCAAGCTATTTCTAATAGCCCATTGTCATCCAACAGCATTAATGCTGTCTGCATGATCAAGTTATTAATCCCAACTTTCTCGAGTATTTAAGTAATTCAGTCACCTTATGAACTTTGAGTTTTCGCATCATATTAAGGCGGTGAGTCTCTACTGTTTTAACACTAATACTTAGCATCTCCGCAATATTACGGTTGCCATTACCTTCGTTGATTAGCTGTAATATTTGGCGCTCGCGTCGAGTAAGTAATGTACTGTCATCATTCGTTCCCTCCCCTAACAGGTGAACAGCCTCCTGATTCAGGTTAGGATCAACGTAACTTTTTTTGGCTGCAACGCTGGTAATTGCAGCCAGTAATATCTGCTGTGAGCTGGTTTTCAAAACATAAGCTAATGCCCCAGCACGTAATACACGGCTGGCCGTTAATTCATCATCATGGGCAGTCAGGGCAAGTATGCGCAAATCTGGCCAGCGTTGGCAAAGCTGTGGAATAATATCTAATCCATTTAACCCCGGAAGGCCAAGATCAAGAATAACAATATCCGGTACCAGATCCCGGCAGGCAGCATAAACAGATAGCCCATCATCAACCTGCGCGACTACTTGATAACGCGGATATGCAGCAAGAAGGTTCTTTATTCCATCTATGATCAGCTCATGATCATCCACTAGCAAAACTTTATAGCAAATCATATTAGGACCTCGCGGAAAAAGGTGCATTCTGCTCGTGTTCCTCAGCAGAGCACAGTGTTGCATTAATTAATTTACGTAGTTTCATCAGCTCATTCTCTTGCGGCAGAGCGCCGTTATGTACCTGGTTTTCCATTTCAACAATGATACATAACAACGAATTAAGCCCTGCCTGCCCACTCACTCCTTTCATAGAATGTAAGAGCTTTTCTAATACCTCCTGTTGAGTAATATGTTGTTCAATTTCGTCGAGTAAAGTTAATAATTCCCTGCGAACCTTTTCTTGCATACGTAATAAGTTTATGGACAGTAATGGCTTGTCTGTTTCTTGCTGTATCATCAAATCAATATCACGCCGTAACTGATATTCTGCTGTCATCTCTAATATTTGGGCCAATTGGTTAATCGTAACCGGTTTGGATATGTAATCATTCATTCCTGCCTGAGCAGCGCGCTCTTTTTCCTCGGCAACTGTATTTGCCGTCAGAGCAACAATCATGCACTCTGAGTCTTGATTGTCAGAATCAATACGCCAAAGTCGAGTGGTTTCCAGACCATCACATTGTCCCGGCATCAATATATCCATTAAAACCAGATCAAAGCGGTAACGCCTGCCTAACAATAATGCTTCTGTACCATCCTTAGCGTACTGCACTTCCTGACCTAACCGGGTCAGCATCATGCCAATGATGTCCCGGTTCGTCTCTGCGTCATCCACTAATAACACACGCATACGCCAAGGCTGTAACGGTACGTTATCCTGCACAGGTGGCGGTGCTCCAGATAGCTGACGCTCTACAATATCCCGCAAACGACCCGGCAAAAAACGTAAGTCATTGGCGGATAACTCGCCGTAATGCTGTTCTGACAAACAGGTGAGGCCCCATGCCATGAGTTGACGATGTAAAACCAATGGGGCATCGACTTCCCCCTGCAATAACTCTGGCTCAATAAAATCTGTCAGCGGCAGTTGAAATACCACGCTGGTTCCTAAGCCAAGAGCACTGTTGAACCTCAAACTTCCTCCCATCATTTTGGCTAGCGTAGCCGCAATAGCCAGCCCAAGCCCAGTGCCTTGAGCATGTTCTTGCACCTGATAAAAGGGATTAAATACCGATGAGATATTTTCTGGTGCCACACCACACCCGCTATCAGTCACATCAAAAATCAGCGTGTTATCTGAACGGGTAACAATCAGACAAATACCGCCATCATCGGTAAACTTGCAGGCATTTCCTAACAAATTCACCAGAATCTGCCTTACACGGATTGCATCAAGAACTAATGATTGCGGCACATCAGCGGAGACAAAAGTTTCTAACGTCAACCTTTTATTGTGTGCCATTCCCTGTATCGTCGCCATTGACTGATCCAACAATGTTAACAACGGGCAAGTTGCATACTGTAATTCAACCTGCCCGGCTTCAATACGCGAAAAATCAAGTAATTTATTGATAATAAACAGTAAAGATAATGTACATTGGTGTGCCGTTTCTGCAAGTTGCAATTGTTCGTTGTTCATTTCGCCAGTTTTCAGCAATTCCAATGCACCCAGCGTTCCGCTAAGTGGTGTTCTCAATTCATGGCTGATCGTCGTCAGATGGCGACTTTTACGCTTATTGGCTAACTCTGCCTGTTGCTTTGCTTCCGTTAATGCTTTGGTGCGCTCTGCCACCTTATTTTCTAATGTGAAATATTGCTGATTCAGGGTATCAAGTAACGCATTGTAAGCTCTGGCTATTTGGCCCAACTCGTCACGCCGATTCTCCGGCAGACGGACATCCAGAGCGCTCGGCCCAGTTTTATCAATAATATCCACAAACTGCCATAACGGTTTGGCTAAGTAATGATGCAACATCCAGAATAAAGTCAGCGTTATCATTAATAAAATAACCAACGCAAAGGGAAGTTGAATAATCGCCTGATCAATGACTTCCTCAAATAGACCTCTGGTAGGATACAATACCAATTGCTGCCAACCGGGGCCTTTAAGCTGGATACGTAATACCTGATAACCGGGAATATATTGCCAGCCATCATGTAATTTGACTTTTTTCAGCAATGCTAAAATATGTTGCTCTTGATCCTGCGGTAATTTCCCTTTGAAAAACGGCAATAATTGTTGATTGCTGTTCAGCCAGAGATCAATGTCATAATTAGTGACTGCTTGCCCGTATGATAATAGATCATTGAACTTAATCGCGTATCCAGTCAATCGCCCCATTTTATCACTCGCAGCAACCGAGATACTCCAGCCACTGCCGGGAATATGCTCCGGCTGTCCCCAATAAATATTATCGTGATTGGGACTCATAGGAAAATTCGCCAATTCAAGACACCGTTTGACAAAATAATCATCTGAGATTTTTTCCGGAGGATAAATCGATATCCCTTGAGATCGCTTAAAAATAAAGCTGTCCAGATAATAAGCTTGTCCGGCAGCGCCATATGCCTGAATAAACCAGTTATCCTGACTTATTTCGTGATCGGGCCGACAAATATTGCCATCGATGGGAAGATATTTGCTATCAGTATTCGACGTAATATTTTTATCATTTTCATACTTTTCATAATAAGCGTCATAACGCCTCGCCAGCTCCTGCGCATCTTTCTCTGCGCCTTCAAAACGATGATTACTTAAATCTGCTCGTAAAGTCGCAAGATGTGATAGCTCATTCATCATATGCTGGTGTGCATGTTTGAAAGAAAAAAAGGCCGTCGCTATGACAGAAATCAACCATATAAGAAATAGCGTAAGTGATAGAAACAGAGTGAGTTTAATCACTAATGATGAACGTGTTCTCATTTTATAATCTCCTTATTATTCAGAGATATTTCCTGGTGAAAAACCCAAATTACTCTGTGCCTATCACGTTAAATTAACCACAGGTTTAGCCGTTACCTTATTGGGTTATATCTTTCCGGTACTCTATACTCAAGAAAAACACACTAGAAGATAATAAATACTTTATGGCAAATAACAATCAGATAAAACTTATCAAAATTATTTAACTAAATTATGATCAAGATCAATTTTACATTTATTTCATCTCAACAAAGCCCAAACGAGAATGAATATCTGCCAGCGAAACATTTTTATGATCACTGGCAGTCGATTATTCATAAACAGAAGTTTTCCTTTCCCACAAGCAATACTTAATGTGGGAAAGGATGAGTGCTTTTTAAGCAGATTGCCGAGTTAAGCTACTTGGTAGGTGTTGGTATAGGTGTTGTTTGTTATTCATTCCTCACCATTCCATTCAGATGAACTTACTCCACTCCCGCTACTAAAATTAGCCGTATACCGAGCATCCATTTTTTTCCAAAGATATCGTTGATCTCTCTTTTTCGCATCTACATATTCCTTCCATTCCTTCCATTCCTGTTCGTCCCTCGTTTTTTCACTTTTCCATTCCTCCGTCTTTTGTTCCCATTCCTCATACAGATCGCGTTCCCGTTTCTGTTCCCGTTCCTCTTTCTGTCGCTTCTTTTCCTCTCTCTGCCGATTCCTTTCTTCTTTCTGTCGCTTCCTTTCTTCTTCCTGTCGCTTCTTTTCTTCTTCCTGTCTTTTCGCTTCCTCTTCCTGTCTTCTCTTTTCCTCTGCCTCACGCTCTCGTCTTCTTCTATCTACTTCTTTCTTCTTTTTCTTTAATTCCGCCTCCATAGAATTCCTAGGCTTAGATGACTCAGAAGATTCCGGTTCATTTTCCCGCTGGCGCTGCAATTCTTCTTCCTGTTGACGTCGTAACTCTTCTTCCTGCTGACGTCGTAACTCTTCTTCCTGTTGACGTCGTAACTCTTCTTCCTGCTGGCGCCGCAACTCTTCTTCCTGCTGGCGCCACAACTCTTCTTCCTGCTGGCGCCGTAACTCTTCTTCCTGCTGGCGCCGCAACTCTTCTTCCTGCTGGCGTCGTAACTCTTCTTCCTGCTGGCGCCGCAACTCTTCTTCCTGCTGGCGCTGTAATTCATTTTCCTGCTGGCGCCGCAACTCTTCCTCCTGTTGACGTCGTAACTCTTCTTCTTGCTGACGCCGTAATTCTTCCTCCTGTCTCAACCAAGCATCCTGTGCTTCTCGCTCCAATCGCTCTTCTTCCTGCTGACGTCGCAATTCTTCTTCCTGCTGGCGCTGTAATTCATTTTCCTGCTGGCGCCGCAACTCTTCCTCCTGTTGACGTCGTAACTCTTCTTCCTGCTGACGCCGTAATTCTTCCTCCTGTCTCAACCAAGCATCCTGTGCTTCTCGCTCCAATCGCTCTTCTTCCTGCTGACGTCGCAATTCTT
>NZ_RCWA01000005.1 GCF_018448905.1 Photorhabdus heterorhabditis | reverse complement strand
AACGATTGAAACGCTCAGAGCCTACGTTCAGAGTCAGTCAACGCCAGATTGATCTTTAAAGCCCTGCGGGCTTTTCGCCTTATATCCCCGCCCGCACTGGCCGAGGGTTTACGGCGTTTTTCGCTAAGTTCGGTTTTGAAAATCTTTTGATCAACAAGGCAAAAAATTAATACCGTTATTAATTTTTTCTGCCCGATTCTCTTTGTGAAGTGACCTACTAAGTATAGTTATTTTATTTAGTGATATTTCATGGGGTGATTATGACAATTAAAAATAGCCAGAAACTGCAAAAAAACTCCGCAACGACGACGACACCACAAATGAATCGTACGATTCATTATGTCTTATCAGGCATGATCGCTCTTAGTGCAGGTCTACCCAATCATCTGGCCGCACAGGAAAATGAATCCCAAAAGACCAGGGAAAAACCGGAGAAACCAGAAAAAATGCTCATATTTCCTGCACTTTCAGTTGTTAATGGCTTAAATAACAGCGTCAGTGCTGGCAGCTCAGTATTGAAAAAAGAGGATATTGAACGCACCCAGGCGGATAATATTGCCGAACTGCTTGATCAACTTCCCGGCGTTTCTATGTCGGGATCACCTCGTCCAGGCGGCCAAACTCTGAATATCTGGGGAATGGGTGATACAGAAGACGTTAAAGTCACCTTAGATGACGCACCGAAAGGCTTCGAGAAATATCGCCAAGGCTCTATCTTTATTGAGCCTGAATTAATCAAGCGAGTCGATGTCGATAAAGGCCCGCATAATCTACTTGATGGTAATGGCGGATTTGGCGGAACAGTCAAAGTTGTCACCAAAGATGCCAGTGATTTGTTACGGCCGGGAGAAGATTTTGGTGGATTGCTGAAATACAGTTATCACACCAACGACCAACAAAATATTTATAGCAGTGCAGTTTATGGCCGGACAATAGAAGGCTTCGCTGATGGCCTGTTATATATGAGTAAACGGGATGGCGGCAATATTAAACGCCCCGATGGTACCCACTTTGCTTTCTCTAAAAGTGATCAGGCATCTTATTTACTGAAAACGAATTTTTACCTAAACGATGCTAATACGTTGACACTTTCCGCTACGCGTTTTGATTCTGATGGCTGGCAACCCTGGGCAGCAAAGAGTAATGAAATAGCCGTTCCGTCAGAAGCCGAGGTTGAAAAATATGGTTGGAATGAAGCCTGGCGCCGGAAATTGGTTTATCGTGATCAAACAGACCAAAATTACACAACTAAATGGAATATTGCACCGGAAGATAATCTGTTACTTAACCTGACAGCAACCTATGCCTATTCGAAAACAGAGCAGCATGATAAACGCTCTGAAAAAGCCCATAACGGTTTTATTGGTTCATTGGGAAATGAAAGCTGGATCAACTATGTGGATAACTTAATAGATATAAATAACAAAAGTGATTTTATAACCGGACCAATAGAGCACACATTATTAGCTGGAGTTCGTTGGCATAAAAATCAACGTAATACCCTTATCCATGATAAAAGCAAAGACAAGAGACCTGAATATAATTATGGCTATTTTCAGCCAACCTATATGCCTTCTGGCGAGCAAAAAACGAATAGTTTCTATTTACAGGATACGATGGTTATCGGCAGTGTTACTGTGACACCCAGTGTTCGCTATGACCATATCACCAATATTGGCAAACCCAATATCGCGGCAATCTACAATGATAACTCACCGAATGTAGGTCATGATTACAGCAATGTCACCTATACTGGCTGGTCTCCTCATTTTGGTATCATGTGGAAAGCAACCCAAAACCTGTCACTATTTTCGGATATCAGCCGGACATGGCGCGCTCCGTTGGTGGATGAACAGTATGAAATGCAATATGCACAGGCAAGTATCACTGCCACCAGCCGTAATCTGGATGTAGAAAGAATGACAGGCTTACGCTTCGGTGCGATTCTGAATTTCAATAGCCTGCTAGCAGACCAAGATAGTTTGCAAATCCGTACAACGTTATTCCGTAATAGAGGCAAAGATGAAATATTTGTCCGTCGTGGAATAGTATGTAAATCACCGGATTGCGGAAAGCCTGTATCTAACTACCGTAATTTACCGGGATACACCATTCAGGGGCTGGAAATCGAGACTTTCTACGACAGCACTCATTTGTTCGGAAAACTGTCTTATTCAACTATCCGTGGTCAGAGAGATGCTTCACCACGCAATCCTTGGGGTAATAAAACTTGGATTGCGGAAATTCCACCCACTGCTGCCCGCACTATGTTAGGCATAAAAATCCCTCAATGGCAGATGGCAATAGGCTGGACCGGAGATTTTGTCCGTAAGCAAGATAGATCGCCTAAAGATGGAGATCCAATGGCAACACTCTGGTCAATACCCAAAAGCAAAGGTTATGCACTGCATGGTTTATTCGCTAGCTGGCAACCTGATTTTCAACAAGGTCTTGAAGCACGTGTAACAATAAATAATTTATTTAATCGCGATTATAAACCATACCTCAACGAATCTTTTTCAGGAATTGGACGTAATATTAAATTCAGTGTCTCCCAGAAGTTCTGATTTCTCACCTGATAGTTCCCTCTCTATGAGGGAACGTAACTTGATAACAATAACTTGACAACCAATGGCCATATAAAAATAATAATCATTATCATTTGTTAAGATTGTTAGAAATCATAATGCCAACGCAGAAAGCCACATCTGAGCCTAATAGTTTTACTCATCAATTTTATTCTGAGCATTATGACTGGTTATATAATTGGCTACTCCACAAAGTCCCTTGTCCCTGCCATGCAGAAGATCTAACCCAGGACACTTTCCTGAACATTCTGTCTCGCTCAAACGTATCAAATATCCGTCAGCCACGGCCTTTTCTGACAACCGTGGCCCGCTGCCTGATTGCCAATTATTACCGCAAGAGAAAAATTGAGGAAAACTATTTAGAGTATGTGAGCGCCATACCAGAAACGACTATGCCTTCTACAGAAAGCAAATTTGCTGTATTTGAACAACTTGAAAAATTAGAAATCACTCTTGATAAATTACCAAGCCGGGTAAAAAAAGCTTTTCTGTTAGCACAACTGCAAGGTCTACGTTACAACGAAATCGCTGATCAACTGCAAGTTTCTTCCAGTTCAGTAAAACAGTATTTACAACAAGCACATAACAAATGTAAAAAAATTCAAATTCTCACTTAAAATTTAAAAAAACCGTGTTATATTCAAAATTAATTTCATTAAGAAATTATTTATGGTGTTAATTATTTTAATTTAACTATAACTGGATATTATGGAGAAAATTATGCGACACGGAATTACCGCTACAATCCTACTTTGCTGCTCTGTCAGCGCTTTCGCAACAACACCACAAATTATCGCTCATCGTGCTGGTACGGGTGATGCACCTGAAAATACCGAGTACGCAATTTCCAAATCCCTGGAGAATAAAGCTGACGCTATCTGGATCACTGTTCAGCTTTCAAAAGATGGCATTAAATCAGAATGGCTATAGGTTCACAGGGAAAAAGCGGTAGTGCCAGAGTTATCTATCTTCTAGCGACTGAAGATATTATCTATCTGGTGATGGTTTATCCGAAAAGTAAAAAAGATAGCTTAACGGATGCCGAGAAAGCAGAACTGAAAAAACTAACAAAATTACTAAAAAATGAGGTGTAACATGAGTTTTTTTGACGAGTTGAAAGCATCCCTCGAAGAAGCAGTTGAAATTAAACAAGGTAATAAAGCTGCAGCGCGTGTGACCCAATACAAAGTTGCCGATGTTAAAGCCATCCGTGCTCAACTTAACATTTCACAGGCAGAGATGGCGGAGGCTTTAGGCACTAGCCTTGATACAATTAAAAGCTGGGAGCAGAAGCGTCGAAATCCGACAGGACTAGCGGCAAAAGTGTTAGCTATCATCCAGGACGACCCTAATTTCTATAAGGCTCTGGCGACGCATTGATTAGCCGTAGTTTCCTCTTGGCTTTCGATATTGATCCCCAAAATAGTACCGCACCTTAATTTATAAAAAGGTGTTAATACATATATACCCGTTATCTTTCAAGTTGCCTCTTGGTTGACTGCACTCACTTACCCCGGCCACAGAGTTATCTATGCTCCCGGGGATTCGCGCCCTTACCGTCGCGATCCATCTTGAAATCCATTGGGTATAAGGCGCATTTTCCAAACTCAAGATAAGCTTTTTAATAATCAATCCTCAATTTCTTTAAGCGTGAGATCAATGTCGTTGGGTTCATTCCCAACAATTTTGCTGCGCCATCATCACCGAAAATTTTCCCTTTGCATTGTTTAACGGCAAGAGAGAAATTTTTAATTTCCAAGTTTTTTAGTTGTTGCATGGTCAGCACGTCTTCGATTTGTTGAAGTTCATTATGAATATTCCGATGCAGAGTTTCATTTTGCGGTTGATCTTGTTCTAGCAAATATTGAAAGGAAACAGCGCCTTGTTTGGCTGTAATGAGTGCGCGTTCAATGACATTTTGCAGCTCACGAATATTACCAGGCCAGTCATATTGCTGTAGTCCTAAAATATGCTTTTGTGAAAATGGCAGATAATTAATTTTACGCTTGTCACAAATCAACTTCGTAAAGTGTGTAACCAAAAGCGGAATATCTTCTTTACGGTCACGTAAGGCAGGTGAATAAATCGGGAATACATTTAAACGGAAATACAGATCTTCACGAAAGCGTTTGTGTTTAACTTCTTCTTTTAAATTGCGGTTGGTAGCGGCAATAATCCGCACATTCACCTGCCGCGTTTTCTCTTCACCGACCCGCTCAAAGGTGCCTTCCTGCAATACACGCAATAATTTACTTTGTAGCTCGATAGGAATTTCGCCAATTTCATCTAAAAACAGTGTGCCCTGATCTGCCAATTCAAAACGTCCGGCACGATCACGCACAGCCCCAGTAAATGCACCTTTGACATGTCCGAAAAATTCACTTTCAAACAGTTCCGAAGGAATGGCGGCACAGTTGACCCGAATAAGTGGTTGCTGTTTACGGTGACTGGATTGGTGAATAGCCCGAGCAATCAGTTCCTTGCCTGTACCCGATTCACCATAAATCATTACATTAGCATCGGTTGGGGCAACCACCTTGATTTTTTCGATAATCTGTAAAATGGATGCACTACTACCAATAATTTCATGGTATTGATTTTCTTGTAAAATTTCTTCTTGCAGATATTCATTTTGCTGTTCCAGTCGGCTTTTTAAATCTTGCAATTCTTCAAGGGCATGGGTCAGTTGCCTTTCAGTATTCAGCCGATCAGTAATATTGCGGAACACCACTACCGCGCCAATAATTTCTCTGTCACGAATCACAGGGGTACTGGTAAATTCCACTGGAAAACAGCTGCCATCACGACGCCAAAAAATTTCCTGAACACCTTCATGCACAATACCGTCATGTACCGCCGCATAAATCGGGCACTCTTCTACAGAATAGTGTTCGCCATTTTCATGGGTATGGTGATGAATCTGATGGATATTATTACTCAGTACATCTTCAGGTTGCAGCCCCAACATTTTCGCCCCGACAGGGTTAATAAAGGTACACAAGCCTTGTTTGTTGATACTGTAAATACCGTCACCAACTGAACTCAGCAATAAATGCTTGCCTGTATCGGAATCAATAAACAGCTCTTGTAAAACTTGCTGTTCTTTTAAACCTGTGCCGATGACTTCATCAGCATTTTTATTGAGTTGGCGCTGTTCTAAATCTTTGACATCCACCAGCGACCATATCAGCAAGGTTTTATTTTTATAGGGCAATGAAATAGAAGTAATATCCAACTGGATTTTTTCACCATTTTTATCCAAGGTATACAGCTCATTGTTCCAGGCCCGACCTTTTACCAACGCTTCTTCGGTAAATGCCACAAGGTACGGCAGCTGTCTGAAATGACCAAAAATGGAAGTTACCGTTTTTTGAATAATTTCATGACGTTCATATCGTAATAATTGGGTGGCGCTAATATTCACATCAATAAATTGATTCAGGTGTGGATCTAACACAATTAATGCCTGTGGCGCGTGTTCAAACACCAACGGGCGAATCGAATTTTCAGAAACTACCCAGTCCGAGATAAAATCAGTCGTATTCATACTATGCCCGTCATCTTTCAAGTTGCCTCTTTGTTGGCTGCACTCACTCACCCCGGTCACAGAGTTATCTATGCTCCCGGGGATTCGCTCCCTTGCCATTGCGATCCATCTTGAAATCCATAGGGTATATGAAATTTCATAATTAAAGTTATGAAATTTCATAATACTACGAAAAATCGTAGCTCCCTAGCAGTTCTATTTATCTCCAAAAAAATATTTTTATAAAAATTAAATGTTATTTTTCAATTCGATAGTAATTAACCTCCGCCAAAAAGTATAACTTGGCACAACTCTCGCATTAATACAGTCAGACTAGACTACATGTTGGTTCATTCCCAAATAACATTGAACTAGGAGTTGGTTATGCCAAAGATCGATATTGAACAATATAAAGACGGCGATTTTCTTGTTGATTATGAGGAAAAAGTGTTTGAGGACGTCAAAGCCCAACCAGGTGAAAAGGCATTGGTGACTTTCCATACCGTTGCATTTGAAGGATCAATTGGACTGCTCAATGTGTTACAGGCAAAGCGTTTATTGCGTAAAGGCTTTGAAACCAAAATCTTGCTTTACGGCCCAGGTGTGCAGTTGGGTGTACAACGCGGTTTTCCAACTTTAGGGGCAGAAGCTTTTCCCGGTCATCTGGCCGTCAATAATCAGTTGAAAGCCTTTATGGCAGAAGGTGGCGAAGTCTATGCTTGCCGTTTTGCGTTGCAAGCGATGTATGGTCAAACCGAAAAAGCACTTATTCCAGGAATTCGTCCTATTAATCCATTAGATGTGATGGACTTAAAACTGCTGATGCGTCGTGACAATGCCTTAATCATTGATACTTGGACTGTCTAAGTCAACATAAACTATATCAAAAAGATAACGGGTATATAAGGGGATAAGGTTATGAACCGAATAATTAAAGCGGCCGCAGTGCAATGTAGTCCTGTGCTTTATAGTCAAGCCGCAACGGTAAAAAAAATCTGTGACATTATTTTAGAGCTTGGAAAACAAGGCGTGCAATTTGCAGTTTTTCCTGAAACCGTCGTGCCTTATTACCCTTATTTTTCCTTTGTACAACCGCCATTTGCCATGGGTAAAGAGCATTTAAAGCTGTTGAATGAATCGGTGGTTGTACCTTCCGAAGCAACCTTAACGATTGGTCAAGCCTGTCTTGAGGCCAACATGGTGGTGTCGATTGGCATTAATGAACGTGCAGGCAGTACGATTTACAACGCGCAACTGTTATTTGATGCTGATGGTTCAATCATTCAGCATCGCCGAAAAATTACCCCAACTTACCATGAACGAATGGTGTGGGGACAAGGTGATGGCAGCGGTTTACGTGCCATTAATTCTGCGGTGGGACGTATTGGTTCGCTGGCATGCTGGGAACATTACAACCCGTTGGCACGTTTTGCCTTAATGGCAGATGGTGAGCAAATTCATGCCGCCATGTTTCCTGGTTCGTTGGTAGGGCAAGTCTTTGCCGATCAAATCCGCGCCACCATTCAACACCATGCATTAGAGTCCGGCTGTTTTGTGATCAATGCCACCGCATGGTTGCATCCTGAACAGCAGCAGCAGATTATGCAGGATACTGGCTGTGATATCGGTCCAATTTCGGGAGGATGTTTTACCGCCATTGTCTCTCCCGAAGGCAAATTCCTGACTGAACCGGTTACACAAGGGGAAGGTTATTGCATTGCCGATCTGGACTTCAGCCTGATTGATAAACGCAAGCGTATGATGGATTCGATTGGACATTATAGCCGTCCTGAATTGCTCAGCCTATTGATTAATCGTCGTCCAACACAGGTATTACACGAACTGAAAGTTGAAACGTCAGATCAAAGTCATCCCGAAAAGCTCTCAAAACTCAATGAAAAACATGTCGAAACCGTATTGATGTAAACCTAATCGATAGGGGGTTAAAGATGTCTGCAATACAACTATTAACCGATTTGCAATGTAATGGTCTGAAATGGGAAGGCAAGTTTGGCTTGTCCCGTAAAGGCGGCGCTGGACCAAGTGATCATAAAGCGCTGAGCCTTGACGGGCAGACCATGATGATTCCGGTGCTGAACCTTGCAGCACAAGATTCTCCCTATACCGCCAAACCTGAACCGCACTCTGACAAAGTGATTGTCTTTAAAAACCGGATTCCTGTGGCGACCTTAACTGCGCCTGCACGGCCACGTTTTTACGATTTAAAAACCGCAGAAGGCATTGCCTACGAACAAATTGCCACCTTACATAGCCGTGATGTGCTGGCGACAACGGTGTTACAACATTGCATTCGTATGAAGGATAAGGCAACTGCCTGCCAATTTTGCTCGATTGATCAGTCATTAAAAGAGGGGCGAACCTTAATCCGTAAACGCCCGGAACAATTGGCTGAGGTAGCGAAAGCCGCCGTTGAGCTGGATGGCGTCAAGCAAATGGTGATCACCACCGGTACGCCAAACACAGGAGATCGTGGCGCCAAGATTTTATATGACTCAGTTAAAGCGATTAAGGCGCAAGTCGAGTTGCCAATACAGGTACAGTGCGAGCCACCTGATGATTTTGCCTGGTTTCAACGTTTAAAAGATGCAGGAGCGGTGTCGATTGGGATGCACCTAGAGGCAGTGAGCGAGCGTGTACGGCAGAAAATTATGCCGGGCAAAGCCGAAGTATCGTTGGAAAAATATTTCGCGGCATTTGAGGCCGCCGTCGCGGTGTTCGGTCGGGGACAGGTTAGTACCTACATTTTGGCTGGTTTGGGCGACACCGAACAGGAAATCGTGGAGATGACCGCCCAACTGACTGAAATTGGCGTGTATCCATTTGTGGTACCGTTTGTGCCGATTCAAGGTACACCATTAGAACATCATCCTAAACCGGCTCAAGCTTTTATGCAGTCGCTTTATCCAAAAATTGGACAACAACTCAAACAACATGGTTTGAACTCAGAAAACACTCAAGCAGGCTGCGCCAAATGTGGCGCTTGTTCTTCGCTGAAAGCGTATGAATAAGGAGAATGTGATATGGAACTTTCTCACTCTCCTTATGAAGGGCTAAAACAATTTCTTAGCGATGACATTGCCATCAAAATAGTGTCGGAAGATTGGGAGCGTCGCCAATATTATCGTTTGCGTGAAATAACCTTTCGCGATGAACAGAAAATCTTGCAAGAAGATCGTGACGAATACGATGTTAAAGCATTAGGTATCGTTGCCATTGAGAAGATGTTTGGTGAGCATGACCGAGTGATTGGTGCAGTACGGATCTTCCCTGATGGCGAACAAACGTGGTATGGCGGGCGTTTATGCGTAGAACCTTTATATCGGCGTCGCCACATCATTGGTAAAGCGTTAATCAATACCGCAGTATCCACCGCCAAAAACTTGGGATGTCGTACTTTCTTAGCCACCGTGCAAAGTCAAAACGAACGCTATTTCCAAAGGTTGTGTTGGGATAGTTTGCATCAGTTGACCGTTGCCAACATTCCGCATGTGTTGATGCAGGCACAGATTGAAAACTATCCGCTACCGCATGTCCCGATACAAGCCTATATGCAGAAGGAGACGCGCTGATGGAACTCAGTCAATTACTCGAAATGTTAAAACAGACACCCGCTATACAGTCTAAGCTGGCGATTGCTAACAGTGTTTCAATCAACACAACTTGCCATGTAAATTCATTGGATAGCTTATATGCCCATCCTGGAGATGACACGGCGGCGCTGTTGCTAAATGGTCAATATATATTGCACGCCTGTGAAGGCATGTTACCCAGTTTTGTGGCTAATCATCCTTATTTTGCAGGATGGTCAGCGGTCATGGCGAATATGAGTGATATTGCTGCAATGGGTGGGCGGGCATTATCAGTAGTGAATAGTTTGTGGCATACCAGTAGCGAACATGCCCAGTTATTAATGCAAGGTATGCAGGATGCTTGTCGTGCTTATGGTGTGCTATTGGTTGGCGGGCATACCCATCTTGGGGTCGTTTATCAGCCCACTTTATCCGTTGCGATTCAAGGTATAGCGCGAAAACTGCTCTCGGTATTACATGTCAAACCACAACAAAAAATTCTGATTGCTTTAAATTTGCAAGGACAATTCCACCCCGAGACCACTTATTGGAAATGCTTTGAGCGTGTGCCTGACCACATTTTACAGTCACAAATTGCCTTATTGCCGCAATTGGCAGAGGCAAATCTGGTTCATGCCGCCCGTGATATTAGCAATGCTGGCATCTTAGGCAGTTTATTGATGCTGCTCGAAGCCACGGCATCAGGGGCACATATTAACCTGGATGCCATGCCTAAACCTGATGATGTGGACTGGTTTAAATGGCTACAAATCTTCCCCAGTTTTGGTTTTCTACTGACTGCCGATGCAAATGAATGTGAAGACATTATCGAACTGTTTCATCGTCAGGGCATTACCTGCGCGGTGATTGGTGAAACCAATGTCAATGGTGTAGTTACCGTACAGCAACAGCAGCAATACGACATATTTTGGGATTTTAACCACCAGGTGTTTACCGGTTTTTGTTATGCCGATGCTTTAAAAAAGTTACCGGCTCAATCCGTACAGATTAAACCTCAAAGTCAGCAGGAGTCTATGTTATGCCCAGTGTGAATTTTACTGTGAAATGGCCTGATGGGAAGTTGACTCAATATTACTCACCCTCAACGGTGATTTATGAATATCTATCTATTGGACAACCTTATCCAAGTACGCAATTCTTGCATCAAGTTGAAAATGGTCTGCATGCCGCATCGGAAAGGGTACGGGCACGTTATGGCTTTTTCTGTAGTTCGGCCATGGACAATCTGGCGCTGATCAAACGCCAGGCCAAACTCTTCGGGCTAAATCCAGAAGATCAAATTGAAGTGATTGAAATGACGAATCAATGAGAGGGATATTCCATGTTAAGTATCCAAAATCAAATGTTACAGCCCAATTATGATGTGGTGATTGTTGGTGGTGGTCAGGCTGGTTTATGTATCAGTCATTATTTACAAACAGCAGGCATTGACCATGTGATATTGGAAAAAGAATCCGAGTTAACTCATAGCTGGCGTCGTAAACGTTGGGATAATTTTACCTTAGTAACACCGAACTGGCAGTGTTTATTGCCTGAACATCCTTATCAAGGGAACGACCCCGACGGTTTTATGACAAAGCCTGAGATTGTGGCCTATCTTGACGAATTTATTGAAAAAACCCATCCTCCTGCCATTTTAAATATTCAGGTAGAACACGTGAAAAAAGTGGCCGCACATCAGTTTGTCATTAAAACCAATCACGGCACAACCACAGCCAAACAGCTTGTCGTTGCAGCAGGTGGGTATCACACCCCGATTTATCCAAAACTCAGTGATGCCTTGCCAGAGCATGTGAAAGTGATGCATTCGGAAGAATATTTAAATGTAGATCAACTGCCTAAAGGTGCGGTGTTGGTGGTCGGGTCAGGGCAATCCGGTGCACAAATTGCCGAAGATTTACATCTGGCAGGCAAAAAAGTCTATTTATCGACAGGCAATGCCCCACGTTGTGCTCGCTTTTATCGCGGCAAAGATGTAGTGAAATGGCTGTTTGATATGGGTTATTACGAAACGACTGTCAAAAATCATCGTTACTGTGAAGAAGTACGTAACAGTACCAACCACTATGTTACAGGGAGAGATGGTGGGCGTGATATTGACCTGCGTAAATTTGCCTTAGAAGGAATGCAATTGTTCGGACATTTTGATGACTTTAAAGAGGGTCAATTCTGGTTTAAACCTAATTTATCAGAAAACCTAGACAGTGCTGATGATACTTATAATCGCATTAATGCCTCGATTGATGAGTATGTAGAGAAAAACAATATTACTACCGATGAACCTGCCTCGGTGTATCAATCGGTTTGGCAGCCTGAGCGGGAAATCACACACATTGATTTAGCAAAAGAAAATATCACTTCGGTGATTTGGTGTATTGGTTTTAGACCAGATTATTCCTGGATTGATTTAGATATTTTTCAAACCAATGGTTATCCAGAACATGACCGTGGTATTACCATTGATCCGGATGTCACGTTTATTGGTTTACCGTGGTTATATACATGGGGTTCTGGACGTTTTCTGGGAATCGATCAGGATGCCGCTTACGTAGTGCAACATATTGAGCAACAAATAAATCAGCAAAATATACATATGCCCCCTACGCTGATCAAAGGTGCTAAATCTGAAATCAAAGATAAAAGAATATCTCAAATGTGAAATTCCTAACTTCACCTGACAGAGGATTTTTAAACTCGCTAAGGTGAGTAGAACGGTCAGATCACTCTGGTCATTCTACTCACCCTGGACTTTATCAAGAGCCTGTCTCACCCTGAGGCTGAAAAAGCCGGCACGAAAGAAAGACATGATGGTACGAATACATTAAAGGACAAAGTATAACGACGGATTATTGGTATTTCTCTATTGTTTAATGCTGAGAATATCGCTCATTTCAACAATTAATGATATGACATAATTATTATAAGAATAATAGTTCCCAAAAAAATATCATAAGTGTCTTATATTTAATCCCTGACATTTACCCGAAAATTAACCAATATAAAAATCATATCTAATTCATCACTAATGTATTAACATATAATAAGAAAAAACTTTCAGTAATTATTAAATTCATACTAAATAATACATCTCTTCGACAAATAAAGTACTTTGGCCTTTATCTAAGGATAAAAAACATGAAAAATGACGCTTTATATGACCCTATTGCACATCTTTACGAGAGCTTTTCAGACAGTACTGACCATATCAAAGTAGAAATCAGAACTATGTTCGATCTGGCAGGAGATATACACGGGAAATCAGTGTTAGATTTAGCCTGTGGATATGGTCTTTTTAGTCGAGAATACAAAAATCGTGGTGCGTCAAAAGTCATTGGAGTCGATATATCAGAGAACATGATAGCCATTGCGAAAAGCAAATCACAACAATACGGTGACGACATCGAATTTCACGTAAGAAATGTCTGCAAAATGGAGTCATTTGGCAAATTTGATATAGTCAATGCAGCCTGGTTATTCTGCCATGCAGAATCTCTTGAAGACCTTGAAACTATGTTTCGTGTTATTGCCGAGCATCTCAAACCTTCCGGTAAATTAATTGCGTATACCTTTGAACCTGATTGTCAATTAGAAAAAGTTAATTATGAGAATTATGGTATAAAAATTCTGAGTAAAGAGCCTGTGAAAGACACAACTTTCGTGAGAGCTGAATTTCTTACCACACCACCCAGCCCTTTCACTATGTATCATTGGAGTCGTGAGCAATATCAAACAGCGATCCAAAAAGCGGGGTTCAAACAATTTAGATGGCAAAAACCCATGCTATTAAAAAGCGATATTGAGGCTCATCCCCAAGGTTTTTGGGATGATTTTCAACGAAATTGCCTTGATACAGCTCTTATTTGTCAATTTTAACCAGATAATCCCCTGATCTGCGGTCTTTCCTATACAAATCCCCCGATTAAAAATCGAGGGATTTTTTTGAATTTCCCTCGTCCCGCCAGACAACTCTTCCAGACCTCCAACCTGACCATTTAAAAGCGTGAATATACCTGTTATCTTTCAAGTTGCCTCTTTGTTAGCTGCACTCACTCACCCCGGTCACAGAGTTATCTATGCTCCCGGGGATTCGCTCCCTTGCCGTCGCGATCCATCTTGAAATCTATTGGGTATATAAAGAGATTAAAACTTTCATATGAACAGGCTAATTTAATTCAAAAAATGAAATTTTCAAACAAATAGTAAATTATGTTTAATATAAATTAATTAAACATTAAAAAAGAATTGAAAATAAATCAGCAAGAAAAAAATACAATATAAATAGATTCATATTAAAATATTTTCTCGCCGTTATTTTACGAAGCAAACCACGATGATTATACTTAATAAAAAGCAACCCTTTCTTTCCGAAAAAAGGATAAATAAGTAGATAAATAGCTTTAATACCGGGGTTCCTTTCTAAAGCACTGAGGCTTTTATTTACCTGTTCGAGTTAATCGTTTTGTTTGTCTGAAAGGGTTGGGAAAACAGAATTTAAAGCATTTTATTTTATCATTTTCATACTTATATATTCATTCTCACCTCATCAGGTTAAATCAGATTTAGATGGGAGGCTTTGCTCTGTTACTCAGTTTTAAGCATGATAAAAGCCTAAGCCTGTAAAGGGTTTGAGTTATTATATAATCGATGTGGCTTTTTTTTACACAATGATGTTATACTCAAATTGGAAACTCCATCCGTTAAATACCGATGTGACAATTTTTGATTTTAAGAATATTAAAGGAAGTTTCACGATGACATATATACCCAATAGATTTCAAGATGCATCGCGACGGCAAGGGAGCGAATCCCCGGGAGCATAGATAACTCTGTGACCGGGGTGAGTGAGTGCAGCCAACAAAGAGGCAACTTGAAAGATAACAGGTATAAAAGATACAGGCCCTCTTGGGAAGGTTATATGGGGGACTTTCTAACAGGTAATGTTGGAATTAATCAATTTAGGGATCAATATCAGCTCTTTGATACGATTGATCTTGAGAAACAGTTAAACGAGAATACAACATATATTGCACTGCTATCCTTAGAAGAAGCGAAAAATGTTTTAGCGGATATTGATTCGCCAAAACCCAAAAGCCCATTTATGAAGAAAGTGTTTTCGGTTGCCGATCCCATATCACTCTATGCAGGTAATATACGCGACGCTTTTGACTTTACAAATGTAGTAAGAGAATTTAAAAGATTAGGAATTAAAGCCACAGAGTATGTTGGTAAACATGGGCAAAAATATATTAAAATTTCAGGTCATGCGGGGCTTAGAAAAATCATCACGGCTTCGAGATACAGCGCTTCTAATATGAAGATAATATCTATGGGGATAGGGCAACAAGGAATAAACAGTGGCATAGTTAAAGGAGTTAAATTCAGTATATTATTTGCCGCAGCTTATCGAACGGTTGAATATATCTTTAAGGATGAATACACACTGGCTGATTTCTTAGGCAATATTGCAGTAGATCTGGCTAAGGCGGCAGTAGGGGCTTTTGCTTCCTGGGTTGTAGGCGTTGCTCTTTCATTTTCATTTGTGACAGGTGGTAGTGTAATTGTTGTGGCTGGTGCAATGCTTGCTATAGGTGTTGCGACGGTATATTCACTTGATTTTTTAGATAAAAAATTTAAAATTAGTGAAACTGTGATTAATTTAATCAAAACAGAAATAGAGAGAAAACCAAGAACACCAGAAGCTAATTTCAATCAATTTCTTCATAACTGGGTGAAATATGGAAAATAAGAAAAATATCATACCAATAATCTGTGCTCTTGCTATTTTTATTTTATCGTCATGTACTTTCTTTTTGACAGGAGAGAATTTGATTTCTTTAATTAAAATGGATGAGAAAATAACATTCTCAGGTCCTGTTTTTATAATATTTTTTTCTTTTCCTTTTATTTCGTATCTTATGATTCTATCTATTCGTGTTAATATAACTGGCCGTTACCCTAAGCATCATGATACCTATGTTAAATACACAGCCGTAATAGCTTTTTCTTCATTTATTTTAAGTTTTCCTCTATCTTTTTATGTGGATTATAAATTAAAAAGTGAGAATTATTTGGTATGTAAAAGAATATCCTGGGCGTCACCTAATACCTATGTAAAAAATATTAAGCTATGTGATTAATATTATTGTGTTTAATTTCTTCATAACTGGGTGAATTATGGTAAATAAAAAAAAGATCCTGCATATTATAGGCGCTTTTTCTTTTATTATTCTAACGTTATTTACTTTTTTTTCTAGCGGAGAAAATTTAATTTCCTTAGTTAAAATGGAAGATAAAATAACATTCTCAGGTCCTGTTTTTATAATATTCTTTTCTTTTCCCCTGCTTTCATATAGCATGATTTTTGTTATTTACTTTAATATAACTGGCCGTTGCCCAAAATATCACGATAATTTTATTAAATGTTTTGGGATGATAACTGTCATCTCATTTTTTTCGAGTTTCCCCCTATCTTTTTATGTGGATTACAAATTAAAAAGTGAGAATTATTTGGTATGTAAAAGAATATCCTGGGCGTCACCTAATACCTATGTAAAAAACATTAAGCTATGTGATTAATATTATTGTGTTTAATTTCTTCATAACTGGGTGAATTATGGTAAATAAAAAAAAGATCCTACATATTATAGGCGCTTTTTCTTTTATTATTCTAACGTTATTTACTTTTTTTTCTAGCGGAGAAAATTTAATTTCCTTAGTTAAAATGGAAGATAAAATAATATTCTCAGGTCCTGTTTTTATGCTATTTTTTGCTTTTCCTTTCCTTTCATACTTTATAGTTTCTGTTATTTTCCTTAATATAAAAAATCGCTGGCCAAAACATCACGATAATTTTATTAAATGTTTTGGGATGATAACTATCATCTCATTTTTTTCGAGTTTCCCCCTATCTTTTTATGTGGATTATAAATTAAAAAGTGAGAATTATTTGGTATGTAAAAGAATATCCTGGGCGTCACCTAATACCTATGTAAAAGACATTAAACTATGTGATTAATATTATTGTGTTTAATTTCTGCATAACTGGAGGGGTTATGATAAATAAAAAAAAGATTATGCATATCATCAGCGCTTTTACTATTTTTATTTTAGCGCTATCAGGTTTCTTTTTGACTGGGGGAAATTTAATTTCCTTAGTTAAAATGGAAGATAAAATAACATTCTCAGGTCCTGTTTTTATAATATTTTTTTCTTTTCCTTTTCTTTCATACCTTATAGTTTCTGTTATTTTCCTTAATATAACAAATCGCTATCCGAAACATTACGATAGTTTAATTAACTATTTTTTGGTGATAGCTATTGTTTCATTTATTTTAAGTTTACCCCTATCTTTTTATGTGGATTATAAATTAAAAAGTGAGAATTATTTGGTATGTAAAAGAATATCCTGGGCGTCACCTAATACCTATGTAAAAAACATTAAGCTATGTGATTAATATTATTGCGTTTAATTTATTAATAACTGGGTGAACTATGGAAAATAAGAAAAATATCTTACCAATAATCTGTGCCATTGCTATTTTTATTTTTATTTTTATTTTTATTTTTATTTTTATTTTTATTTTAGCGCTATCAGGTTTCTTTTTAACTGGGTAAAATTTAATTTCTTTAGTTAAAATGGAAGATAAAATAACATTCTCAGGTCATGTTTTTATAATATTTTTCTCTTTTCCTTTGATTTCATATCATATGGTTTTAGTTATTATTGTTTATATAACTGGTAGTTATCCTAAGCATCATGATACCTATGTTAAATATTCAGCCGTAATAGCTTTTTCTTCATTTATTTTAAGTTTTCCTCTATCTTTTTATGTGGATTATAAATTAAAAAGTGAGAATTATTTGGTATGTAAAAGAATATCCTGGGCGTCGCCTAATACCTATGTAAAAAACATTAAGCTATGTGATTAATATTATTGTGTTTAATTTATTAATAACTGGGGTAATTATGGTAAATAAAAAAGATCTTGTAAATACCCGATTAAACTCACTTTACACTGTTTTAATCGGTCACATTTAATCTGACATCCATTCTTGATAGTTGTCAGCTCAGCTAAACGTGGTTTCGTATACGTTTTAATAACTCTGCATAGTAACATATCGCTACTTTTCGAATCATTTTCGCGCCCTGTTAACACTTAAATCTCCATTCAATCCACTTTTTATCCCTATCTCCCCCAAATACTAAAAGTTCGCTTTGCTCTCAATTAGTATTCAGGAAAGAGAATTCCGCAAATTCGTTAAACTCAGATAATCCGACGTTTCTCTAATTGAATCTGCCGAGCCGCTTCACGCGCCATTCGCTTTTTACGAGCATCACAAGGTTCTGGACAATCACAGACTTTCTCTACGCCAATGCTGCCTAAACCACCACAACTCCCTTGTATGCTTTTACGTTTAATCATATAGCCCAACGACATTCCCGCAAAAGCCAGCAGGAAAAAGACGAAGGCTGCAATAAATACTTTCAGCACTTCTTTCCCCTTCTCATTGATTTTTCTGTAGGTATGGCTCAAAGGCTTTACTGTAACGCTCTTCAAAACCTTTCTTCGTTTTTATAATCATAAAAACTGGGATATTAAGTTTTTCTGCTACTTCCATCCCTTTTTCCGGCCCTAAAACATTCAGTCCGGTAGAAAGCCCATCAGCGCTCATGCAAACTGGAGCAATCACCGTAATAGAGACTAAATTATGAGAAATAGGGTTCCCTGTTTTTGGGTCAATCGTATGTGAATAACGCACACCATCTTGCTCAAAGTAATTACGGTAATCACCAGAAGTCGCTATCGACATATCCCCAGGCGTTATTACTTCCTGAGCACTTTGTGCCATTCCGGTGTCAGATGGCTTTTCAATCGCAATCCGCCACGCCAGATCTTTACCATTATGGCCTGATGTACGGACTTCACCACCAATATCAACCATATAATCTTTGATATCTTGGGATTCCAGATATTCAGCAACAACATCTACACCATAACCTTTAGCAATAGATGACAAATCGACATACAGCTCTGGAACGGTTTTAATCAGGTTATTGCCTTCTACCGCCAGTTTCTCAATCCCTGTCCATTCACGGCGTTTTTCTAATTCATTCTCAGAAGGTGCTTTCGTCACACGACCTTCAGGACCAAAACCCCATAAATTAACCAATGGGCCAACCGTCACATCTAATGCACCATCCGTCAATTTACTAATATGAATCGCTTCCTTAACGACTTTGGCCGTCGCTGGCGATACAGGGAATGGTTTATTAATTTCACGACTTTGATTAAAACGACTCAATTCAGAATCAGGGCGATAAGTCGACATCTGGTCGTTAACTTCTTCCAGCAAACGATCAATCTCTTTTTGCAGCGTTTCTGGTGAAGGGGCCGATGAATTTGTAACAAATTTGATGGAGTAGTAAGTCCCCATCGTTTGCCCATTAATATTTTTCTGTTCCAAACCACCACATGATGCCAACAGCAACACTGCAAACGTTAACGCTATCCAGCTATTTATCTTTTTACGCACAATATTAATTACTCTTCTGAATCGTTAGCGCCCACAAAATTGTGGGCGCCAGTCATTAAAATCAAATTATTTATGACTTATCAGCCACCGAAGTCATCTAACATAATATTCTCATCCTCAACACCGAGATCTTTTAACATCTTAATCACTGCGGCATTCATGACCGGAGGCCCACACATGTAGAACTCACAATCTTCAGGAGCTGGATGATCCTTCAAATAATTCTCATACAGAACATTATGGATAAAGCCGGTGTAACCATCCCAATTGTCTTCAGGCAATGCATCAGATAAGGCAACATTCCAGGTAAAATTTTTATTTTCAGCCGCTAGTTGATCGAAATCCTCTGTATAGAACATTTCACGTTTAGAACGAGCACCATACCAGAAACTAATCTTACGTTTGGAATTCAATCGATTAAGCTGATCAAAGATATGAGAACGCATTGGCGCCATACCTGCTCCACCACCGATGAAGATCATTTCCGCATCAGTATCTTTTGCGAAAAATTCACCGAACGGACCAGAAATAGTCACTTTATCACCGGGTTTGAGTGACCAAATATAAGAAGACATAATTCCCGGAGGCGCTTCCGAATCCCTTGGCGGCGGCGTCGCAATACGAACATTAAGCATGATAATACCGCGTTCTTCCGGGTAGTTTGCCATCGAATAAGCCCGAACGGTTGGCTCTTTCACCTCAGAAACGAAACGGAACAAATTAAATTTATCCCAGTCTTCACGGTATTCTTTTGGCACATCGTAATCCGCGTAACGCGCAATATGTGGCTGAGCCTCAATCTGAATATAACCACCCGCACGGAAAGGTACGACTTGCCCATCAGGGATCTTCAATTTCAGCTCTTTAATGAAAGTTGCTTTGTTATCATTGGAGATAACTTCACATTCCCATTTCTTAACACCAAATATCTCTTCTGGCAGGCTGATTTTCAGGTTCTGTTTTACATTGACCTGACAAGCCAGACGGCAACCCTCTTTCGCTTCACGCTTATTAATATGAGAAAGCTCTGTCGGCAGAATATCGCCACCGCCATCTTTAATTTTTACGCGGCACTGACCACAAGATCCACCACCACCACAAGCAGAGGATACAAAAATACCCTGGCTTGATAACATATTCAGTAATTTATCACCGGCAGGAGCAGTAAAGCTCTTTTCCGGATCACCATTAACTTCAACTTTGATATCCCCAGTGTTAACTAACTTTGATTTTGCGAACAAAATCAGCGCTGTTAGTACCAACACAATCAGGGTAAACATCACTACGCCTAAAATTATTATATCCATGAACTCTTCTCGCCCTTATAGCTGCACACCGGAGAAGGACATAAAGCCCAATGCCATTAAACCGGTGGTGATAAAGGTGATCCCCAACCCTTTTAAACCAGCCGGAACATCAGCGTATTTCATCTTTTCACGGATAGAAGCCAGCAGAACAATTGCCAACATCCAACCTATACCTGAACCAAAGCCATACACGATGGATTCAGAAAAGTTATAGTCACGTTGCGCCATGAAAGAAACACCACCGAAAATTGCACAGTTAACGGTAATCAGTGGCAAGAAAATGCCAAGAGCGTTATAGAGTGAAGGGAAATAGCGATCAAGGATCATTTCCAGAATCTGCACCAACGCCGCGATTACACCGATAAAGGTGATAAAGTTCAGGAAGCTAAGGTCAACCCCTTCAACCAATACACCATCACGCAAAACCAGGTTATACACCAAATTATTGGCAGGAACGGAGATCCCCAACACCACCGTTACAGCAATACCCAGACCGAACGCTGTCGCTACATTTTTCGATACCGCCAGGAAAGTACACATTCCGAGGAAGAAAGCCAACGCCATATTCTCAATAAAGACAGCGCGGACAAACAGGCTAATATAATGTTCCATGTTGTCAGTTATCCTTTCTCAACCTGCGCCGGTTTCAAAGTCCTCAGACCCCAAATCAGCATACCAATAATGAAAAACGCGCTAGGTGCTAACAGGAACAATCCGTTCGGCTGATACCAGCCACCATTCTGTACGGATTCCATAACAGTAATACCAAACAGTTTACCGGAGCCGAACAACTCACGCAGGAAGCCAACCAGTACCAGAATAACCCCGTAACCTAAACCATTACCGATACCATCCATGAAGCTCTCAATGGGAGGGGACTTCATTGCATAGGCTTCTGCACGTCCCATCACGATACAGTTGGTAATGATAAGGCCAACAAATACAGACAACTGCTTGGAAATTTCATAAGCATATGCCTGCAAGATCTGATCTACGACGATAACCAGTGATGCAATAATTGCCATCTGTACAATAATTCGCACACTGCTAGGAATGTAATGACGGATCAACGAGATAAAAAAGCTGGAAAACGCAGTAACCAATGTTACCGCCATGGTCATCACCAATGCAGTTTCCAGTTTGGTTGTTACAGCCAGCGCTGAGCAGATCCCCAGAACCTGCAATGCAATCGGGTTGTTATCCAATAGTGGCCCAAGAAGGACTCGCTTTATTTCTTTACTATCAGCCATCTTTCAACGCTCCTTCGCGCACTTTTTTCAGGAACGGACCAAAACCGTTATCCCCTAACCAGAAATTAAACATATTCTGGACACCGGCAGAGGTGAGAGTCGCACCAGACAAGCCATCAACACCATACGGGTCATCAGTAGCCGCACCGCCACGGACAATTTTGATTGCCGGATTACCTTCATCGTTATACAGTTTTTTGCCTACCCACTGCTTACGCCATTGTGGATTATCAACTTCACCACCCAGCCCCGGTGTTTCACCGTGCGAATAATAAGTGATACCACGAGCCGTTCTGCCATCCACATCAACGGAGATAAAGGCATACATGACAGACCACAAACCAGAACCATAAACAGGCAAAACGATTTCACTGGTTTTACCCTGCTCATTTTTCACCAGATAGACCTCGGCCATATTGGCGCGACGGCGGATTTTCGCCAGATCTTTCTCAGGTGGTAATGCGATACTGGTATCATCACCGCGCAGTGCATCGTTCAAGTTAAACTTGCCCTGACTGCTTTCAAGCGTTGCAGTCTCCAGATTCAGTAACTCAGTTTTAATACGGCTTCTGAACGTTTCTTTAACTTCATCAGCGCTCATTTGAGGTTTCAATAAGCCAGCAACATCAAGAATATTACGTTGTTTATCCAGCAGTTTTTGTTCCTGTTGCTGAGATTTCAACCCTACCGCAGAACCTGCTACAACAATTGAGCAAACGAGACATAGCACAAAAACAACGATAAACGTTCTGCCGATGCTGTCATTATTTTTGGGTTTATCATTAGCCACGGGCTTTTCTCCGCTTAATATTGGCTTGCACTACCAGATAATCAAACAATGGCGCAAACAGGTTTGCGAACAGAATCGCCAGCATCATACCTTCTGGGTATGCTGGATTAACAACCCTGATAAGAACACACATCACACCAATCAGAATGCCGTACCACCATTTACCTTTATCAGTAAATGAAGCGGATACCGGATCTGTCGCCATAAAAATCATACCAAACGCGAAACCACCCAGAACCATATGCCAATACCACTGCATTGCAAACAGAGGATTAGTATCTGAGCCGATAGCATTCAACAAGTAAGAAGTTGCAACCATACCCAGCATAACCCCGGCGACAATGCGCCATGAAGCAATGCGGGTAAACAGAATAAGTGCGCCACCGATGAAAATCATCAGAGTAGACACTTCACCGATAGAACCAGGAATATTGCCAATGAAAGCATCCATCCAGGTAACAGGTTGGCCGGTAACCGTATTCACTAATCCCTGACTACCACCAGCCGCCCATTGAGATAACGGGGTCGCACCAGAGAAACCATCAGCCGCAGTCCATACCAAGTCTCCCGAAATCTGTGCAGGATAAGCAAAGAACAGAAAAGCTCGGCCAGCCAGTGCCGGGTTTAAGAAATTACGGCCTGTACCACCGAAGACCTCTTTCGCAATGACAACGCCGAATGTAATACCCAGCGCCGCCTGCCACAGAGGAATCGTTGGTGGAACAATCAGTGCAAACAGAATAGAAGTAACGAAAAATCCTTCGTTAATTTCATGTTTACGGATAATGGCAAACAGTACTTCCCAAAAACCACCAACCACAAATACGACGATATAAATGGGCAGAAAGTAAGTGGCACCAAGCAACATTTTACTGCCGTAACCCGCATCCAGCGTCAGTGATGCGCCCAAAAATTGCGCAACACGATAGTGCCAGTCAGATGCCAAAATTTGTTGCAGTTCGGCACCATTGTATAAATGATACAGTGCCGGAATCGCCTGCTGACCAACGTTATACATCCCCCAGAACATTGCCGGGAATACCGCCAACCATACCGTGATCATCATACGCTTTAGATCGATAGCGTCACGGACATGAGCACGGCCAGAAGTTACTGTACCTGGTGTATAAAAAATCGTGGTTACCGCTTCATACAACGGATAATATTTTGCTAACTTGCCTCCGGGCTCAAAATGGTGCTCAATTTTTTCAAAAAAGTTTTTCAGGCCCATGGATTATCCTTCCTGCTCAATCTTAGTCAGCACTTCACGCAATACCGGACCATATTCATATTTGCCCGGACAGACGTAGGTACAAAGTGCCAGGTCTTCCTCATCTAACTCCAGGCAACCCAGCGCCTGAGCACTGTCGGTATCACCTGCAAGTAAATCCCGCAGCAAATGTGTTGCCATGATATCCAAAGGCATAACACGCTCATAGTTACCGATTGGTACCATAGAACGTTCACCGCCATTAGTTGTGGTTGAAAAAGCAAAACATTTATTTTTCAGGAAATGACCAATAGTAGTACGAGTAATAGAAAACTTATCAGAACCCGGCATGATCCAACCGAACAGCTCTTTTTCACGGCCTTCACGCAAAACAGAAACCAGAGTGTGGAAACGGCCAAGATAATGGCGAGCGTCATCTGACTGAGTACCGCACAACACAGAACCTGAAATAATACGGTTTTCACCCTCTTTCAATTGATCCTGAGTCAACTCAAGCAAATCTGCCCCCAGACGGGTACGTATAAGACGTGGCTTCTCAACCTGTGGACCGGCTAATGCAATAACACGGTCAGTATAAAGAGTACCCGTAGTGAACAACTTACCGATAGCAATCACATCCTGATATCCCAGGTGCCATACAGTTTTAGTTGCACTGGCGGGTTCAATAAAGTGAATGTGAGTTCCAACTAATCCCGCCGGGTGCGGACCAGAGAACTGATTATAAGTGATTTGTGCATCATTACCGACATTCGGCAAACTTCCTACACCGTGGCAAACATGAACTTTACCTTCAGTCAGTTTAGTCAGCACATTCAAGCCATCAATGAAAGCCTCTTCTTCGGTAGCAATAATAACCTGTGGATTGGCAGCTAAAGGCTGAGTATCCATAGCAGTTACAAAAATTGCTTTTGGCGAGGAGCCAGGAACAGGACTTCGGCTGTAAGGGCGGGTACGCAGAGCAGTCCATAACCCGGAATCGATAAGATTCTTTTCTACTTGTTGACGAGATAACTGAGAAAGTTGGGCACGATCATAACGGTCAAAATTAACCTGTTCGTCTCCCGTTATCTCAATCACAATTGACTGCAAAACACGTTGTTCACCGCGATTAATCGCCACAACCTGCCCACAGGCCGGACTGGTGAAAACCACACCTGGATTCTTTTTATCTTCAAAAAGAATCTGCCCTTTTTTAACATGCTCACCTTCCTTAACCAACATAGAAGGACGCATTCCAACATATTCTTCACCCAACAATGCTACGTGGCAAATAGTCGGACCGTCTTCTATCACTTGAGCAGGCACCCCTGCAATCGGTAGGTCGAGTCCTTTTTTAATTTTAATCATAAGATTTGCACAAGTTTATCAATTAAATCATATGCTACAAATTACCTGGTGGTAATATAGCCACTCTATAAAAAACCCCTTAAGTCACGAATTGTGCTCAGGTTATTATTCTCCAATAATCATTACGATTTTCTCTTAATCTCAAGGCGGCAATTTTAACATCTCCCCCCTTAGACTGTCTGACTAATCAAGTGATTTAGTTCAAGCAAACAGGAATAATTTTGGCACTGAACCGTTAATAGATCGCAAAAAACGAACTATTATATCACCTTTACCGACAATTGATTATTTTTTGATCTTATAATCACTTTGTAGAAAAAAGCCATGGTTATTATTTTTTATTCACAAAGTTGATAACTCATGGCAATCTTAAGCTAAATTTTTAGTTAATTCGCTATGTCTCTATATGGTAGTCACATGAAAAAAACTGCTGCTTTTGCTGCAATAATATTGATGCTTTTTAGTTCATTCCCTATCTGTGCTCAGGATACTCCTGTAGAGTTTAAGTCAAACTCGTCTACACAACTTGGTTATCCTGTATTCATCCAAATATTCAAAGAAGAACGGATGCTAGAGCTCTATATTAAAAGCAGCCATGGAAGCTACCAACTGGCTAAAAGTTATCCCATCTGTAATTACTCTGGCGGCCTTGGTCCCAAAACCACAGAAGGGGATCTAAAAAGCCCAGAAGGTTTTTATCGTGTAAAAACCAGTCAATTAAATCCGAATAGTCGGTATTACCGATCTATTAATCTCGGTTTTCCAAATGAATACGATAAATCCAGAGGTTATTCCGGTAACTATTTAATGATCCACGGAGAATGTAAATCTGTAGGTTGTTACGCTATGACTAACAGTTATATGGATGAAATCTATCATTATGTAAAAAGTGCATTACTGAACGGACAATATGAAATTAATATCAGTATTTATCCATTCAGAATGACACCACAAAATATGTTACGTCACCGGGCATCTTCCCATTATATGTTTTGGCTGCAATTACAACCGGCCTATGAGTATTTTATAAAAACCCATCGACCGGCTGCTATCAACGTCATCAATGGTCAATATGTTGTTAACGCTATACCGATTAAATCGCCACTTTTGCAAAATCAATCACAATATGCGTTCACCAAGGTGAAATAATGCATAGCAACCCGGCTCAATCCGGTTCCAGGATTCATTGCCGGTTAAAGGCTGGGTAACAATGACAGAAACTACATCATCCGGCTGCGTGTGCTGCTGGAAATCAATTTCAACATCCTGATCCAGAAGCTTTGCTTTCCCAAATGGTGCTCGTCGGGTAATCCAATAAAGATTAGTTGAACAATATGCCATCACAAAACACCCATCTGACAATAGCATATTAAACACACCTTTCTTTCTGAGTTCGTCCGCTAATGAAGCAATGAAACGAAATACTGCTGACCAATTAGAGGGAGTCCTTGGATATTTTTGTGAGAGTCGATGCAAAATCCAACAAAAAGCATGTTCGCTGTCAGTTTGCCCGATGGGGCGATATTGACCTGTTTCAAGCTGCCGATAACCTCGAAGCTGCCCATTATGGGCATAAGTCCAATTACGTCCCCACATTTCACGAATAAAAGGATGAGTATTTTCCAACGCAACATTACCGCGGTTAGCCTGTCGGATATGAGAAACCACCACTCCAGATTTAATCGGGTATTCCTGCACGAAGCGGGCAACGGGTGAATTATAACCCGGTTGATGATCTTTAAATGTGCGACAGCCCCGCCCTTCATAAAAAGTGATCCCCCAACCATCTTTGTGGGGTCCAGTATGACCACCACGCTGAATCAGACCACGCAAACTAAAGCAGATATCTGTTGGCACATTTGCACTCATGCCAAGTAACTCACACATTTCCTACCTCTGTAGCCTGTAAAATCAAGCTTTAATCATCTCTTTTTCAATAAGTTGAATCAGTATATGAATAACTTTGATATGAATTTCCTGAATACGATCTGCATAACCAAAATGCGGGACACGAATTTCCACATCAGCCGTTCCTGCCATTTTGCCGCCATCCTTGCCTGTCAGCGTAATTACTTTCATGCCTTTTAGACGAGCTGCTTCAATGGCTTTAATAATATTACCGGAATTACCGGAAGTAGAGATACCCAGTAACACATCACCCTCTTTCCCGACCGCTTCCATATAACGGGAAAAAACAAATTCATAGCCAAAATCATTACTGACGCAAGAAAGATGGCTGACATCAGAAATTGCAATAGCCGGGTAGCCAGGACGGTTTTCACGGTAACGGCCCGTCAGTTCTTCAGCGAAATGCATCGCATCACAGTGCGAGCCACCATTACCACAGGACAGCACCTTACCACCTGCTTTAAATGAATCAGCCAATAATACCGCGGCTTTTTGAATCGCTTCAATATTCGCATCGTTACTTAAAAACTTTGCCAGTGTATCTGCGGCTTCACTCAATTCACTACGGATCAGGTCTTGATACATAGGTTCCTCACTTCAGTCAGGTAATCTTTAATTTTGTGCCAAATGTCAGTGTACCGGATCAGGAGAATTGAAAGAAGACACCATCACATTTCAGAAAAATTAATCCATGTCCGATCACCATGAGTTTGTGAGCTACATTGTAATTAAGATGTAAATATATTGATAAAAACGCCTTAGTCGTCTAAAAAGAAAAGAACACCGCAACAGGTCAGACCTCTGATGACTTACCCTGAGATTAACCGGGAGCTTTATTATGACCACATTTAGTATTGTTCTATTTTTAGTGTTAATTGGGATGCTTTGCTACCACAAAGTAAACCTCAATCTCAGCAGCCTACTGCTCCTTGTCTATACCGTCTTGATGAGCGCTATTGATGCATGGAGCTACTGGATGTTGTTACCAATGGCCATTATTCTGTTCCCGCTGAATTTTGCGCCAATGCGTCATTCCCTACTTACTGTTCCGGCCTTAAAAGCCTTCCGTAAAGTGATGCCAAGTCTGTCCCGCACGGAAAAAGAAGCTCTTGACGCCGGTACTACCTGGTGGGAAGGAGAACTGTTCCGCGGTAAACCCGACTGGAAAAAATTACATGACTATCCAAAACCTCAGCTAACTGCTGAAGAGCAAGCGTTTCTAGATGGACCTGTAGAAGAAGCTTGCCGTATGACAAACGATTTCCAAATAAGCCATGAACTTGCTGATTTGCCGCCTGAATTATGGAACTACCTAAAAGAACATCGTTTCTTTGCCATGATTATAAAAAAAGAATATGGTGGTCTGGAATTCTCTGCTTATGCCCAAGCGCGAGTATTGCAAAAATTGGCGGGTATTTCCGGTATCTTGGCAATCACTGTCGGCGTACCTAACTCCCTCGGTCCAGGTGAATTATTACAGCACTATGGTACTGACGAGCAGAAGAACCGTTATTTACCCGGGCTTGCCCGTGGTGAAGAGATCCCATGTTTCGCACTAACCAGTCCAGAAGCTGGCTCAGATGCTGGATCTATCCCAGATACAGGCGTCGTTTGTATGGGAGAATGGCAAGGTGAACAAATTCTGGGTATGCGTTTAACCTGGAACAAGCGTTACATTACACTTGCACCTATCTCCACCGTGCTTGGTCTGGCTTTCAAACTTTCTGACCCAGACCATTTACTGGGTGATACAGAAGAATTGGGTATTACCTGTGCATTGATCCCAACCAATATACCGGGAGTAGAAATTGGCCATCGCCATTTCCCACTGAATATTCCATTCCAGAATGGCCCAACTCGCGGTAAAGATGTTTTCGTGCCAATCGACTACATCATTGGTGGACCGAAAATGGCCGGACAAGGCTGGCGTATGTTGGTTGAGTGTCTGTCTGTTGGCCGTGGCATCACGCTACCTTCAAATGCAACGGGGGGCGTGAAAAGCGTTGCTATGGCAATTGGCGCATACTCTTATATCCGCCGTCAGTTCAAAATGCCAATTGGTAAAATGGAAGGAATTGAAGAACCGCTGGCACGCATTGCTGGTAACGCCTATCTGATGGACGCCGCTTCAACACTTGCTACAACAGGCATTATGCTGGGCGAGAAACCCTCTGTGTTATCAGCTATTGTAAAATATCACTGTACCCACAGAGGCCAGAAATCTGTCATTGATGCAATGGATATTGCTGGTGGTAAGGGTATTTGCCTCGGTCCATCCAACTTCCTTGCCCGTGCTTATCAAGGTGCACCTATCGCCATTACCGTTGAAGGCGCTAATATTTTGACCCGCAATATGATTATCTACGGTCAAGGCGCTATCCGCTGCCATCCTTATGTCCTTGATGAAATGGCCGCTGCTGAGAATAACCGTATCAAAGATTTTGATAAAGCATTGTTCCGTCACCTTGGTCACGTTGCCAGTAATCTGTTGCGTAGCTTCTGGCTTGGCCTAACCAATGGCCGTACCAGCAGTACACCCGTCAATGATGCAACACGCCGTTACTATCAGCAATTAAACCGTCAGTGCGCCAACCTTGCGCTATTATCAGATGTAGCAATGGGTGTATTAGGTGGCAGCCTGAAACGCCGTGAACGTGTCTCCGCCCGTCTTGGAGATGTTCTGAGTCAAACCTACCTAGCTTCAGCAACTTTAAAACGTTATGAAGATGAAGGTCGTCAAAAAGAAGATTTACCGCTAGTACAGTGGGCTGTTCAGGATAGTCTGTATCAGGCTGAACAGGCGATAGATAACTTACTACGTAACTTCCCAAACCGACTGGTTGCTGGTCTGATGCGCGTTATTGTCTTCCCGTTAGGACGCGTAAATTCGGCACCATCTGACCATCTAGATCACAAATTAGCACAACTCTTACAACAGCCTTCAGCTACCCGTGATCGCATTGGTCGTGGTCAATTCCTGACACCCAGTGAGTACAACCCTCACGGATTATTGGAAGAAGCTCTGCAAGACATTATTGCCGCAGAGCCGATCCATGCCCGTCTGAGCCGCGAAGCTGGTAAACGTCTTGGCTTTACTCGCTTGGATAAACTGGCAGAACGAGCATTCGCAGAACGTAAGATTACTCAAGAAGAGGCTGAAATTCTAAAACGGGCCGAAGCAAGTCGTTTGCGTTCTATTAATGTCGATGAGTTTGAACCAGAAGCACTGGCTGTTCCCGTTCCAGTTAAAAAGCCGAGAACAAAAGCAGCTTGATACTGACGGCTGAAAAAGAGTGAAAATTAATCACGGGGCGATATCCCAAGGTATCGCCCCGTATTTTATGACAAGGATACCTCTTCCAATGCTAATAACTCTTCAATCGTTTGACGACGACGAATCAATTGAAACTTGCCATTAATGAGCAACACTTCGGGGATAAGCGGACGGCTATTGTAATTAGAAGACATCGACGCACCATAAGCACCCGTATCATGGAAAACCAAATAATCGCCAACCTGAGCAGGCGGCAACATTCTTGGCGCAACTCCCCCCCCCTCAACCTGCGTAAAAACATCACCTGATTCACACAACGGACCCGCAACTAACGTTTCCTGTAATGGCAACTGCTCAATTTTACGTTCATCAGAAGGCAGAACTGAAATATGGTGATAACTGCCATACATTGCAGGACGCATCAAGTCATTGAATCCAGCATCCACCAGAACATAATTACGGCTACCCATCTGCTTAACCGCCCGGACTTCTGCCATCAGAACACCAGATTCCGCAACCAGAAAACGTCCCGGTTCAATTTCTAGCTCAACGTTATGACCCAAGTGTTGCTCAATTCTTTTGCGTGCATCATCCCACAACCCAAAATAATGAGTGATATCGATTTGTTCATCTCCCAACTGATAAGGGGTAGATAACCCCCCTCCAGCTGAAATTGCCTGAATATCTTCACCACAGAGAATAACCTGCTCAACCATTGCATCACACACACTGGCAAGGTGCTGATAATCAACACCAGAGCCAATATGCATATGTAAACCAAGCAACTTCAATTCATAGTGACGTATTTTCTCAATTGCCTGTGGCAGATCCTGGTACCAAATACCATGTTTACTATTTTCACCACCCGTATTGGTTTTCTGACTATGACCATGACCAAATCCCGGGTTAATCCGCAACCATACCGGATGCCCTTTTCTATATTGACCAATCTGCTCCAACATATCGATAGAACCCACATTAACCGGAATATCCAATTCAATTACCCGTTCAAGTGTTGGCACATCGATTAAATCAGCGGTAAAAACAATGTCTGCCGTTTCTTGACCAGAACAAAACCCGGCACGCAAAGCTCGTTCAACTTCACCCAGCGAAACTGCATCAACCTTCACACCATACTCACGCATAAGGCGTAAAATATGAGTATTAGAGCAAGCTTTCTGGGCGAACCGAACCACATCAAACTGATGTAATATTTTGATTCTCTGAATAATTGTTTCGCTATCATAAATCCATAACGGAGTACCATAAGTCTCTGGCAAACAACTTAGATTCTCTGGTATCAGAGCAAAACAATTATTACAGACAAAAGTATTCATCAGGGTTTCTCTCACAAAATCAGTAGATAACCTATTATTGTCAGTAAAAAAACAGGAATAAAAATATCTGTTTAGCTATAGTCTATTCATCTGTGATATCGGATTATCATCTGAAGGGATCATCTATGTCCTCTTGTTCATGGCGCCATATTGAAATCTTCCATGCAGTAATGACGGCAAAAAACCTGACGGAAGCCGCTGTTTTATTACAAACATCACAGCCGACGGTCAGTCGTGAATTAGCACGATTCGAGCATTTGATAAAATTCAAACTGTTTGATCGGGTAAAAGGCCGCTTGCATCCGACAGCACAAGGATTACGCCTTTTTGAAGAAGTTCAGCGCTCTTATTATGGGCTTGAAAGAATAATGAATGCAGCTGAAAGTATCCGCAAATTTCAGCATGCCCAGCTTTCTATTGCCTGCTTGCCGGTATTCTCTCAATCATTGTTACCGAAAGTTTGCCACAATTTCGTTCGCCAATATCCTGATACTAATTTGACAATCATTCCACAAGAATCCCCTCTGCTAGAAGAATGGCTGTCAGCTCAACGCTATGACCTCGGTTTGACTGAACATTTGCAAACACCACCAGGTACTCAAAGAGAAACCTTAATCACGATGAATGAGATTTGCGTACTGCCCGCAACTCATCCACTCAGTCATAAATCATTACTAACACCCGAAGATTTCAGAGAACAAAATTTTATTAGCCTATCGATAACAGACAGCTACCGCCAGCTCATTGATGGGATATTTGCAGAGCATCATATTAACCGCAGAATGATTATGGAAACTCACAGTGCTGCGTCAGTATGCGCCATGGTACGGGAAGGTATCGGTGTTTCTATTGTTAATCCACTGACTGTACTTGATTATATGGGCTGCCACGGCCAATCTGAAATATGCGCCCGCCCATTCAGTATTAACATTCCTTTTACTGTCAGTCTGATAAAGCCCATTCATCGCCCTTCTTCTGCGCCAGTCGATGCCTTTATTGAATATCTGAAAGCTCAGATCATACTATTTCCTCAGAAACTGGAGTCAGCTTTTCAACATTAAGTTTTGCCAGTATGGAGAAGAAACAAACCATTTCACTAAAAAATCCAGTAATGCCCTAAGCGTTACTGGCATATTTTGACGGCTGGCATAAATGCCATAAATCCCCATAGCCTGAGGTTGATATTCCGGCAACAACTGAATCAATTTTCCAGATGCCAAATGAGAAGCAACGGAATAATAGGGTTGCATAGCAATTCCAGCGCCTTGCAATGTGGCTTCCATTAATACAATGGATTCATTAGCACTTAAAGTACCACTGACGGGAACAGAATATTTCTCCCCCAGGCGTTCAAATAACCAAAGGCTTTTGCCAAAGAAGTTATAAGTCATACAATTATGCAAGGCCAAATCAGCGGGTTTTTGAGGGATCATTTTACCCGTCAGATAGGAAGGGGCAGCACAAACAACTGAATGACAAGTCGATAGCGGTCTAGCGATCAAATTCGGTTCTAAATTATTAGTGATCCGTAATGCCAAATCTATCCGCTCTTCAACCAAATTTATTGCCTTATTACTAATCTGCATATCAATGGCTATCTGAGGATAAATTTGCATAAACTCAGGGATAGCGACAGACAATGCACTCATTGCCAAAGACTGAGAGCTGCTTATCCGCAAAAGGCCACTCAGCTCCTGCGCTTCGACTGGTTGATGAACAGGTATCTCCTCTGCCAGTTGCAATAACTTGCGACTGCGCTGATAGGCAATCTCTCCTGCTGATGTCAGGCTGATCTTTCTAGTTGTACGATGTAACAGACGTACTCCCGCCCATTTTTCCATTTCAGCCAGATAACGGGATACCATTGCCCGCGACATATCTAACCGTTCCGATGCAGCAATCATGCTACCTTGTTCTACAATTATAGTGAACACCTGCGCAGCAGTGACTCTATCCATCAATTAGCTCGATTTATGCAACAAATAATTGCCAATTATGCGGTTTTTCCATCGAAAAACGCAACTTATTATGAACCTTGTTACACACAACATCAGGAATTCAATCATGACTCGCAAAACAATACTAAATATTGCGCTGGCTGGTATCCTTTCTATGGGTACCATCTCTCTGGCACAAGCCGTTAACCTAAAACTGGATGTTTTCAATCCAGGTGAAAGAAGCATATTTCCCGTCTCTTCTGAGCTCATCATCGGTGATAGAGAAGTTGTACTGATCGATGCTCAGTTCCAAAAAAATGACGCTGAAGCACTGGCCAGAAGAATTAAATATACCGGCAAAAAACTGACAACTATCTATATCAGTCAGTCCGATCCTGATTTCTATTTTGGCCTTGATACACTGACCAAAGCGTTCCCTAACGCAAAAGTCATTGCATCACCAGAAACCATTAAAGAAATCAAAAATACCAAAGATGGCAAACTAGCTTATTGGGGAGGTGTTCTGAAAGAACAGGCCCCAAAAAAAGTTATCGTGCCGCAACCGTTGGAAGGTAACACTTTTACAGTTGACGGTGAGAAGTTAATCGTCGAAGGCCTTAATGGCCCTGCAGCTGACCGTACTTTCGTTTGGATTCCAAAACTGAAAGCGGTAGTCGGTGGCGTCACCGTTTCAGGCAACATTCATGTCTGGATGGCAGATACACAGACTAAAGAGTCGCGTAAAAACTGGATGCAAACATTAGATCGTATACAAGCACTGAAACCAACAATTGTGGTTCCGGGACATTTCATTGGTAACACACCAATGACATTGGAATCAGTCAAGTTTACGCAAAGATACCTGACTACTTTTGAAAAAGAGTTATCAAAAGCAAAAGATGCAAAAACGCTGATAGCAGCAATGGAAAAGTGCTATCCAAAACTTGGAGACAAATCCAGTCTCGAATTAAGTGCTAAGGTGTTGAAAGGCGAAATGAAGTGGCCTCAATAAATCGATTAACTCTTTTTCAGGAATAAGTAATATGCCCGGAATGACTCTGCATTATATCTATGATCCACTGTGTGGCTGGTGTTATGGCGTTTCCCCTCTGATACAAGCAGCAAAAGAGGTCGCAAATGTGAAAATTGAATTACATGGCGGCGGAATGCTGACAGGTGATAACAGACGTCAAACAGACAGCGCATGGCGTGATTATGTCCTTAGTCAGGATAAACGAATTGCAAGCCTTACCGGGCAAGTTTTCAGTGAGCAATATGTCACACTGCTAAACGATAAATCACTGATTATGGATTCATTACCACCAATATCAGCCATTCTTGCAGCAGAAAAACTGGCTGGTAAAGGTGTCGAAATGTTACTGGCAGTACAAAAAGCGCATTATGTTCGTGGATTAAAAATCAGTGAAACTGAAACATTATTGAATTTAGCAAATGAATTACAGCTTAATTCAGAATTGTTCCAGCAGGAGCTGACACTGAATAATGAATCAGAAAGTCTCCAACACATTAGGAAAAGCCGTGAACTATTGGCAAAATTTGGCGGCTCTGGCTTCCCGACGTTTATTTTAGAAAATAACAGAAACGAGCTATCTATTATTTCTCTTGATAAATACCTGGGACAACCCAAACGTTGGCAAGATGCATTGATTCACTATCAGTTTTGATACCACAATTTTAACTACTGGCGCCCATACATTTTCAGCTATCGGGCGCCATCCACGATACCCCATCAATTCCCTTTAAATTCATGTGGATCATGATGATCGCAGAAAGAGCTATATATGGGCCAAAAGCAATAGACTCTTGGTAATTTTCTCGTATTCTCCACATCCACAAGCACCCAATCACACCAAATAATGAGGATAAGAGCATTAATAAAGGAATTGCACCAATCCCCAACCAAGCACTAACCGCCGCCATTAACTTAAAATCCCCATATCCTAATCCTTCTTTATCACAAATTATTCTGAATAACCAATAGATCGACCATAAAATCAAATAACCCGCAATCGCACCTGTCACAGCTTGTTCAATAGGCACAAAAGTTTGATTCAAATTCAATAATAATCCTAACCATAAAAGTGGATAATTTATTACATCTGGCAATAACTTAATTTTTATATCAATAAAAGAAAGTATAATTAGCATCCAAACAAATATTAAAACAACATACAAATGGAAATTCAATGGAAAATAAATCATAAAAAAAGCCGTTATAAACAGCGTCACTAATT
Organism: Photorhabdus heterorhabditis; assembly: GCF_018448905.1. Taxonomy (GTDB): domain Bacteria; phylum Pseudomonadota; class Gammaproteobacteria; order Enterobacterales; family Enterobacteriaceae; genus Photorhabdus; species Photorhabdus heterorhabditis. The sequence continues at coordinate 151,644 of NZ_RCWA01000005.1, read as the reverse complement.
CAACCTGGAAATAACTAAAAACTATCTTTTCATACCCATAAATAACTTTAGGGAATAGTGACACCATTTTATTCAAAGTTATTCCTGCCACTATTCCAATAAAAACGACCAGAATAAAGACATTAATGTTAAAATCCACTTAATAAAACACCTCTAACTTTATTATACAATTAAAATTTCGATTAAATAACAAAACAAATATTCATTATGTCTTTAGCATAAAAAGATAATAATAAACATCGTCACTTTAAAACAACAAAAAAATATAAAACAGTCAAATTAAATATAAATATGCGAGCAGACTCGCAATATCTATCCAGAGATAAAAAGAGATGTCAGAGATAACTTGATAGTTGGATTAAGCCTCCTTTATCATAGTCACCATTATTTATTGCCATATGTATATACCCAATGGATTTCAAGATGGATCGCGACGGCAAGGGAGCGAATCCCCGGGAGCATAGAGAACTATGTCATAGATAACTATGTCATAGAAAACGATGTGACCGGGGTGAGTGAGTGCAGCCAACCAAGAGGCAACTTGAAAGATAACGGGTATACCCCCGCAGGAAGGAAAGAAAAACATGCGTATACCCCGCATTTATCATCCAGAATTACTCTCATCTAACACTGAAACTTATCTAAGTGATGAGGCAGCTAACCATGTCGGGCGGGTACTCAGAATGAGTCATGGTCAACAGTTACAACTATTTGATGGCAGTAATCAAATCTTCAATGCTGAAATTACAGAAGCCAGCAAAAAATCGGTCAAAGTACATATCAGTAATAGCACACTTGCCGATAATGAATCACCACTTAATCTACATCTAGGGCAAGTCATCTCCCGCGGTGAGAAAATGGAATTCACCATCCAAAAATCTGTAGAGTTAGGGGTAAATACCATCACACCGCTAATATCTGAACGCTGCGGCGTAAAGCTGGATGGAGACCGGCTGGCTAAAAAGCTCCAACAGTGGCAGAAAATTGCGATTGCCGCCTGTGAACAATGCTGTCGTAACCGTATTCCTGAAATTCGCCCAGTGATGCAACTTGAACAATGGTGCGCCGAAAATGACGGCAGCTTAAAATTGAATTTACATCCACGAGCCAGCCAAAGTATCAATACCCTGCCTTTACCTGTGGAAAAAGTACGTTTATTGATTGGCCCAGAAGGGGGTTTATCAATAGATGAAATTGCTATGACGGCTAACTACCAATTTACTGATATCCTGCTAGGACCACGAGTCCTGAGAACAGAAACCACAGCGCTCACCGCAATTACTGCATTACAAGTGCGTTTCGGCGATTTAGGTTAAGGAGAAAGAATGATCAAACTCGGAATAGTGATGGACCCAATTTCATCCATCAACATCAAGAAAGACACCAGTTTTGCTATGCTATTGGAAGCACAACGTCGCGGCTGGGAACTCCATTATATGGAGATGAGCGATCTCTACTTACATCAAGGGGAAGCTCACGCACGAACCCGCCTATTGCAGGTAGAAAACAATCCACAACAATGGTATCAACTGAATAAAGAACAAGATCTGGCATTAGAAACACTAGATGTTATCCTGATGCGCAAAGATCCTCCATTCGATACTGAATACATTTACACCACATATATTCTAGAGCGTGCTGAAGGGAAAGGTACCCTTATCGTCAATAAACCCCAGAGTCTGCGCGATTGTAACGAAAAACTATTCACAGCCTGGTTCCCTGATTTAACGCCAGATACATTGGTTACCCGCAACGCTATTCGCCTACGTGAATTCCATCAGAAACATGGTGATGTCATCTTTAAACCTCTGGATGGCATGGGCGGTGCATCCATATTCCGTCTGAAAAAAGATGATCCAAACGTCGGTGTTATTATTGAAACTCTGACAGAACATGGCAGCCGTTTTTGCATGGCACAAAATTTCTTGCCTGCGATAAAAGAGGGCGATAAACGGGTATTAATTGTCGATGGCGAACCTGTTCCTTATTGTCTGGCACGCATTCCAGCGCAAGGTGAAACTCGTGGTAATCTTGCTGCGGGTGGTCGTGGCGAAGCGCGTCCACTTTCAGAAAGTGACTGGGCTATAGCCAAAGCTGTTGCTCCCGTCTTACAAGAAAAAGGGTTAATTTTTGTTGGACTGGATATCATCGGTGACAAACTAACCGAAATTAATGTCACCAGTCCAACCTGTGCACGCGAGATAGAAGCTGCTTTCCCTGACATTTCAATAACTGGCATGTTGATGAATGCTATTGAAAAACGATTAGCGAAATAAAAAACTCTTTTTGTTAATTTGCTTGTCAGGATTTGTCATTTATGCCTTTAGCCCACATACTATGGGCTAAATAACTCTTACATATCCAGGTTAATTACTAGAAATAAAATGAATCTACAGCACCATTTTCTTATCGCCATGCCCTCATTATCTGATCCCTACTTCAAACGCTCAGTTGTTTACATTTGTGAACACAATGAAAATGGGGCAATGGGATTGGTGATAAATAAACCTATTGAGCAAGTTTCTGTTCGGAAAGTTCTGCAAAAACTGAAAATATCGCCAGAAGATCAAGATGAAAGTATCAATCTAAATAAACCAGTCATGACGGGTGGCCCTCTTGCTGAAGATCATGGTTTTATATTGCACACACCAAAACCAGGTTTTAGCTCAAGTATCAAAATCTCCGATGACACGATGATCACCACATCGAAAGATGTACTTGAAACCCTGGGTACCCCTCGTCAGCCAAAACAGGTATTGGTCACGCTGGGGTATGCAAGTTGGGAAAAGGGTCAACTCGAAAAAGAGATAATGGAGAACAGCTGGCTAACAGCAAACGCTGATCCACATATTATTTTCAACTCACCAATCGCGGACCGCTGGCGGGAAGCGGCATCTTTACTCGGCATCAATATCTATAACATTGCCTTACAAGCAGGACATGCATAGATGAGTAACCGTACAATAATGGCTTTCGATTTTGGCACCCGTAGTATCGGCGCAGCTATTGGACAGGAAATTACGGGTACTGCCAGAGCATTAACCTCGTTTAAAGCCACAGATGGTATCCCCAACTGGCAGCAAATCGAAAAATTACTTAAAGAATGGCAACCCGATCTGGTTATCGTTGGCCTTCCTCTCAATATGGATGGTACTGAGCAATTTGTAACAATACAGGCTCGTAAATTTGCAAACCGGCTGCATGGCCGGTTTGGTGTACAAGTTGAACTCCAAGATGAACGCCTGACCACGGTTGAAGCCCGTGCTCATCTATTTGACCGTGGTGGTTACAAAGCCTTAGATAAAGGTAAAGTAGATGCTGCTTCGGCTGTCATTATTCTAGAAAGTTGGTTTGCGCAAAATTACTAACAAAAGTCATTGATCGCATTTTCTTTAACCCTCATTTCTTGCTGTTCTGCTAGTAATCCCTGTAATTTACGCTGCTGCCAGCCTTGCTCATAGGTTTGCATCCCACTGGCAGCACCTGTCTGCATAAGAGTTAATATCTGGTGATTTTTTCCTTCCCGTATCAGATGACTAACCGCTTGATTAACCACCAATATCTCATACACGGCAATTCGCCCTCCTCCCCGCGCAGAGACTAATTGCTGTGCTATCACCGCCTTCAAACTCCCTGCCAATTGGCTACATACCCATCCTTTTTCTTCAGCTGAAAAAATATCCACCAGCCGATCAATTGTCTGTATAGCCCCTCTGGTATGTAAAGTTGAAAATACTAAATGCCCCGTTTCTGCCGCAGTTAACGCCAAGCGAATTGTCTCTTTATCCCGTAACTCACCTAACAACAGTACATCAGGATCTTGTCGGAGAGCCCCTTTCAATGCTTCCTGATAGCTGGACGAATCCAAACCAATTTGTCGTTGTTGTATCAGGCAATTGCGGCTACGGTGGACAAATTCCACAGGATCTTCCAATGTAATAATGTGCTGACAGCAGTAACTATTCAGCATATCCACAATGGCAGTTAATGTTGTAGATTTCCCGCTACCTGTAGCACCTGCTACCAAGATCAATCCACTTTCTTCTCGCAAAATCATTTCACCGATAATGTCAGGCACTTTTAATTGTTCCAAAGTGGGGCACTGAGATGTAATTAAACGCAAAACTACTGACAACCCAGATTGCTGGCGGAAAAAGTTTCCTCTCAATCGTTGGCCATTTTCTGTCTCCAGCGCAAAATCTACATGTCCACCAGTTAATAACTGTTGTCGCTGATTTTCTGATAAAAACTGCCGGCTCCACTCTTCCAGCAATGCATTATTTACAGAGGGCAGTTGAGTTTGTGGATAAAGCACACCATCTATACGTAATACAGGAACTTGCCCAACACAAAGATGCAGATCTGAAGCATTATGCTTTACACTAAGGGCCACTAACTTATCCATATTCATTTTTTAATCTCCTGAGTCACCATGAACAATATTGAACAAAATTTACAAGATGTCAGGACCCACATAGCCATTGCTGCACAGAAATGCGAACGCGCTCCAGAAGAAATTACCCTGCTTGCAGTCAGTAAAACCAAGCCTGTGGAAGATATCGAAAAAGCAATAACTGCCGGTCAGCGCCAGTTTGGTGAAAATTACGTGCAAGAAGGGGTAGAAAAAATTGCTCATTTTGCAAATCATGATGATCTGATATGGCACTTTATCGGCCCATTACAGTCTAATAAAAGCCGATTGGTAGCAGAAAACTTTGACTGGTGCCATACCATTGACCGCCTGAAAATAGCACAACGGCTGAACGAACAACGCCCAGAAGGAATGAAACCGCTGCATATTCTTATTCAAATAAATATCAGTGACGAACAGAGCAAATCAGGTATTCAACTTGATGAATTACCAATGCTGGCAGCCGAAGTAAATAAACTTCCCAATGTGAAGCTACGCGGTTTAATGGCAATACCCGCACCAGAATCTAACTATGAGAGACAATTAGTGGTTTTCAGGCAAATGGAACAAGCTTTCCTTAATCTGAAAACTAAATATCCTCAAATAGATACCCTTTCAATGGGGATGACTGATGATATGGCTGCTGCTATCAACTGTGGTTCCACATTAGTACGAATCGGGACGGCGATTTTCGGTTCACGTCAGTATCACAACTAACCATTTCAATGCGACGAGGTACCCAATGGAAAAACGTAAAATTACCTTTATTGGTGCAGGAAATATGGCTCACGCCATCATTGCTGGATTAATAAAAGGAGGTTATCCCGCTGAGCTGATTAATGTCTGTGCACCAAGTCATACTCGCCGTGATGTACTGGCAAAAGAATATGGCATCAACAGCAGCAGTGATAATATTCGCTACGCACAGGAAGCTGATGTCATTGTTCTGGCAATAAAACCGCAAGTGATGGCAGATGTTTGCCAACCTCTAAAAGATCAGGTGAATTTCAGTAACAAGCTGGTTCTATCTATCGCATCAGGAATTCCTGTTGCACGTTTTAATGTTTTATTACAAGACAAACTCAATATTGTCCGTATTATGCCAAACACCCCTGCATTAGTTGGGCAAGGATTGAGTGGATTATTCGCACCTGAACAAGTTCGCCAATCTGACCGAGATTTTACTGAAGTATTGATGAACAGTGTCGGTAAAACCTACTGGGTAAAGGATGAAAACGGCATCAATGACATTATCGCCATAGCAGGCAGTGCGCCCGCTTATTTCTTCCTGTTTATGGAGTCAATGCAACAGGAAGCAGAGCGTTTAGGTTTTGACAGTGAAACAGCCCGTGAAATCGTTTTGCAAACGGCTGTGGGTTCTGCGGCACTGGCCGCATCAAAGGAAAATCTCCCTTTTGCAACCCTGCGCGAACAGGTAACATCTAAAGGTGGTACTACTGCGGAAGCATTACATATTTTTTATGAAGGCAAATTGCCGGAAATCGTATCCAATGCCATGCAGGCAGCTATTCGCCGGGCACAGGAAATGGAAAAACAATTTTAATCTTATCAGGGCTGCTAAATGCAATTTTTAACCTTTATTCTATCCACAGTGTTGGATTTATACATCGCTGTTTTATTACTTCGTGTATGGATGCAATGGGCGCGTTGTGATTTTTATAACCCATTTGCCCAATTTATTGTGAAAATAACTCAACCTATCGTTCGTCCATTACGCCGAGTTATACCCGCTATTGGCTCGCTCGATACTGCCTCGATTGTTTTCGCTTACATGCTGGTATTGTTTAAATTCATCATGCAACCTTTGTTCAATAGCGGTGAGGTTGTTTTCCACACACTTTTCTTTCCTATCGGGTTAATCGAATTGCTGACAGCAGCCGGTAAACTGGTATTTTGGTTAATACTGGTACGTGCTTTACTAAGCTGGATAAGCCAGGGGCGCAATCCGATTGACTATGTTCTCATGCAACTGACAGAACCACTAATGGCTCCTATTCGCCGTATTATCCCGGCAATGGGCGGCCTCGATTTCTCTGCAATGATCGTCATTTTGATTCTCTACGCACTGAACTACCTTCGTGCTGATGTTATCTCATGGCTAATACAGTAAATAAGAATTTAAATTAGGTTCAAAATGATGCAAAAAGTTGTTCTGGCAACCGGCAATCCCGGAAAAGTTCGTGAACTGGCGCAATTACTGGCTGATTTTGGTCTGGATATTGTCGCTCAAACTGAGCTAAACGTAGATTCTGCCGAAGAAACCGGGCTAACATTTATTGAAAATGCCATTCTTAAGGCTCGTCACGCCGCACAAGTTACCGGCCTGCCAGCTATTGCTGATGATTCCGGCTTATCCGTAGATATCCTTGGTGGTGCTCCAGGCATCTATTCAGCCCGCTATGCAGGTGAAAATGCCACTGATCAGCAGAATCTGGAAAAACTGTTAGATACGATGAAAGACATTCCTGATGATCAACGTCAGGCCCAATTTAACTGTGTGCTGGTTTACATCCGCCACGCAGAAGATCCAACTCCACTAGTATTTCATGGTCGTTGGCCGGGTGTCATTGCCCACAAGCCTGCCGGTAATGGTGGTTTTGGTTATGATCCCATCTTCTACGTACTGGAACTAGGCTGTACTGCGGCTGAGTTAACTGGCGAACAAAAAAATGCCGTTTCACACCGTGGGCAAGCACTGAAAATGATGTTGGATACACTGCGTGATGCTTAAACTTCCACCACTAAGTCTTTATATCCATATTCCGTGGTGTGTACAAAAATGTCCTTACTGTGATTTCAACTCTCATGCATTGAAAGGTGATGTTCCACATCAAGAATATGTTGACCATTTATTGGCAGATCTGAAAGCAGATCTGCCGATGGTCAAAGGGCGAGAAGTTACTACTATCTTTATTGGTGGTGGAACCCCCAGCCTACTCAGTTCACAAGGGATGCAACAATTACTGGATGGTGTTCGTACTCTCTTGACCGTATCGCCGCAAGCTGAAATGACTATGGAGGCCAATCCGGGTACGGTGGAAGCCGACCGTTTCAGCGGTTATCAGCAAGCAGGTATTAACCGAATATCCATTGGCGTTCAAAGTTTCAGTCCAGATAAACTGGTACGCCTTGGCCGCATTCACGGACCGGATGAAGCGAAACGGGCAGCACGTTTAGCTGCCAGTCTGGGGTTACGCAGTTTTAATCTGGATTTGATGCATGGTTTACCAAGCCAAAGCCTCAATGAAGCACTGGATGATTTACGTCAGGCAATCGCATTATCGCCTCCGCATCTTTCATGGTATCAGTTAACTATTGAGCCAAATACCAGCTTTGGTTCCCGCCCTCCGGTTCTGCCTGATGATGATGCGTTGTGGGATATTTTTTCACAAGGTCACCAATTGCTGACAGCAGCGGGTTATCAACAATACGAAACTTCTGCTTATGCCAAACCAGGTTACCAATGCCAGCATAATCTCAACTACTGGCGCTTTGGGGATTACCTTGGTATTGGCTGCGGTGCTCATGGAAAAATCACATTTGAAGATGGTCGTATTCTGCGTACAGTAAAGACCAAGCATCCTCGTGGATATATGCAGGGGCGCTATCTGGATAAACAACATCAGGTAGAAAATGAAGATCGGCCATTTGAATTTTTTATGAACCGATTCCGTTTACTAGAAGCAATGCCAAAACAAGATTTCAGTGATTTCACTGGATTATCTGAATCTTCAATCCGCCACCCAATAGATCAAGCCTTAACCACAGATTATCTTGCTGAAACAACAACACATTGGCAAATTACGCAGAAAGGTAAATTATTCCTGAATTCATTATTGGAGCTATTTCTTTAACACAAAATTATCCCCGAAGAATTCAGCCTCACAACAATCATCTCGTGTATGAAAGGGTTTCGAGTCTATTCACAATACATTTATCCCCATTGGGCTGCAGTGGGGATTTCCAGACGGTAAGAGTGATTGCTCAGTATCAGATTACTGCTTACGAAAGGCTAATTCCCAGCAGTTAGACAAACTAATAACCGAAAAATGACCTAAATATTTAGTTAAAACAGATACATCCATATAGAAAGTTATTATATTTTATAACTGTAATTACAAATAAAATAATATATAATTTACAATTCAATGATAAACAATAAAATGCCAATATATTGAAAAAATAATCATCCTAAATCAATAACATTAATATTTTACAATTTTTCCTGTAAATATATTTATCCATGTGGACAATAATTAATAACGATCATCAATAAACGTATTAATTCCAATCAAATAAAATTAAAAAATATATTTACCACAAGATTATAACAATAAATCTTTAATATATGTGAATTGCGACACAATAATATAATTTAAATTATCTCAAATACGACTATATTTAATTTGTGCTTGGTTATATTTCTATTCACAAGCACGAACATTTAAAAAATTTTAATTTCACTTTTCTTGGAGTAAAAAATGAATATTGAAAATAAAGAAATGTTATATACCTTGTCCAAAGAAGACCTCGCCACAGAACTAACTCCGTATTATCAAGATTTTTATGATCAACTTTCCGATCATCAAAAGGAAAATATTAGCTTTGACATGGTTGTAAATGATGCTTACAAGAGATTGCATTTTAATAATTCATCTCCAACTGATACTGATGTAGGATTAAAATTAATAGAGTACGCAGGTGAATCTCCATGCACTCTTGCAATTGGTACAGTTGTCGCAGATGCTTTTAAACTTGCATTTAAATTCATGGGCATACATGAATCCGAAAGAGAATCAGCCACACAGATATTATTGAAAAAATTAGGTCATGATGCTATACATGATTTATTTACTATAGTTCATAACATTAAGAACTCTGATTCTATTACTGATAAATCAAAGCATACTTGGTCATTAATTTCCGCAGTTGAGGATATTTTAGGTATTTCTGGAATAACTGATTGCTTAAAAGAGACAATGCATTGGTACAACTGGATGATTACTGGAATAACTGCAGTAGCACAATTAACTATATGGTTTGCTACAGGTGGAGCTGCATTTATTGTAGAAATCGCACTGGCTGGTCCTGCTATAGCCAGATTGGCACTTGACTCTGCAAACGCAGTCAATACTTGCTCATAAGACCTTTATATTTAATTTCATTTAATTATCAAGGAACTTATTGTTTATTATAAGTTCCTTTCAATATAAATATCATTTTTATATCACAAATATAAATAGGTTAAATACTAAATATATAAAATTAATAATGATTACTGGACACCTATTGAATATAAAAATTATGACATTTCCCCTAGTTATTATTTTATATTTCACCAAGTGGAATAACCCAGAATTTTACAAAAACCTTAGTTTTAATTTTCATTGCTGAAAATAAGAAGATAAATAAAGCCTCATAATAATACATTTGCTTTATTTTAATACTCAATTTGGTTATATATGAAAAACTTCCGATAACAGATTTATTATTTAAACTAACTCAATCCTTTATTTAGCAAATACTGAAATAAAACAAAGCCAAATGAAATACTTAAAAGAAAGAGAGCCTGATAATACCTGACAGTTACCAGTATAATAACCGATAACTGTCAGCGAAGATCTGAATCCTATATTGTAGAACTTCAATCACTACCACAAATTCAACATGATCAAAGTCACCTGATTAAAGAGCATTCTCAACAGCATTGATTTGTGCCGTCAAGCTTTCCAAACCACCACCAGACAAGTACCACAGATCAGATTTTAGATAAGTAATTTTGCCATTCTTATACGCTGAAGTGGATTTTACTTTATCATCTTCAAACTGTACTTTGTCCAGCTTACCTGCATGAATTGCTTCACTACGATCAATAATTAAAATCACATCCGGATTAGCCTGAGCAATCATGTCAGAAGTGACTACACGGCGTTTAGTTTTACCCTCATCAGCAGTTGCGGGTAATTCCGCTTTGTGTGCCTTAACCACGTCATAGACTACGCTCTGGTCACTCAGAATTAATTTACCTGCGTTATGCAGCAATACTAAAACCTTAGCACCAGAAGCCTTCGCTTTATCCTGAGCTTTAGCAATTATTTTTTCCAGATCAACAATCTGTTCTTTTACTTCACTCTGTTTACCAAACAATTCACCTAATAACTTCAGGTTACTTTCAACTGAAACCAAGTAGTTTGTGCTGTCAGTTCCCAGATTAATTGTTGGTGCTATTTTTGACAGATTTTCATAAGAAGGGCCTTGGCGGGCAGTGATAACGATCAGATCCGGTTTAATTTGTGCCAATTTTTCCAAATTTGGCTCTTTTATACCACCTGCATTTTCTACCCCTTTAGGCAAATTATTGCGGAGATATTCAGGTGTATTATCAATAGGTAATGCAACAACCCGATCTGACAATTCTAATTTAGCCAATGAATCGTAAGTACCGAAATCAAATAAAACGACTTTCTGAGGATTCCTTTTAACCTCAGTTTCACCAGAGAGATGTTTAACTGTAACCCTATCATCAGCCTGAGCTATAACAGCATTTGGAGTGAATACAGCAGACGTCTGACTCACTGCAGAATGGCTTGCAACAACAAATAATGAAGCCAGAACAACAGGAATTATCTTTTTCATATATCGTGCCCCAAGAAAAATATTAATAAGAATTTGCATTCTAGGTAGCAAGAAAAATATGTCAATACAAATAAGAATCAATTTCAAATTGATTCTTATTTGTCATTATTAATGATTATTTAATAGAGTTAAGTAATTCAATTCGTTGTTGTTCAAGAGTACTCACTTTACCGCAAACCTTTTTACCAAAACGCTGGAAATCTTCTTCTTGTACTTTCCATTCAGCTTTCAAATTATTCTGCAATCCACCTAAACTACCCAGCAGAGATTGTAGTGCCTGATTATTATCACCGTTCAGACTGAACTGTTTATTACCAATCTCATTGATGCTGTCCTGCAAAACCCCACCAAGGCTTTGTTCAATTAAGCTACGACTATCTTTTTCAACTTGCTTAATCGCCTGATGATGGAATGCCATACCATCCGAACGGATTTCAATAATCTGGTCTATCTGCTTATTCAGCCCTGATTCGAGTTCAGACAATCGGTTACGCATATTACTATCCTTACCCATAGTATCAACCACAACTTTGTCTAGAGATTTACGGGCAGTTATCAAATGCTTGCTTGTCTCTTGTTTTATCCAGGGTAAATCCTGCCGTAAAGCCTGCTGATAACGTCGGGCTTTCTGACGCTGCTCAGTATTTAAGTTCAGGTGATTACCGTCACGGATAATCGAGCCATCAGGTGAAATCTGGAGATTGCCACTCGCTCCCACAACCTGAACTGATTTAGGCGTGATAATAATGTCATTCTGTGGGTTTACCTGGCATTCATAACGTGCCTGGGCTTGAGCAACAAATAGCAAAGAGACTGCAATGATAGTTTTGCGTAACATATTTTCTCCTCAGAAAACCACCTGAACGTTAAAAAACAGATCGACCTATACGATCGGCTAATAATTCTAAGGCAGCACAACCGGCTAAAGAGTTCCCCGAACGATCTAACTCTGGTGACCAAACAGCAACAGTAAACTCTCCCGGCACGATACACACAATTCCACCACCAACACCCGATTTTCCTGGCATACCAATTCTGAATGCAAATTCACCTGAACCATCATACATACCGCAGGTCATCATTAATGCATTAATCTGCCGGGTCTGGCGAGGGCTTAAAATCTGCTGCTCAGAACCAATCGTACTCCCCTGATTCGCCAAATAAACGAAACATCTGGCAAGTTCAATACAGTTCATTTTTAAAGCACAATAATGGAAATAAGTTTGCAACACAGCGAGCACATCATTATCGAAATTACCGAAAGATTTCATCAAATAGGCAATCGCGGCATTCCGGTGAGAATGTTCCATTTCAGAACGAGCAACTTTGTTGTCATAACAAATGTCAGAACAACCAGCAAGTTTGCGTACAACTTCCAGCATACGCTGTTTAGGTGCACTCAACCGCGACTGCAACATGTCACACACAATTAATGCACCCGCATTAATAAAAGGGTTACGAGGTTTACCTTTTTCCAGTTCCAACTGAACTAATGAGTTAAATGGTTGACCGGAAGGTTCCTGCCCGACCCGCTGCCAAATTTCCTGTTCCTGATAACGCGTCATCGCTAAAGTCAGACTAAATATCTTGGAAATAGATTGAATCGAAAAACGCTTCTCAGCATCCCCAGCTTGAAATATTTGCCCATCAATGGTGCAGATAGCTATTGCCAGGTTATCAGCGGGAACTTCCGCTAATGCAGGAATGTAATTTGCCACTTTCCCTTGGCCAATCAGGGGGCGAACTTGTCGCAAAATATCCGACAATAACGTGTTAGAGAACGTTGTACTACTCACTGATTTTACTCCAGACAAGGGCACCCAAAAACTAATAGGTACCCCTGTTGTTATTCATTCAGGCTATTTTACAGCGATATATCAATCAATCCCACCAAACGTCAAACAATTCAGAAGTCATGACATCTTCCATACCACGATCCTTTAGCCACTTCTCAACTAATTGGCGATGTTCTTCTGTACACATACCAATTTTTTGCAGGCAGATTAAACCTTCCCAATGCAAATAACCACTAGCATCCAATGCTAAACCATTAGATTCAATTAACTCATCAATAAATGCATCAACGGTACTGTCGATAACATCAACAGGCGTGTTAGATGGAAAGCTCCACTTAACAGAAAAGCCCAATTCTTTGAATTCGTCAATGTGCATCTTTTTACGCAAACGACGACTGCGGTTTTTAACCATTACTTAACCCTCTTAAACATTATATCCCACACGCCATGCCCCAACCGCTGACCGCGCAATTCAAATTTGGTTACCGGGCGCGAAGATGGACGCGGCACATAATCACTATTTTCAGACAAATTAAGATAATTATCCACGCTATTCATCACTTCCAACATATGTTCAGCATATGGCTGCCAGTCAGTCGCCATATGGAATACACCCCCCACTTTTAATTTGCTTCTTATCAATTCAGCAAATAGTGGCTGTACAATCCTGCGTTTATTATGACGTGCTTTATGCCACGGATCTGGAAAGAAAAGCTGTACCATTTCCAGACTGTTATCTGGGATCATATTCTCCAGCACTTCAATAGCATCATGACACATCACCCGCAAATTGCGGATTTCTTCATTTTCAGCGGAAGCCAGGCAAGCACCGACACCAGGCATATGTACTTCAATCCCGAGAAAATTTTTTTCAGGATTCTGATTTGCCATCGTGACAAGAGAAGCTCCCATGCCAAAGCCAATTTCCAACACAATGGCAGCGTCACGCCCAAAAAGCGCCCCCATATCCAGCTTTTCTGCCTGGTATTCAACGCCTATTTTGGGCCAAAGATTATCAAGTGCTTGTTGCTGACGATTAGTTAACCGACCCTGACGGCGAACAAAACTCCGGACATGACGCAGTGCCCTGCCATTCTCATCAAATTCTGGTGAAATTACGTTATTTATCATAGTATTTCTGTCAGTTTTAACGGCATTTATTCAGGAATTCATGGCTGCTTTACTGGCAAACCACCTAAAGAGAGCGCATTATCCAAAGATAGACGATTTTAGCAAGCCCAGAAGTTACAAGTACAATTTTAATCCCAAATTGCGCAATACCACGAAAACAAAGTTCCGGTTTACAGCGAGGTTACACTATGTTGCAATCTTGCTCACTAAACACTGATTTTCCCTGAAGATAATTATCCTAATGATAGAAGCAAAGCAATTCGCCAAAGTGGTACTAGATTGGTACTACCTTTACGGTCGTAAAACCCTGCCTTGGCAACTAGAAAAGACGTCTTATCACGTCTGGCTTTCAGAAGTGATGTTACAACAAACTCAAGTTGCAACAGTCATTCCCTATTTTCAGCGTTTCATTTCACGTTTTCCTGATGTGACTTCACTCGCCGCCGCGCTGCTTGATGAAGTCCTTCATTTGTGGACTGGCCTTGGTTACTACGCTCGTGCCCGCAACTTACATAAAGCAGCACAACAAATCGCGGAACGACATCATGGCAAATTCCCGACAACATTTGATGATGTCGTTGCCTTACCTGGTGTCGGTCGTTCAACAGCAGGTGCAATCCTTTCACTTTCTCAGGGTAAACATTTCCCTATTCTTGATGGCAATGTTAAACGAGTACTGGCTCGCTGTTACGCTGTGGAAGGCTGGCCGGGTAAAAAAGAGGTTGAAAACAGCCTTTGGCAAATCAGTGCTAATGTAACACCGGCAAAAGAAGTGGAATACTTTAATCAGGCAATGATGGATTTAGGGGCAATGGTTTGTACCCGCAGTAAACCAAAATGCGAAATCTGCCCGTTGAAGCAAGGATGTATCGCTTATGCGAACCATAGCTGGACAAAATACCCGGGTAAAAAACCTAAACAGCGCATTCCTGAAAAAACAGCTTATTTCCTGCTGATGCAACATAACAATTCGGTCTGGCTGGAACAGCGCCCCCCAACCGGGATCTGGGGGGGGTTATTTGCGTTTCCTCAGTTTGAAAGTATAGATTCACTGAATGGCTGGCTGGAACAATCAGGTATTTCTCACAGCAAGCATGAGCAACTCACCGCATTCCGCCATACATTCAGCCATTTTCATCTGGATATCGTACCGATAAAAATAAATATTTTATCTTTTGTTGCCTGCATGGATGAAAATAAAGGACTTTGGTATAACTTACAGCAACCCGCGACTGTTGGGTTGGCAGCTCCAGTTGAATATCTGTTGCAACAACTGGGCTGAATCCCATACTCGCTATATTTGAGGATTTATTATGAGCAGAACTGTTTTTTGTACTTTCTTACAACGCGAAGCCGAGGGACTGGATTTTCAGCTTTATCCAGGAGAGTTAGGCAAACGCATTTTCAATGAAATTTCCAAAGAAGCATGGGGACAGTGGATGAGCAAACAAACCATGCTAATCAATGAGAAAAAGCTTAACACCATGAACCCGGAAGATCGTAAATTACTTGAACAGGAAATGGCTAAATTTCTGTTCGAAGGTCATGATATTCAAATTGATGGATATACCCCACTGGAAAAATAATATATACCCAATAGATTTCATCAGAGCCGCTGGCTCTGATGTTGTATTCAACACCAGATGGCAATGTAAGATGAAAAAATTGTTAGCTCTGTTTGTTATTGCCCCACTTCTCGTTTCCTGTACCAACACCAAAAATATCGAATACAACGAAAAATATATAAAAGATACCAACGGCTTTGATATTTTGATGGGCCAGTTCGCTCACAACATCGAGAACATTTGGGGATTGCACGAAGTATTAATTGCAGGCCCAAAAGATTACGTTAAATATACCGATCAATACCAGACCCGCAGCCATATCAATTTTGAAGCTGGGACGATCACCATTGAAACAATTTCTCCGACTGAATCAACAGCACATTTGCGCCAAGCGATTATCTCTACCTTATTAATGGGTGATGATCCAGGTTCAGTTGATCTCTATTCTGATACTAACGATATTCAGATCAGTAAAGAACCATTCCTTTACGGGCAGGTTATGGACAATAACGGTCAGCCGATCCGTTGGGAATGGCGGGCAACACATTTTGCAGATTACCTGATTACCAATAAATTACAGAAACGCCAGTCTGGTTTACATATAATCTGGTCTGTCACTATGCAATTGGTGCCGAACCATCTGGATAAACGTGCACATAAATATCTGCCGCTGGTTCGTCAAGCTTCCATCAAATATGGTGTGGATGAATCCCTGATTCTGGCAATTATGCAAATAGAATCCAGCTTTAACCCGTATGCTGTCAGCCGTTCTGATGCACTTGGGCTGATGCAAGTTATGCAATATACCGCTGGCCGTGATGTCTTTAAAATGAAAGGCAAATCAGGACAACCAAGCCGCAGTTATCTGTTTGACCCAGAAAATAATATTGATGCTGGTACTGCATATTTATCGATATTACAAAACAGCTACCTGAATGGCATCATTAACGCAACATCTCGCCGTTACGCGGTAATAACAGCTTACAATGGCGGTGCTGGCAGTGTATTACGGGTATTCTCCAACGATAAGAAAAAAGCAGCTCAAATCATTAATAGCATGGCACCGGGTGATGTTTATGAAACCTTAACGACCAAACATCCATCGGTAGAATCACGCCGCTATCTGATGAAAGTAAATAAGGCCCAGAAAAGTTACCATCATTAGAATATTAAAATGTTAAGACAGTGAAATAATAACGGAGAGCAGTTTTTCTACTCTCCGTTATTATTTGCTTATATTTTTAGCCAACAGACTAATTTTAGGGCATAAATTACTATTTCAGAAGAAATCTATTGACGAGTTCTACCAAATACGGTTTAATGCGCCCCGTTGCCCGGATAGCTCAGTCGGTAGAGCAGAGGATTGAAAATCCTCGTGTCGGTGGTTCGATTCCGCCTCCGGGCACCAATTCAAAGTGCGTTGATTGAGAGATAAAAAGCTCAATGAGCGTTCGATGCTGGAACCTAAAAATGCATCGCATGGCCTTATTCAATCATGCAATATTTCGATGTTAATTAAAGGGGTTCTAGGTTCAGGATATCTGAGAAATCAGATGTCCTTTTCTTTGTTAGAGCGCAATACTTACAACAAGTTCTATTGCAACTGTCAAGCCATCCAAACCAAAATCAATGAATTATCAGTTCAGTTGCCAATGTATGCCGGAAACGGTGTGGGCCCACATCAAATCCACACTCCTTTGATAAGCGCCGAAAGAATGATTTTATCGTCTGTAACTGGTCGGTTTCACTTCCTCTGTCTATTTTGGTGGTAAAATAGTTCACACAAAACAGGGGATCACTCAATTTTGCCCCAGCAGCCTGAGCACGTTCCAGCAAAATCTCCAGTCGCGGATACAGCCATTTCACCACTGGCACCTGATGTTCATAATGGTTCTTACTCCCCTCGGAGCAAAGAATAATCCGACGCTCATGCAGGTCAATATCCCCCAACCGGATATGTAATAACTGATTTTGCCGCATCCCGGTATAACGCAACGTATCCAGTACCGTCAGCCAGTACCAGGTCGGATATAATGCACAGCGGGCACGATGGTTATCCCCTGCCTGTCGCTCCCGCTCTTCAAATTGCCCCATCGTGAGATACAAGGTTGTCAGTTGTTTTTTGGTTAATGTTTTCTTTTTCTTCTTGTTCACATTAACCACGACACCATTAAAGGGGTTTTCCTCCTAGGGCAGTATTCTTTCTTTTATCGCCAAATTAAATAACGCCCGCATATGCGCAATCTTACTATTCTCGGTCATACTGTCCATCTCTACTTCCTCGCTTCATCAATTTAAAAACCATTGCGGGGCGCAGGAAAGTATAGCCGATATCTCCGCACCAAAGGGGTATTCGGTTCCCGTGGGATAAAAATTCACGTCTTACCCGGTTCGGTGACGCCACTGATTCCTCAGGGCAAATCCGATAACGATGTCCCCCCGGTTGGCGACTTGTCAGACTGCACTCTTTCATCAAACGACGCACCTTCCAGCGACCTACCGGAATACCGGCTTCTCTCAGTTGGTGCATTAACGTGCGACTCCCCGCCGTCCCACGGCTGGCCGAGTACAGTTCCCTGAGCCGCACCTTAATTTTCAGTCGGCTATCATCAATCACTTTCCGGCTCCCGACATAATAAGCACTACGGGAAACATTCAAGAGACGACAAAGGTCAGTAACCGACCAACGCCGACTTAGCCATGTGATTAAAGAGTAAACTTGCCGGGTATCTCGCTCATCAACATGGCAGCCTGCTTTAAAATGGCTTTCTCCATTTCCAGACTCCTGACCTGGGCTTCCAGCGCTTTAATGCTCTGTTGTTCAGGCGTTAGCGCGATACCGGAAGGGGTAATCCCGTTCAGTTCGGCCTGATATTGTTTTATCTACTTGCGCAAGGTGCTAGGGTCGAGTTCGAGAACCCGGGCCACATCAGGCATACGTTGCCGGTGTGTAATAACTTGTGTAATCGCTTCCAATTTGAATTCCGTGGAGAAGCGATGTTTAGTTTGATGATTGTTCATGCATTACACCTCAATCGATTGTTGTAACATTAACAGGCTTTGGATGTGTCCGGGAATATTAGACCACTACAGACTGAGGTTATTTTGTTCATCCCTGACACGTTTTGGTCTGAATCGATAGTGCTTCCAAATACACTGGACACATTCTATTTTCCTCTTTAATCCTTTCTTGCATGAGCCATCATTGAATGAAATTCTTGCCTTTTTTACTTGTCATGACTGACTTAACGAAAGAACCAGATACACACTTCGTTTACCCGTGACTGAATTGGAAACGTTTGAATCATTGCGTGCTATTGTCATCGATTAATTTTTATTACCGGGAAAAGAGTTTTGCCTTGTCCCTGCCAGAGGATGTATTAAGATTTTTGGAAAAAAGGGAGATTAATCGTGTTTAAAAAAATTAAAATCCTGCTGGCGGGAACATCCGCAGGAAAAAAGTCACTTCCACAACCAAAACCCACCTCCATCTCAGAGACGGTCAAAGCAGGCTACTTTTTGCCGTCTGAGTCTAGGCTGTTGCTGGATACTTCCCGGCGCCGACAGTGTTTACAGTCTCTATGGGACAATAGTGCATTACCCCAAACACACTATCAGTCTCTGTGGCTGGCCCCGTTACATGAGTATGTTGAATTGATGCAACAACTTCCGGCTGCACCTCAGGGACCTTATGCCCATAAGAGTGGCTTGATACATCTACAGGATATGGCATTCCGGTTGGCATTCGAGTTAGCCGAAGAAATGGGGGGACAAGACTGGGAAATGATGACACATGAGCGGTACAACAATGAAATCTGGAAATAACGCACGGAAAGCTTCTTTGTCTCCCGATAGTCTGATTGCTTTTACGTTAGAGCAAATGAATACAAGACTGGCAGCGCAAACTGAGAGGGATGAGAAAAAACAGTTGCGTAGTAGGCTGTTGTATCTGGGGAACATGCATGGTGCTATGCCCCGTCAGTTAATGCTGGATACCCGATTATCTCCGCTCGATAAGATGGCCTGGATAATGATACGACTGTATGCGCAGCAAAATACGGGGGCGGTCTTCCCTACCTATGATGAACTGCAATTGCAACTGGCCTCTCCACACAGCGGTAAAGCCTCCCGGGAAACCGTCAGCCGGGTATTGTTGATGTTACGAATAACCGGCTGGCTAAGTTTGTGCAAACGCGTCAGAGATGAAAAGGGGCGTGTTAGAGGAAACATCTATGCCCAGCATGATGAGTCTCTGACATTTCATGATGCTGAAGCACTCGATCCGAGTTGGCTGGACACGGTGGGTGAGGCGTGTCGTCACAAGAATCGGGCCATGAGTCAGACTGCCTGGGCGGTATTGATGGAAATTAAGGATGATCCGATGATGCGCCATCGCCGTTCCCGTATTGAGTTACTGGAAAATCGGTTAGGTCAGGTACAAACGCCGCAGCAAATGGCGGCGCTACAGACTGCATGTTTACCGGGTTCGGAAACCGAACTTAATCAAAAAGGTCGGAACAGACCGGGTTCGGGATACGAATTCAGTACAGGAACAGGAGGTGATAACCCGAATTCGGAAACCGAACTCAGCCTGAAATCAAAGGGTTATGACAGAGTTCGGCAACCGAACGGTTACGTACGTCATTTCACACAGAGTGTGAATAAAAATACGTACGTAGCTCCATCGGATGGGGACGACCCGATGGATAAGCCTCTGTTGCCCACGATGTTAAGCAAGCAACTCTCTAATGACGATATCAGCATGCTGACAGAACAGCTCCAGGCACTTCCGCCTGCTCAGAGGCATTTGGTGTTGGAGAGTCTGAGTGCCCCACTGGAAAATGGCTCGTTAAAAAATTCGGTGGGTTACCTCCTGACGCTGATGAAACATGCCAGACAGGGGGCGTTGAGAAGCTCCGGTACAGCAAATCAGGGGGAAAACCCCGGTATGAAAAAGCCTGTGCCTGTCAGAGCCGTCAGAAAGACAGACCTGCTTTGCCAGAGGCGCAAAGAAAGGCCAATCCTGCCGTGATGAAAAAAGTGATTGCTGAAATCCGGCAGAATTTTATGAAGAATAAATAAGTGGATGCGATGTTCACCATATCACTATGAGTACATGGTGCGAAAAATATACAGTGATTAGGGCCTAATCATAGTGCAAAAAACATACAGTGATTAGAGTCTAATCATGGTGCGAAAAACATACAGTGATTAGAGTCTGATCATGGTTCGAAAAACATACAGTGATTAGAGTCTAATCATTATGGTTATGGGATGCCAATCAGGTTTTTGGGGTGAGCAAAAAAGAGTTTTGAATTGTAGTCACAGGCTGATAACGCAACTATCTCAGCGATATCCTTATGTCACAGAGAGAATGTACCATGACTGAAACTAAAGAGACACATGCTGTTCGCTCAGGCGCACTGCATTCCTCACTTACCATTGAGTTGCATACTCATTACGCTATTGGCCTGTGAAATGGCGACGACAATACGAACGTGAAAATTTATTGGCTATGCCTACCGAAGTAAAACAAAAGGTATTTCTGGAAAGTACGATGCAAACGTTATTGCTGGATACATCTTTGTGATAGCTGGACTGTTCTTTTTCTGGGCGATATTTCCATTGTTTACACACGTTCCAGTAGGATTGCGTGCCATCACTCTACATCATAAAGTCAATCAAGTGGCTTCAATGATTTAAGAGCTTACCTAAGCAATTAGTATTAAAACCTGCTTTTTGCTCATCGCTGCACGGGGTTATTGTTGCGGGCAGTTTGGTGTCAGAGGCTGACATTATTAACCTCATGAAGTGCTGTTTAGCGGGGAAAGGATCACTTTACTACTTGATTCACAATCGGGACTCACAATCACTGCTTAGTTTATGGTAAGTCTGACTATTCGGCCTCACCCATTTCGCCAAGAACCAATCGTGCTGTAGACTGCCGTCCTTAGAAAATAAGTCTTTGCCCTGAATAAGAGAGAAAGAGAAAGTATGCCTTGTCTTCTCCACTCCAGTGTAGAGGCTAGCAACGATTTCAATATCTTTCCCATACTTTTTTTCAAAGGCTTTATTCAGGATATCTACAAAGTAGACTTCATGAATACCTGTGCCTGATTCTGGTGGAAAGGTATGTATATTCTGTAAATCAAGCCCGTCCATAAGCTCACTAAGCCCCGGAAGAAGAATTGATTGACTGATCATAACCCACAGGGTCTGACCGGGTTTGATTGTCAGAGGCTCATTTCGATTCACATCAGAGGTAAAAGCGCACCTTGATTGCCAGCCTGCATTACCCTTGGTAGCCAAATTGCTTCCTCGAACATCAATATTAGCTGAGACAATCATCATGGGAGACGTGTCGTAGTTCCTGATTTCTATCATCAGGAATACTTCATCTTGCCCCTCTTTGATGTGTGGCATGGTACGAAAGGGCTGCATGCGAGCTTTGATAACAGAAATATTCTCTTTTGCAGAGATCCAAGATTGGACTATGTCCTTCACATTGTTAAGGGTTACAAATCCTGTGGCAAGAGCAATAATACCAGTAGTTATAGCAAGAACGGTTTTCCATTTAGCTTTCAGATACTGGGTTAAACCTACCGTTGCCATCCTAGTTACATATCCTCGGATATCAATGAGATGTATTCAATATATACAGAACAGTGCTATCCCTCAACAATGTTTCTGTGGCATTGACACCCATTGCTGACTACAGAGCCGATTAATCCGTTTTTCGCTCATAGCTGACTGTCAAATAGGATAGCGATTAATCGAAATAATTTACCTTTTATCAGGGAAAATAAGGCTATTCCGTTTCTCCGTTCTGGTAACAGATCTGCTTAATATAACGTCCACGCCCGTCACCGTGACCCAAATCCATTGCGACCAGCGCCAGTGTCTCCTGTTCACTAAAACCCTGCGCTTTATAATGTTCACCGGATTGCTGGGCAAAATGATAGCGCATACTGTGCGGGGCTTTATTCCCCGTTAGTCCGGTATTTCTGACAATATAGCGGTAACGATCGATTGTCTGAGTGATCGTTAGCTTATCAATCAGTTTGCCATTGTGCCCCGCCTGCTCTCGTTCCGCGTAGGTTATAGCATGTTGTAAGGCATCCCGATCCGATATGGTCGTTTGTCTGGGCCGCCCGCCTTTGGTACCAAAGACTACCCTTACGGATGTATGACCATTTTCCAGCGCATTTTTCCAGGTGGCTAAGGATTTATAGGCTTACACCGCTTCTTTGGTGCGCAGTCCCAGCACATACGCCAGTTGCATGACCGCCGCTACGCTTCGATCTTTTTGTTCGGCCTGCTGAAAAACTTTTCTGAATTCTGCTGGAGTCAGTGCCGTTTTTGTTCCCTTACGGCTGATATTTTCGATCCCCAGTGCCCGGTTGTTCAAGCGCGCATTGTCGATGGAGGCCAGCTTGTGTTTTCCAGCCTGCGTTAGGATCATGCGCAGCGCCGAAGCCTGTTGTCAGGCCGCGGGTTAAAAAACAAACTAATTAAGTCGATTCAGGCAGAAAAATGCCCGTGAAACGTGGTGACTTTGAGTAACGCGTGGTTCAAATCTGGCGTAAAGTCAGACCTGACGTGCTCTGGACATTGGCCGCCCGGCGGCGTCACTTGGTAATCGCTTCGCGCCAACACAAGTGACGCCGCGTAATTTTCGTGACGTTTATCGTGATGAAGACAAAACGTAATTGAATGTTGTACCGGTTAAAACGGTATCGGTTAGCGTGGAACAGAAATGCTCTGCTCTATTGTGTGGTAAGTCGGTATCACGATCAAACCGAGAACTTTCATTGCCAGACGAGGGGTAGGTGTCTTGACAATATCTGCTTCCAAAAGTACGCAGATATACCGCATCACATGCTCTCCCTTTCAAGCTACAGGAGTTTTTTGCCACCTAATGGTTGATCCTTGCAGGCGAGGGATCTTGTGTAGTTACAGCTAGATCCTGTATCTGTTGAATTGAGTAAGATCAAATTTGTATTTAATATTACAGTGTGAAGAAAACCATTTCCATGACGGGAATGGTTTTCTTCCTATTTATATTAACCCTGCGACAATACACGAATATACGTCATCAATCATGGTTCTAGCTCCAAGCTTACACAGAGTTAATACCATTAATAATCTTATGAGGTGCTAAAAATTTTAGTATCACAATACTTCTCCGTTTGGAAACTCGCTTAAGCCGTTTTCCGAAGAAAAATAAAAGATACTATGGATAAAAATATGGCAAGTATTACAGTAGAACCTGCAACTACAGCAAGACCCGACGCAAAGGCATCACTTGCTTGTTCTCTGAGATAAGCACCTTTAACTCCCCCCAACGTGGAGGCTTCTGCCATAGCGATAGAAAATGAGTTCGCAGCATGTTCTACAATAGAACTATTAATATCACTACTAGCAAGACCTCCGGTTAAAATTCGTTGGTAAACAGCTGTCCCTAGTGTACCGAAAAGGGCTATACCTAGCCCCATACCAAGTTCAGTCGCCGTTTCAGCTGCTGCACCTGCTGAAGCACTCTTGCCTTCGGGAGCTGAGGAAATCACGATATCAGTACCTAGTGCATCAAAAGGACCTGATCCTAAATACACAGCAACAATACCTGCTACCACCCACACTGGGCCTAGTTGAACGCCAAGCGCTATAGTAACAAGACCTACTGACATCACGAGAAATCCTGTCCCAATAACTGCTCCACTGCTTTTCATTTTCCTTGAAAGAGTGGGAGATATAAGCGCTCCTATAAGCAGTCCAATTGATGCGCCAGCAGCAACAGGACTTAATCCGTAAGCCAGCTGGAGATATTGAGGTACAAAAAGAGTTAAACCTCCTATAATAGAAGGCCCCAATAAAAGTATCATCAATGCAGTCGCTAGCCCTGCATTAGATAGGATCATTTTAAGATCCAGAAGGGGGTTATTGACTTTAAGTTGGCGAATAACAAATACTCCTCCGGCAATAAACCCCCACGCTAAAACCACAGTAGTACTTAGCTTTATTTCAGTACTGACAAGTCCTTTAAACCCATAAACAAGCGGAAGTATAGTAGCAAGAAAAAGTATACTACTAATCCAATCGTATTGTTTTTGGTTTTCAAGCTTAAATCCTTTAGGAAAAACTATCGGACCAGCTATTAGCAAGGGGAGTATTACGGGAACAGCTAAGAGAAAAATAGCTTCCCATCCAAAAAATTCCAATAAAGCGCCACCTATTATTGGCCCAAGAGCAAATCCAGCCATGAAAGCAGCAGTCCATATCGCAATTGCTCGTCTACGCTGGTGTGGATTTTGGAATAGCTCACTTATCAGCCCAAGGGTCGCTGGCATAAGTGTTGCACCAGCAATGCCTAGTGCTGCCCTTACTATAATTAGCGTAGAGGAGGTTGGTGACATAGAAGCTACAGCTGAAAGCACTGCCCCCAATTAATAAGACGCGACGATTTCCCCAACGATCACTCATTCCTCCCATTGGCATGAGAAATCCTGCAATCATGAGTGGGTAGATGTCTAAAATCCACAGTTCTTCTACTGACGTAGTGTCTAGAGAGGCAGCTATGTGCGCTAAAGCCAAGTATAATGCACTCATATCTAAAGCAAGCACAGCGGTTGGTAAACAAAGCAGGCAAAGTGTCAGCCAAGATTGTGATTCGTTCAACGTTATCCGCTGACCTGTTTTTATTGACATTAAAACCCTCCTATTTGCTCTTTTGCTCTAGAATCAATTTATTGTAAGTTTTGATAAATCTAGCTGCGTCTGAGTAGCAAAGCATAATTACTAGCAGAACTAAATCTAAAGAGAAATCCCTATTATTATTTTAAAGTTAAACTCACAATTCAAGCTGCTGAGTAATTAACCCGAATTCTATTTAAACCGTCACAGAAAAATCGCCTTCCTAATAGAGAACTTTCAGTGATGGCTTCTTCCATTTAAGACAATAAGCAATCAAACCACCTAAAACGGTCAACATAAATCCTTTTATACTTCGGTGGCGAGAATGCTCTATTTGAGAAAGGGTTTTCAATTGCCCATTAATCGTTTCGATGATAAAACGCCTTGATAACATTATCTTATCCCACTAGCCAGCAGGCGTGCTTTCATATTTCGGCGCTTTTGGGTGACGAAAGTGACACCGGTTTTGCCTAAATCGTCTGCCAGTTCCTGACTGCGATAACCTTTATCGCCGTAAAGTGAACCCGTTAATTCTGTTGTTAATTCGCGAACAGGTTCCCGATCATCCACATTACCGGCAGTCACTTTCAGCGCCAGAATTTCGCCCTGATGGTTAACAACCAAGTGTAATTTGAAGCCGTAAAACCATATATGGACGCCCCGATTATGCAAGCACTAAATTGGTACGGTTTGCGACCATATATCCAGCGTCATAAAGGGCTTATTTGCTCGCGCCATGATGTCATCCGCACCCTGTTTCCTTATCATCCGTCATCGGTATGTAACTACCTCGGTTTTACTCAGGTTATCGCAGGGCCGATAGCCGTTTTTTCATCAGTGTTTGCAAACTCGGTGTTTGCTCAGGGAAAAGAGACGATTTTTCCCGCCTGAACTGTGTTGCCGGGGGATTAAACCACACTAGGCAGACAGTTGCCGGCCATTGGCAAATTGAGATGCGCTGACGTCACTCACGAAAGCAGCCGCAATAAGGGGACCGACACCGGGAATAGTGAGCAAATGGTCATAACCCGGTTGCTGGCGAGACAGTGCCGCAATTCCTTTATCCATATCCATATCATGTTTTGGCAAGGTCAATGCCAACCACGTTGATCGTATTCATGAGCTGTTCTCCCGAAATTCAGTGCATCGGAAAAAAAGATGGCACTGTTTACCGCTGAAAAAGGGGACGTCCATCACATCACCCCATTGAATTTTTTCCGCGCTTCTCTATCCCGGCAAAGACCTTATGTCGAGGAATGCGAATGTTATAGCAGACACTCAAACGGGTGGAATCAATAAAAGCAATGCCTGTTGGTTTTCCTTTTCATTGAGTCAGATAGGGGCATAGTGGCACCAAAACGGAAGGGGCCACACTGACCAAACGAGGATAGCTGAGCAAGGCGGGAAAATCGTTATGGTGATATTTCCAAATATGTTCTAGATAAAAATGTTTAAAATCACGGTAATGTGACAGATGAAAAATTGTCATGATTTCACTGGGATACATGTGACCTTATCGGCGGAGTAAATGAGACAAAATTGTTCCCATTGCGGGATGAAAGGTTTGGATGCGTTCATGACATTTTCCTCCCCGGAGCTGTTTTCAGCGTTCACCAAAACATGGCTCCTGGAACAGACTTCACGTCAATTGCTTATCCAGAATTCGAGTTAAAGTTAAACTTGGATCGTACCTGAAACCACTAGGTAATAGGTGGTTCAATAGATCCAAGTATAATGTGTCAATGTGACAAACCAAACATTAACAGCCTTTTATGGCTGCTACTGGCGCATACCTACAGCAAGCCGATTCATTCCGTTCATCAGAGCGATCGCAAAAGTGAGATCAGAGATTTCTTTGTCAGAGAAATGCTCTTTCACGGGTAGATAGTCGTTATCATCAGCGTGTGTGTTAATCACATACGTCAGTGATTCAGCCCACGCGAGCGCCGCCTTTTCACGGGAAGTAAATTGAGAGCTGACACGCCAACCTGCTAGTTCTGCTAGGCGACGCTCAGACTCACCATGTTCACGTAATGCTTTGGTATGCATATTTAAACAGAATGAACAGCCATTAATTTGTGATACACGCAGATAGACTAGTTCGATAATTGGTAAACCTAATGGACTACCTTCCAATCCTTGTTTTACCTGACGGAATCCCTGCAACAGATCTGAGGAAAGTTCATAGTAAGCAAGACGTAAAACAGACATAATTAATACTCCTAAAAATTAACTAAGTTAGAAGAAATGGTATATAACGTTTTGTCTGAATATCAGAATTTCTACAATTGTTCTTTAGTAAAGAACTTTTCAAAATAGTAGATCACTTGGAGGGAATTCAGTCCAATTTTTGCGATCTGATCAATTGCAAAAAATCCCAAGCCACTAAAAGGACTGAGTTATGCCTATCATAGCACTGATACCCCGCAATGAACGACGCCAGATGAAAAAAATTATCCAGACCACCCGAGATAAAAATTATGCACGCAGATTCATGTCCATGTTGATGCTACATCGCGGTGAGTCTGTCTCACAGGTCGCCAGAACCCTTTGTGCCGGGCGTTCTTCCGTCAATCGCTGGATAAATTGGTTTACTTTATATGGCCTGGAAGGTTTGAAAAGCCTGCCTGCGGGCAGACCCGCTGTCTGGAATTTAATCCCACTTTATCCTTTGCTATCTTTTTTATTGCACCATTCTCCTCAACAATTGGGTTGCTTGCGTTATCGTTGGAGTCTTGAATTTTTTATAATTAAAATCAATGCATTATTAAATATAAAATTACCCATCAGTACCTTCTATCGTTACTTACATAAATTTCGCCTCTCTCTGGTTCAACATTGATATACAGCATCAACTCGCACTCCAGTAAATGCGCATCCAGATAACACATTTCAGCCCGACCTGATGCAACACATATCTATGCCACGCCAGTACCGGTTGTCGGATCACTTAAGCAAGCCGACTATTTACGCCAGCAAATACCGGGAATGTATTCACCACCTTGCGATAACTTGACCGTAAGCTTTCGATAGGTTTGATCAATCATGATTTATTTCTACAGAAAGAATGATTCAACCGGAGACAGGAAGAGCTTTATGCCCCTCCTGTGGTTTTTCCTGCTAGCTCAAGACAGTGAAGGCACCTGTATCGCCTGCCAGCTTAACGGTTTTGCAGCAAGCTCTTGCGAACACCGTCTCCCCACTCAACTTAGCCAAACCAAGGCTCTCCGCGTCCGTGACCTAGGCAACAGCATTCGCCGCCGTCACCAGCTACTGGATGGCCCAAGACAGTTCAAACAAACCATCCTTAGCCACTCCCATCCTGGTAAAACTCTTGACCAAGTGATCAACGTTGATCACCGACAAGGAACCTTCTAGCTTGATTTGCAAATGCTGGTGCGTCACAGCCTGACTACCAAACGCCTTACGTATCACCAGGGCCGTGCCATTGGCCGAGTCGGTCAATATCAGGTCATCCCCGTGACGGCTGACGAGGATTTTTTCCGCATCGGTCACCGGCATGATCACGCGGTCCAGAGCCTTGCTTAGATCATCGTTGTCGCTTGGGTCATCGTTGTCAATGACGACTGTGCGGTAATGCGACCACATTGGTTGACTGAGGCGATAGGTATCGCTATCAGCACCGCCATGCAGCACCACGCTATCGACACCGTCGATCGGCGGTGGGTTCAGCTCGTCACAACGATCATCCGCGCCCCCGCCCTGAAACAATAGTGACGAATCAATGCGCTCGACGCCGGAGTAACGGTTCAGCTTCTGCTGATAGCCATTTTTAACCCGGTATAGCGTCTGATCCCCTGGGCTATACACGTACGCGCCCTTCTTCCCGGCAGCAATTCCGACGAAACGCAGGTTGTCCGCAGCAGGGATGCCACCGCGTAAGAACACCTGACCACTACCAACATCGAACCAGCCTTCTATGTCATCGTCATCACCTTGCAAAATCAGCACGTCTTTGGCTTGCCGCTGAGCGGCAACCTCAGCAAGTGCCTGCGGCAGACGAGCGAGGTTGTCCTGCTGCCAGCCTTTATCAACGGACACCAACCGCAATTTGTCGTCATTGATTCGCAACAGGATCTCACCCTTGACGGTGGTCAAGCGCAGCCCGGCATCAACTTGCTCCGCCGCCTTGAGGTGCAGTTCAGGTGTCAGTTCACTGGCAGCGGGAAGCTGCGCCGAAGCTTCAAGCACCGCGTCGGTACCGAACGCGGCAACCAGCGCATCGGCAGTCATAGGCGGCTGACGATATAATTTACCGCTGGCGGGTTCGAACAGTCGTGCGTTGGAACCGTCCGCTTCGAAACCCAAGAACTGTAGATGCTTGTCTTGCAGGGGAGCCGAAGCCACCACCACTTGGCCGTTGTGGTACCACACCGGCAGCAAGTTGTCATTGGTGCCTTTGACCCCGAACACCGCTAGAGTGGCTCTGAAGCCGGTAACATCAGCCAAGTCCTTCCACCAGTGGGTACGTTCCTTGAGCCAATGCTCGTTGACCGCTGCGTAGCTAAGCTGTCCCAGTGCATCAAGCCGGGCAACACGCCCATCCTCGGTCATCACAATCAGGTGACCGTTCACATTGATCACGTTAGCCAAGGCCGGTGTGGTGACCCGTAATGCGCTCGGCTGGTTAGCATCGAGTACCTCCTGCCCCGGTCCTTCTTGGCGGAACAGAACCTTTTGCTTCTTGCTGTAAAAGAAAAATACTTCCTTGCTACCGGAGCCTCCGAGCTGCGGCATGCTCCCCGCCAACACTAGGTCGGCGGGGATCTTCCAGGCACTGCAAATCTGTTCGTGCGCTTCGAAGTGCCAGTTCTGATCCGCCGGTGGTGCCAGATTTGGTTTGATTAGCATCCCGTCGCTGGTACGTATCCAGTAGCGATGCGGCACGCGAGCCGCATCCAAGCCAAACACAGTGACCAGCTCCGCACTGGTTGACTGGATCAGCCGTGCGCCCAGAAAATACGTCGGAGTCTTGCGCGAGGTACTATTGCTCTTATAACCCTGGTGTATGACCTCGAGCGCATCATCATGCTGGCCAGTCCGTGCCAAAAGCTGAAGCAGTTCATCATCACCCACCGCGCTAACCAACTCCATTCGGTCACCGAGGATCTGATAGCCCAGCTCAGCCGTATCCTTCTCCTTTAGCCGATAATGGCGCGCTAGGTAGACTGTTTCTCCCTCCTGCCATAACCGACTGATCTCACCGTCATTCTGGTTGAACCATGGTTCAAACTGTGCATCGACCTGTCCGGTGGTGATGTATACCCGCCACACCGCCACGTTATCGGCGTCGTAGAAATAGGCATAGTCGTCTATCACCGCACCCAGTTGGGCATGTCTGGCCTGTTCCTGGTCAGTGTCGGTAAACAACATACGGTCCTTGACCACATCGTAGAACGCTCGACCGACATCTCGCCCATTGTGGCGGTAGTTCTCGACCACTACGTACTGTCCGTGTAGCTGATGCGCCTTGTTCAGTTCTTTTAGGTGCTGTTCGATTTGCTGGCCTGGTCCCTGCCATTCGTTCGCATTTATGCTTACCAAATCAACGGTCAGCTTCGAGTTAGAGAAAACGACTGCGTGCACCTCACCCTTGCCACTGACCACAGATACCGGCCTGCTCTGGGCCGGGTCAAGCTCTACCACAATCCCGCCGACTACCAGCTGGTTCTGCGACACGCTGATGCTGTCACTGGCTAGCTGACTGCGGTCGATGATCCACTCACTGGCAACAACGTTGGTGAGCTTAACTCGAGTGCCTTCGTTGAGGCCAATCTGGTACTTACCCCCGGCACCCTTGAGCTCGTAACGCAGGTAGCCATGCAGCTCCTTGGGTAGCTCAGGCACCACCAGTTGCTGGTCGCGCTTATCGAGCACCACCTCAATCGAAGTATCGACATACTCATGATGAATCCTACGGATCGTCTGCTCACCCGGAAAGATGTAGAAGTCGTAGTCGAACCGCTTGTCTTCTTCAAGCCTGCGGATCACGTCAAAGCCAGCGTCGTGGCGTGTGGTAGCACCGGGGAGCAACATGTATTCATATTTGATGTAGGACTTGGGCGTGCCCGGCAGGATCACTACACTATCGCCGTACTCAAGAGTCTTGGAAGCCTCCTTGTAACCAATGCCGCTGCGCACTTCGATCGCCTGACCTCGGTCATGGACCATTCGCGGAAAGTCGCCGATCCAGAAGAAGTAATTGATTTCCCCCGAACCGGTAGAACCGGAATGGGTACGGTAGATGTACTGGCTGTCGAAGACTATCTGGTCATTTTTCAGGTCGAGGCGCTTGACTACCGCCCCAGGCAGGGGCACCAGCACCTTACTCTCGTTCTCGACTTTATGATCATAGCCGTTGTTGCTGTAGGCATGATCAACCGCGTAGAAGTAACGGCCCACCGCTTTGGCATCCTCGGCGACCGCACCAAAAGCCTGCGCCAGTGCCGTAAAGCCCACTGCAAGCCCGCCAAGGATCACTCCGGCCCCACCAAGTACTGCCGCAGCCGTCGAGGCGCCGACCAATCCGGCCCCCACCCCTGCTACGCCGGTAACTAAGCTAGCCGAGTCGAACGCCAGCTGGGTACCGAACACGCCCTTCTGCACATCGTTCTCGGCGTGGGCCAATTCATAAGCATCCAGACCGACCATGGCGAAGCCAAACAACACACCGGCGCCTTCGTTGACAGTGTGGCCTAAGCTCAAGGTAAAGTCCTTGAGCGAGGTTTCGCCAGCCATCACTTCGCTGCGCAGCGCCGTGCTTACCAGTTTAGTGATCTTAGCCACATCCTGGATACCACCGTGGGCCATCTGGGTCAGACCAAGATAACTGTGGACCTTGAGTGCAGTGGCTAGATCAGGCGAAGCTACTCCGCTTGCAGCATCATGACGGTTCTTGTCAGCAAACCACTGGATCAGCGTCTGGACCATAAACCCGGCGTTCAATCCATCCACCGGCTCAACCTCACCAATCCCGCCGCGAGGCTGTATCCGGCTATTCTCCAAGGTAAAGTGCTCGTTCAGCACACTCATGTGTTCATCGACGAAACGACGGAATTTGACAAAGGTGCTATCGTCGGTGATCAACCAACGGGTCTGCTCAGGTTGGTCACGGTTAATAAACTGGACCCGGTAGCGACCTTCCCTCCGTTCTTCGGTTGTGGCAATGATCGGTAGCCAGTGGCTATCCAATTGGTGCTCTTGTGCCAGCCGGATGCTAGCGGCTTCAAACCGTGCGCCCCATTGCTCGGCATCAAAGGTCTTCAGCACCGTGCTCAGTCGCAAGTCTTCCGTAACCCGCTCTTGTGCACTCACCGCCTGTTCGACCTGGCGCCGTTGCCCGATAACACTAGCCAGTTCCTCGAACCGGGTCAGGTCGGCCACGTTTAGGCCGTTACCCACGGATACCTCAGCCATCTTATCGGTATTGATCTCAACCAAGTTGAAGGTCGGCTTCGACTTGCTGCCGAACGAGCCGTAATGCGCAGCCAAGTTGCGTCCCACCAAGTGCTTCTCCATCGCCCTAGACAAATTATTCGTGTTGTCGAAGGCAAAGATTCCGACATTCGGGTCATAGAAGTAGTAGCGACGCCCTTCGGCTGTGACAGTGATCCCGACCATCATCGAGTGATTCTGGGTATTTAGCGCGAACATCGAAGGGTGGGTCGTTGCAGATAACCGCGACACCACTTCGGACAAATTGAACAGATCCAACAACTGTGTGGATGCCTGAACGGCTTCAACATTAGAGTGCAGTTTGATCAGGCTGTTCTTGAGCAGCGTGGAACTGCCCGCCTGCGGGTCAGCAGAAGCAAAGAACAGCTTTTGCACTAAGCTGTTGATGCCGGTCTCACCGCCTCTAGCCAATGCCACGGCCATAGCCCTAACCAAAGGGTAACAGCGACCACTGAATCGATCACCAACCAGCAACAGATAAAAGTCCTGTGGTATCAGGCGATTGAAGACACTGCCGGCGTCATGGAAGTCTTCACTGAACACTGCGGTCTGCCGCAGTACCTTGTCGATGTACTCGGCCTGGCTGGCTTTGGTGATACGACCGCTCAAGGCGCCCCGTTGCTTAGTGGCGAGTTGTCCCTCAAGAAACAGGAGCTTCATGTCCAGGACTGACGTTTTATCATCCACCCCGGGGATCTTAATCTCACGGAAGTTACGTAAACCATCGGTAAACTCAGTACCCAATACACCACGCTGGTAAGCCTCGGCGATCGCATAACGCTCACCCACGCTACTGATGCGCTTCCCGCCCTGAATGGCCGTATCGTCAATCCGTACCACCGCAGCGCTGCCGTCTTTGGCCTTGATCTGTTGCCAGAGCCAAGCCTTTTCGACAAAGTCGGCTTCACGCAATACTGAATCGTACTGCGACCTGTAGTAGTCCTGCGTAAGATTGAGTTGCTTGATCTGCTGGTCGATCAAGGCCGTATCGCTTGAGGTGCGTCGTGCTTCCTGGAGCTGGTAGCGTTTACCCTCCACCCGGTCGATGTCGGCTGAGACCTTGGCTTGAACTGCTTCGCGCAACCGGGTCCATGCAGCAATCGCTGGATGTTCGGGAGAAAACTCGCCCTCTTTGTAGACACCGTCGGTAACCCCTTCAACCGACACGCCAAACTGCGTTGCGACTTTCTTCAGTTGTTGGTGAACTTGCTCGCGGTAGGTAGCAAACTTGCCCTGATTACGCTGCCCCACCTGACTGTCGGCGGCCTGGATCGAGAGTGACTCCCCACCACCGCGCAACTTCGGCCAGATCATCTGTCCATCTCGTTGATATTCTTGACGCTGGAACACCAGTTGCCATTTACCATTGACGTACTGCATGTACGCCGCGGCAAGCCCCTCAGCGGTACCGGATACTTGGTAATCCTTATAGTCGACCGCCATCTCCACGTTGTCGTACAGCAGCGAGCTGTTGACCCGGCCATCGTGGTAAACCCGGTAGGTCTTGTCGTCAAGATTGGTCACCACCAGCGAACCACCTGACAACGTACTGGTGAAGAGGTAGTTGCGCAGTGCCGCCTGCTTAGGAATGTCCACATAGGCGGGCGCTGCATTGGCCTGATTCGAACCGTTATAGCCAAGGAAGTACGCCGCCACGCTGTTTGTCGATATGTCACTAGTTCTTTGCCCGGTGTATTCAAGCTCATACAAGTTAGGCGTGACCTTCACCAACTGGGCATTACCCTCTGCCGGCAGGCGGCCCGACTTGACCAGCGCCTCAGCACTGATGGTATGGGTTTTAGCGAACTGTATAGGATCGGTGGCAAACCGATGGATATCGGCACTGCCTTGGCGGGACTCAAATCCATCACCTACAGACGCCAATCCGGCCCTAAGTTCGAGATCCTTCGCCGCCTGCCCCAACAGCGCCGGCATTGGGCCAATGCGGGTAAAACGAGGTGGATGAAACTCATCAGCCACCGGCAAACCCTGATTGATGATCGGCAAGACTCGCGCCATTACTCCGTTATACAATTCACCCTGCAACACCATCTTGCTGCCTTCAACGCGGTACTCGTCGAACATCTGCAATATGTCCTTACCGATACTACCTGCACCCTCCGGTTCGTAACGCGCAGCAACGTAGAAGGTTTCGAAGAACGAATGATAGCCGTTACGGATCATGAAGGCCGCATTGGCCATCTGGAACTGCCAGTACTGCTTGACGCTCAACGCGCTACCGAACAATTCCGGCAAGGCATTGCTGACAGTCTGAGTGGTCCCGGAAATTCCCCCCACGAACGGGATGTCCAGGTCATTCATGTAACGTGTGGCGTCATTATTAAGGTCCGGACGGAACTGGTTGTAGCTGCGATATTTATCATCCTTGATCAGGTACGGACCATCGTGATACGCCAGCTCCTCAGAGCTAGTATTGAGGAGCAGATACGGGTCAGGCTGATTCAAACGGTTATTGATCATAACCTTGTTGTCACCTAGCGCGGCGTGGGGATTGACCGGGACTGCGGCTTTGGAAAGGCTATCGGCTACCGGACGTAAAACATGGAACAATACCTGTTTGCGCAAGCTCCTGCCTTCATTACTCAACAGCGCCGCCTCAACTACCGGACGCAGTTGCACATCGTCGCTCTCAAGGCCATTAGGACCGGCCAACAGCAAGGTGAGCAACTTGCCATCCAGCAAGCGCTCAACCGCAACTTGATCGAAAACCTGTATTTTGGGGTTGTTTGGATGCTGTGCTGCATTGGCGCTAGCAACCCGCTGGGTTTCCGCTTCGACAGCCTGAATGCGCCACTGTTCATACAACGGTGCCAACAAATTCTTGGTCTGGGCAATATCACTTTGCACATAGCCACTTTGCAGGACCTTGACTACAGCTGGATTTTTCACTAGGTTCTCCGCCAACCCGAATAGCAGCGGATCATTATCAGTACTATGCCAGACCGAAGCGGCAAATGCCTGTTCCCACAGCACCTTGTTCAGATTATTGCCCTTGATATCACGCATTCTGTCATAGGTGTACTCCGACTCCAACACCCCTGCGGGGGTGATGTGATTGCGTTCTAGCAAACGCACCAGTTGCTGCTCGAACGCTGTACGTTCGCTGCTGTTAAACAAACGACTGGCCTTCTCACCATCGTCTCGCAATCGATCCAGCTTCTCGAAAAATGCGGCATTGTATTGATACAATTCGGCGGTCTGTGCCTTACTCAAATGACTGCTGCTAACCTTGTCGCCATCAACGCTCATCACCACAAAGGGTGTTGCGGACAGGTAAGTTTTGTTCGGAGTTTTGCCCTGTGGCATTTCCAACAAGTATTGGCGACTGGCAAAACCAACCGAGCGTTCCAGCTCATGGATATTGACGAAAAGCCCGTCACGGTCCGGGTGGTAACTGTTCTGGCGAAACCCCTCCAGACCGATAGTCTGGAAGCTGGAGATATCAGCATTCTGGTTGATCAGGTCACTCAAGACGCCTGGCAATGGTACCTCACGGGTGATAGTGTTATTCAGAGCCTGACCAGACACCTGAATCCCAATCTGGTTCGGCACCTTACGATCAACATTGGTCAACAACATCTTGCGGCCATTACCCAGCAACTGCGCTTTGAAGCCTTCGCGCAAAGTGCTTTCCGAAACCAGGTAGTTGGCAAAGTACTTCTCGACGAATGTAGTTTTGACCAGCACTGAGCGAATTGGCGTATAGGTCGGCGAGCGGAAAGATGGCGGCTCACTTTTGAGCCGGTATTGTTGTTGCCAGGCCAGAGAGCGGGCTGCGGTACCGAAGGAAAAGTTAAGTACACCGTCCGTCGGCACGACCAGCCTACCATTCTCTAGGAAGAAGTCCTTGAAGCGACCATCAGTGCTGACATTGACCAGCGCGACGTTCATGCGGATGTAGCCAGGACGTTCCTCCATCATCAGTAGTGAAATATTTACCGGCAGATCATCGGAGGCTTGGGGCACCTTGGTCAGCGCGGCGAGGGCCGTAGCTTCTTCCGTAGGAGGTACCTTGAGCAAGGCGTTGTAGCGGGTATTGACGTCCCTGTAAGCCTGCAATTCGGAAAATAGCGTCACATATTTTTGGCCGAACGTGGAAACAGCCACCTGTGTGGTCAGTTGCTGTTCCAGATGCTTGATCTTGGTATCCAGTTTGGCCTGCTTGCCCACCGCATCCTCCCTCAAGGTCACCGCATTCAGGGTCTTGGTACCACCGGGACTGAGGATGGCTAAAGCCCTATCCCAAGTGCTGTCAAAGTGCGTCATGGCCGTCTGCTGGCGGCTGTACAACAGGATGTCACGGTCTAATTGCTGCTTGTAAGTGTTGATCGCCGGCGTATCGAGCACATTGATCATCTGCTGCCGTCTTTGCTGTAGCGTCTGCAACTGGTCGCCGACAGAAACGGGGTTGTCCTGCATCTGAAAATGCTGGGCAGCCAGCACACTCAGGGTACTCTGCTGCATTTCTTGCAGCCGTTCGTTTACCTGCCTGATATAGTCGGCACGCTCGTCAGGGCTCATGTTGAACCATTCGGTCTGACGACCTGCTGCTTTGATCTGTCGATCGATCAGGGTATTAAGCAACTTCGTAAAATCTTTAGATATAAAAGCCATTGCAGTGATCCTTTGTCTGTTTTTGAAGAAAGCCCTTCGCACCGCGAAAGACGGTCTGTCGATACGGATTTGTTATTCAATTACTCGGGAAATAGTCGCAGACCATGGTTCTTTAGGTTGATGAATATTGGATAGTCAATAGTTCTTTGCTCTGTAGTTGCGGTCATCATTATTTCCTCTATTTTTCGTTTATATTGCAGATCACATGAGTGATAACATGGGAATATAATCAATTTTCGGTATATTTAAATATCAATTATTAACAACTGGTATTATTTATTAAAAAAATTATGTTCACGCGAACATAGTTTCAATTATGTTGTTACGTTTTTTATAATATGTTGAATAAATAATGACTAATTTCATAAAGGTTATTTATTGGCGAATTGTTATATCTAATTTTTGCGTTATAACGCGATATTTAAAAACCCAACAACAAAAATTAATTCATTAAAATCAATAACTTAATACAATAATTTACTATTATTGGATTAGATGTCTGTATTTAAAAAAACCACCTCTTTATTTATCAAAAAAAACCGTCATGGGTGTCATTTACATGACCTAAAAAATTCTCCGTCTGCCACTAGAAAAGGCAAATTCAGACAACAGCAAAGACAATCAATATTGTCTGATTAATATCCAACCTCTTTCCTACTTAACATCGATATACAGCATCAACTCGCGTTTCAATGTATATCCGGCAATACTAAAGCGGCTTATTAACAACAGACAATGCG
The DNA here is from genome assembly GCF_018448905.1 of Photorhabdus heterorhabditis. GTDB lineage: Bacteria > Pseudomonadota > Gammaproteobacteria > Enterobacterales > Enterobacteriaceae > Photorhabdus > Photorhabdus heterorhabditis. Next base: position 113,543 of record NZ_RCWA01000005.1, on the reverse strand, counting down.
ATATTTGGCCTGATCGTTTCAATGTTAAGACACGAAAGCTGAGGAGGTACACATGCTAATTTCCGACAGTTGTCATTGTAGGAATATTGAATTTACCTTTAATTGGAAACCAGATCCTCTGGAAATTCCGGCACGAGCATGTACTTGGGAATTTGGTACTGTCGGTGGCGCTTATTTACTAGCCGCGCTTGGAGCATTGTTTTACCTAAAAAAATGAAACACTAAACTAACCTTTCCAATCACTGAATCCTGTGCATCAGGATTCAGTACTATGACAGGCAGGTAAACGCGAAGAATCTACCTATCCGTCATTCTGTATCTCGAACCCAGCTGCTTTCCAAGCTGGAAATCCCTCTTCCAAACGCCGCGCAAGAAACCCCTTTGATCGCAGTATCTTCATCGCATTAAGGGAAAGTACACAATATGACCCACGACAATAAGCTACAACCTCTTGCTCTTTATGCAGTTCTGACAAACGCCACTCAAGTTCTTCAGCTGGAACATTGATAGCCCCTTCTTGTGCTGGGCAGCCCCTAAAAGTAAACGCATCCTGTGTTCACAAATAAACCTGCTTAAAAACCTCGGTGTAAATCTACCGAGGTACTCGTGTCAACGGATTCGCTTGTAAGATACTTTAAAATGATCGAAGATATCTGCATAAGTCAAATCGCACATCTTCCAAACACGTCAGATTACTGATAAGCCTCACTCACAGTAATATGGGTAGGTTCTTGGATCACTGTCACCATAGGTTTATTCATTGTGACTGTTCCCCACCCTATCGGATATAGGGCCAGGGTTTACGGCGGATTTCACTAATGTTATTAAATAATTATCTTTCCCAGTAAGATTCTTCCAGGCTATCTTCTTTTTCCGGCAAACCACGGCTTAATCGTGGGGAATGCTGACTCAATACCTGATAGCTAACTCTGTTTGAATATTTACAAACCTGAGCAAGGGATGAATATGTCAGGTAAATACGAGCATGCTTACTGGAATTCGGCACATTCATTCTGTGATAGTTGTTAGCCGTTATATCATGCAGTAAAGCAGATAAAGCACCATCACCTGCACCATTGGTATTCATAATTTTTTCTGGTCCACCCATATAAGGTTCAATATGAGAATAAACCTTCATAGGCGTCTGGCAATCAGATTTACGCATAGCACGGCTAAATTCATAACGGTTAAATTCAGCAATAGCCCCCGGTAACAATGGATGAGTTGTCTGGCGCTTATAATCTTCTTCGGTATAACCCGCCATATATAATCCAGCCGGGCCAGCAGTACACAAAACTAAATCTACCCAATTTAGTGCCATATCTGAAGCCAATAACGGATCACTGAAACCAGTAAGCTCATATGCTTCATCTTCATTCATTGCGAGAACAGAAATATTCTCAGCCAAGAAATCACGCCACCATTGTGGATCATCAGCAATAACATACTTTGTCCCCAAAGTCAGAACGACAGGAACACTATGCTTTTTCGCATATTCAATAGCTTTCATTGTTGCTTCAGGCATTGGCTCTCCTGGTTTGCAACGAACCAAATAAGCGGTTAATACTAATGCTGAAGCTTCAGCAATAATCTGTTCGGGAATACTCTCAGGCTTAATTTGATTCATTTGTCCGGGACTGATGGCAAAAGTCCGTTCACCATTTTCTGTTACCAAAGTAAAACAGCGGCCAATTGCTCCATCCACACCTTGCAAGTAATTTAGATCAGTACGGCTAGAGGTATTACACAAATAGCGATAAGCATAGCTGCCAATCTGAATATTGTTACACATAGCTCCCAGTAAAACGGAGCGATCATCGGCAAGAACTGAGTAATTATGGAGGGTATTACCGATAGTACCACCAGCAAATTCGTGGCTAATAAGATTATTATCAGTAAGTTCTTTATACAAGGTTTCAGCTACATCATCTTCAATAACTAATGAGTGTCCCTGGCTAAGGTTATAACGCCGGATAAAACCTTCGTCTACTTTCGCTTCAATATCCACTAATATCTGATCGATACCAACGATATAAGCCCGATTATTCTCACTATCCATCATGTCTTTAATTGGCTGGAGTAAGGGATCACGCAGGCTGACAGGAAAATAGTGTTTTGATTTACGTTTACCAGGGAATTTCATATTTGATTGATGCTATAGAGACATAAAGATGCAGCATACTAACACACTAAAAACAGACAAGCAGCAAATGACACAATGACACAATGACACTTGCTGCCAGAGAACATTAAGCCGCTTGTTGACGACTACGCACCATGTGACGAATCATAACGAAAATTACAGACAGTATCAGGCCGATAAAAGCACTGCCTACCAAAATAAGCAGGCGCTTAGGCGAATCTTTCGCCGTTGGTTCATAAGGAGCCTGCATATATCTGAACGGTTGGAAGTCAACTTTATCTATTTTAAGTGATTTAAGTTCATTTATATAGAACATACGGTTACGTAAATCAGCATCAATTGAGGCTGGATCTTTAATTTCTTCCGTAATTTTTAACTTACGCTGTAATGCATCAGAGCCTAAAGCAATAGAGTAATCTGGATCGTCTTTGATCATTGCTCCTTCACTAGAAATAGGTTTTTTAATTCCCGCTGAATTAGCAATGGACAATGCATGTTTCAGTCGCTCAACATTAGCTTTCTGTATATTACTCACGCGGTTTAAATCAACTTGGTATAAACCATCAGAGTAAGCAATCTTCTGTTTAACCATATCACCCAATTCGTTTTTCACTTGGTCACGAACAACAGACGATGCATAGTTAATGTAACCATTTAGCAAGTTATATGCATCTTCAGCTGTCTCTGCACTGAAAACCAGTTTAACCTCACCATTGTCATCATCTTTTTCCACTTTTGAAGAAGATGAAATATTATCATTTAAAATTTTTTCAATAAGTTTTCTTTTTGCAAGTGGTGAATGATCATCTGATTTAGCTACCAGATTTTTAAAATACTCCGTATTAATCAGATATTCTTCCTGTAAAACCCGTGAATTAAAATTATTCAAAAAATTATGATACAACGACGATGAAGTTACCGATGGTTGTAAACTTAAAACCTCTAACGTAGTCAGGAGATTTTTAAGTGGCTGTATTTCTTCAAGTTGAGGTTGAATAACTGAAGCTGAACTAGTCCATTTTTGAGGCATTAAAGATGCTACAGTAAAACCAATAACAGCAAAAACGATAGTAACAGCAATAATCAATAATTTTGATTGAAATAAAACAGAAAATAACTCAAACAAATCGATTTCATCGTCTTGTTTTGAATTGTAATAATTAAAGTATTCTTCATTGAAGTTAGTGCTTTTAACCGGTTTGTTAATCATTATTTATATCCAAATTCAAATATGACTGTTACTAATTACTCTACAAAACATCATCCCACTGAACCCTATGGTTAATTGCATTTATCCTAAAAAACCAAGTATGGCAGTTCAGATAGATAGGCACTTGTGTAGGAATATACCATTAAAGAATCAATTAACCCTAATGATAGATTAATTCCATTACTACTCAACTCTACCTCTGACAAACCTGTTCACTAACGCCTCAAGCAACAAAATATGACGACTATTGTCGTTAAGCGCCGGAATATATTCAAATTTCTCTCCACCAGCATTAAGAAATATCTCCTGATTCTGCTGCTTTATCTCTTCAAGAGTCTCTAGGCAATCAGATGAAAAACCAGGACAAAGTACCTGAATATGTTTTATTCCCTGATCAGGTAAGGATTTCATAGTCTGATCCATGAATGGCATCAACCACGGTTCTCGACCAAAACGAGATTGATAAACCATCATGACTTGCTCTGCTGGATAATTAATAGTTTGCTTTAGCAATCGTGTTGTTAACTCACATTGCTCCGCATAAATATCACCAGTATCAACAAAACGTTGAGGAATACTATGATAGGAAAGCAATAATCTATCCGGTTGACCATGCTCGTAAAAACTCTTCTCAATTGTCTCCTTCAGTGCAGAAATATAAGCCGGATGATCGGCATAACTGCGAATAAAGTGAACTCCAGGAATAGTGCGGTATTTCTGTAATGCTAGACTAATACCATCAAATACAGCCGCAGATGTGGAACTAGAATACTGGGGATAAAGTGGTAAAACAATCAATTGTTCAACATTCTGCCTGAGTAGATTGTCAATCGCCTGTTCAATAGATGGAGAGCCATAACTCATTCCTAGTTCAATAGGAGTGTCTACTAATTTTTCTGCCAATAATTTCTGCTGACGACGGCTATATACCAACAGAGGAGAACCTTTATCAGTCCAGATTTTCTGATATAACTTCGCCACACGTGAGGAGCGTAAAGGCAAAATAACACCATGTAATATTGGTTTCCAAATTAGTTTGGAAACATCTACAACTCTTTTATCACTAAGAAACTCGGCTAAGTAACGCTTTATAGCCGCAGTTGTCGGCTGATCAGGAGTGCCAAGATTAACTAATAAAACGCCATACTTATCACTTTTGCTCATTATGCCGACTTCCGATTGTTTTCACTGATGAGAACCCTAACATAATAAAATACAGATGAAAATCGTGTTTATCCATGAGAACAATAAATAAAAATCAGCTGAAATAGTAAAGAAATAATATAAGATTAAGGCAGCTTAAAGCCGCCTTTTAAGAATCACTCAGCTTGATTAATCAGAATTTTGGTTAATTCTTCGCTAACTTCAGACACCTTTCGAGTACCATCAATTTTGAAGTATTCAGTGTTGCCTATCTCAGCTTCTTTCTGATAGTAGGATACCAAAGGTGCAGTCTGCTGATGATATTCAACTAAACGTTTACGCACGATATCTTCGTGATCATCTTTACGGATAGTCAGTTCTTCACCAGTAACATCATCTTTGTTTTCCATTGCAGGTGGATTAAACTTGATATGATAAACACGCCCAGATAATGCATGTACACGGCGTCCAATGATACGTTCAATAATCAGCTCATCAGGTACATCGAATTCCAGAACATAATCAACATTAATACCGGCTTCTTTCATTGCATCAGCCTGAGGAATAGTTCGAGGGAACCCATCCAACAAGAATCCATTGCGGCAATCATCTTGTTTGATGCGCTCTTTTACCAAAGCAATGACGAGTTCATCGGTAACCAGCTTGCCATTATCCATCAGCTCTTTTGCTTGTAAACCCAATTCTGTGCCAGCCTTAACTGCAGTACGCAACATATCACCGGTAGAAATTTGAGAGATCCCATATTTCTCCATGATAAATTGCGCCTGAGTCCCTTTACCGGCGCCCGGAGCGCCCAGCAAAATAATACGCATTGCGTAAATCCCCTTGCTAATTAGTTTTTATATTTTAAGAAAACGAATCACCATACCATTTGGAGTGGGGTTCGCTCAAGGAAACAGGTAAACGATTTCGTGATATTTTTCTGCAAAAAATAAACCACGCCCCATTTCACTACCAGAGGCGTGGTTTACAATCGTTACCAGGATATAACTAAATCAAGCTTTTTCAGATAGTAATAGCTGATTCATACGACGGATAAACTGATTTGGATCTTCCAATGTGCCGCGCTCAGCAAATAATGCCTGATCGAACAGTAGTTCGACCCAATCAGCAAATTGTGTTTCATCACTAATATCAGCCGCCAGTTTTACTAATTGATGATCAGGATTCAGTTCAAAATTGTATTTAACTTCCGGTACCTGCTGACCAGCCGCCGCAAACAATTTCGCCATCTGTGTACTCATTTCATCCGCGTTTGTTGTTACAATTGCCGGAGTATCAGTTAGACGGTAAGTCAGTTTGACCTCTTTTATCCGATCGCCAAGCAATGTTTTCACACGTTCAACAAATGGCTCTAGTTGCTTTTCAGCTTCTTCCTGCTCAGCTTTGTTTTCATCTGCCAGTTTATTCAAAGATTCATCAGCCTTACTGACTGACTGGAATTTTTTACTATCAAACTCAGTAAGATAGCTCATCATCCATTCATCTATGCGATCTGACAGTAGCAGAACTTCGATACCTTTCTTACGGAACAGTTCCAAGTGAGGGCTGTTTTTCGCCGCAGCATAACTATCCGCAGTGATGTAGTAGATTTTATCCTGACCTTCCGTCATCCTACTAACATATTCTTCCAGAGAAACTGTCTGCGCAGAACTGTCATTATGGGTAGAAGCAAAACGTAACAATTTAGCAATAACTTCTTTGTTAGTATTATCTTCTGCCGGACCTTCTTTCATCACCAAACCGAACTGTTGCCAGAATTGCTGGTATTTTTCTGCATCATCTTTTGACAATTTATCCAGCATCTGTAATGCACGTTTGGTCAGTGCATTACGCAAATTACGGGTAATAGAATTGTCTTGCAGAATTTCACGGGAAACATTCAGCGGCAAATCATTGGAATCAATCAGACCACGAACAAAGCGCAAATAGTTTGGCATGAACTGTTCTGCATCATCCATAATAAACACGCGTTGGACATACAGTTTCAATCCGTGTTTATGCTCACGGTTCCACATATCCCACGGAGCCTGAGATGGAATATAGAGCATGCTGGTATATTCCTGTTTACCTTCTACACGATTATGGCTCCAGATCATCGGATCAGTAAAATCATGAGAGATATGTTTGTAGAACTCTTTGTATTCTTCATCTGTAATTTCAGACTTACCACGAGTCCACAAGGCTTGGGCTTTATTAATCTTTTCCCAAGTTACTGTATCTTCTTCGCCTTCTTCTTCACTCTTATTTTTAGTTTCAATTTCAACTGGAAGAGCGATATGGTCAGAATATTTGCTGATAACAGAACGCAAACGCCAGTCATTCAGGAATTCATCTTCCCCTTCACGTAAATGAAGAGTGATCTCTGTACCACGAGTTTCTTTTTCAATATCAGCGATAGTGTAATCGCCTTCACCAACCGATTCCCAGAATACCCCTTGATCGGTTGAAGCACCAGCAGCACGAGTACGTACAGTGACTTTATCCGACACAATAAATGCAGAGTAAAAACCAACACCAAATTGACCAATTAGCTGGCTGTCTTTCGCCTGATCGGACCCAATAGACTCCAGGAAAGCTTTTGTTCCTGATTTAGCGATAGTCCCAAGATTATCAATTACTTCATCACGGGTCATACCAATGCCATTATCACTAATCGTAATAATTCTCTTTTCTTTATCAAAAGAGAGGCGAACACGCAATTCACCATCATTTTCATAAAGATCTGGGGCAGATAATGCGCGGAAACGTAATTTGTCAGCAGCATCGGAAGCGTTTGAGATTAGCTCACGAAGAAAAATCTCTTTATTAGAATAGAGTGAATGGATCATTAATTGCAGAAGTTGCTTTACTTCAGACTGAAATCCACGGGTTTCCTGACCTTTCATACTCATTTGTTACCTCAATCTAAATCCAGTTCAGACAGATAAAATCAGACGATGAAGTTCAAATGGGGATAAATAAACTGAATTTCAAGTTAGGTTATTCAAAAGAATGTAAAATAGGGTGAATAAGTTAAATATTTAAATAAATTATAGCCATACGCTGCATAAATGCAGCGTCTCAAAATCTTCACGGTTTGATCTATAACAGGCTACGCAACAATATTTTTCCAGTCAGACAAAACCATAAGGCATTGGCAGAAAATTAATAAGTAATCTTCTGCCGCCCAGCAAGTGAATGCGACAAAGTTGTGCCATCTACCATTTCGAGTTCACCACCAACCGGTACACCATGAGCGATACGGCTTGCAGTTACCCCGTACTGAGCGCACATCTCTGCAATATAATTAGCAGTTGCCTCTCCTTCTACTGTCGGATTGGTCGCCAGAATGACCTCTGAAATCACTTCAGTGGAGAGACGTTCCTCAAGGCGATCCAACCCAATATCCATCGGACCAATACCATCCAACGGAGATAGGTGCCCCATCAACACAAAGTAGCGCCCCGCAAACTGACCAGTTTGCTCAATGGCATGAATATCCGCTGGGCTTTCAACCACACAAATTTGACCATTTTGCTGACGGCGTGAGTTGGCACAAATAGTACATTGCTCCTGCTCAGTAAAGGTTCGGCAATATTTACAGTGTCCAATTTCCGACATTGCTCTTGTTAATGCCTGAGCCAAACGCATTCCACCACTGCGATCACGCTGTAGCAAATGAAAAGCCATCCGCTGCGCAGATTTAGGACCAACCCCTGGCAAACAGCGCAATGCTTCCATCAAGGATTCAAGGAGAGGACTAGTTTGCATCAGAATGGCATCTTAAAACCTGGTGGCAGTTGCATTCCGCTAGAAACGCTTGCCATTTTCTCTTTCTGAGTTTCTTCGATGCGACGAGCTGCGTCATTGAATGCCGCAGCAATGAGATCTTCTAACATCTCTTTGTCGTCTTCCATCAGGCTTGGATCGATTTCAACACGACGGCAATTATGAGCGCCGTTAATGGTCACTTTAACCAAACCTGCACCAGATTCACCAGTCACTTCCAAATTGGCAATCTCTTCCTGCATTTTCTGCATTTTGTCCTGCATTTGCTGGGCCTGTTTCATCAAATTGCCCAAACCACCTTTACCAAACATAGTTTTCTCTCTTCGCTATGGCTACATCGTACAACAGGTACAGATTGCAGCGGTTAGACCGGCCGGATACTCTCTTCATCCAATTCAGCATCAAATACTTGCCTTAATGTCTGAATAGTTTTATCCGCAATAATTGATTGGCGAGCTTGTGCCAACTTCTCTTCATAAATGGCTTGTCGCCACTCCAACGGGGTTTTCTCCGCCGGATTATCATCTTCAATAATGCTGAATTCAATCGTTACACCATACAACTCGCTTAATGCTTCCGTTAATGACTTTTGTGCAAAAGCGGAATTAAGGTGACGCTGGCTCGAACGCAAGTGTAAACAGATCTGATTACCACTAACCTGCTCTTTGAACGCATTTAATGCTAATTGTTGCACCAGCTTAGGAATTTTAAGTTTATCAACTTCTGCTGCCCATGCATCTCTTTGTTTGGATTCTTCCGCTAATTTCTCTGCCAGCTCTGGTGTTTTCTCATGTTCCAACGCTGTTCTTAAAGCCTTTGGCGTAGCCACATAAGTTTCTGGTTTTTTCTCAACATTCTTAGCACGCCAACGGTAAGCTTCTTTTTTCTCAGGCTTGTTTTCCTGAGTTTTGACTACCGATGATTGAAGTTGTTGCCCAGACACTGCGGCAATCCGTTCCAGTGCCGAGGGCGCCGACCTTGTCTTAATAGACGTAGCCGGTTCAGACTTTTTTGGTGGCGTTTGCTCTTGTTGCCGAGATAACGCATTCCTTGCTTTTAGTAGTTGCGCGGTCGGGCTTGATACAAGTGCCTGAGGTATCTGAGGCTCTGTCTGGGAAGTTTTATCCATCTGTACCAATTCACTAACATGATTAGTAGAAGGAATGCTCTTCTGGTGGTCATGTTGCAGCTGTGCTGTGGTGGATGGCATAACCGCGGGTTGTACCATCGGTACAGAAACCTCTTCTATGACTGTTTTTGGATGAAATGCCAAAGCCCTGAGCAAAGCCATTTCAACGCCCATTCTGCGTTCTGGTGCATATGCCAGATCTCTACGACCAATCAGTAAAGTTTGATAATAAAGTTGCAAATCTTCCGGTGAGATAGCCTTTGCTAATAGCCGCAAACGACCGTCAATTGAAGAAGGGGCGATCTCTGATTGCGAAGGTAATAATTGGATCATTGCAATACGATGCAGCAATGAAAGAATATCCACCAACAAATTTTCCCAGTCAGAACCCCGTAAACCAACTTGCTCCACCAATGCCATAACCTGTTGACCGTCAGCTCGGACCAATGCTTCAATTATTGATAGAGACTGTTCATCATCCAACGTTCCCAACATCCGGCTGACTATTTCAGCCGTCACCTGTCCTTGTCCCATAGCAATAGCCTGATCTGTCAGGCTTAAGGCATCACGCATACTGCCATCAGCAGCACGAGCCAAAAGCTGACGAGCACGACTGTCACTCTCTAGATGTTCAGCTTTAAGAATATGCTCAAGCTGATCGCTTATTTGAGCGACATCCAGCGCTTTGAGATGGAACTGTAAACAACGAGAAAGAATGGTCACTGGCAATTTTTGTGGATCAGTCGTTGCCAGTAAAAATTTCACGTGCTCAGGCGGCTCTTCCAACGTCTTCAATAATGCATTGAAGCTGTGCCGAGAAAGCATATGCACTTCATCAATCAGATAGACTTTAAAACGCCCTCGAGTTGGAGCATATTGCACGTTATCCAACAGTTCACGCGTATCTTCAACTTTGGTACGAGAAGCAGCATCAATCTCAATCAGATCGACAAACCGTCCTTGCTCGATTTCAAGACAATTAGCACATTTACCACAAGGCTTATCAGTAATACCTGTTTCACAATTCAACCCCTTGGCAAACAAGCGGGCAATCGTTGTTTTTCCAACTCCTCTGGTGCCAGAAAACAAATAAGCATGATGAAGCCGGCCATGGGCAAGACCATTAGCTAACGCAGTCAGAACATGTTCCTGACCAATCACATTAGAGAATATTTGTGGGCGCCACTTACGGGCAAGTACCTGATAGCTCATTGATACCGGGGAAATTGAATATAATTGGGCACCATGCTAACACAGCCCCGCCATAGACAGCGAGGCCGATATGTCAGTAATGCGAAAATAAGCAGATTAATGACCTGGGAATTCAAGCAAGGTAAAGCTACTCACACCTTGTCTTTGCAGACGCTCAACGCCCCCCAAATCAAGCAAACCAATAACAAAGGCCGCTTCAAAAACTTCACCACCTAAACGACGAATTAAGTGGGCGGTTGCCTCAACAGTACCACCGGTTGCTAACAAATCATCAATAACCAGCACCTTATCGTTCTCTATTATACTATCCTTATGCATTTCCAGTGTATCGGTGCCATACTCCAGATTGTAAGTTTCACTCAATGTTTCACGAGGTAATTTACCTGCTTTACGCACTGGAACAAAACCAACACCGAGACGCAACGCAACAGGGGCTCCGAATAGAAAACCACGAGCTTCAGTACCAACAATTTTTGTTATGCCCTTGCCTTGATATCGCTCTACCAGAAGATCAATTGTTGCCTGATAGGCTGGAGGGTTATCCAATAAGGTTGTAATATCACGAAAAAGAACCCCTGCTTTCGGGTAATCGGGAATAGTTTCTATGCTGTCTTTAATAAATTGCAGTTGCTGCGCGTTTGCGGTCATAATCGGTGCCAGTGAGTAGAACACGAAGGTGCTAAAATCTATGCAAACTGATAGAAAAAAGCAACCAATGAACATTCATTAGCCTATTTTTTGTCGTTCAAAATCAATTCTGCTTCACAACACATAACCACTTTAGGGTATAAATGAGTACACGAAATTTATTAAATTTGCTCGAAAAACAAGTTGGTATACTGGCAAAAGAGATCGCTCCACTAGCAAACACACCATTTTCCACTGCCCGGTTTGATCAGGCTTTATTTAACCGACATAGTGATAAGCTCCGTGACTATCTCCAAGAAGTAAAGCACAACATGGAACAACTCAAAAAGTGTGTTCAGGATAACCAGACAGAACAAGTCGCATTTCTGGCTGAACGTTTAACGAGCCAAATAGAAGCATTAAAGCGTGAATTATCTACCCAGTCTCTGAGAAAAAAAGAGAATCAGTTCGAGCACAAACAACAAGCTACTGACCTGTATCATAAACTCGCTGAGCATCAGGATTATGAACGCCGTCTACTCGCAATGATCAAGGATAGAGAACTAAGATTGAATCAACAAACTACACTTAGTAATCAGCAAAAAGTACAAAAAGAAATTGCTGCCTTAGCAGGAAGACTAGCACGTTGCCGCCAGTCTATGATACGAATTGAAAAATCAATCGAATATAAAGAGAACACAGATTAACGACTCAGATGAGGAATGTTTTATGTCTGTCGAACACGCACCGCCTGAAGTTCAACTTGCTGTTGATCTAATCTATTTGCTGGAGTGTAATGAAATCACTCCTGAAATTGCACTCGCCGCACTGGAAATAGTCAAACGTGATTATCAAGCAAAGGTAGTGAAGCAACCACAATCTACAAGTGAATAATTAGGTGATTTACTCCAAACACCTCAATAGATATAGATACCTCGTCGATACTACAAAAGATCCGCATTAGTCTTAATGGGTTCTTACACACTCCCAGTTCAGCCTTTGTAACATTTCAAATGGCTTTGTGTTCACTTCGCCTTTAATTCTTCCCGTCGCTTCCTTTTAGGAACGTTGAGGCATAATCATCAACAGCAATTCGAGTACAAAGTTGCTCCCACTCACAACCTACACAGGCGGCCCTTACAATCCCACGTCTGAAAGCCCATCGAGCCTGTCTAAAATAGGCTGAATCAAGTCTTAATATATGACCTATTTCGACAGGCCAACCCATAAGAGTGCTAACAGCTTCTAAAGCATGGCTATCCCGAATAATGACACTTTCTCCTAAACAATGAGGGGCATCCTCTCCAAGTAAAGGCATACATATATCATCTGGCCCCGCCACAATCAGGATGTCTTCGTCCCGAATTCGGGGAATAATTTTGTTGTAGTTTTCAATAAAACTAGGGGAATATCCGTTGCCGGCGTAGGTAAGAATACAAAGAAGGTGGTGACCTCTCAGAGATATTGTCATTATCGCGCTCCTGAACATGGTCAAGTGTTGCATTATTATACAACCAGTGTTATATGATCAATTTTCCTAATATAAAAAAATAAACTAGGAATTGGCTATCATGTTGTCAAGGTGGGTATCAAACGAACTTATCAAATTATCATCAGAAAGCTTGCAAGCACTCATAGATAACAAGATTCCAGCAGCAGTAATAAATAATTTTGCAACGACAGAGGAATCTGAACAGCTTTCAACTGCAATACTGAGTATGAAAGCAAAACCTTATGAATTCGGGAGACCGGGTTTTTACCTAGGAAATCCGTTAGCTCATTATCGTAACCGCCCCAAAGAAGAGTACTTTGCTCAAGTCAGCGCAGCTGAGAAAGAACGTACTCAAATCATCAATCAGGCTTTTGATCCAGTCGATCGGTTTATACGATGTATCGATCATGATACAGATTTCAACATTTCAGTCGCAGAAGAGCCGGGATTAGGTCCCTATTTTGCCGGTATCGTTCGCATTATCTCCGGTGGTTCTGACTTGCATATAGACTATGCACCCACTTTTGCGAAAGGAAACCTAGTTATCGGAGATGTGTCTACCCAGCTTGCCTGGAACCTCTATGTTTCGTCTCCCTCTCAAGGAGGAGAAACTGTGATCTATAATCAACCATTCAAAAATACCATCGTAGATAAAACATATAAGCCATATGACAGTTCTCTATTGGTTGATTGCGAATCTTTTACCTTCCAACCTCAAGTTGGTTCCGTCGTCATTTTCAATACTAGTAATCCTCATATCGTCTTGCCTGCGGGAGGCAATCGGATCGCCACAGGCTCTTTCATCGGTCTATTAAGTGAGAAGTATCTGATCCTATGGTCGTAATGCATTTTGATAAGATGCTGGAGTCTAAGCATGAAGATGCCCTTTTCTTACGCTACTGCTGTTCTGTTCATCGTGACGATCATCACGGGAGGAACATCGTGGTATGCAGCAAAACTGCAATTAACTGACGTTTCACCTGTAATATCTCTGATTTATCGTTTTGGGTGTGCATCAGGATTGTTACTTCTGATAGCAGCAATTTCGCGGGAAAAACTCACATATACCTGGCGCGATCACCTTTCCTTCGCTTCGCTCGGAGCGTGCGGATTTGCTGTTGCATTCTTACTAATTTACAAAGCTGCGGCCTTGATCACCACCGGTTTAATCGCTCTCACCTACTCTTTAGTCATATTATTCAATTCCGTGAATACCACTCTCTTCCTGCGACAATCAACTTCACGAACAGTTCTGGTAGGTGCGCTAGTCGGTCTGGCAGGGATAATTTTAGTCTTCAGTCCAGAATTTTTTAATAATGAGTGGAATTGGGTGGGATTCGGTTATGCCATCTCCGCAACTCTCGCGTTCTCATTCGCCAACATTTCCGCAGTTCAATTACAAAGAAAAGGTATCACTGTTCTACCAATGACCGGTATTTCTATGGGATATGGCGCTATATTCCTGCTCAGCTATGCTTTATTAACCAAGCAGACATTTGGTTTTGATCCGTCACCAGTCTATGTAGCATCTCTATGCTATTTGATCCTGTTTCCTTCTGTGATTGGATACACAACTTATTTCGCTGTTGTTGGCCGTTTGGGTGCAGAACGAGGAGCTTATACGATGCTTCTCGTTCCACTTGTCGCATTAGCCATCTCCAGCGTGACAGAAGGCTATCGTCCAACTATCTGGGCCATCATCGGTACAATGATGACTCTTAGCGGCAACTATTGGGTGCTCACAACCAAGTATCAACCAGTCACAAAGACCAACGTTTAAAAATGTGACTCATGAGTGGGGTAAGCCCGACGAACAGTTTTAGCAATCAAGATAACCAATATGACTTTGATAATATCTCCTGGTATGAATCCAACCGAACCTACGGTTGCTTGCCAAAGGTTGATATTGGCAAATACTGCAACCCATGGAATGCCAATCACGTAAACAAGCACTATCCCACCAAAGGCAAGAAATCCAGATTCTTTAAAAACATTCAGCTTTGCAAGATTCTGTTCATACAAATAGCCGATGACAAAAGCTGCAATCGGCCATGCCAAAACAAAACCACCACTCGGACTGAGAAATACCCCAAATCCCCCCATACCTCCAGCCATTACCGGTAATCCAATTGCAACGAGCACACAAAAAAGCAGCAATGCTAATCCCCCGCGTTTTGCACCAACAATAGCACCAGCGAGCATCGCTCCCATTGATTGAGCCGTTATCGGAACGCCCACAACAGGAAGTGCTAATGGTGGAAATAAACCCAGCGCTGCGGTTAGTGCAGCAAATAATGCGATATAAACAATATCTTTCGTGGACATTTGATCCTCTTTCTTTTCGATAAGGCTACAAATTGTGCTTTATTTACTGTTTGATTTTTTTTTCTCAAACCCGGGATCATAGGAGCGGGCGTCGATAGCAGCGGAGATATCATCTGCCATCTTAAGCGTTCTTACAATAACGGGCACCGCAATTGCTATGACACTCTTGTCAAGACCTCTTGCCTTCTGCGCTTCCCGTACCTCCCCTGTAATTGACGCTAGAACAGGGATAAATCGTAAAGCAAGCGATAATGCCAAGCTCACTTTTCCAGGATTAACACCAAAATAGTACAACCACCCAAAACCCTTTTCCAATGCGTCAATCATATCAGAGGTACGAGTAGTGAAAGTAACCAACGAAGCCAGCAGCAAAAGTGAAACAAGGCGAACTACCACAAGAACACCAACAGTCCAATGATGCAAAAACACTTGGACGATAAAAATAAGTAACAGAACCCATATAGCAGGCCGCAGTTGCGCCCAAGCTGTTTTCAATGAGATTCTGGCTAACAAATATAAAAGTATGATGCCTGCCAAAGCTGCAACTGAAAGCTCAATACGCGGAACAACGAAAAGTAATGTTCCCAAAATAATCAAAGAAACAATCTTGAGCCCTGGGCTGGCTCGATGCACAAATGATGAACCATGCTCATACCCAGACAAACTCATGACATCATCCTTATATATTCAGGAATAGCGATAGTGGGAATGTCATCGACAACCACCTGACCATCATCAAAAACAAGTACGCGATCAAACCCCGCCAAAAACTCAAGGTCATGAGATACCACAATCACAGTTTGAGATAAGTTATCGATTGCTTCGGCAACACGGCGCTTATTTCTCAAATCAAGCAAAGTTGTAGGCTCATCGAAAATTATGTAAGCGGGGTCCATCACAAGAACACCTGAGATTGCAAGGAGTTGTTTCTGACCGCCACTTAAAAGATGGGCAGGATGCCCCCTAAACTGAAGTAAATCATATCGTGAAAGTGTCTCCTGAATTCTCTGCTGAATCGTGTCTTTGGTAAAACCGAGATTTTTCATTCCAAAGGCCAAATCCTCTTCAACAACGGGAAAAACGATCTGATTGTCAGGATTCTGGAATACAAAGCCGACCTTGCGCCGGATCGCTTTACCATCTGTTCTAGTGTTCAAACCATCCACCAGAACATCACCACTTTTCGGTACCAATAATCCATTGAGAAGACGCACGAATGTACTCTTGCCACAGCCGTTACTACCTATGATGGCAATTCTTTTTTCCTTCAGCTGCAAATTTAAGTCTTTTAATATCACACGCTGGCCGTAGGCATGCGTTACATTTTGTATTTCCAGCATAGATAGTTATCCCTCAAAAGTTACCGACCAACTACGTAATGCTGTATCAACTCAGAACTATGCCTGATCGCAAAACCTACCAGGCAATCTCAACCAATGTACTGATTTCAGCACCATCAACCAATTTCAATTCGCTGGTATCACAAACATCTGTATCAGTCTTGCTGAATTCTTCCGGTATATTTTGCACAGTCAGAATCTCCAGAATTTGCTTTAGGTTATAACTTTCCTTAGGGTTACACTCTTAAGGCTAGTAGCAATAGTATCTGATATTAGATATAACTTTGGGCCAGCTTCTAGGTATTGTTCTTTTTATAGATAAACGAAGAGCACAAGATAATGACTTTTGACCATTAGCCAAGCTATTAAGCAATTACCAAAATAGAATTCCTCTATATTCTGATTCTTCATTTTTCAACAATTTTCATATACTCACTATATTTAAGCACATCGATAAAGCTATCCGTTAACAATTCAGCTTCTTTCTGAATATCAAAACTATCTGGTGCAAACAACCAATTCTCCAGCAAACCGGTTATCAACCCTCTCAACATGATAGCGGCTCGCCTCAGATTCAGATTATAAGGAAGCTGACCTGATGCAATGCAATTAGAAAGTGACTCTTCAATACGAACATAGTCTGCAACACACAGTTCCTGACGAGCTTCCACCAAGGCAGACATTTCACCAACAAACTCACATTTGTGGAAAAAAATCTCCATCAATAGTCGACTTTTCGGATCGTCAACAACCGACGTCAAAATATGAATTATGAAAGTTCTTAAAATCAGGAGTGGATTATTAGAATATTTTGCTTGATACTCTTTTTCTAATTCATCAATCTTAGAATCTGACATTTTACAAGCTTCAGAAAACAGGTCTACTTTATTTTTAAAGTGCCAGTAAATTGCTCCTCGGGTTACCCCAGCCGCTGTGGCAATATCTGTCAGTGAAGTAGCCGAGACACCACGCTCAGAGAACTCTTTTATAGCCGCGTCTATAATCTGTTGCCGGGTCTCCTCAGCCTGTTGTTTAGTTTTTCGTGCCATATACTCTGTTTTTAGCCTGAAGTTGATTTACATACATTCATGTATGTTTGTATTATAGCATGCTGTTATCAATGGAGTAATGGTTTTACGGATTGAAAGATTAACATTTAAAAATATTGAGGTTTACTTATGCGAACAAACAGGGGAGTTTTGCCTCTGGCTACAGTACTGGTACTCTCAGGCAGCTTAGCTCTTTCAGGATGTAACGACAAAGACTCTCAGCAAGCTGCTGGGAACCAACAGGCTCCTGAAGTCGGTATCGTGACGCTGAAAACTGAACCTCTGATGGTCACGACCGAACTACCAGGCCGAACATCAGCTTTCCGTATTGCAGAAGTCCGTCCGCAAGTAGGTGGTATCATTCTGCAACGCAATTATGAAGAAGGAAGCGATGTAAAAACAGGGACATCCTTATACCAAATAGATCCAGCGACTTACCAAGCTGCCTATGACAGTGCAAAAGCTGACTTAGCAAAAGCTCAAGCTAATGCAGAGATTGCGCGCCTGACAGTAAACCGCTATAAGCCACTGTTAGGAACAAACTACATTAGTCAACAGGAGTTTGATAAAGCCAATGCTGATTATGCACAGGCGAATGCAGCAGTACAGGCAGCAAAAGCGGCTGTAGAAACTGCCCGTATCAATTTGGCCTATACTAAAGTGACCGCACCGATTAGTGGCCGCTCCGGCAAATCGACTATTACAGAGGGTGCTCTGGTCTCTGTTGGTCAACCAACAGCACTGACGACTATTCAACAGTTGGACCCAATTTATGTGGATGTTACTCAGTCAAGCGATGATTATCTGCGCCTCAAAAATGAAATCGCCAAAGGTATTGTGCTGAAAGAGAACAGTAAACCTAAAGTTCATCTGATCATGGAAAACGGTAAAGAATACAGTGAAACAGGCTATCTGGAATTCTCCGATATTACGGTAGATGAAACAACGGGTTCTATTAATATCCGTGCAGTATTCCCTAATCCGAAAGAAGAATTACTGCCAGGTATGTTTGTTCGTGCAAAACTGGAAGATGGTGTTCGTCATGACTCAATATTGGTTCCCCAACAAGGAGTTACCCGTACACCTCGTGGCGAAGCTAGCGTCATGGTAGTTGGTAAAGGTGAAAATGTCGAACTACGCATTATCACTGCAAATCAAGCTATTGGTGATAAATGGCTAGTAACTTCCGGCCTGAAAACAGGTGATCGGGTTATCGTCACTGGTTTACAAAAAATTAAGCCCGGTATACCGGTCAAAGCAGAAGAAGTGGATTTAAACGCAAAACCTGCTGCAAACCAGGCTGAGCCTGCGAAAAAGTCTTAATTAAGGAGTCGGTGATTCATGCCTAAGTTTTTTATAGATCGGCCAATATTTGCATGGGTAATCGCAATCATCACCATGCTGGCTGGGCTGCTGGCAATTATAAAATTACCTGTGGCGCAGTACCCTACTATCGCACCACCGGCGATTTCTATCTCCGCAACTTATCCCGGTGCTGATGCGACTACTGTGCAAAACACAGTTACCCAAGTTATCGAACAAAATATGAATGGTATCGATAACTTGGTTTATATGTCTTCCGACAGTGACTCTGCTGGGAACATGAACATTACACTAACCTTTGAAGCAGGCACTAACCCTGATATTGCACAGGTACAGGTACAAAACAAACTGCAACTGGCTATGCCTCTGTTACCTCAGGAAGTACAGCAGCAAGGGATACGTGTTGATAAGTCCACCAACGCCTTCCTGATGGTCACAGGATTCACCTCTGAAGATGGAACCATGTCTCAGGAAGATATCTCTGACTATGTAGGTGCAAACATTAAAGATCCTCTGAGCCGTGTAACTGGTGTAGGTGATGCAATGCTATTCGGTAACCAATATGCCATGCGTATTTGGTTGAATCCAGACAAGCTCATTAACTACAAAATGACGACTCTGGATGTAATAAATGCAATTAAAGCACAAAATAATCAGATAGCAGCCGGCCAATTAGGGGGAACTCCCCCAGTTCCAGGTCAACGGTTGAATGCTTCAATTATTGCCCAAACCCGCCTGACTTCACCTGAAGAGTTCAGTAATATTCTTCTACGTATCAATACAGACGGTTCTCAGATCCGTCTGAAAGATGTAGCAAAAGTGGAGCTAGGTGCAGAAAACTACAACCTCATTGGCCGCTTTAACGGCAAACCTGCTGCGGGTATCGGTATCAAACTAGCAACAGGTGCTAACGCTCTGGATACATCTAAAGCGGTAAAAGAAGCCCTAAAAAATATGGAACCGTTCTTCCCTCACGGGCTGAAAATCGTATATCCATATGACACCACCCCATTTGTTAAAATTTCTATTAACGAAGTAGTAAAAACACTAGTTGAAGCCATTATGCTGGTGTTCGTGGTAATGTATCTATTCTTGCAAAACTTCCGCGCAACACTTATTCCTACCATTGCGGTCCCAGTCGTATTGTTGGGAACATTTGCGATACTCGCCGCATTTGGCTATTCAATAAATACATTGACCATGTTCGCTATGGTACTCGCCATTGGCTTACTGGTAGATGATGCCATTGTTGTTGTAGAAAACGTTGAACGCGTTATGCAAGAAGAAGGACTATCGCCGAAAGAAGCAACCAAGAAATCAATGGGGCAAATCCAAAGCGCCTTGGTTGGTATCGCTATGGTACTGTCTGCCGTATTTGTTCCAATGGCTTTCTTTGGCGGCTCAACCGGTGCAATTTATCGTCAGTTCTCAATCACCATCGTATCTTCAATGGTACTGTCTGTATTAGTAGCATTAATCCTGACGCCTGCTCTGTGTGCTACCATGCTGAAACCAGTTGCTAAAGGTAGCCACGGTAAACAAACCGGAATCTTTGGCTGGTTTAACCGAATGTTTGATAAAAGTACCCACCACTACACTGACAGTGTCGGCCGCATTCTACGCAATACAGGCCGTTATTTGGTGATTTATGTATTGCTGGTTGCGGGTATGGCTGTCATGTTTACTCGTCTGCCATCTTCTTTCCTTCCTGAAGAAGATCAAGGCGTATTGTTGACAATGGTTCAATTGCCAGCAGGTGCAACACAAGAACAGACACAGAAAGTTTTGGATAAAGTAAGTCACTATTTCCGTACAGAAGAAAAAGATCGTGTAGTTTCTGTATTTACAGTAAATGGCTTTGGTTTCAATGGTCAGGGGCAAAATACCGGTCTGGCATTTATGAGCCTGAAAGACTGGAGTGAGCGTCCTGGCTCTGAAAATAAAGTACCTGCTATTGTTGCCAGGGCAAGTGCTCACTTCCAGCAAATCAAAGAAGGCATGGTTTTTGCGTTTAACGTCCCTGCAATCGTAGAGTTAGGCTCAGCAACCGGTTTTGATTTCGAATTAATGGACAAAGCAAACCTTGGGCATGACAAACTGACCGAAGCCCGTAACCAATTGCTTGGCATGATACAACAACGCCCAGATATGTTAGTAGGTGTTCGCCCTAATGGTCAGGAAGATACTCCTCAATATCGGGTTAGGATTGATCAGGAAAAGGCTGAAGCTTTAGGTGTTTCCATCTCTGATATCAATTCAACGCTAAGCACGATGTTTGGTAGCCACTATGTAAACGACTTTATCGACCGTGGTCGTGTCAAAAAAGTTTACGTTCAGTCAGAAGCACCTTATCGTATGCTGCCAAGTGACATCTACAAACTATATGTCCGTAACAAACAAGGTGAAATGGTTCCATTCTCTGCCTTTGCAGATACGTCTAAAGAACCATGGTCGTATGGCTCACCACGTTTGGAGCGCTATAACGGTCTACCATCAATGGAAATTCTAGGTGAAGCAGCTCCAGGCAAAAGTACTGGTGATGCAATGGCCTTGATGGAAGAATTGGCATCCCAATTACCAAATGGCATCGGTTTTGACTGGACAGGTATGTCTTATCAAGAACGCCTGTCAGGTAATCAGGCGCCTGCTCTGTATGCATTGTCATTGATAGTGGTATTCCTCTGCCTAGCTGCACTGTATGAAAGCTGGTCAATTCCATTCTCAGTCATGTTGGTAGTGCCATTGGGTATCATTGGAGCTTTGTTAGCAACGACATTCCGAGATCTCGATAACGACGTTTATTTCAAAGTTGGCTTGTTAACCACCATCGGCTTGTCAGCAAAAAATGCAATCCTAATCGTTGAATTTGCTAAGGATTTGATGGAAAAAGAAGGCAAAGGGCTGATAGAAGCTACGTTAGATGCAGTAAGAATGCGTCTTCGTCCTATTCTGATGACATCATTGGCATTTATGCTGGGTGTCATCCCTCTGGTACTGAGTAACGGAGCAGGTTCCGGCTCTCAAAACGCAGTAGGTACCGGGGTATTAGGTGGAATGATTGCCGCTACTTCGCTAGCTATCTTTTTCGTACCGGTATTCTTTGTGGTTATCAAACGACGTTTCAGTAAGAAAGCAGAGGAGATTGAACCAGCATCAGAATCTCACTAATGCAACTAACAATAATCGGAAGGCCGTTTAACGGCCTTCTTAATATAATAGTTGCTTCCATTAAGCAGATTCTGATCATCAACCTATCCGCTTAACTTTTGCATAATTTCGTTCAAATTTAATTAAAATCACCCTTTATGAGTAGAAAATATCCTTAAAAATCCGCACATTACTAACTTTAATAAAATTATTGGGAAAGTTGTTGGGCAAGAACTGCTTTATCTTTTTTACATTAAATGACAAAAAACAATACCAGCACATAGTGACTTATGTAATAATGATGTTATATTCGTTGATTATTGTAGCCATCAGGCTATAATCTGCTGTTACTAGCGTCTGAGGGTAGTACTATTTTATATAAGCCTACATATTAATTCACATATACTGGCCGATATTTATAGTTTATTGCGTTAAGGGTATGAATTTTTGTTAAGAGATGATTTTGCTTTACCAAAAGCAAACCAGAATCATCTGTAAAAAAGATAAATAATCCCAAAGAACGATTATAGGCACATAATAATAATCTCTCGAAAAAGAGTTTCTATAATACATGTATATGTTTAGCGCCTTTGACTCAAATTAAGTAATAGCATATACAGGGGGATCAACATGGCATGGATGAATAATTCACTAGGATGATATGATATTGCTGAATTAAAATGCTTATGTGAGAATCTAAGACAAGAAGTTACTTCCAGTGTTAGAGTACACCGATACTGGTTGTGTAAATAACATTTACGTCTCAGGACAATTTAAAGCTAAATGAATTGATTGAGTACATATCAACTTTCGTTTAGCACGTTAAAATCAAATATTCTGATGATTTCAGCCTTCTTGCTTGAATTGATGAATATTTTGATGGTACATATACCTATACTTTGTTTGTAAGCAATGAGATTAGTTTTTCTAAACTTACAGAATGCCCCAAAACTAATGAACGTTTAACCAGCATTTTGTTGTATGACTTAAATTGTTCCTTGAGAAAAATTTGGCTGATATTTCCTTAAATAATTTTTTATATATGTTAATAAGAAAGGCAACTATGACTAAAACTGATTATCTGATGCGTTTAAGAAAATGCACCACGATTGATACACTAGAGCGTGTGATTGAAAAAAACAAATATGAACTTTCAGGAGACGAACTTGAACTATTCTACTCTGCTGCGGATCATCGCCTGGCTGAGCTGACCATGAATAAACTGTATGACAGAATTCCACCTTCAGTATGGAAATACGTTCGCTAAAGTAGTCTTCATCAGACAAAAAACGATCCGGGCCGGTAAAGTGCTATCGGCTTATTAGGTCAGCTATCAACAAAATTGGCGAGGGCTCTGCCAGCGACATCCCGGCACACACATCCCTTGCTATAGCTGCTTCCTTCCGGACCTGACCAAGTTAACAAGTTAGCGTTGCGGGAGAACCAACAGAGCCCCCATTGACTGATTGCTTTGGCTTCAAAGCGGCGCCATTATCATTCATACCTGTCTAAATAGCAAGACAAGCAGGTTCGAATGATGATTTCTTATACATTGAGAATAAATACTCAAGAACATGTATTATCTAACCGCTTTTAGTATAATTTCGATATCTTTAGTCTTCCCATTATTAATTACTTCATATGCAGTATCTGTAACAAACATTAAACGATTATGTAGAGAAACAGAAGCACTGACGACAATACGCGCATTTGGCTTAACGTCGCTTGGACGATAAGGCAGAACAAAATGAAAAGGTGATTGTTTTCCGTCTAAGCGTTCTCTCTTCTGGGATAAAGTAATTGAGGGTGCATCAGCCAGAGATACATCAGATAAAGACACTGTCAGAATAGCATCCGCTGGCAATGCAATACGCTGTAAGATATTGATATTGCCTTTAACATAATGCTGTTTTACTGGATTTTCAATCTGCTCTACCCGAGTATCTACTGTCTCGGTGCCTTTGCTATTACACCCAACCAAAGCAGCTGCCAGTAATACACTCGTAGATATTTGCCATAATTTCATACACACTTCTCCATTCTTAACTGATCTATATAAATAATAAAATGAATTTGAATATCAAACCATTAAATCTAAGCCACCTAAATTATAGATTAGAAAAATGAATATAAGTCCCAGATAAATCTCATATTCTTTATTGCACTACTATCAGGGCCTGAAACATTTACAATTTAGTTATTTATCTATCATTCATTAATGGGACAATAATCACCTGTTATATTTCTAATAACCCAATAAAAAACAAAGGCATATTATGAGTAAGTCATTACACAATCTGATCAATTTGATGAATCTAGAAAAAATTGAAGAAGGCATTTACCGGGGTCAAAGTAAAGACTTAGGTTTTCCTCAGGTTTTCGGAGGGCAAGTGATCGGTCAAGCACTCTATGCTGCCACACAAACTGTCGCAGATAATCGGATCAGTAATTCTTTCCACAGCTATTTCTTACGTCCCGGAGACAGTAGTAAACCTATCGTCTATGACGTTGAAATTTTACGTGATGGAGGAAGTTTCAGCGCCCGACGAGTGAGCGCGATTCAAAATGGCAAACCTATCTTTTATATGACAGCCTCATTCCAAAGCTATGAAGAAGGTTTCGAACACCAAAATATGATGCCAGATGTACCATATCCAGAAGAACTCACCCCTCAAGATGAAATTGCGAAGAAAATATCTCACCTATTACCCCAAAGAATGCAAAATATTTTTCTCTACCCATGCCCGTTTGAAATGAGGCCCGTAAAATATTACAGCCCATTTAATTGTCCACCAGAAGAACCTATACGCTATGTCTGGTTTCGCAGTAATGGTGATATGCCTGCTAATCCTTTAATTCATCAATACTTACTTGGCTATGCCTCTGATTTTAACTTTCTACCAACAGCATTGCAGCCTCATGGTGTTGGATTTCTTGAGAAAAATATCCAGATAGCAACTATTGACCATTCCATGTGGTTCCACCGCCCATTTAAACTGGACGACTGGTTACTATATGCTATAGACAGCCCATCAGCCTCTGGGGCCCGTGGCTTTGTTCGTGGACAGATTTACAACCGCGAAGGGGTACTTATCGCCTCGACTGTACAAGAAGGACTGATTAGAAAGCGAACCAAATAAAATGTAACAAAGGCAGCAAATAAGAAACCAATATCACACTTTATGGCCTTACCGCTGCCGTTTCGTTTATATTACAGATTAGTTATAAGCACTTTCGCCGTGAGCATTAATATCCAATCCTTCTCTTTCAGTTTCAACAGTAACCCGCAGCCCTACCAGTAGATCCGCTATTTTGAAAGCAATAAACGCAACGATTACTGACCAAACTACACAAACTAATATGCTGAAAGCTTGGATACTAACTTGCTCCAACATAGCTATTCCTTCAGAATAACCGGTTCCTCCCAACGACTTAGCTGTAAAAATCCCGGTCAAAAGACAACCAACTATCCCACATACGCCGTGTATACCAAATACATCACACACATCATCAGCACGTAACCACCTTTTCAGGATCACGACTCCCCAAAGTCCTGCAAAACCTGCTATCAGACCAATGATAAGAGCCCCACCGACACCAACCGTTCCCGCAGCTGGTGTAACACCAACCAGCCCAGCAATACAGCCTGAACAGGCACCCAAAAGTGATGGCTTATTACGGAAGAACCATTCAGCGAAAATCCACGATAAAATAGCAGCGGCTGTCGCCACAACTGTATTCAAAAATGCTAGAGCAGCTATCTCATTAGCTTCACCAGCAGAACCTGCATTAAAACCAAACCAACCGATATAAAGTACAGCTGTACCGATGAAAACCATTGGTAGATTATGTGGCTTGAATGCTTCTTTCCCAAAACCAGTACGTTTTCCCAATAAATAAGCACCAACCAGCCCTGCTACAGCCGCGTTAATATGCACAACCGTGCCACCAGCAAAATCTAGCGCCCCATCTTGTGAAAGTATCCCCCCTCCCCAAACCATATGCGCCATAGGTAGATAAGAAAACGTCAACCATAACACACTGAAAATCAATAAAGCTGGAAAGCGAATACGTTCCCCTAAGGCACCAGTAATCAAGGCGACTGTAATACAAGCAAAAGACCCTTGAAATGCCACATGAATTAATTGATAAAAACTGCCAGTTAAATCAGTCAATACCAAGTTCTTCAACATCATCTGACTAAAACTACCGAAGAAACCATTTCCCGGTTCAAAAGCCAAGCTGTAACCGTAAATTATCCACAACACACATACCAGAGCAAAACTCACCATAACCTGAGCCATCAGAGATAAAACATTTTTGCTCCGCAACAATCCACCGTAAAACAGAGCAATGCCCGGAATTGTCATAAACAAAACAAGTACTGTACAAATCATCATAAAAGTATTATCTGCTTTGTCGGCAACACTTTCTGCCGCTTGAGATAATGATGGTAAACAACTGGCTGCAATACCGACAGCCACAGAGAATTGTCTTTTCATATATATTATCTCTATCAGTGACTTATAGTGCTGCATCATTGGTTTCGCCTGTTCTGATACGAATAACTTGCTGTAATTCGATAACAAAAATCTTACCGTCACCAACTTTTCCAGTGAAAGCGGATTGCTGAATAGCATGAATTACCTCCTCAACTAATTCATCTGCTACAGCGATATCTATCTTTACTTTAGGTAAAAAGTTAAGGCTGTATTCAGCTCCACGATAAAGCTCGGCATGCCCTTTCTGACGACCAAATCCTTTTACTTCTGTTATAGTCAGCCCCTGAACACCTAGACCAGAAAGAGCCCCCCTTATATCCTCCAGTTTGAATGGCTTTATAATTGTCGTAATGAGCTTCATATATCCTCCTACCACTCGGTTATTGTGTTTGCAATTAAGTAGATAGCAAGGGATGTGCCAGAAATTAAAAACATATAAAAATCAAATAATAATAAAGAAAATACAAATTACGGGGAGAGGAAGAAAGGGAGAGCAACGAATGTACTCCCCCATTAGCGCACTAGATTAGTGCAAATAAGGTTAAATCAATATCTCTTTCTCAGAAATTGCGCCGCATTCATTTAATGTATCACCTACTTGTTGTAGCTGATACATCTGATAATAACGCCCACATTCCGCCAATAACTGCTGATGGCGTCCTTGTTCAATAATTGCACCACGATGCAGCACTAGAATAGTATCGGCTTCTACAATAGTGGACAAACGGTGAGCAATAACAATCAAAGTCGTTTGCTGACGAATCAATCTCAAAGCCTGTTGTATCGCTTGTTCTGTACCTGAATCGATATTTGCTGTCGCTTCATCAAGGATTAAAATTTGTGGTGTTTGCACTAACACCCTCGCCATAGCAAGCAATTGTTTTTGCCCTGCTGACAACGTATTACCCTGCTCTCCCAAGATAGTATGAAGACCATTAGACAATGAACGTACTAATTCAGCTAATTGTACTGTTTCCAATACCTGCCAGACTTTCTCTTCTGAGATATTCCGACCAAGCGTAATATTACCAAAGAAAGAGTCAACAAGAACAACCGGGTCCTGCTGAACTATTGCCACTCCATTACGTAACACCGAATGAGACAAGGATGATACAGATCGTCCGTCAAGGTAAATTTCCCCCTTCTGCCACGGGTAATACCCCATCAGTAAATTTGCCAACGTACTTTTACCACTGCCAGTATGCCCAACCAAAGCAACAAAACCGTGGGTCGGAATCTGCACATTGATATCTTGTAACACTACTTTGTTATCTCGGTAAGAAAAACTCAAATTTTCTATTTCAATCCGACCGCTGGATAACGGCTGACTATCTATACCATAACCTTGTTGAGGACTATCCATTAACTCAAATATCCTCTCACCAGAAACTACAGCTTGTTGCAGGATAGATTGCTGAGCAGCCAGTTCGATTAGTGGTTCATTCAGTCGCCCCAAGTAATTAATAAAAGCATACAATACCCCAACACCAATCACTCCTGATCCACTGAATCCAAACAGCACTATAAGACCACACAACACCATAGCCGATAACAAACTCAGTAATGGCCTCAATAAAATCCCATCCAACCGTAGTGCCTGCATTCTCACTTTATAATGAGCACGGTTAGTCAACAATATACGCTCACCAAAACGAGCCTGTTGCCTGAATTGCTGAACAACATGCATTCCATTGATGATCTCGTTAAAGTTATCATTAATATCAGCCAGATAACTACGTACCCTCCGAATAATAGGTGTACTCAAGTGCTGATATATTGCCATGACAATCAACACAACAGGGAAAATAAGAATAGCAACCAATGCCATACGCCATTCCAGCATAAACATAGCAATCAGCATCGCGCCAATTAGTGCTATACTGCGGAATACTGCTGGAACCACATTGACATAAAGATCTTTAATAACTTCAGTATCGTTCGTTACACGGGAAATCAATTGCCCGACCGGTTGATTATCAAAAGCACTTAAAGGCTGGCGCAATGCTGCATTCATCACATCAGTACGAAGTTGCTGAACTACATCAACTGACACTTGATTAAATAATAAAGCTTGAAAATAATGCAATGCAGCTGTAATCAGTTGCAAAACAACAAAGGTTATAGCTAACCCTGTAACCACTTCAACAGGCATATTACCCGTTGCAACCATATTATCGATAAAATAACTAATTAAAACCGGGCCGCTTACTTCCGCAATTGCAGCCCCCCACAGCATCAGTACCGCCAGCCCTAATGGTTTACGATAATTTTTTCCATAAACTAACAGACGTTTCAGAGAAGGCCACAATTGACGAACCTTAGTCATCTTTATTTCCTTCTACTACTCCATCCTCGTCATCTAGTGCTGCTTCAAGTTGCTGATAATGATACATATCACGATACCATCCTGGCTGTTCTACCAATTGTTGGTGCCGCCCTTGATGTATAACAGAACCTTGCTGCATCACCAGAATATTATCTGCATCAGTTAATGCAGATAGGCGGTGAGCACTGATAATAACGGTGCGTTGTTGCCTCCATTGGCTAAGGTTTTGCAAAATATTGTACTCAGTTTGCCCATCAACTGCCGATAAAGAATCATCCAGAATTAAAATCTCTGCATCTAAAAGTAAAGCCCTGGCAATAGAAATGCGTTGTTTCTGTCCACCAGATAGCATCACACCACGCTCACCCACTTCCGTTTGATATCCCTCAGGTAAACTAAGAATATCTTCATGGACATTGGCAAGACGGGCAACCTCTTCAATTTGTTCCTGTGTTGCATCTGGACATCCCAAAGCAATATTCCTAGCAACTGTATCTGAAAATAGAAAAGGTGTTTGATTTACAACAGCAAACCGCGCTCGCCACTCATCTAACCGGATATCAGTAATTTTTATCGATTGGAAAAGAATTTCCCCATCAGTCACATCAAACTGTCTTTGTATCAGCGCAAGTAGCGTGCTCTTACCTGAGCCGGTCGGACCACAAATCCCCAGCAACTGCCCGGGAGCTAAACAGAAATTAATCTGACTCAGAACAGTTTTGTTACTTTGTGGATAATTAAACGCTTTGATATTTACATTCAAAGTACTACGTTCAGGCGATAAATGGCGGGTACCATCCTCAATGACCGGCGGCTCTTGCAACAAACTACGGATACGGCTGTATGCAGCACTTCCCCGTTCAACAATATTAAACATCCACGCCAACGCCAACATTGGCCAAATCATCAGGCCGAGATACATCACGAAACTAGTGAGTTCACCAAGTGTCAAAACACCATTCAACACCATCCAGCTACCACCACCTATAGCCAAAAAATTTGACATACCGATCGCAATAAAAATTGTCGGATCAAATCTGGCATCCACTTTAGCAACATACATATTCTTACGGCCAGCTTCCACAGCAACCTGTTCAAACTGATTTGATTGCAGATCTTCAAGGCCAAATGCCTTGATCATTCGGATACTGCTCAAACTCTCTTGGACTTGGTTATTCAGAGCAGAAAATGCACCTTGTGCGGATTTGAAACGGCCATGAAGCTGATCACCATATCGTTTAATGATAATTGCCATAATAGGCATAGGTAACAAAGATAGCAGAGTTAACTGCCAGCTGATTTGTACACTCATCATAATCATCACTGAGCAACCCATAACCAACGAGTCAACTAAAGTAAGAACACCTTCACCCGCAGCAAATACTACACGATCCACATCATTAGTAGCACGGGCCATCAAATCCCCCGTACGGTGACGCAGATAAAATTCGGGATTTTGACGGCTAAGCTGCCGGTAAAAATTATTGCGTAATTTAATCGCTAATTGATATGACGCCCCAAACAACCATAAACGCCATATATAACGCAGAATATAAACCATCAATGCAACGACCAGCATAACACCAACCCATACCATCAATTGGTTAGATGACATAGATCCGGTACTAATACCGTCAACAATTGCACCCACTAGGTATGGAGGAATCAGTAGCAAAATAGAGATAATAATAAGCAGAGTCACTGCTCCAAGATAGCGACGCCACTCGCTGCGGAAGTACCAACTTAATTGAGAAAACAATCTCACACGTGTATATCCCGAAGTAGAAATAAATAATGTAAATATCGATCAAAATTCAGAGTGATTGAACTAATTTTCTAAATAATAATCAGTTATTCTGGTATCGGCAATGCAGTAGTATATTTTATTTTTTCCATCGCAAAGCTAGATGTAACATCAATCAATCCAGGAATACCGTTAACCATACGCTTATAGAACAGATCATAACTTTTCATATCCACAACTTCTACATGCATTAGATAATCACATTCACCAGCCATCCGGTAAAAAGCTAAAACTTCTGGCATCTGCTTTATAAATGCCACAAATTGCTCATACCAACCACTGTTATGCTGCTGCGTTCTTATCATCACAATCACTGTCAATCCTAATCCTAACTTTTCACTGTCAAGCAGAGCAACTTTGCCAACGATATATCCTTCATCTTCAAGCCGTTTTAGCCGTTTCCAGCAAGGTGTGGAGGTAAGATTAACTGCTTCCGCCAATGCATTCAGTGACAAGCTGCAATCTTTCTGTAATAACTTAAGCAATTTGCGGTCTGTTTTGTCTAACATATCCACCTCTTATAGAAAATTTTTCCATAAAGAAACCACATATTAAGAAAAATAATAATCCATTTCTCCCAGTATAAAGTTAATCTACTCATCATCAATTATATTCTAATCAAGAGTTAGTAATTTATGTCACACAACTGGACTACCAAAGCAATCAAAGAGATTCAGGCAGACTATCAACGCAGTTCTGATACTCACCTTATCCGCCTTAATTTACTGGCTTTTCCTGGTATCCATTTATACCTAAAAGATGAAAGTACTCACCCAACCGGTAGCCTGAAACACAGGCTTGCCCGTTCCTTATTCCTTTATGCACTCAGCAATGGTTGGATCAAGGAAGGTACTCCAATTATCGAGTCCTCATCTGGTAGTACTGCTGTATCAGAAGCCTATTTTGCCCGTCTGCTTGGATTACCTTTTATTGCTGTTATGCCGTCATATACTGCGAAACGTAAAATTCAGGAAATTGAGTTTTATGGAGGAAAATGCCATTTTGTCGACCATTCAGCACAAATTTATGCTGAATCAGAGCGACTAGCAAAAGAGCTTAATGGTCATTATATGGATCAATTTACTTATGCCGAGCGTGCAACAGACTGGCGAGGTAATAACAATATTGCTGAAAGTATTTTCCGTCAGATGCAAATGGAACCATTTCCTGAACCAAATTACATCGTTATGAGTGCTGGCACTGGCGGTACTTCTGCTACTTTAGGACGCTATATCCGTTACCAAGGGCACAACACCAAGTTGATCGTTGTTGATCCGGAAAATTCTGTATTTTATGACTGTTACCGTCAAAATTGTTGTGACACTCTTAGCAATTGTAGCAGCAAGATTGAGGGTATTGGCCGTCCTCGGGCAGAACCTTCTTTTATTCCCTCAGTTATTGATGACATGATACAAGTACCCGATTGTGCCAGCATTGCAACAATTTATTGGCTAGAAAAACTACTAGGCAGAAAAGTGGGTGCATCTACAGGGACCAATATCTGGGGAGCCCTCTTTCTCGCTAAACAAATGCATGAACGTGGAGAACAGGGATCGATAGTAACTTTGCTGTGTGACAGTGGTGAACGCTATCTTGACACTTATTACAACCCAGATTGGGTAAAAAGCAATATTGGTGATATTTCACTTTACCTCAAGCAACTACCCAATCTCTGTAGTTATAAGTAACATAACCGTTTTATTTCAATGAGGATGTTACAATGAGACGAGCTGTTGTTGTATTCAGTGGTGGACAAGACTCCACCACATGCCTTATTCAGGCGATTAATCAATATGACGAAGTACACTGTGTCACTTTTGATTATGGTCAGCGCCACCGTGCTGAAATCGATGTCGCACGTTATATCAGCCATTCTCTTAATGTTGTTGCGCATAAAGTTCTGGATGTCACATTGCTTAACGAACTCGCTCTTAGCAGTCTGACTCGTGATAACATCCCTGTTCCTGACTATAATGAAAGTGAAAAAAGTACCATACCCAACACATTCGTTCCTGGTCGCAATATCTTATTCCTGACTCTAGCTGCTATATATGCTTATCAAGTTGAAGCTGAGGCAGTCATTACTGGCGTATGCGAGACTGATTTCTCCGGCTATCCTGATTGCCGTGATGAATTTGTCAAAGCCCTGAATAAAGCTGTAAACCTTGGCATTGCCCGTGATATCCGTTTTGAAACCCCATTGATGTGGCTCAACAAAGCTGAAACTTGGGCGTTGTCTGACTACTATCAGCATTTAGACTTTGTTCGTAGCCAGACACTAACTTGTTACAATGGCGTTCAAGGTAATGGTTGTGGTACATGTGCTGCTTGCCATCTCAGAGCTAACGGGCTAGAACAATATCTGGATGCGCCTGAAAAAATAATGACTGAAATGAAAGCAAAAACACATTTAGCCTAATGCAAATGGCAATGGGAGCCTTTTGCTCTCATTGTCCTGTTTTCACCAAAGCTTTCATTATTTCACGTAGTTCACCTTCAATAGACAACGCTTTCTGCGTTTGTCTATCAATCCAAACAAACGTAGTTTTCGCATCTGCAATAGGTTGATTATCCTTTCTACGTATTATCTGCTGAGAAAACACACCACTTCTATTTCTCAACTCCGTTAATCGGCAATCCACCTCTAATTCATCACCAAGAACTGCTGAACTACGATAATTAATATTAATGTTAACCACCGCGAACCCAACATCATTTTTCTGTATCCATTCCACTATAGAATATTTGTGCAACCATTCCCAGCGGGCACTTTCCATAAACTCCAGATAGCGAGCATTGTTCACATGTTGAAATAAATCTATATGATAGCCATGAACTTTTATAATTGAACTCATAATATTGCCTTTAATGTTAAAGTCACTCATCTGACCAGATTGATTTAACAATAGCAAAACAAAAAATTGACATTAATTAAAGTAATTTATATGTGATCTACTTCACAACATCCTCAATCACAAAACAAGTTATGAATGAGGATGCTGGATGATACGCTAGTAACTCAACTTACTTCGGTTCCGCTCAATGAAAACCGGCCCTATTCCCTGAACCTCCTGTAATTGTTCCACTGTAGTAAACGCACCATGTTTTTCACGATATTCAACAATTCCCTGTGCTTTTTTTACCCCAATACCACTCAGTGCTTTTGCTAACTCCTCTGCACTTGCAGTATTAATATTTACCACCCCCTTTTCTTCTACTTTCAAAGTGTCTTGACGCTGTAACTGCTTTTCTGATGAAGAATTATTGGTAGTATTGGCTGTTTTAGCTACTTTGTCTTTTACTTGCTCGGCAGCAATTGCAAATTGTCCCCCACACACATAAAGCAAGCTAGCAAGTAAAATAGATAAAACTCCCGATTTTTTCATATCAATCCCTCCATGTTTTATTTGACGCCGAGAAGATTGCCACAGATAAATTTAATCACAATGAGCAAGTATCAGATATGCGAAAGGCCGCGAAAGCGGCCTTGATTAGCAAGATAATTACAAAGATATTTGCGATATTCCCCGCAAACTTTATTCGATATGACCTAACTTAATTTTAGCCTTTTCACGCAGGTTAATCAGTAAAGACTCCAGCATAGCGTTACCTATCTCATTCTGGTAACTATCAGTCATACCTTTAATTTGCTCTTCCGATATAACACCTGAAGTAACTTTATCCAATTGAATCAGAACAATGTCATCCAGACTATTTTTCACTAAACCATACTCGGCTTTATCTTCTTTTGGCTGTGGTAAAGCAAATACTGCATCAACCAATGCATTATTCTGAGGTGTACGTTGAATAACCTGAGACTCACCAAACTTAATACCAGCATCTTTCAAGACTTGTTCACCTTTGCCTTCTTTTAAAGCGGCTAACAATCTCTCACTTTCAACTTGAAGCTGTTTTTCAGCTTTCTGACGCTTAACTAGTTCGGTAACCTGTTCTTTAACTTTCTCAAATGGTTGCACTATTTCCGGTTTGTAGTTATCTACACGCAGAACAAAGGCACGATCACCTTCAACGGAGATCACATCAGAGTTAACACCTGTTGGTCCTTGTCCATCAACAAGATTACCTTCAAAAATTTCATGAATAACAGAACCAAAGTTAATCTCTGCTGGCACATTGTTACGATCAAACCATCCCGTTGTCACAACCTTAGTACCTGAAACCTCCTCAGCAGCAACTAAGGATTCATTATCGTTAGTAGCCGCATCACTAACTTTCTGTTGTAGAGCATAGAAAGCATCTACCGCTTTTTCCTGCTTAACCGTTTTCTCAATTTCAGAGCGAACTTCAGACAAAGGTTTGGTTATTTGAGGCTTAACATCATCCAAATGGAAAATGGCGAAGCCATTAGGAACCTTAATAACGGAAGAAATTTGGCCCTTCTCTTTCAAATTAGCTTTTTTCATCTCTTCAGGAAGAGAATCCTCTTCCATCCAGCCAATCTCACCATTATTTTTTGCTGAAAACTTATCTGTGGATTTTTTAGCCGCCAATTTGCCAAAATCAGCACCTTTATTCAGCTCATCAAGCACTACTTTGGCTTCAGCTTCAGTTGCAAGCTGAATCAGGCTATACTTTTTCTGTTCTGGCTGAGTATAGCGCTTCAGGTTATGCTCATAGTAAGTATCAATATCAACTGATGTGACAGAAACTTTATCTATTTCATCTGCGGCATCCATTTTGATATAGCTGACTTTCACTTCTTCAGGAGCAATAAAACCGTCCTTTTTCAGATTGTAGTAATCTTGTAATTCTTTATCTGTTACTTCTTGCTGAGCCTGAATTTTCTTTAGCTCCAATGTCACCAAACGAACGGTTCGTTGTTGCAGAAGCAGCTCAGCATTGAGTTTTACTTCACCAGGCAGTACGACTTCACTATCAGAAAAAGCCATAATTAATTGCTGATTAATTAAATTCTGGCGTGTTTGTTCAGCAAAAACATCCGGACTAAAATTCAAACGATTGAGCAGTTCCAAATATTTGTTGTTATCAAATTTACCGTTTGTCTGAAAATAAGGGGTATTTCGGATGGAATCCTTAACCTGCTCATCGCTAGCAGACAAACCCAACTCACGGGAATATTGATCAATCAACGCATTATTAACCAGGCGTTCTAAAGCCTGACTACGAATCTGCTTCATGCTTTGTTCATTACTCGCCAACACAGAGAATTGATCTCCTAGTTGTTCTTGCAACATGTTTCTCTCTTGCTGAAATGCCTGCTCTAATTGAGCACGACTGATAGTCTGGCCATTCACTTCGGCAGCATAACTACCAGTTCCACTTGTCAGATAGCCCCCAACACCAGTCAGTACAAAAGACAAAATAATGAGAGCCAGCACGATTTTAAGCACAGGACTGTTTGCCGCCGTGCGTAGGTTGTCCATCATAAAGAGGCAAAACTCCGCTTTGGTGAAATTGAAACTACCATATTACGCTAATTCAAGCGCTAAGAGAAAAAAAGCACACCAATCAATTGATGCGCTTCTATTCTAACTTACCAAATCTGTCTCGTCAGTTTAGTTTGCCGATATAACAAGCACTGACAAACAATATTTAGTTTGTGTTACCGTTAACAGCATCTTTCAAACTCTTACCTGGACGGAAAGCAGGTACTCTAGCCGCAGCAATTTTGAGCTCTTTACCTGTCTGAGGGTTACGACCAGTACGTGCAGAACGTTCACGAACAGCAAAAGTACCGAACCCTACCAGAGCAACATCATCACCATCCTTCAATGCACCCGTTACAGAAGAAATGAATGCATCTACTACACGCCCTGCAGCTGCTTTAGAAATATTAGAGTCAGCAGCAATTTTGTCGATCAATTGTGATTTATTCACTCTTATCATCCCCATATAGTATTTTACTATCGCATCAGAACCCTAGCGGATAACCCGATAGCAGTGCCGTTATATCAATCCTTTCCAATATTGGCAAGAAATCATAAGACAGCCAAATATTTATCAGACAGTTCATCGATACAAAAAAGCTGGCAAGTCTGAGTTAACTTACCAGCTTATATTTCATCCATAACTCTTGAAATCGTTCACTATTTTATATTACTTCACTGACACCAATTCTGCACCAAACACTGGGTTCTGCAATGTAATAGTTAAAACATCTTCAATACGCTTAACCGGATGGATCTGTAGATCTGCAATAATATTCTGTGGAATCTCTTCCAGATCGCGTTTATTCTCTTCTGGAATTAAGACCGTTTTAATCCCACCTCGATGAGCAGCCAATAGTTTCTCTTTCAAACCACCAATCGGCAGAACCAAACCACGAAGTGTAATTTCACCTGTCATAGCAACATCAGCACGAACTGGATTGCCTGTCAGACAGGAAACCAATGCTGTACACATAGCGATACCTGCACTTGGACCATCTTTAGGTGTCGCCCCTTCCGGAACATGGACATGGATATCCCGTTTCTCATAGAAATCAGAGTTGATACCCAATTTATCAGCACGGGCCCGAACAACGGTTAATGCTGCCTGAATCGATTCCTGCATGACTTCGCCCAGTGAACCGGTATAGGTCAGTTTACCTTTTCCTGGAACACACGCGGTTTCAATTGTCAGTAAATCACCACCGACCTCAGTCCATGCAAGTCCTGTAACCTGACCAATGCGGTTTTCTGTATCTGCACGGCCATAGTCTACACGTTGAACACCCAGATAATCTTTTAGGTTATCTGCACTGATCTCAATGTGTTTCAAACTCTTATCCATTAGCAATGTCTTCACCGTCTTACGGCACAGCTTAGAAATTTCTCGCTCTAAGCTACGCACCCCAGCCTCACGGGTGTAATAACGGATAATGCCAATGATGGCACTGTCATCAATAGTTAATTCATGTTTTTTCAGAGCATTACGCTCAATCTGCTTAGGCAGCAAATGACGTTTGGCAATATTCAGTTTTTCATCTTCGGTATAACCGGACAGACGAATAATCTCCATACGATCCAATAATGGTGCAGGAATATTCATGGAGTTGGATGTTGCAACAAACATGACATCTGACAGATCGTAATCAACTTCCAAATAATGGTCATTAAATGCCACATTCTGTTCCGGGTCCAAAACTTCCAGTAAAGCAGAAGCTGGATCACCACGCATATCAGATGACATTTTGTCAATTTCATCCAGCAAGAACAGTGGGTTTTTCACCCCAACTTTGGACATTTTTTGAATCAATTTGCCCGGCATAGATCCAATATAGGTACGGCGGTGACCACGGATTTCAGCTTCATCACGGACCCCACCCAGTGCCATACGCACATATTTCCGCCCAGTCGCTCGCGCAATAGACTGGCCTAAAGAGGTTTTACCTACCCCAGGAGGGCCAACTAAACATAAAATTGGCCCTTTAATTTTGCTGATTCTGCTTTGTACTGCTAGATACTCAAGAATACGCTCTTTAACACGCTCCAGACCATAATGGTCGGTATCCAAAGTTTCCTGGGCGTTAACTAGATCTTTTTTAACCTTACTGCGAGTAACCCACGGAACCTGTACCATCCAATCGATGTAACTACGGACAACAGTTGCTTCCGCTGACATAGGCGACATCATTTTCAGCTTTTGCAATTCAGCTTCCGCTTTTTCACGGGCTTCCTTTGGCATTTTTGCCGCTTCAATTTTGCGCTTGAGAGTTTCATACTCATCAGGCGCATCATCCATTTCACCCAATTCTTTCTGAATTGCTTTCATTTGCTCATTCAGGTAGTACTCGCGCTGGCTTTTTTCCATTTGTTTCTTCACGCGGTTACGGATTCGTTTTTCTACCTGTAACAGATCAATTTCTGATTCCATCATTGCCATCAGATATTCAAGGCGCTCAACGACATCAGACATTTCCAGAACAGTCTGTTTATCATTGAGTTTCAGTGGCATATGCGCAGCAATTGTATCAGCTAGTTTAGCTGCATCTTCAATACTGTGTAACGAGGTCAGAACCTCTGGTGGAATTTTCTTATTTAGCTTAATGTAACCTTCAAACTGATTAATAGCTGTCCTTATCAAAACTTCCTGCTCACGCTCATCAACGATCGGTGAATCAAGATACTCAGCCTGAGCAGAAAAATGCTCACCATTATCAGCCAGAGTCGTGATACGAGCACGTTTCAACCCTTCAACGAGTACTTTTACAGTACCATCAGGCAGTTTTAACATCTGTAAAATAGAAGCTACTGTACCAACGGAGAAAAGGTCATTAACCCCTGGCTCATCAGTTGAAGCTTCTTTTTGCGCAACTAACATGATCTGTTTGTCATGATCCATTGCTGCTTCCAGGCAGTGAATAGATTTTTCACGCCCTACAAACAGTGGGATCACCATATGTGGGTAAACCACCACATCGCGCAAAGGCAATACAGGGATTTCTATGCGTTCGGAACGCTCAGGATTCATAGAGCTCTCTCTTCGTTTAGCTTTCGCCAGTTTTTAGGGAATCTCGTGAAACACGGTTCTCACGAGTTTCACATCATAGAATATAAAATATATGGGGACAGGAATTTGACATTCAATGGTACAGTACGCCAATAAAAACAAAATGAGGGTAACCCCCTCATTTTATTCAATAATACCCAGTTTAATGAATTCCCTGTCCTGATCTCAATCACTCACCAGAAACCTGAGCATCCGGTTTGCTGTAAATCAGTAATGGTGCAGATTGACCATTGACAACAGATTCGTCTACAACAACTTTTCCAACATGTTCCATCGATGGCAGATCATACATAGTGTCCAGCAATGCACCTTCAACAATAGAACGCAAGCCACGAGCACCTGTCTTACGAACCATTGCTTTCTTAGCAATAGCGGTCAGGGCTTCAGTTCTGAATTCCAGATCGACACCTTCAAGGTTAAACAACGCCTGATACTGCTTAGTCAACGCATTTTTAGGTTCTTTCAGAATCTGAATCAACGCTTCTTCACTCAGTTCGCTGAGTGTAGCAACAACAGGTAACCGCCCAATAAATTCAGGAATCAGCCCAAATTTGATCAGATCTTCTGGTTCAGCCTGGGCAAGAAGTTCACCTTCAGTCGCTTTTTCTGACTCACCTTGCACCTTCGCACCAAAACCAATACCGGTACTGGTATTTAGACGCTGACCAATTACTTTATCCAGGCCAGCAAACGCCCCACCACAAATGAATAAGATTTTAGAGGTATCTACCTGTAAAAACTCCTGCTGAGGATGTTTACGTCCCCCCTGAGGCGGAACTGCCGCAATTGTACCTTCAATCAGTTTTAATAGTGCTTGTTGTACACCTTCACCAGAAACATCCCGGGTAATCGATGGGTTATCAGATTTACGTGAAATTTTGTCAATTTCATCGATGTAAACAATACCGCGCTGGGCTTTTTGCACATCGTAGTCACATTTTTGCAGTAATTTCTGAATAATGTTTTCTACGTCTTCACCCACATATCCCGCTTCAGTCAGAGTAGTCGCATCCGCCATAGTAAAAGGGACATCGAGATAACGGGCCAGCGTTTCAGCCAACAGCGTCTTACCACTCCCTGTCGGTCCAATGAGCAGAATATTACTTTTACCTAATTCAACACCGTTACTCATATCACCATTACGCAACCGCTTGTAATGGTTATAAACAGCAACTGCCAGCACCTTTTTCGCCGTTTCCTGGCCGATCACATAATCATCCAGATGTTGACGGATTTCATGAGGAGTTGGTAATGCACTACGCTCACGATGTGGTACAAGTTCTTTAATTTCTTCGCGAATGATGTCGTTACATAAATCCACACATTCATCGCAGATATACACTGACGGGCCAGCAATCAATTTTCGCACTTCATGTTGGCTTTTCCCGCAGAAAGAGCAATACAGCAGCTTTCCTGAACCGTCTTTGCGCTTATCTGTCATCAGTCACAACCTCACTTTATCAACTGCTACCCCAGATTCGTCTGGCAAAGCAGGAAACTTCTGCTATTACCCCGAGAACAACATTGCCTTACCAAATGATAATGGTAAGGCGAATATTTATATTATAGCTTCCGGGAATAATAAATTAATCGCGATGGGTAAAAATCTTATCAACCAACCCATATTCTACGGCTTCACTTGCTGATAAGAAACGATCACGTTCTGTATCTTTCTCGATTTCTTCGAGAGGTTTTCTCGTATGCTTAGCCATCAAACTATTCATACGCGCTTTAACCTTAAGTATTTCCTGAGCATGAATTTCAATATCTGTAGCCTGCCCTTGGAAACCACCTAATGGTTGATGGATCATGACCCGGGAATTTGGTAAACAGAAGCGTTTTCCTTCTGCACCAGCGGTCAGTAAAAATGCCCCCATTGAACACGCCTGTCCCATACAGATGGTGCTGACATCTGGTTTAATAAACTGCATAGTGTCATAAATAGACATTCCCGCAGTAATCACACCACCTGGTGAATTTATATATAAGAAAATATCTTTTTCCGGATTTTCTGCCTCAAGGAACAACATCTGGGCCACAACCAGGTTTGCCATATGATCTTCAACCTGACCCGTCAGAAAAATAATACGCTCTTTTAACAGACGTGAATAAATATCGAACGAACGTTCCCCTCGTGCAGTCTGTTCAATTACCATCGGCACCAAAGCCATATGAGGCACATATTGATCCCGCTTGTCGCTATATGACATTTCCGTCTCCTAATAGAATTCATGTTGGTGCCATTCATAACCGATTCTACTTGAGATAAGCGATGATGACCATGATTCAAAGTTAGCCAATCAAGGGAAGACCTCCCCTGAAAAATTTTGCAATCATATACATAATATGAAAAAGGATCTGGGGTTAAATCCACTTT
Organism: Photorhabdus heterorhabditis; assembly: GCF_018448905.1. Lineage (GTDB taxonomy): Bacteria > Pseudomonadota > Gammaproteobacteria > Enterobacterales > Enterobacteriaceae > Photorhabdus > Photorhabdus heterorhabditis. Next base: position 72,130 of record NZ_RCWA01000005.1, on the reverse strand, counting down.
TTTCAAGAAAAATCTCGCCTTCCACGAATAAAAAAACCTGCAAATAAATCTACGGGTCAGATTATTAACAGAGCGTTGTTTTTTTATCCATTACTTTGTTCTAATAAAATATCGTACAAAAAAAGAGCTGATTGCCATGTTCATGTTTAAGGATATCACCTTCTACACAACTTCATCCCTGAAACGATCTCCCTCAAAGGGTAGGGGGTAGTCGCCTGGAACCATCTGGTCCGTAAAGTAGATACACTGAATACTATCTAATAGTTAATCTGGAATTCCCCCCACTAACCAAACCTTCATTTTGAATTTCAGGGCAATTATCTGTTCAAAAAGGACTCGTTTCACCCGTTTTTCAGGGAGAATTACCAGTATACTTTAAGATCGCGCAAAAAATACCCCATTTGATAAAAGCCAAAAATTAGCCACTTGTGTTTATAATAGATTGATATTTCTGGTTAAAAACATAGAAAATGTCATAAGTTCTCCTTTGGGCCTCTCATTAACAATAAATTATTCAATCTTGTTAATTGATTGGAATTGATGTCATCAAAGGAAAAAGGAGATATTTTAAATGTATCAAAATTTCGTAAAAATTAACCCATGTGTAGTAGGTAAAAAAAACGCAACTGAAAATATTCCACTCGTAACCAAAAAGAAAATAACCTGGCACTTCGATAGAAAAAAATTTCTTTCTGAATATCTTAAAGAATTATTTGTTGTAGGTAACACTTATATTTATTCGTGGATGGATGAAAACGCAGAGGGATATCTAGGCGGATTTTGGGAAATATTTGAGTTAAGTAATGGAGGTTTTTTTGTAGCTCCTCCAGATGGTTATGTGGTTTCTCTTAAAAATAAATTTAAAGGTTATTTAAATTCCGAACAGTGTGGAATAGCTGTAACTTTTTATACATTAAAATATTTCCAAAACCTAGCAAAATGGAAAAATGACGAATTACTTTATGAACACTACTCAATGATGAAAAATTGTTTATTTGAATATATTGCTACATTTAATACCAGAACACAAAAACTGCTCATTTCCGTTATATCTTAATTTTTCTATCAATTAGTTATATCCGATTATTTCTTGTAACCGATCAGACAGGTGACTAAAAAATGGAGTCATAAAAAAGACTTATATTATTGACGAGAAATAAGCCACCTCGTTATTGTAAAGTTCATTATCGAATTGCGCCCACAATTCGGAAAATTATAAAATCAAATTAATAAAATCTGACCAGGTAACTGGTCAGATTCCCTTACTATATCCAATAGATTCCAAGTTGTAGCGCGGCGGCAAGTGAACGGCCCCCAGGAGCATAGATAACGATGTGACTGGGGTAAGTCAAAACAGCCAACAAAGCAGCAACTTGAAAGAAGAAGGGTATATTAATTTATTGTATTATCTAATCCTACTACTGATAAGGTGTTATTTTTTTAGGCTACTGATCGTTCCTTTAAACAGATAGATTCAGATGAGTGAGAAAGTTCATCTCCGCAGTACCAACACAAAACAAGCTATCTTTCACCAGCTGGTCAATTATATCGAACATAGTGCAGCACCAAATTTTAAACTTATTTTATAAGCATTTTTTCTGACGGTCGTCAGCATGAGCTAAATGGCGAATTAAACCTAAGCGAGCATCAATATGCTGCCTGCGATTCGTCATGATACTAGTAGCCTCCATGTACATATCGCTGTCAATCCTATTAACTATAAAGCAACCCGCATATAAAAAGATTATGACATGTTACAACAATGCCTTATGCCTTAGAGCACTTTAGCGAAAATAAGGGTTTACACCAAACGAGTGATAATCAGCCTAAATACACCTTCTCGCAGTTGGCGGCGGCTTTCCTGATTAAGAGAAGATTAAGCCGCGCTCTTCATTTTGATTCAGGGAAATTTTTCTTCAAGAAATCAGAAAGTGAGCACACTGAATCTTTTATATGTTGAATTTCTAAATGGTAAAGATTCTCAATTTCAACATTCGATAAGAAAAGGCTCAATACTTTCTTTGCAAAGATATCATCTTGAATGTAGAAATAGCATTCTGGATAATTAAGTTTTTTAGCAATGGCAACCACAATTTTAAAGGATGGTGTATAGCGGCCAGTCTCATAATTTGAGATCATTTTTCGTATATCAACACCATCTAATTCAAGCAGTTCTGCCAACTCTACCTGCTTCAGCCCTCTGTGCAATCGGGCTTCTTTTAAACGTTTCGGTACCATTTTTTCCTCGCTCACTTTTTCACTAGCATAACGATTAAATCAAAAATGTGAGGTTCGCTTAGAAAGCAAAACTTGAATATAAAGCAAATTGTTGTATTATTACTTGATATTCAAGCAACCATAAAATTTATTTATATATTCCTACCTCGCGGATAGGAAATGGGGGCGGCTTCCCTAAAAACTAAGGAGGAAAGAGTGAACTGCTGGTATGTGCTCTATTGCACTGTTCAGGATGTCGAAAAAATTTCACGGCGAGTCAGTGCATTAGGTATTAATGTTTTTCGGCCTATGTTGATAAAAGTCTCACCTAGAACGGACTGCAATTCCTTCCGATATACCCAGAAGCCTATGCTTCCAAATTATCTTTTTCTGCAGTTTGATATCCATAAAGTTCACACAACAACAATTACTAATATTCCAGGAGCTATTGCATTTGTCCGTTTTGGAGGGGAGCCTTGTATTGTTCCACAGCACATTATTAACGAATTGGAACATTCAAAAGAAGTTCTATTAAACCTTCAAGATAAGTCTGTGGAATGTCTTAGCGCAGCTCCTTTACTTCTTGCTGAAATTCAGCACATTGCGCAAATTACTTCAGTACATGAACGCCAATGCGCATTTTTACGCTTTCTCGAAAGCCGTGAAATCCGTTATAGCGTTTCCTGATTCTTTAAAAAATATTTTTTTCAATCTAGCCGCTAACGTTTATGTTAGCGTTTTTTTTCTCAATAGGCATTTTCCATGTCAAAACGGAAACCAAGGAAAAGTCACTACAATAGTCGTTACTGAGTAGGTAATCACCGATATCAGGAGTCATGCCATCATACCCGTGAAATTAGTTAATTAACTAAAAATAATATCAAACCGAGTACTTTTGCATTTTTTAATTAATCAATTTAGTAATCAAAATAGAAAGCTCTTATTAATGACATTCAAGAAAAAACTTCAATCACTGGGGTAGTTCTGGACATAAAGGATCTCTTCTGATCACAGTGATACTTGCAAATGTGTTTTTATCTGAATGTTCCGTATCTACTCCGAAAGTAAAGCAAGCTTCGGTAAACAAACGGATCAATAGCCAAATATTAAAAAATAGCTTTAAGCAATCAGCTACAAAATCGAACCCACTATCCTCAACGACATAGGAATACCCATGAAGCGTTATTTTCTTGCTGGATCGGCGGCTGTGTTATTATTGGCTGGATGTCAAACCCAAGTATTAAATAATCCTCCCAAGGTGGCCCCAGAAATAACCGTCGTTACTGAGCAGCAACAAATTCTTGGATTAGAAGGTGTCGCAAAATCACCTAAAAATATGGCAATGAAAAATATTGGTAAAGGACATGAAAATAAAACGACTATTGCAGCCTTAACTCCCCCCAAGGTAACCATAAAAACACCTGTCATTGCTTCACAAAATGCAGGAAAAATGGAAGTCACAAAGCAAGCTCCTAAGCCAAGGGCTATATCATCGAATACATTTAAAGGTACAACGACTATAAAACCAATCAATTTAACGCAGAATCCTCCTCCCGTTACCCCAGTTGAAAAACAATGGCGTATTGAAAAAGGAACAACATTAAAAGACGGCATTATGGCTTGGGCAGTAAAAGAAATGTGCTCAGCGGCAGATTCCATTAATTGGACGGTAATATGGGAAACCCCGATTAATTATCGTATAGATGCCCCATTACAATTTAAAGGTCATTTTAAATCAGCACTCAATGACGTATTTAGTCTCTACCAATACGCCCAAAAACCCCTGTATGTAGAAACCAATACACCACAATGTCTCATTCAGGTTATGGAACAATGAGGTGTAGTCATGGGGTATCTACTGCTTTCCTTTTTCCTTGTTGTATTGACTCTGACAAGTCTTTATGAAAATCGTCAGAATTCACAGCTGGATGTTGTTGAAACCTTAACGATTATGACACAGCGAGCAACTGAAACTGTTCAGTATATCAATGCGATAAATGATTACCTTTATGATCATCCTGACGTGAACGCGACACCGAATGAGATAGTATTAAAACCTGACCAGATCGGCATGAAGCCAAATCATGAAATCTATCATGTAATTTTTAAGCAGCGTGTTTATGTATGGCAAAAACCTGAGCGTGGGTTAATGAATGCTCTCAAAACACAAACTCTATCTTCTGCGTTGCTTGGCACAGTTAAGCAACGTCATCTCATCGACAACAGTGGCAAAGATATGACCGTACCAGTACCGATAAGAATTCCCGATGGCGCGGTTGTCTATCTGAACTAATCAATAGGATAAAAGCATGTGTAATAAAATATTTGTTCTAACGCCAATATTGGCGGCGTTAGTTCTATCCGGCTGTGCCAGTATCGAGCGTATCAATAACAATATGCAACATGCTGATAACGATTACGCCCGAGCACAAGAGCAAATGAACCGACTGAAATCAACAGGGCCGATGGTTGGAGAAGCAAGAAGCCAGTGGATTAACCCTGTTCCGATTATTGAAAAACGTCAAACTCAAAAGTCCGTACCTGATTGCACCATTACACTAAATCGGCAAGGTAACATCACCCTCAACGAAATCTCTCAACGCATCGCTGGTGTTTGTCGAATCCCGGTGACGGTAACCCCTGATGTTTCAATGGTATTAGGCAGTACTGGAGGAAAAACCCAACAACTGACAAACAATATCCCATCGCCTGATGCGAACGGTATGGTGCCTCTAGCTACCATGGGAAATTCATTTCCAGCTATATCTGCTAATCCTTCTGGTACGCTGAATGGGCTGTATTGGAGCGGTTCACTGTCAGGGCTGCTTGATAGCGTGACCAGCCGGTTAGGGATGTCATGGCGTTACGAAAAGGGACGAATTTATCTCTACTACCTGGAAACGCGATCTTTCAATATTGCGTTTATGGATTCTAAAGCAGAATTCAATTCAAAAGTCGTCAGTGGTACGACATCAACAGCGGGAAACAGTGGTGGTCAAAGCGGAAATGCCATTACAGGTGATGCTAATACCTCACAAACGACCACAATGGAAATTAAATCTTCTCTGTATGCTGATTTGCAGAATTCAATTAAAACCATGTTGACTCCAAACGTTGGACGAATGTTCCTTTCGTCTGGGCATTTGACGGTCACTGATGCACCACAAGTTTTGGATGTTGTAGGACAATTTGTGGCAGAACGTAATAAAGAATTGAACCGTCAAGTCGTACTGAATGTGGAAGTCTTGAGCATTGAAAAACATAATAAAGATCAAATTGGTATTGACTGGAATGCCATATTTAGCAGCGGCAGTGTTGGAATGACGTTAACCAGTGGATTTTCCGGAGCAGCTGAAAACGCCATGACCGGAGGATTGTCTATTGTTGATGGTAAGTTAGCTGGTTCAAAAGGCTTTATCAAAGCACTTTCTGAGCAAGCTAAGGTCAGTGTAGTCACTCAACAGTCTAGTGCAACGACCAATATGACATCACTGCCGCTACAAGTTGCTGAGCAAGAAGATTATGTAGCGCAAGTGACTACCGAGTCTACCGCCAATGTCGGAACATCGACTTCTATCCAACCAGCCACAATTACAACCGGATTCAACATGACATTGCTGCCATACATCATGCCGGATGCGAATAATCTACAACTGCAATTTTCAATCAGTCTTTCTGATCCACCAACTCGCAGGACATTTACTAGTGGAGGAAGTTCGGTAGAACTGTTGAATACTAAATTGAAGACCGTCAATCAACGCGTCAACATGAAATCAGGGCAAACCATTGTACTTTCTGGATTCCAGCAGACTAACCGAAAAGCGGGAAAAGAGGGAGTTGGGCAGCCTTGGTTCTTTGGCTTAGGCGGTGGTCAACAGAATGAAGATGCAGACACAATGTTAGTGATCCTGATTACGCCAGTGATTTTACAGGAAGTATAATGCAACAGCACAACAACACTATGACAGCCACGCCTGTCATTCGAGGGCATATTGCATTTCTTGCTGGTGTTACCTGGGAACCAGTTTCATCGCGTGATCGCAGAAATATCAAGGGATTGGCTCGACGGCTGGGTGCCGATCACGTAGTGACTTATCGTTACCGTGATAGTGAAGGCCAAGCCCAGTTTGTAGCCGGCCTAGTCCGTCGATCAACACTGACATTACCTAGAAAAATAAAGGGACTCTACTCATTGGGTTTGTTGATAGCCTCTCAACAGATTAAGAGTGGCTATACCATTATGCCATTAGAGACGGACAAATTTGCCTTTGTCAGCAGTATTGATGGTGTGTTGATAAACGATGTAGTAGGCAACCGCCTCCATATCGAACAAGCACGAGAAACCTTTACGCAATTTAACCACGAACCTAAAGACGGGTGGCAATGTTTTGCACCGACAGATTGGCACATTGACGGTAGCCAGCCATTTAATCTTGATGCATTCCTAAATGGGAGTCGATTTCCTGCTTCTAGCCACTTTTACTCAGCATCCATGAAAAAAACGCTATTTGGCATGGTGACATTCGGGATTGCGGTTCTGGTCAGTTACTGCGGTTGGACGCTTTATAGTGACCACCAAGAAGCGATTCGACAGGAAGCTGTCCGTCAGGCGATATTGGCTCAGCAGCAGGAAAATATATCGGCGAGTTCTGTCATTATTCCTCCATGGATTACCCAACCGCGATTGAAAAATTTTGTGAATACCTGTGCTGCACGTTGGCAGGCCGCTCCTATATCGCTGGCTGGCTGGATCTTCAAGGAAGCACAGTGTTCTCAGGAGGGTTCCATCCGTTTTGCCTATACCTTGCCTGATGGAGGCAATGTCGGCGATTTTGCCCATCGAGTAAAACAAACGTTTACTGAGCATCCTTATTTCAATTTACCGGGGAGTGGCGATATTGGTGGTTTTAACCAGTCCATCTCATTTGAAACACCAGCTGATAAACGCGAATTGCCAAAGGGAGAGGTACAAATCCAGCGATTAACGACATTCACCCAACAAATGCGACTACCTCTCACTCTTCAGGAAGAGGATAACCGCATTGTGACTCCCTCAGGAGAGGAATCGGTATTGCCTTGGCGGACATTTAGTTTGTCACTCGATACAACTATCCCACCAACTCAATTGTTTGCAGGGATAGATGATATCGGTATCCGACTCAACCAAATCACTCTGGTGTTAAGTCAGGGACGACTGAACTACAAAATTGAAGGAAAACTCTATGCAAAACCGTAATTACTTATCCCTTATTGTTGTTCTAATCTCAAGTACATGTCTACCTGCCAAAGCATCAACAACAGATAACGAAATAGAAATGCCCCAAAAGACCAAACCGCCAGTGATGACAAACTATACCTTACATCAGCTGGAACAAATTCAGGCTGAAACGGTGATCCTAGAAGCGCAAGCAGCACGAGCACGGGCGCAAAAAGAACTTGCTGAAAATGTCAGCGAAAATATAACAACAACAATGTCCTCTGTTACTGACAGTGAAATGCATTCATCGGTCATGCCCAGAATGCAGCAGTTACCTCATATTCAAGAAATCTACGGAACAGGTAACCGGTTAATTGCCCGCTTAGGATTGCCTGATGGCAGCTGGGTTGAAGCCACAACAGGGCAATTTATTCCAGGTACAGCGTACAAAATTAAAGCGATCACGGCACTCGAAGTCCGAGTATCCAACGGCTCAAATGAACGCTCTTTACCATTTAATTAAAAGAGGAATGGTATGACAAATTTTGTCATTGAATCACCACCGCAGGAGATTGCCCGCTATATCTGCGTCACACCAAAGGAGGATGACATACTGGATATTTGCTACGCAGAAAATCGTAGCGGGGATTTCTTGATACAAAACTATGTTAGTCGTGTACAGAAAGCTAACCCTGGTCGAACTCGTTGTAGAGCTGTTTCGTTAGATGAAGTAGTACAACTGAATGATGCTCAGCAAAATAATAGGACACAACTTTCATCGACTCAAAGCAAGGTTCTGCGCTACTTTCGCGAGGCAATTAAGCTTGGATCATCAGATTTGCATTTTACTATAGGACGCGATAACAGCGATTTTTGCTATATCGAAGCACGGGTACATGGTGAATTGCTGGTGCTAGATTGTATTGATAAAGAGGAAGGTTGGGAGCTAGCGTCAACCATCGTGTTGTCGATGTGTGATGTGACTGAAAAACAGTTCTACCCAAACCAGCATCAAGATGGTCGGATTGCTGAAGCATTTGTGAAACCGCTAGGAATATTTGGCGCTCGTTACGCACATATGCCAGCTGTCGGCGGGTTATATGCCGTTATGCGCCTGATTAAAGATGATGGTGCTCAAGTGCCGAGTTTTGAATTGCTGGGATTTCTACCGCAGCAAATAAGTACCATTAAGAGGCTTCTGTGTCGGCCGGAAGGAATTATTATCCTGTCAGGTCCCACTGGTTCAGGGAAATCCACCACATTACGCACGGTATCCGCTGCCTATTTATCGATGAACGGATACACCAACCGGTTACCAGTGAAACGGTTACTGACCATTGAAGATCCCCCAGAAGGTCGTATACCTGGAGCCATTCAAACACCAATAATTGCGGATAAAAAGAATGTACAAGAAGTCAGTCGCGCCTGGTTACTCTCCATTGCCTATGCCTTACGCTCTGATCCGGATGCCATTCTGAACGGTGAAATTCGCGACTATGACTCGGCGATGGCGGCGATTAAAGCTGCAATGACTGGGCACTTGATGATGACCACTCTGCATGCTAATAACCCTATCAACATTATTGAGCGTCTGGAAACCGAAGGTGTACCAGGCCGGTTGATCGCCGACCCTCAACTATTGATGGGATTAATCAGTCAACGTCTGGTTCAACGCATCTGTCCGCACTGTAAGCGTTCCTATGCATCAGTTGCCTCCCAATTGACCCCCGATGAGCGGGCGTTGATAGAACGCTACTGCCAACCTGAAAAGGTGTTTATGCGTCATGGTGACGGTTGTGAATACTGCTACAAAGGCATTATTGGGCGAGTTGTTGTGGCTGAGGTAATTTCTCCAGATGCCCAGTTTTACAAACTGTACCGAACTGATGGGCCGACAGCGGCTAAAACCTATTGGCATCGTTCATTAGGAGGAATTACTCGTAATCAGCATGTTCTACATTATATCAATACCGGAGAGGTTGATCCCTTGGCTGCTGATGCTATCTGCCCGCTTGATGAAGACAGCTACACGCTGTTGAAGGAGGACTAGTGTTTAAGCAACAGCGAGAACATGCGTTATCCGTAGATGTTCAGGTGTCTGCGGTTGTTCGCTGGATATACCGTAAAACTTTTTCAGCCAAAGATCGGATTGCCTTTTACGACATGCTGGCGTTCCTGCTGGATAACAATAAATCGCTACGGCAGGCATTGGTCGATATGCGTAATGTAGCAACAGATTTTGGCAAGAAAAAGCATCCAATTGCCGTGCTACTGACGGACTGCATTCAAGCGTTGGATAAAGGTCAGGACGCGCTGGAAACCATGCTGATGGACTGGATTCCGGTTCAGGAAGCTACCTTAATAGGTTCTGGGGTGTTAGCAGGTAATATTGCCGATGCTTTGCGTCGTGCCAGCCGCATTGTACAAGGGAAAAGTGAAATGACATCAGCGTTAACAGGCGCGGTAGTGTATCCCGCGTTTTTGCTTTTCCTTGTTGTACTGATGATGAATCTGGTGTGTGACAAATTTATTCCTCAGTTAGCGAAATTAGTTCCGCGAGAGAAGTGGCAAGGACCACTCAAACAACTGACCAATATTTCGGAATTTTTTGTTCATCATGGCATAGTCATTATTTCCATTCTGTTACTGCTTTCAGGACTGATTTATTGGTCATTGGGACATTGGCAACATCGGAAAATTGCCGATCTCCTGCCACCTTGGTCTGTTTACCGAACTGTTCAGGGTGTCTATTTCTTGCTCAACATTGCTGCATTATTGCGGGTCAATATCCAGGTATTAAATGCCGTGAAAATGTTGGGCGAAACCGCCAGCCCTTGGCTAGAAACTCGAATCAACGAAACCGTGCATTACATGAATCAGGGCCAACATCTGGGACTGGCTTTAAAGAGTACCGGTTACCACTTTCCATCAAAGGATTGTGTTAACCAAATGATGTTATTAACGGAGGAAAGTGGCACCGAAAATATTCTGGAACATTATGCTGATCGCTGGCTGGAGCAAACCATTAAACAGGTCAAGAAGAAGGCTGCGTATTTAATGGCACTGTGCTTCTTGCTGGTGTTTTCGTACATGTTGCTGCTGTTACTGGCAACGAAGGATTTGAACAATCTAGTTAATCAAATGGGGTAAACAATGAGTGTAAACATAAAGGATCACATAATGATGATTGATGCAGAAAAAGCAGCTGAACAACAGAGAAATATGTCTCTGCACCGGGGATTCCTGAGTCTAGAAATGATGGGCGTACTAGCCATTATCGCGGTTGCGATTGTGCTGTCTGTAGGGGCTGTATCTGGAATGTTCAACAAAAATACAATCAATGACGAGATATCTAATGTGCAGATGCTGGTCACACAATCACGAGGAATGCTGAAAACACAAGGTGAATATCCATTTACAAGTGCGGCCAAAATGACAGGGACACTGGTTCAGTTTGGTGGAGCACCCGGCAACATGACCATTAATGGGGATAAGTCTTCAGGAAATGCCAAAATTGCCAATGGCTGGGGAGGTGATGTCATCGTTTCACCAGAAAAAGTTCAAGGCTCAACCAACAATAAAGGGTTTTCTATCACCTATAAGAATGTGCCTCAGGAAGCTTGCACTATGATAGTAACTAAACTGAGTGGTAGTGCCATGATCCATGAAATGAATATCTCAGGAACCAATAATATTGGTGCTATTAGCGCCGAAAAAGCAGGTACCCAATGTAAAGCTGACAATGGCTCAGTTGGCATAAACACGCTTATCTTTAAATCAAACAGTTAATTGAATTATAAAATTCACCCTTTTTCCGACAGAAAAGGGGAAGTTCCCCTTTTCTATTTTTTAGGCGGGAAAGATGAAAATAAAAGCATTATTGTTGATTGCAGCTATTATTTTTTGTTTTCGTACTCATGCCTTCTGTTTTAATGAAGCAGGGGCAAAATACCGAATTGATCCCTTATTACTGAAAGCGATCGCAACACAGGAAAGCGGCCTTAACACACAAGAAATGAATATCAATCGTAATAAAAAGGGCAAGGTTCTTAGTATCGATTATGGCCTGATGCAAATCAATTCTATGCATATTCCAGAATTAAAACTTCTGGGAGTAATTCAGTCTAAAGATGATCTGTTAGATAATTCGTGTCTGAATATACAAATAGGCGCTTGGATTTTAGCAAAACATCTACAGAAATGTGGCATTAACTGGACATGCCTTGGTTCATACAACGCAGGATTTAAAAAAGATAATGATAGCAAGCGAATGAATTATGCCAGAAAGATATATGCCTTGTACTTACCAGCATTGCAGGGAGAAAAGCGATGAATCACTGGCAGACAACATTCGGTTATATGGTGCTGGCTGGCATTCTGTCAATTCAGTGGCAACTGCTAGCTGCATATGTAGCAAGACGCTTTTTATCCATGTATAACGAATCTCCACTTTCATCGGTCTGGCCTTTTGTGAAGTATGTCATTCCAATGTTTACTCTGTTTTCCGTGATGATGGCCTGGAATGAGATATCTTTAATTCATCTTTTATTCTTCATTATCTGTAGCGGATTCCTGTCACTGTTTATTTTTTTGGATAGTGCCAGTCGCTGTTTGCCTCAGTGTTTTACGGTGACATTCTGGCTGATAGGAACCGTTTATCGTTCCTTAATACATCCAGACACATTATTCTTCACTACATTCACCTCCCTGATATTGTTTGGCGTGCTGTGGTATGTACGAGCGGCTTATAACCAATGGGCAGAACAGGAGTTATTCGGTCTTGGCGATGTATACCTAATAGCAGGATTAGGAATGTGGTTTTCTATACTGTTTTTATTTTGGATTATTGGGATCGCTGCGGTGATAGGAACGCTATTTCTGCTGATTAAAAAAATACGTGATCCATTGCGGTGGCAGAAACAAGCAACTTATCGAACTGCACCATTTGCACCATTCTTATGTGGAGTCGCGGCAACGTGGTTGCCGTGGATTACCCGAGGTTGAGAACGTGAACAAAAAGTCTCTTACTACATTGATGCCACATCGTGGTTTTGTCTCGCTGGAAGTATTAGCCGCTTTGGCTATCATCTCGTTAGGGGCAATTTATGCTGCTGAAAAGTACAGTGAATATCTTAATGAAAAAGAATGGAGTGTAGCAGCTACACACGCCAGCACGTTTAATGAAGCAGCTAAGCAATATATAGCTGACAACACGGATACAATCTTGACTAAACCCTTACCATTTCGCATCACTTCCTCCTTACTGATAAAAGAAGGCTATCTTCAAAAAGGATTTTCGGAGAAAAACAGTTTTGGTCAAGGCTATGTAACCGGCGTAGTTAAAAACAGTAAACTTAAGAACAAACTTCAGGCTTTGACATGCAGCGTCAATGGTTCAGAGATTACCTACAAAGGCTTAAGGGCGATATCAACGCAAATTTCAGGGTTAGGCGGATATATTGATGAAAAAAATATTGCGACAGGTGCTTATAATGGCTGGAGCAGTCAGCCCAAAGATTTTGGTATTGATTGTAAAAAGGGACATATTGCAATAGCACTTTCATCGGAAGTGTTAGGTACAGCATTACAGGAAAGCGACCGCCTTTATCGTTTTAATGTTAACAATAGACCTGAGCTAAATCGTATGTATACGTCTATTGATATGAATGGTAATAATTTGGACAATGCTGATAAAGTTAATGCAAAAACGGGGCAATTTTCGAAAAATGTGATATCAGAAGGTGATATTAAAAGTAACAGTGGTTGGCTTGTGACACAAAACAATAAAGGCTGGATGAACAGCACCCATGAAGGTGGCTTTTATATGTCAGATAAAGATTGGATACGTAGCGTCAACAATAAGGGGATTTATTCAGGTGGACAAATTAAAGCAAAAGAACGTCTTACTACCGAAGAATATCTGTTATTAGAAAAAGTTGCAATTGTTGGAATGCAGTGTTCTCCAAAGGGTTTAATCAGTCGAGATAAAGAAGGAGCTATTTTAGCTTGCCAAGCGGGTAAATGGAGTAAATCAGGTGGTACAACAGCTCAATTATCCGAAAAAGGATGGTGGAAGGATGAAGGAACGGGATTAATCTATCAATGGTCTGATGGTATTTGGGTAGGAGGAGAAGAAGAAAGGCAATATATTAAATTTCCAATACCATTCCCAAATAAAACATTATCTCTATCGGTTACCGCTAGAATAAATAGTCGAACATATGGAGATATGTTTTTTCAAATTTACGATTTTGATAAAAATGGTGTGACCGTCATTCCAAATGGTGATCATTACGGTTCACAAATAAAACCTTACGTGATTGCTATAGGTTATTAGAGATAAAAATCAGGGTATATATACCCAAGAAACTTCAAGATGCAGTTTTTATCACCTGAAAATGGTCGTTAATTCTAGACATCAGCGAGTCCGCTATATCAGGTAGTGTTGTGGTGAAAAATTTGAATACGTTGTCTCGAAATTCATGTTTATTAGCGAAATACGGTTATTTCGAACATGTTCATTCATGACCTTCCATAATCGCTCTATCGGGTTTAAATTTGGGCTGTATGGTGGCTTACGCCTCATGAGACTCTAGAACTATTTGTGATAAACTTAAAAATGATATATTGAACATGTGTAAGATGTTGTGTGCTCTGTACAGATTTTTTGCGCAGAACTTGAGACAATTATTCAGATAAAGATAGGAGAAATCGGTGAAAATTGCTATTTTGAGAAGGAATGGTCTGGGAGACTTAATATGTACGCAGCCTTTAATAAATTACCTAAAATTAAAACACCCATCATCTGAAATACATTTATTCATTGAATTCAATAATGAAGAATTGACTAAATATCTTTGTCCTGATGTCATAATACACACTATACCAAAAGGAAATAAATATACCTCTCTTTTAACTACAGCATTAAAACATAGAAAAGAAAAATTTGATATGGCGATTTCTGCAAAGACCTCGCCTATGAAACTAAATAATTTATTCTTATGGGTTGTAAATGCAAGAAAACGTTATGCTGTAACAGGCCATAAAAAATGGCATGAGAAATTAATTAATGTCCCAACGGATTTCAGAAGAATTGATGGATTCCATCAATCACTAAAATTATTAAAGATTTTTGATCCAAAAATAGAATCAATACCATTTGATTTATCTCCAAAGATCGTTATGAAAGATTTTAGTGGTTTCTCAAACAGTAAGTTTCCTAAAATTTTATTTTCTGTATCTAATAATAGGACAAGAAGTCAAATTACAAATGAAAGAATGGCATCAATAGCGAACGAAATTATAAAAAATTTTCCTGATGCATATTTTTTGATCTCAACACTCCACAAGGATAGAGAAAAAGCTAATGAACTATTAACCATGATAGAGGGAAAATCACAGATTATAGAAAGCGAAAATCTTAAATCTTTTCTATCACTAATAAATAGTGTTGATCTTGTTATCGTTGGTGATGGTGGCATTTGTCATTTGGCAGCAGCTCTTAATAAAAAAATAGTTGCTCTTTACGGTGTAACAAAACCTCAAAATTGGGGACCTCTTATTTCAGATGAACTATGCATAACACTATACGATAAAGAGAATGTGAATAATCTTTCATTGCAAGAAATATATTTATCAGCTCTTAAACTTCTTTCGTTGACATAATTTATTGGGAATAAAAGCCATACAAAATTTTCATAATTTTAGCAGGGCTTGCCTGCAATCTGACCCGCAGATAAATCTGCGGGTTCATTTCACTAAGATGATAAACTCATTATCTCACGGCAAAGCCAAAACTTATGCCATTTGATTCTGATTCATTAACTCGTTGAAAGTAGTTTCTTTTTCAGAAATTTTTGCTTTACCCAGAAGAATTTCAACAGCTTGTTCTTCCAGAGCAATATTGCGAACATTGCCCATCAATTCTTGGTTTTTACCATAGAATTCGATCACTTCCTGAGGATCTTCATAAGCAGAAGCCATTTCCTCAATCAGTCCTTTAACACGCTCTTCGTCAGCTTTCAGCTCATTGCTACTGATAACTTCGCCTAACAACAGGCCAACAGCAACACGACGTTTAGCTTGTTCTTCAAACAGCTCACGAGGCAATTCCAGAGCTTGTTTTTCATTGCCACCAAAACGCTGAGCAGATTGACGACGCAGAACATCAATTTCACCATCAACAACTGCCGCAGGAACTTCAATTTCATTAGCCTTAACCAAGCCATCGATAACCTGAGATTTAATACGGTTACGAACTGCATTTTTCAGTTCACGTTCCATATTTTTACGTACTTCTGCACGCAGGCCGTCAACTGTACCATCAGCGATACCGAAACGTTTGATGAATTCTTCAGTCAACTCTGGCAATTCACGCTGTTCCACTTTTTTCAAAGTGATAACAAACTTAGCCGCTTTACCTTTCAGATTTTCAGCATGGTAATCTTCTGGGAAGTTCACATCAATGGTAAATTCTTCACCCGTTTTATGACCAACAATGCCCTCTTCAAAACCTGGGATCATACGGCCCTGGCCCATAGCCAGAACAAAGTCAGAAGCTTTACCACCTTCAAACTCTTCATCATCAATAGAACCATTGAAATCAACGGTAACACGATCTTCTGCACTAGCAGCTTCTTCGGTTTCTTTCCATTCAGCCTGCTGCTTACGCAAAGTTTCCAGCATTGTGTCAACATCTTCGTCTTTGACTTCAACAACAGGTTTTTCAACTTCAATGTTTTCCAGATCTTTCAGCTCAACTTCTGGATAAACTTCGAACTCAACAGAAAAAGTGAAGTCTTCACCATCTTTGAACTGCTCCGGTGCATAGCTTGGAGCACCAGCTGGATTGATCTTTTGTTCGATGATTGCATTAATAAAATTACGTTGCATCAGATCACCCAGAACATCCTGGATAACAGAAGCACCATAACGTTGTTTAATGATGTTCATAGGCACTTTGCCTTTACGGAAACCATCAATACGAACTTTTTTTGCTACATTGACTAACTCACTACTAACTGCTTTTTCGATATCGGCAGCAGGAACGGTGATTGTCACACGACGCCCAAGGCCTTGAGTGGTTTCAACAGAAACTTGCATCTTTTTACCTCAAAAAAATCATAGTGCTCGGTCAACTCCAGAGACCATGCGGCTGGCACACGTTCTGTGTACCAATCACAACACTCTCTAAGAACCGGGGCGGTCGCATTTAAAAACCGAGAATCCCTGATGTCAGAAGCGTCCCGAAACCATTCTAAAAATTAGACGCGACATTATAGCGATGCAGACGGTGTGAGTCGAGAATTGCTGACAAAAGCCGAACTATAATATTATTGATTATTACCACCCCGACATGCTGGTGAAGCTAAAACGGTATCCTGTAATTCATTCCACTCTTTTTCTGTATAGGTATGCAACGCCAAAGCATGAACACCTGCGGCCAGTTCTGCCGACAATATTCCGTAAACGGAACGATGACGGTTTAACATGCGTTCACCAACAAATTTATCACTAATAATCACAACCTTAAAATGGCTTTCAGAACCTACGGGTACATTGTGACGATAACTTTCATCAATAACCTCTAAATATGAAGGGTTAAATGCCGTCTGTAATTTCTCTTCTATATCCTGATACACCATATTACTCTCCTTAACCACACAGCAGTCATGTTATCAACTATATTAATGATTTTAGTCTATTCTTCATGAGTTATAGCATCAGCACATTAAAATACCTTTAATCGAATCCCATATTATCAGGTTTTTATATATGTTTACCCCATCGGGGATATGCCGCGATCAAAGGCGGTGTTATTATTGCAACAGTTTATACTATTGATAAGTATTACTGGACATCCTTATCACTGATGAGAAAATCAACATGTTGAAAAGAATCTTTTTGCCGCTTATTACTCTTTTTCTCCTTACAAGTTGCGCTGCTCCCAGCAATACTCTGACCATTGATCCTAAAATTACCCTGCCAACAGCAGACCCAACTATGAGTGCTATCACCATCAGTATCAGCGGTGCCGACAATCGCCAGTCTCAAACACTTGCTCAAGTTAACCGCAATGCCAAGCTGGAAGTACTGAAACCATCCCGCGATCTACGTTTTCTGCTCCAGGAAATCCTGGAAAAACAGATGGCCGCCCGTGGTTATATGATTGGCTCTCCAGCCAATGCCGATCTGCAAATTATTGTGAACAATCTGTATGCAGATGTTAAGGAAGGCAGCCTGCGCCATAATATTTCAACAAAAGCCGATATTTCTATCATCAGTGCTGCACAAAATGGAAGCAAACAAGTTAAGAACTATCGCACCAGCTACAATGTCCAAGGCCCTTTAGGGGCAACAAATGAAAAAATTGCTGATGCGGTAAATACTGTACTATCTGAAGTTATAGCAGATATGGCCCAAGACTCATCTGTCAGCAACTTCATCAAACAAAATGCCCACTAATTAAGGATTAATTGCTTACTCTGCCCCTCAGGGGTAGAGTTTGGGAGGCCCATGTCTTATCGTTATCTCACCGTTTTTACTCAACATAATTCACGTATCTTACTTTTACTCGGTTTTGCTTCTGGTTTACCTCTCGCACTCACTGCCAGCACCTTGCAAGCATGGATGACCGTTGAAGACGTCGATCTTAAAACAATAGGTTTCTTTTCCCTTGTTGGCCAAGCATATGTTTTCAAATTTTTCTGGTCCCCTTTTATGGACCGGTTTACCCCCTCTTTTCTTGGACGTCGCCGTGGCTGGTTGCTTGTAACACAGTTATTACTCATAGCCAGTATCGCTGCAATGGGCTTTCTCCAACCGTCTCAACATCTATGGTGGTTAGCCGTACTAGCGGTAACTGTTGCTTTCTGTTCCGCATCACAAGATATCGTCTTTGATGCTTATAAAGCAGATTTACTGCACAGCGAAGAACGGGGGGTAGGTGCCGCAGTTTCAGTACTGGGTTATCGATTAGCAATGTTAGTTTCGGGTGGATTAGCATTATGGATCGCAGACCGCTATATTGGCTGGCAACATATATACTGGTTGATGGCAGGATTGATGCTAATTGGCGTCTATGCGACTTTAAGGGCTAAAGAACCTGAAGTTGACATTCTTCCCCCTAAAACACTCCAACAAGCTGCAATAGAACCATTAGCCGATTTTTTCAGTCGTAATAATGCATGGCTGATACTGTTGTTGATTATCATATATAAGCTAGGAGATGCCTTTGCTGCCAGCCTAAGTACCACGTTTCTTATCCGTGGTATTGGTTTTGATGCTGGTGAAGTCGGCATGGCCAACAAAACACTGGGATTAGCCGCAACCATCGTTGGGACATTATATGGCGGTTATTTAATGCAACGATGGAGTTTATTCCGCTCACTAATGATATTTGGCATTCTTCAAGCTATCTCCAACATCGGATACTGGCTGTTATCGATTACTGACAAAAATATCTATACCATGAGCAGCACCATCTTTTTGGAAAACCTCTGTTATGGAATGGGGACCGCTGCATTTGTTGCTCTGCTTATGGCTTTATGTAACAAATCGTTCTCCGCCACACAGTTTGCGCTATTATCTGCCTTATCAGCTGTTGGGCGGGTATACGTCGGCCCAATTGCTGGTTGGCTCGTTGAATTATATGGCTGGTCAAACTTCTACTTATTTTCCATAGCCGTTTCTGTCCCAGGGTTATTACTGCTACTGATCTGCCGTCAGACTCTAGATTATACCCAGTACACTAATGATTTTATACCACGCACTAAGTTCAAAAATTTCTATCGACTGGCTCTTGGATTATTGTCATTAGCAAGCATCCTTCTTACATTTTGGTTAATTACCATAATCACCAACGCTCTTACCTGGACTAGTGCACCTGATCTGGCCGAACACTTACTATTATGGGGAGTCCAGATTGGTATCGCAGGCATTGTCTTAGGTTGTTTTCTAGATTATCTCGCATTAATAAAGAACAAACCGGCTTAAAGATATAAATATTAAATTAATTTATTAAAAGGTTGACTATTGTCAACCTTTTATATTCCCTTAAACATTTAAGTGACAATGATCACATTTCAGCTAGTATTTTGTCGAAAAGTGCTATTTTTGAGCAACTATTTAATTATTGAAGATTCATATCCGCATAGAATCAGACTATCATTTTAAGGCTTATATAAATTAGCTTTAAAAACAAAAAATTCTTTTCATGGATGCGTTAGAGAAATTTATGAGAAACACTATTCTAGCTACTGCTTTGTTTACGACTGTCTCAGTCCCAGCTTATGCTGAATATCAATGGGGCTTTGCCAATGTCAGCATGAACTATCTTGACTGGACTAGCCATACTACACATAAGTCAGGGCAAACTACTCATAAAGACGACTTTGCCTACCTGGAATTGGAAGGTGGAACTGGGTTTGACTGGGGTGAATTATACGGTTTTTTTGACCTGGAAAATGCTTTCAACAGTAAGCATGCTCAACCTGGCGATAACCAAAGATATACCTTTAAAACAACCGGGCGCTTCTATCTGGCTGACACTGGTTTTAATCTCTACGGCCATGTTTACGGTACTTACTCCCTACCCGGTAAAG
Organism: Photorhabdus heterorhabditis; assembly: GCF_018448905.1. Taxonomy (GTDB): domain Bacteria; phylum Pseudomonadota; class Gammaproteobacteria; order Enterobacterales; family Enterobacteriaceae; genus Photorhabdus; species Photorhabdus heterorhabditis. Next base: position 52,114 of record NZ_RCWA01000005.1, on the reverse strand, counting down.
CACATGGCGGAAATTTCCATGAGGTAAATACCCTTTATGGTGTTGGCTACAATACTGAGCTTGCTGGCGTCTGGTTAAAACCATTCGTTGCATTGCATTATGTTGATCAGACTTTCTACTCCGGAAATAACGGCTACGTTGTCGGCTGGGTAGCCGGTTATGATTTTCAGCTCTGGCAAGAGAAATTCAGTGTAACTAACTGGAATGAAATGGAGTTCAACCGGAATGAACGCTATGGCAATGGTGGTCGGGACGGCATTAATGGTGCAGTAGCATTGTGGTGGACACCTCACCAATCCTTCACAACGGGTATTCAATATCGGTATGCCGATAATAAATTAGGTGAAGGATTCTGGCAGGATGGGGTTGTCTACACTATCAAATATAATTTCTAATTATTGATTTTAACTGTGAGTTACTTCTTGCTGTAGCTCGCAGTTAATTTAATTCTTAAATAAAATTCCGCCACAAAAATCTTTAAAGTAATTTACTATTTTCCTTTCCGCCGAAAAATATAAAATTATTTTCGTGTAAATTAGTATTTCGGCACCATTTCGTTACATTTAAATAACCTTTTCAAGCTAACTTCTGATTAATCCTACATTTGCATGTGATCCCATTAACATAAAGGACCAACAACTCCACAACTAACTATTACAAATGTTTACACTCCAATGGCCTTACCGTAGAATGCCCCCACTGATGAAACGACAATAGAGCTTTTGTTATTTGGAGTCGTTAGATGAGACTTATGAAATACAATAAAAGTATTGGGATATTGTCAATACTCGCAGCCACTCTTATGCTAAGTGGTTGCGATATGGTATTGATGAATCCTAAGGGCGCTATCGGCGCTGAACAAAAAACACTAATACTCACGGCTATTGGCCTGATGCTTATCATTGTTATTCCGGTAATCATCATGGCATTTACATTTGCCCTGCGTTATCGTGAAACCAACAAAAACGCTACCTACCGCCCTAACTGGGCACACTCAAATAAAATTGAGCTGGTAGTGTGGACTGTTCCTATCATTATCATTATTATTTTAGCAACCATTACTTGGAAAACAACCCACGAGCTTGACCCATATAAACCACTGGTCAGTGATGAAAAACCAGTGACTATTGAAGTGATTTCTCTTGATTGGAAATGGCTGTTCGTTTACCCGGAGCAAGGCATCGCTACAGTTAACGAAATTGCTTTCCCTGCCGGGGTTCCTGTTAACTTTAAAATCACCTCTGATTCTGTGATGAACTCATTCTTCATTCCACAATTAGGTGGTCAAATCTATGCAATGGCTGGTATGCAGACGAAACTTCACTTAATTGCCGATGAACCTGGCACTTATAAAGGTTTGTCCAGCAGCTACAGCGGTCACGGTTTCTCTGGCATGAAATTTACTGCCACTGCTACCGCAGATCGTGAAGGTTTTGAACAATGGGTTCAAAAAGTGAAAGCTTCTCCCAAAACCTTGGATACCATGCAAGCGTTTGATGAGTTAGCCAAACAAAGCCAAAATCATCCGGTTGAATACTTCTCAAGCGTTAAGCCTAACCTGTACCACGATATTATTGCCAAATTTATGGACGGCATGAATATGCATGGCGGCCATAGTGCAACTGCAGGTCATAACATGAATATGAGCGAAACTGCTCATGCCGGAGTTGAGGAATAAAGTAATGTTGGGAAAATTAACACTTGATGCAATCCCATTGCATGAGCCCATTATCATGGTTACTCTTGCAGGGATTCTCTTCGGAGGGCTAGCAATTGCCGGAGCCCTGACCTATTTCCGTAAATGGAAATGGCTGTGGAGCGAGTGGTTAACCAGCGTTGACCACAAAAAAATCGGTATTATGTATATCATCGTGGCAATGGTCATGATGCTTCGTGGCTTTGCTGATGCCATCATGATGCGTGGTCAGCAAGCTGTTGCCTCTGCCGGTGAAGCGGGTTTCCTGCCACCACACCACTATGACCAGATCTTCACCGCCCACGGTGTCATCATGATTTTCTTCATGGCGACGCCTTTTGTTGTCGGCCTGATGAATATCGTGGTTCCACTACAGATCGGCGCCCGTGACGTAGCATTCCCATTCCTGAACTCACTGAGTTTCTGGTTCTTCGTCGTCGGTGTTGCACTGATCAATATCTCTCTGGGTGTTGGTGAATTCGCTCAAACCGGTTGGTTAGCTTATCCTCCGCTTTCAGGTATAGAGTATAACCCTGGCGTTGGGGTCGATTACTGGATATGGAGTCTCCAGATATCCGGTATCGGTACATTGCTGACAGGCGTTAACTTCTTTGCCACGATTCTGCGCATGCGTGCTCCTGGCATGTCTATGATGAAAATGCCTGTATTCTCATGGGCAGCACTGTGTACTAACGTACTGATCATCGCAGCCTTCCCGATTCTAACTGTTACCATTGCTCTGCTGACTTTAGACCGTTACATGGGCACCCATTTCTTCACCAATGATATGGGCGGCAACATGATGATGTATATCAACCTAATATGGGCTTGGGGCCACCCTGAGGTTTATATTCTGGTGCTGCCGGTCTTTGGTGTTTTCTCTGAAGTTACAGCGACGTTCTCGAAAAAACGACTGTTCGGCTATACCTCTCTGGTATGGGCAACTATTGCCATCACCGTATTGTCATTCATCGTATGGCTGCACCACTTCTTTACGATGGGTTCCGGTGCGAACGTTAATGCCTTCTTCGGCATAGCTACCATGATTATCTCGATTCCTACGGGAGTTAAGATCTTCAACTGGCTGTTCACTATGTACCGAGGCCGTATTGAATATAAAACGCCAATGTTGTGGACTGTCGGCTTTATCGTCACCTTCTCTATTGGTGGTATGACTGGGGTTCTGTTGGCCGTTCCGGGTGCAAACTTCGTTCTGCATAACAGCCTGTTCCTGATCGCACACTTCCATAACGTCATCATCGGTGGTGTTGTCTTTGGTTGTTTCGCTGGTACCGCTTACTGGTTCCCGAAATCCTTTGGTTTCACACTAAACGAAAAATGGGGCGTCCGCGCATTCTGGTTCTGGATCATAGGCTTCTTCATCGCCTTTATGCCTGTTTACGCGCTTGGCTTTATGGGCATGACTCGTCGTATCAGCCAAGATATCAACCCTGAATTCCATACTCTTCTTGTTGTTTCCGCAATCGGTGTTGCACTGATCGCAGTAGGTATCCTGTGTCAGGTCATTCAATTCTACGTGAGTATCCGTGACCGTGACCAAAACCGTGACCTAACTGGTGACCCTTGGGGTGGGCGTACTTTAGAGTGGGCAACATCTTCTCCACCGCCGTTTTATAACTTTGCTGACGTTCCACATGTTCAAACCCGTGATGCATGGTGGGATATGAAAGAAAAAGGCACAGCTTATAAACGTCCTGCTAAATATGAAGAAATTCATATGCCTAGAAATGCAGGTGCCGGTGTGATTATTGCTGGCTTCAGCCTGATTTTCGGTTTTGCTATGATTTGGCATATCTGGTGGATGGCTATCGTAGGCTTCGCTGGCATGATCATCACTTGGATCGCGAAAAGTTTTGATGAAGATGTTGATTACTACGTACCCGTTGCTGAAGTTGAGCAAATTGAGAATCAACACCATGAACAAATTAGCAAGGCAGGTCTGAACCATGTCAACTGAAACTATGACTAACCACAATCATGCCCATGAAGATCATGGGCACCACGATGCGGGAGCCACCAAAGTATTCGGTTTCTGGATCTACCTGATGAGTGACTGTATTTTGTTCGCATGTCTGTTTGCGACTTATGCAGTGCTGGTTAACGGAACCGCAGGTGGCCCATCTGGTAAAGAAATTTTCGGCCTCTCTTTTGTATTGGTTGAAACTTTCCTGCTGCTATTCAGTAGTATCACTTATGGTTTTGCCATGCTAGGCATGAATAAAGGTAGCATCAGCCAAGTTAACACTTGGCTCGGTATGACTTTCCTGTTCGGCCTTGGCTTCGTAGCGATGGAATTGTATGAATTCCATCATCTAATTGTAGAAGGCTACGGCCCTGACCGCAGTGCATTCTTGTCTGGATTCTTTGCACTGGTTGCTACTCACGGTATCCACGTTACCTGTGGTCTGGTCTGGATTATCATCATGATAATTCAGGTAACACGCCGCGGCCTAACAGATGTTAACAAAACCCGTCTGAATTGCCTGAGCTTGTTCTGGCACTTCCTGGATGTAGTGTGGATCTGCGTATTTACCGTTGTTTATCTGTTAGGAGCTATGTAATGAGTCATTCGAATACAGCTCATACTGGAGCTAGCCACGGTAGCCTGAAATCTTATCTGATCGGCTTTGTTCTTTCAGTCATCCTGACAGTGATTCCATTCTGGATGGTAATGGATGGTTCTGCCTCCCATACGACTATCTTAACAACGGTAGTCGCGCTGGCTGTTGTGCAGATTCTTGTTCATTTTATCTACTTCCTGCACATGAACACTTCGTCAGAAGAGCGCTGGAACTTAGTCGCATTGCTGTTCACTATTTTGATTATCGGTATTGTTGTTGTTGGCTCGCTATGGATCATGTACAACCTCAACATTAATATGATGGTTGATTAAAGAGCTGCATATATGATTAAGCAATACCTGCAAGTAACTAAACCAGGAATTATTTTCGGCAATTTAATTTCTGTGATCGGTGGTTTTCTACTCGCCTCGAAAGGGGTGATTGATTACCCTTTGTTCTTATCGACTCTGCTCGGTGTTTCATTAGTCGTGGCTTCTGGTTGTGTATTTAACAACTACATTGACCGTGACATTGATCGAATCATGGAAAGAACAAAAAACCGGGTCCTTGTGAAAGGGCTTATTGATCCGAAAATCAGCCTGATTTATGCATCAATATTGGGTATTGCTGGCATTGTGTTGCTCTATGTAGCAGCTAATGCCTTAGCAATGCAATTAGCGATTATCGGTTTTGTCGTATATGTAGGGGTTTACAGCCTTTACATGAAAAGGAAATCTGTCTATGGCACGTTGATTGGCAGTTTATCCGGTGCTGCACCTCCGGTTATCGGTTATTGTGCAGTGACGGGTCAGTTTGATACGGGCGCGTTGATCCTGTTACTGATTTTCAGCCTGTGGCAAATGCCGCACTCCTATGCCATTGCTATTTTTCGTTTCAAAGATTATCAGGCAGCAAACATCCCAGTATTACCGGTAATTAAAGGTATATCTGTGGCGAAAAACCACATTATCCTTTATATCCTGGCATTTATGATTGCAACCCTAATGCTAGCAATCAGCGGTTACGCGGGTTACAAGTATCTGGTTGTTGCAGCAGCAGTGAGCGTCTGGTGGCTGGGAATGGCGTTATCCGGTTACAAAACCGCTAACGACCGTGTTTGGGCCCGTAAGTTGTTTATATTTTCCATTGTGGCAATTACTTCCCTAAGTGTCATGATGTCTGTTGACCCGACTGTGTCCTCAGAAACCTTTTTAACTTACGTCCGATAATTCTTCCTGATGGCAGTGGTATGCACACTGCCATTATTTCCCTTTCATACTCATCCCCTACCCTTATATAGCCAATAGATTTCAAGTTGCAGTGCGGCGGCAAGTGAACGCATCCCTGGGAGCATATATAACGATGTGACTGGGGTAAGTGAACGCCGCCAACAAAGAGGCAACTTGAAAGATAACAGGTATAATTCAATATTATTAATTCAATTAACTATTTACCGCTTGTCAAAAACCTATCTACAATGACGTATCAAAATACTTCGAGGTAATCATGAACGATAATAAAATGACGCCACTTGAGCTTCGAGCAACATGGGGCTTAGGCTCAGTTTTTTCTCTGCGTATGCTGGGCATGTTCATGGTTCTTCCTGTTTTAACAACCTATGGCCTTAACCTAAAAGGCTCTACCGAAGCACTTATCGGCATTGCTATTGGTATTTATGGTTTAACTCAGGCAATTTTCCAAATCCCTTTTGGTCTGCTTTCAGATAAAATCGGCCGTAAACCCCTAATTGTTGGTGGACTAATACTCTTCGTACTTGGCAGTATCATTGCAGCTCTCGGCGATTCCATCTGGGACATAATAATTGGAAGAGCACTACAGGGAGCTGGGGCCATATCTGCTGCAATTATGGCTCTGCTTTCTGATTTAACCCGAGAACAAAATCGAACTAAAGCAATGGCTTTTATTGGCATTAGTTTCGGAATTACTTTTGCTATAGCAATTGTACTCGGCCCCATCCTTACTCATGCCATTGGATTAAATGGATTATTCTGGGGAATTACCATTCTGGCCGGCTGTGGCATTCTGATAACATTATTTGCTGTTCCCTCTACAGACAAACGTATCCTTAACCGTGAATCGGGCATTGCTCGTCACAGCTTCCATAAAGTTCTCGCTGATAGCCAGTTACTGAAACTTAACTTTGGCATTCTCAGTTTGCACACTTTACTAATGGCAAGTTTTGTCGCTCTACCTTTAGCTATGCAGAAAGCAGGATTTCCAGCACAACAACATTGGAAGGTTTATCTGATCACCATGCTGATTTCATTCTTATCTGTTTTGCCCTTCATTATTTACGCAGAAAAAAAGCGCCGCATGAAACAAGTGTTTCTGTTATGTATCGCTATGCTATTTATTGCTGAAATTGTTTTATGGTCAGCGGGGCGCCATTTATGGGTGATTTTTATTGGAATACAAATTTTCTTTATTGCTTTCAATATCATGGAAGCTATTCTGCCATCACTTATCAGTAAGGAAGCGCCAGCAAGTTATAAAGGTACGGCAATGGGTATTTATTCCACCAGCCAATTTTTAGGCGTAGCTTTAGGGGGTAGCCTTGGTGGTTGGTTATATGAACTAAAGGGAGCATCGCTAGTATTTATGGCGGGTATCGTACTGACAACCATTTGGTTCATTATCAGCACGACAATGAAACAACCCCCTTATGTCAGCAGTATCAGAATTTCGCTGCCAAAAAATATAGTCAATAAGGCATTATTGGAGCAAAAAATTCTTATTCAGCCGGGTGTTTGCGAAGTCGTTATTGTGCCAGAAGAGTACAGCGCGTACATAAAGGTAGATACCAAACAGACAAATAGAGCACAACTTGAGCAATTGATAGCCAATAATGACACGATAGATTAAGTATCAAACCTGAACATATAAAAAGCGAATAAAAAACCACTCATTCTGGTTCAGTATTAAGCCAAATTGGGAATGGGGTTTCCGGTCAGGAATACCCCACTCCACATCAGGCTAAATATATCAATCCATTAAGCGGCAATAGTTAGCCAATATGAAAAAAATCAATCCCGGAAATTAGTAAACTGAAATGGCTGTCCTAACTCTGCTCCGCGAACCAATGCAATAACACTTTGCAAATCATCACGAGCTTTGCCGGTTACCCGCACCTGCTCACCCTGAATCTGTGCCTGCACTTTTAATTTACTATCCTTAATCAGCTTTATAATCTTTTTGGCCGTAGGGGTATCAATCCCCTGCTTCAAAGTTGCTTCAACGCTGTAAGTCTTACCACTGTGCAACATATCATCAGGGATATTCAATGCAGCTCCATCAATACCGCGCTTAGCCAGCTTTTCACGTATAATATCAACCAATTGATTTACCTGAAAATCTGACTCACTGGCAATCTTGATAGATTCACTTTTTTCATTTAATTCAAAACTAGCGCTGACATTACGGAAATCCCAGCGTGTAGCAAGTTCGCGCTGTGCGTTTTCTACTGCATTGCGAACTTCATGTATATCAATTTCTGAGACAATATCGAAAGATGGCATTATCCGTGACCTCCTGATAATCAATAAGTTGGCATGATAACCGCTTTCCATTATCAGCAAAAGCTCTATACTCGGATTAGCGGGATCTTGTTATTTCCATTCATTATGACAGCGTCTTTCAAAAGGTATATACCCTATGGATTTCAAGATGCATCGCGACGGCAAGGGAGTGAATCCCCGGGAGCATAGATAACTATGTGACCGGGGTGAGTGAGTGCAGCCAACAAAGAGGCAACTTGAAAGATAACAGGTATATATGAAGATAACCGTTCTTGGCTGTGGCGCTATAGGAAAACTGTGGCTGGCAGCATTATCACAACAAAAACATCAAGTACAAGGTTGGCTAAAGACTTCCCAGTCTTATTTATCTGTTCATATTGACGAAATTAATGGCGAAGTCTTCAACCAACCAATCCCAACTAATAGCAATGACCATCTTGCCAACAGCGAATTATTGATTGTCTGCCTGAAAGCATGGCAAGTCGCTGATGCAGTTAATGATTTACTTCCCAAACTTTCAGCTGATTGTCCAATCTTATTACTGCACAATGGTATGGGTACTCAGGAAAAATTGCTATCAGCGCCTAATCCAATACTTCTTGGCGTCACAACACATGGCGCATATCAGAATGCCCAACAGGTTTATCATACCGCTTCCGGGCTAACATATATTGGCTCAGCAACGCCAAATGCTACCGGACTCAGCTCTTTAGCTAATGTATTACATCGATCTTTGCCGAATGTTACATGGCATGATGAAATTCTCTCGATTAGCTGGCTGAAACTTGCCGCTAACTGTGTCATAAACCCACTAACGGCACTTTATGAATGCCGGAATGGAAATTTACTTCGTTACCCGGAACAATTGAATCTTTTGTGCGAAGAAATTATTCAGGTTATGCAACGAGAAAACATACCTATCTCTATCGACAACCTGACTGCCTATGTCTACGATGTCATTGAGCGCACAGCAAAAAATTACTCTTCCATGTTGCAGGATGTCCGCGCAAAACGCCGCACTGAAATTGACTATATCACTGGTTATTTATTGCGCCGTTCCTATGTACATGGCCTAGCTACTCCTGAAAATACCCGTATCTATAACCTAATAAAACATAAGGAGGACAACCATGAATACTTCAGCACTCATCTGCCTGGCTCACGGTAGTGAAGAAACAGAAACCGTTACAACAATCGATTTACTGGTACGTGCTGGCATCAGTGTTACAATCGCCAGCACCGCCAGAGATGGAGAACTGGTTTTAACCTGCTCCAGAGGCGTGAAACTGGTCGCGGATATCACTCTGGAAAAAGTTATTGATGACTCCTTTGATGCCATCGTCTTACCCGGCGGTATGCAGGGCGCGGAATGTTTCCGGGACAACCCGCTAGTTATCGAAAAAATCCGCAAAGCACATTATCAAGGGAAAATTATCGCTGCAATTTGCGCAGTCCCAGCCATCGTGCTTGAACATCACAATTTATTCCCTGCTAGTAAGATGACCGGCTACCCCAGTTTGCAAGATAAAATTTCGTCCGATAAATGGATTGATTGCAGAGTCTATTTTGATGATCGCGTCAATCTATTGACTAGTCAGGGACCAGCAACGGCTTTCGATTTCGCTTTAAAACTGATTGAATTATTAAAAGGACGAGAAACAGCAGCAGAGGTCGCGGCTCAACTCATATTACCACAAGGTGTATATACCCTTCATCTTTCAAGCTGCTGCTTTGTTGGCTGCGTTTACTTACCCCAGTCACATAGTTATCTATGCTCTTGGGGATGCGTTCATTTGCCGCCGCACTGCAACTTGAAATCTATTGGGTATATTCCTATCAGGACTGAAAAAATAGCCAAAAATATCTTTCTTTATATGATTAGTTGGGGTTCACGTATGGAACCCCTAAATGTTTAATGAAAGCAATTAAGGCCGATAAACCTTCACATTATCAAAACCCTGCTCAGTTAAATAAAGGGCCTGTAAACGACTCATTACCCCACGTTCACAATAGAGCAAATAAGTTTTCTCCTTTGGCAAATCACCAAACTGGCTACTCAACTTATAGAATGGCAGTGATTTAATCTCTATGCCATTCATCTGTAATGGCCGCTCGTCTTGTTCATCAGGTGAGCGAATATCCAGTAGTACATCCGTCGGAGCGAATTCAGTCACTGTCTCAACTTCAACTACTTGCTCACGACTTTGTTCCGCGATCTGGCGGATATCCACATTCTGAGCTTCACTGACAACTTTTTCCAGAATGTCAAAATCGAAGTTAGCCTCTTCCGCTTCAATTTTGGCTTTAACCGCTTTTACTGTCGGACTTTTGGAAATAACACCACAAAACTCAGGCATTGTACGAGCAAAATCCTCAGTGCCAATTTCACGTGCCAACCTGATAATATGCTCTTTATCATGTGAAATCAGTGGCCGCAGAATCAACGTATCCGATGCATTATCAATCAAACGCAGATTAGTCAATGTTTGGCTGGAAACCTGCCCTAAAGCCTCACCGGTAACAATAGCCTGCACCCCATAACGCTCTGCAACTTTAGAGGCCGCTCTTACCATCATCCGTTTAAGCACTACCCCCATTTGACCATCATCAACTTTTTCCAGAATTTCAGCGACCACAGGCTCAAAATCCACCGCAACGAAACGGACCTTATGGGAGCTACCAAAACGGTTCCAAAGATAATGAGCGACCTGCTTCACACCAATTTCATGAGCAGAACCACCAAGATTAAAGAAGCAATAGTGAACACGACAGCCACGGCGCATTAACATATAGCTGGAAACACCAGAATCAAATCCCCCAGAAATCAGGGACAACACATCTTCCTGCGTTCCGATAGGAAAACCACCAATTCCCTCATAGCGGGCTTTTACCAAAATCAGCACATCCTGATCAATTTCCAAATTGACGGTAACATCAGGATGATTAAGTTTTACTTTCGCTGATTCAATATGCTGGTTTAAACCACCGCCGACATAGCGTTCTACTTCATTGGAAGTAAATTCATGTTTACCACGGCGTTTAACCCGCACACAAAATGTCTTGTTATGGAGCAATGCGCCATAAGCCTCATAAGCTTGTTCAAAGATATGATGCATGTCACGAAACTCACGCTCTTCTACTTGCAGGATATGGTGGATACCAGGAATACGTGTCAGCACATCACAAATTTGAGGGCCAAGGTTTTCATCTTTAGTGCGAACTTCGATATTATCCCAATGGCGAACCACTGCGATATTATCGCCCAACGTCTTAAGTACATTGCGAATATTACTGGCAAGAATTTTAATAAAGCGCAAACGAACAGTTTGGCTCTTAATCGTGATTTCTGGGAATAATTTAATAATAAACTTCATAGTGAGTTATAGTAGTAGTTAGGAGTTTTGATAAATAAAACTGACAATCATGTTCTGGTAGTCAAATCAAGCTGCGAAGTATAACACCATCTCGCTACATGGCGCGTAAAAAATACAAAACCAGCTAAGGATTTGTTTGCACCAGCATAATAGGATAGTCTGCCTCCCCAGGCGAATTCTGTATAAGATAGTAAAAAGATTATGCCAAAGAAAAATGCAACATCAGAAAACACAAACAGTACGCCAGAAACGGCACCGACAATGACGTTTGAACGCTCATTAAAAGAGCTAGAACACATTGTCGTCCGACTAGAATCAGGTGAACTGGCACTGGAAGACGCCCTGAACGAGTTTGAGCGTGGTATTCAATTAGCCCGTCAGGGACAACAGACTTTGCAACAAGCAGAACAGCGGGTACAAATTCTTCTTAACGATGATGCCCAATCTCCGCTGAGTGATTTCTCCCCGGATACTGAATAAACCTATGTCTGAACAAAATTCCATTCAATTTGAAAAGCAGCTTAAAACCTATCAGCAACGGGTCAATAAGGTTCTGATAAACACATTATCTTCACTGACGTTTTCAAATAGCCCACTGGTTCAAGCAATGCGGCATGGCACGTTACTTGGTGGCAAACGCCTGCGCCCATTTTTAGTTTATGCAGTCGGTGAAATGTTTGGATTATCCGCCAACAATCTGGATGCTCCAGCCGCAGCTGTTGAATGTATTCACGCTTATTCCTTAATTCATGATGACTTACCCGCCATGGATAACGATGATTTACGCCGTGGGCAACCAACCTGCCATATTAAATTTGGAGAAGCTCACGCTATCCTAGCGGGAGATGCACTACAAGCTTTGGCATTTGAAATCTTATCTAAAAGAGAAATGCCCGATGTTACAACAGCTGATCGTCTTGAAATGCTAGCTGAATTGGCGACCGCCAGTGGCATAGCCGGCATGTGTGGCGGCCAATCCCTGGACTTAGAAGCTGAAGGCAAACACATTGATCTTCATGCGCTAGAACAAATTCATCGTCATAAAACTGGGGCTCTCATCCGTTGTGCTGTCAGAATGGGAGCCTATGGTGCAGGCCAGAGTGGACATAACGCTTTACCTGAATTAGATCAGTATGCTCAAGCTATTGGCCTCGCTTTCCAAGTTCAGGATGATATTCTTGATGTTATTGGCAGTACCGAAATGATCGGAAAACGTCAAGGCAGTGATCAACAGTTAGGAAAAAGCACCTATCCCGCATTATTAGGGTTAGAACAAGCACAGCAAAAAGCACACCAGCTGTATCAAGAAGCACTAAAAGCGCTGAATAAACTGGAAGAAAAATCTTATAACACAACAACGCTGCGCACACTTGCCAGCTTTATCATTGAACGTAATAGCTAAGGTTTGCTGGTAAATTTATCCACTGGCAACTCTCTATTAATAAACACTTCTTAACGAGCATCAAATGAGCATTGATATAGCCAAATACCCAACATTGGCATTAGCGGAAAACCCTGAAGAACTTCGTATGTTACCAAAAGAGAGCCTGCCGAAGTTATGTGATGAACTTCGGCAATTCCTGCTAAACAGTGTCAGTCGCTCTAGTGGTCATTTTGCCTCGGGTCTTGGTACCGTTGAGCTGACTGTGGCGTTACATTATGTTTATAAAACACCTTTCGATAAGCTGGTATGGGATGTCGGTCATCAGGCTTATCCTCATAAGATCCTGACAGGACGTCGAGATCGTATTGACACAATTCGTCAAAAGAATGGGCTTCATCCTTTCCCATGGCGGGACGAAAGTGAATACGACACCTTATGCGTCGGGCATTCATCAACCTCTATCAGTGCTGGGTTAGGTATGGCGGTTGCCGCTGAGCGCGAAGGCAAAGGCCGTCGTACCGTCTGCATTATCGGTGACGGCGCGATAACTGCCGGTATGGCTTTCGAAGCGATGAACCATGCTGGGGATATCGACCCGGATATGCTAGTCATTCTTAATGACAACGAAATGTCTATCTCAGAGAATGTTGGTGCGTTAAATAACCATCTGGCCCAGCTTCTTTCCGGCAAGCTCTACACCACATTGCGGGAAGGCGGAAAAAAAGTCTTTTCCAACCTGCCACCAATTAAAGAACTACTGAAAAAGACAGAAGAACATATTAAAGGAATGGTCATTCCTGGCACTTTGTTTGAAGAGCTGGGCTTTAACTACATTGGGCCAATTGACGGGCATGATGTGCTGACATTGACCCAAACTCTGAAAAACATGCGGGAGTTGAAAGGGCCACAGCTACTGCACATCATGACCAAAAAAGGCCGTGGCTATGCACCCGCAGAAAAAGATCCTATCAGTTGGCATGCGGTACCTAAATTTGATCCAGCGACGGGTACATTACCTAAAAGTTCAGACAATCGCCCTACTTTCTCCAAAATTTTTGGGGAGTGGTTATGTGAAGAAGCGGCTAATGATAAAAAACTCATGGCAATCACACCTGCTATGCGTGAAGGCTCTGGTATGGTGCGTTTTTCCCGCGAATATCCGGATCAATACTTTGATGTCGCTATCGCAGAGCAACATGCCGTCACTTTTGCCGCAGGTCTGGCAATTGGTGGTTATAAGCCTATTGTCGCTATCTATTCAACATTCCTACAACGTGCTTATGACCAAGTCATTCACGATGTTGCAATTCAGAATTTACCGGTCCTGTTTGCAATAGATCGTGGCGGTATCGTTGGTGCTGATGGTCAAACACACCAAGGAGCCTTCGATCTCTCATTCCTGCGTTGCATTCCTAACATAGTGATTATGGCGCCAAGTGACGAGAACGAATGTCGCCAGATGTTACACACAGGCTATCATTATCAGCAAGGTCCGGTAGCCGTGCGTTATCCACGAGGAACAGGAACTGGCGCAGAACTTCAACCATTTGAGCAATTGTCAATTGGTAAAGGTGTTATTCGCCGTCAAGGTAAAAAAGTAGCTATTCTAAACTTTGGTACCCTGTTACCCGACGCGATAACAGCAGCTGAATCACTGGATGCTACCGTTGTTGATATGCGCTTTGTTAAGCCACTGGATAAAGAGTTGATTCTAGAAATGGCTGGCAACCATGATTTACTGGTCACTCTGGAAGAAAATGCCATTATGGGCGGGGCTGGAAGCGGTGTTAATGAACTGCTGATGCAAGAAGGTCACCTTGTGCAGATTCTAAATATCGGCCTACCTGACCAGTTTGTGCCACAAGGCAACCAGGAAGAAATCAGAGCTGATTTAGGACTGGATGCTACCGGTATTAAAAATAGCATTAACAAAAGGCTGTTGTCCTAAATAACTAGCGGCAACATAACCAGCTTAGGGAAATTAAGTGCTGCGTACTTCCTCATCCGGCAAGTGCTGAAGCTCCAACGCAGTCTCACACTGCCGGGATCGTGATAGCAACACTAACCAGTGGTCAATTGCCTGTATTCAGTTTACGGGCAACTTCCAAGGGCTTTGAACCAGACAGTGCCCGGATCAGCCGATCACAGCAGCTTGTTCAGGTTGATATACCGTTATCAATCCCATGCTACTGGAGTCTAATAAAGCAAAATTCCATGAGTAAATTGCGTGAACATAGAGTTCACGCAAACTTATTCAGGTTTAATATAATTATTAGAATTTATCGGGGCGGCATTTTAATTATTATCCTGCCTATTTTTTTAAAAAAATTAGTAACTGGGGGTGAGATATGTTTATATTCTTCAATGACTTTACTATTCTTTAAATCATGTCTTATATGTTCATATTTGGTTTGCACATTTCCTATCTTCGCCTTAATATCAGAATCGCCACTAATAACATAACTCAATTTTTTTAAGTTCTTCCCTAACTTATCTAAATCTTTTAATATTTTTTTTAAATTTCGTTTTTCCACATTTTTTTCCAATTTTTCAATACGACTCATGATCTCCTTGTACTTTCTGCTACTGCCAATTTCTTTATCTCCCTTTCCATATGTAGCACTTTTCACTCCAGTCACCGATTGCGATAAGCTTTTTACCAAACCCGAGATCCTTGAGGCTGTATTTGAAGAAAGCTTATCATCAGATTTTTTGGCGAAAACATGGGAGAAAACAATTTAATAAGTTCATATTAACAAGTTCATAAGGCCAGTCTTTTTAGACTAGTGGAAATATTAAATGTTCCGGTTATACCGAGAAGTTGAGTATTATATATAAAAACACTTACCTCCAAATAAGAATTCAAAAATTAACAGAAAAAATCTCTTCTGTTATATTAAGTTTCAAAAAAATCATGCTATGTCAGTTATATAATTATAAAATTGTTGTATCGCATTAATAACATTGATAGGTAATTCTGTACAGCTATTACCGAGTTTAAGGTGATCGCTTATGCAGCTATCATTATATTAATCACGATTTCAATTAAGTATCTGAGGGAGGCTAAAATAGCCTCCCTTTAGTTAAAATACATTTTCTTGAATAATCAAATGCTATATTAATTCGTTAAGCATATTATGGGACTCTTTGATAATTGACTAAATAGCAATGTATTTTTTTTAAGTCGTGATAATTCTATATAATAGTCATTGCCCCCAATCTCATAAAAAAAAGACATTAAATTAATAGGCGTATTATCGATAGTTTTAGGTTGTGAATTCGTATATTTTACAACATAAATTCCGTTATTATCGTCATCAGAATAAGTAAAACTAATTATTCTATCCAGAATATAATGTTTTGCTTCATCCTGAAGAGTACCATAAATGCTAATAGTACCTTTTCCGTTCCCATGAAAGAGATGAATAGTATTCACATGCAGAGTTATCATTTCATCTTTAATCTTCTTTCTGATAATCACCTCTGTTTCACAATTCAATGGTCTGGTTTTCACGTAAGAGGATTTATAGATGAGCGAGGTTATAAATAGCACTACTGCTAGAATAAATAGAAAAAAACTACGATATATCATATGGATGCTCCGTAGTGATTTATAATAGAGAGGCAATGGTTATATTTTCCTGACGGTGCTATGGAGCAAATTCCAATAAAGTACGTTTTTGCAATATTATTTTCAGGCATGATTCTCCGATGGAAAATGGACTGTTTTACGCTCTGGCAATCAATCTTTTCGTTGCTAATATCTTGTTTAGCCATCTCTCTTAATGTTGCCTTAGAATAACCGAGTTTATAATCGAGCGAAAACACTTTGCATTTGCCTGTTGTATAAAGATAGGAATAAGGTTCTTGGGATATTTCCACTGTCCTTTTCGACAGAAAAAATACATAAAAAGAAAGTAACAAAAAGATAAACGCAATACCTAAAAAAATACGGGATTTTAACCATTTATTTACATGGTTATTCCTGTGTTTTTTAAGAACACGATTTTCACCTTCAGGGTCCTCCACTCTCGGTCGATCTTGGCTATGCAAGCTATTAATATCTGACTCTGATATTATGATATCTGTATCTGCGTTGTTTTCTTCTTCGGGAGATTCCTGCAATGATACTTGTATATCTGCCTCCAGTCGGAAACCTACTTTTGGGATTGTTTTAATTATGGTTAAATCGGTACTTAAGCTGGCAAGATTTTTTCTTATTTCACTTATGTAAGAATTTAAATTACTATTTGAACCGGTAAAACCATAATCTTCCCAAACATTCTTCAGTAAATCTTCTCTAGGGATCGTTTCACCATTATTTTTTATTAACTCAAGAAATAGGCGGCTAGCTGGATTTGAGAGTTTTACTGTGTTTAATGGATTATTGAATAATGCTAATGTCTTTTCTTTGGGATCAAAGACAACAATAATATTTATAACATATTTCATGAAACTCATACTCTTCCTATCAAGATCTCTTGTATTGTTATACATGCAAAATAGCATATCAACAGGTTCTTTCATTTTTTTAATAAATAATGAAGGATAATTTGAATCTCTGAGATGTTGCCGGTTGCAACTTTTCAGGGTGAAAGAGATTGATACAATTGATAGAGCTATGATTACAAGTCTCTGAACCTGACGCATAATCTCTATGCTGGCTTCACTAAAACTCATGTATCTATTGCATGACACCCATTCCGTTTTCAGATTTAGGAAGAACCGTTCCCTTGGGCTATTGACACTTCTATGTCCAGCATTGTCACGGAGTATATTTTAAGTTAGCCAAAATGATATTACCTAATCAACCGGTTTGTGGGAAAACAGGTCCAACACAACTGTCAGTTTTGTTGATTGGTTGTTATAAGTCATGTTAATGAACTTGCTTAGTCGTCAAATATCATACGAAATAATTAAGAAAAGTTTTTTCCTGATTTTTTACAGCACTGTTGAAAGTAGTAGTCAGACTGACTCCCTCGGTAAAAAATGTTTCTGTGCTAAAGAGAGCATATAGCATTCGAATTTATACCTGTTATCTTTCAAGTTGCCTCTTTGTTGGCTGCACTCACTCACCCCGGTCACAGTGTTATCTATGACAGTGTTATCTATGACATAGTTATCTATGCTCCCGGGGACTCGCTCCCTTGCCGTCGCGATCCATCTTGAAATCTATTGGGTATATAAGTTATTGATGAAATTTAAAAAAACGGGGGATAGACTTGTTAGCCTTAATGACTTTAAAACCATGTTAGGAATTAAAGATAAACATTTACAATTTAGAGATTTGAATAAACTTCTTTTAAAACCCGACATTAAAGAATTAAATCAAAAAAATAAAAATAGGGATTTGAATCACCATTTTTACATTCAACTTTAATGCAAGTAACAAACAATATTTTAGGTTTCTATTTCTTGATTGATATTACTATTGTAATTAAAACAATTCCGAGCGCTTTTTGGATTACGTTACGCTAGTCGATATGTCGGACGCCACTGTTATTTCAGTGACGTCAATTTTATTATTCTGCTATTTGGTTTACTTGGTCAATCGCCACACAAAATTGTTCATCAATCTTCACTAAAATTCCTGTAGCAATCACTTCATTTCCACTTTTTAGTATTACTTCTGACTGAACAAAATTCGTTAATGACTTTACTTGTCCTTTCTGCAAATGAATTAGCTCATCAAGTGTCATGCTACAATTAGCCACCACAACGTCTAGCTTTACGCGCATAGTTTATTACCTCTCAGCGAAAGAAACTACAGCTCGGCGGACATCTCGAATTTCTTCCTGAGCTGAGGTGATCTGTGTCATCATATTTTTAAAATCTTGCTGCAACTTATCTAAATCCACCTGAGTGCTATCTGAATATGCGGTCATAGTGGCATTCATTGACTGTAACTGATCGTAGTTAACAGTTGTCTTACCCCCAGTAATAGCATTTATCCCTGAAGGATCTTTCAGTGTTTCTTTTATATACCTATCAATTTCATTATATACAGAGCTACTATTAGAATAAATATTCGTTGTCTTATCTATTTTTGTCGGGTCTAACTTAGATATATTCTCCGTCATCAGCGTTCCCCAAAGACGATTTATTTCTGCTACGGCCTTAGACTTTTCTGATATTTCCATAGCTAAAGCTTCGGCTTTTGCAGTCTGCGTAATGATATATTTCGAAAGCAATGCATCAATCAAGCTCAACGGATCTCTGTGGGTAGAGGTGGCCTGTTTGAAAGTACTTTCTACAGTTTTACTGTCCAATACAGTGACAGTATCATCAACAAATTTTTTTCGCTGAGTGAGCGCATCAAAACTCAAAAATGATGCCTCAGAATTTACTATATTATTATGACCATAAGAAAAAGTTATTGAATCCGTCATATAGTTACCTATTATCTATGAATGAAATAAATCTTACTTTTGTTATCTTTCTTAAAAATAATCTTTTCTTCAGAAATTGAATCAATTACCCCAAACCCCGGTACATTGCTCCCTTCCCAATAACGCACTTGTTGATCATATATATATCCGCCTCCCTGAGTTGAAAAAAATACTGAATAAGGGAAGTCTTGTGCATCAATTATTTGACTATCATCATAATTTGATTTCAATTGAGAAAGTTCAGAGTTATATCCTTTAGATTTTAACAATTGGCTTGCTTTGGCAAGGTCATTCACTAACCAGACATCATCTTTACGTACAAAAGTTATCCCGTATTCGCCAAATAATTGCATTATCAGCATTTCCTTTTCAGGAAAATCAACCCGAATTTGCGTGTAATTCTCTTTATCTATCAGCTGATAAGAGAGTGGTTTACCACTGCTATTAGAGACAACTCCAACATTCAGATGTGCAGCTGCCGGATAATTATCACTCTGAATAACTTTAGTTTGATTTTGCCAGCCATCAGGGAGTTGCTGTTTTATTTTCTGATCAAATACATAAAGTTTTCCATCTTTTATATATCCACTGCCCACCTTATTGAAATACTCACCAATGTTTTTTTCCTGCTGATGTTGGATAAGAAACAATACCACGATCAATACAAACAAACTCAATAAAAAGGTCATTAACCCTAATGTACCATAGCGCATAAAATAGAAACGCTTAAGCTTTGGGTTACGATTGCCCTGGGAAAAAACGAAAAACCTCAAACCTGAAATTGAATAAATAACATTTTCTTTTAATTTTATTGTTCTTTTTTTCCACCCATTTAAATAAAGCCCTTTTTCTTCAAGTTTTATAACAAGATTTACATTACCAGAAAGATATTCTGGAACGCTCAACGTGTTATTATCCGTGACTTCCTGTTCACCGGTTAGCAATAACCTTGGTTCAATAGGCAATGTCAATCCATTCAAATACCCCTCTGTGAATTCAATCAACCACATTATATCAACTTCTCTTTCATCAAATTCCGAACAAGTTCAACCGTTTCATTAAGATAGTCATGCAACTGATTGGTGTGCTCCGGTATTAGAAAACTTCTAACTAAAAAATAGCCTGTATTATTAATTAAGGCAATGTAACTATCTAACATCAAATGGAAATTACCATTCAATTCGAGAGCTTTCACAGGCTCCAAAGAGGCTTTACTTAATGATACAAGCAAAATCAAATGCCCCGGCAACCCGGCATGTGTTCCATCTTCAATCCTACACTCTATCTCACCATACATTCCCACTAATGCTTGATTGCCATCAAAATTTATACCTGAAGCTTTCACTGACTGAATGAAATCACGCATTAAGAAGATAAATTTTCGATTATTCATGGTGCTAACCTCACCTCAATCATAAAACGACGCTGCTGTACGCGTTGTAATGCTGTACTTTCACTGTTCTCGACACTGCCTCGTATCAAAATCGGAATATCTCGCAGACCTTCCTCAATCAAGAATTGACGAACAGATTCAGCTCTCTTATTGGCTAATACTTTGTTCATCGGATAATTTCCTGATGAATCCGCGATACCGTAAATAGTCATTTCAGAGACGGGTATTGATGACAATTCTTTCAATACTACCAGTAACGTAGCTTTACCTTTACTGGTCAACTGTGATTCATTAACCGGAAATAATTCTGAAAAAATAAGATGAACCAATTTACTACCACCAAATTGAGTAGAAACGGCTAAACTCTTATTCCCATTATCACTACCAAACTGAACAGTAACATCTGAACGCTTATTCCAACTTTCATCACTGAAAGGTTGAAGATTTTTTCTTTTAACAAAGTGAGGATCACTTAAATAAGACTTTCCACAATTAGAAATCTCATCAAAACCATAGGTACTGAGGTTTGCAATATAAAATCTAGATGGTTTCATTGCTTCTTGCACCTCAACACAGGCTCTTTGATGTGGAGAACCATCAGTGTATTCTGGCGGCTGTCTCACCCAGAACCGTAAATTATCAACATCGTCAACATTAGTGTAAACCAAATTATATATGTCTTGTTTCCAGTCCATATCCAAGAATAAATTGCCATCCTTGATTTTACTGCTGCAAGCACTAATGCTCATTACGCCGAAGAATAGCCATATGCACTTAATTTTTAACAAAACTTTTTTTCCTATTTAATGCAACAATAATCAACGCAATATCGCGATAGAATTCTTTATCAATATAATTCTCCCCACGCTTCATCTTATGCAAAATTTTTCTAGCTAATGGCTTATCCTCAATAATTGGCACCCCTAACGACTCGTAATAACTCCTTTTTCCCAATGCCATATCATTAGTATAAATACTCAATACAATAGGAGCCTGATCAATTTCCGGTTCATAACAAATTGGCACTAAAATATGCGTTGGATTTGCTAATGCAAAAGTTGGACGCCGGCCTTTTGTCATAGGTTCATTCATTAATTCACGCATTTTATGTCGTCTTTCCATTTTTATCAGCGGTGAACCTTCTGTATCCTTCATTTCATTTTTCATTTCTGTCATCGTCATACGATTCTTTTTTTGAAACCGATAGGATTCAAATAAAAAGTCCACCGCACCGACACAAATGCCATAGATAACCATCAGAAGAGAGGCTCCCCCTATATAGTATACTAAGTCATACACAAAAAATGACGGGTTACTGACTTTATGTAATTTATTTAATTCAACGCCATAAGTATCGAAAACATACTTAAGTAGAAAAATCAAAAACACAAGTTCCAGCACTTTTCTAAATGAATTGATAATAGCATCAAAACCTAACGTATTTTTAAATCCATTAACCGGATTAATCTTATCAAGATTAAAACCAATCCCTTTCGTATTCAACACAACCTTATTAATCACCACCCAATTAACTATAAAAAAGATAAATTTCGCTATGGCAAAAAGTACCATAATAACAGTCAAAGATACCAGAACAGAGTCAAAACCAGAGGATAAATCCGCATAGACAATAAATTCAACCCAATAATTGAAATCACTGAACAATAACACAATAAAAATAGATATTGATATAAAGAATAGAATAATAGCAAAAGTAGGCTCTGCCAATTCCGTTTTCGGGAACTGCCCTTTCTTTCTCAAATCTCGCAACTTTTTTGCTGTAGGCGGATATTTTTTAGGTTCTGTTGATTCCACTATTACACCCTATTATCACGGAATTGTAACCTGAAGCATTTCAGTATCTTTAATGAGGTTGGAATTAGTAATGTCACTATAACTGCAAACCGCAAGTGAAGAGACGACCTGATGCATAAAGGATTTCACAAAATTAACTTCTGCATCACTGACTACCAATACAGGTTTAACTTTATTTTTTTCAGTTAACCGACAAATTTCATCTCGCAAAGACTGTCTCACTGACATCAGCATATCTACATTTTCCTCCTGACCACTCACAAAAGACTCCATCAGTTCAGTTAATTCAGCAGGTAATATCGCAGCAAAAATCACACCATCTTGATTGACTAAACGAGAAGTAATTTCATAGCGAGCTTGGGTACGTATTCTCATAAGCCAATTTTTGGGTTCACTATCCAGCCTTGACCAATAGATCAATGATTCAAAAAAACTAATAGAATCTAAATAAAATTCAGGGCAATTGATCATCTGTTTAATAACATCATGTACTCGATTTATACCTATAGCAGAATCAATTTCCTTCTTCATGACTTCGCTTGCTTTAGATAAATCATCAATGATATTACTTGTAAATTGAATATTATATTTCTCAATTAACCGCTTACGTAAGAAATAACTAATAATGACTGTCAAATTATTGGTTATTTCTGATGAATGAATAAATATCTCATCCCCCAGAATGTCGTCAACACCAATAGCCTTATTTTGTACAAATGAATATAATTTAATCCCTAATACACTCACCTCAATATCACTTTCTAAATGAGGATCGACTACCACACAGGGTTTCCCCATGCTCTGTCCCCAGAGCAGATTCTCAATTCCAACCACACCATCATAGATAATATATTGATGTTTACTATCTTTAAGACGAAAAGTTAGGGATTCGAACAGTCCACTTCCCTCGCCGTCCAAAATTTTAACCGCCGTGTGAGATTGCCCTCGCCGAAGAAAAAATGCGATTGCAAGACAAACAATAGAGATTGGAATACACACATACATTAAGTCGGTGTTGAGCATCCCCAAAAACATCATGATCAAGCCAATGAGCGCCAGGTTTTTCCAAAATGCACCAATCTGAGTTGCCAGTTGCCCCATGAAAGAGCTAGACTTTTCATCTACCCCTTTAATTCTCGTCAGGTACACCCCACAGGCTACCGATAATAATAAACTTGGAATTTGTGAAACCAAACCATCGCCGATGGTTAATATCGAAAACCGCTGAACGCTCTCAGAAACAGAAAGATCAAATTGATTAATCCCAACATAAATACCGCCAAACAAGTTCACGAGGCTGATCAATATCCCAGCTATCGCATCCCCTTTAATAAACTTCATTGCGCCTTCCAGTGAGCCAAACAGTTTATTTTCTGTGCTCAACTCTGCTCGCAATGCCTGCGCCTGCTCCCCGGTAATCATATTGTTTTTGAGATCGCCATCAATCGTCATCTGACGTCCCGGCATCGCATCAAGAGAAAAACGAGCCCCTACTTCAGCGACCCTCTCCCCGCCTTTTGTCACCACCAGAAACTGAACAATGGTAATGATGACGAAAATAATCAAACCAGAGAGCAAACCAGCCCCCATGACAAAATGGCCTATAATTTCAATGACCATTCCTACTTCATCATTTGCAAGAATATTTCTAGTTGTAGCAATCGATAATAATAGTCGAAAAGTTGTCAGTAACAGCACCACCGTAGGAAGAAAAGTGACTTTTAATGGTTTGTCATTCTCCAACATAATAACCAGCAGCATTACCGAGATAATAAAACTGGACAGAACAAAGATATCAATAACAAATCCTGGGAGTGGTAACAATATTACAGCCGGTAATAATAAGGCAATAATAACGCTACTTGGCTTTAACCAACCAGAAAACTCCCCAAACTGCTTAATCATCAGATATATTCTCTAAACAAGATTTAAGTTCAGATAATAATTCTTGCGTGTTAATACTCACCATACAGTCGTCATTTTCAATAGTTAATGTGGTCCCGTTATCACTGTAAGATTTGACAATCACCAATGACTTCTCTACGTCATTTAATTCAGCATGTAGCGCATCACTCAAATAGCCAATCAGACTATCACTTTGATTCATTTTTATCAGTCTGTTGCGAATAGCTGATGCCATGCTATTCCTGGCATCAGCAATAGCTTCACTCAGTCTTTTTTCCTGTGCATCGAGCAGTTTATTCAACTGCTCTTCTGCCTTTTCAAACCATTGCTGCTGTGAAAGAGTTAATTGATGAATGACTGACGCTTGTAAATGGCTAATATGTTCATTTAACTCCCGCTCTTTATCCTCTATCATTTGAATTGTTTGCTGTTCAATAAGTTTCTGAAACTCCTGAACCTGCTCTTCAATGGCCATCAGCAATGCATGAGCATCACTATAAATGCGAACATGCGATTTCTTAATAATACTCGAGTGATGATCACGCTTAAATACAAGCAGGGGAATCGCCTTATATGATGATTCTATTTCAATAAACAAAATACTATCCAGTGGTAACTCTTAATAAAGAATCAACAATAAACTTTACTCTCCCCTGCACACAATGGAAACAACGTGAAATATCATGAACAGGCAAAGCGAAACATATCATTCATGTGAAAAATTAAGCTGTTTCATCCTGAATGGAGATACCACCCGAGCCTCACCTTTTTGATTCCAAATATTCAAGTTCACCGGCTTGTCCATCCCAATATTATCCCGATGTGATTGGGAAAATAATTTCACTTTCTCAGGATCTAATCCTTGAGTCCTTACCCTATCAGTATAATTATTCCCTTGATCGGAAATAATTGCCGGCTCTGCTACTCCCGCTCCAGTATTAGTAACGTTGACGTTATTCCTCACGCCGCGGATATGATTATCACCCCGCCCGGATATCGCCCCCTGCGAAGTTTTCATCCCGTAATCCGCCTTCACGGTCGGCCACCGTTGTTTCTCAGCCGCCGCCGCAATTCCCGGCGCCGGGCTGGCAACCTGAGGGGGTTGTTCTGTCGCTGGCGCGTTATTCCTCACTCCGGCGGTATAATTATCACCCCGCCCGGATATCGCCCCCTGCGAAGTTTTCACCCCATAATACGCCTTCACTGGCGGCCAGTGTTTTTGTTTCTCAGCCACCGCCGCAATTCCCGGCGCCGGGCTGGCAACCTGAGGGGCTTGTTCCGGCGCTGGCGCGTTATTCCTCACGCCGCCGGTATGATTATCACCCCGCCCGGATATCGCCCCCTGCGAAGTTTTCACCCCGTAATCCACCTTCACTGGCGGCCACTGTCGTTTCTCAACCGCCGCCGTAGTCCCCGGTGTTGGGCTGGCAACCTGAGGGGTTTGTTCCGTCGCTGGCGCGTTATGCCTCACGCCGCGGGTATGATTATCACCCCGCCCGGATACCGCCCCCTGCGAAGTTTTCACCCCGTAATCCACCTTCACTGGCGGCCATTGTTTTTGTTTCTCAGCCGCCGCCGTAGTCCCCGGTGTTGGGCTGGCAACCTGAGGGGTTTGTTCCGTCGCTGGCGCGTTATGCCTCACGCCGCGGGTATGATTATCGCCCCGCCCGGATACCGCCCCCTGCGAAGTTTTCACTCCGTAATCCACCTTCACTGGCGGCCATTGTTTTTGTTTCTCAGCCGCCGCCGTAGTCCCCGGTGTTGGGCTGGCAACCTGAGGGATTCGTTCTGTCGCTGGCACAGATTCCGCCGTCAACGGCACTACTTCACCTATATAGAGTTTCATCCCATTTTCAAGATGAATCATTCGCTGCGCTACAGCCACCATGTCCGAAGAATTTATGATATTTTCTGAATTCGGCAATTCCTGCAATTGATCAGTAAAGTCCACTTGATCAATTTCATTTTCGTGTTCAACGTATTTAATAACCGGAACATCTTTGAACTTTTCTTTTAATTGATCAATAAGCGTGGGTTGATGCTTATCATTATTTTTATCTTCAGAGCGAGCTTTCTCATCAATCATGTCTTGATCAATACGTTCAGATTTTTCACCCTCGCTTTCTGGATTATCTATTTTTACTTCTTCTGAATGATCAGTTTCAGAAATATCAGGTCGCTGAGCTTCTTCATCAACAACAGGCACTGACCAACGACGTGCTGACCTATTAGGGGAGTGAAAGTCTGGCTCATTCAACGGCTCCCGTGGTTTATCTATATCCGATTTATTCTCATTATTTCCTTGAGGATTACCTAGTAAATACTGGGAACCCCCATACATCGCCATAGCAGAAGCATTACCAAACAACACCACAAATGCCGTAGGTAACAAACTGATTCCTGCGGTAAATGGAGCCAAAGCAATTCCAATAACAGAAGCGAGAGTTAAGGTCCCTACATGAGCTATGGCTTTACTCTTATTACTGATTGAATTGGATGTTCTCAATTTTGCTTGTTTCTTTGTTTTTGCTGTTGTTTCTTTATCTGCTAACGGCAACAAAGGTGACTCTACATGCACAGCAGACGGCAGCTCATTATGCGCATGTATTCTTTGGCTGCTGCCTCCTGTAATAATTGAATTTATGACACCCACTTGAGATATTTCAGATTCAACTACTGGAGAAGCGGTATTGATATTATTATTACCTGAGGTAACAGATATTCTTATTCCAGATCCTGACATATTAAAATCTCATAATTTGTAAAATGTGAATGACCATATTTATCAGCTCTTTTTCTTGATAATTATTTTCAGAAATAACAGCCGTTAAATACCCATCTACACGAATCATCATGCTATCAAATGTCTTATCGATGTTTGCCAACGCCTCCATGATCTCTTCAGTATTAACAATATGTACCAACTGGAAAAAAGGAAGAATCGGAAAAAGCAAATAATCCTGAAAAAACTCAATCACTTGCTCTTCATTATTTTCCAGGCGCAGCAAAAAAGATTCAATATGGTCTTTCGTCATTTATTTATCACATAATAAAACAAGATCTTCATTACTTAAATCACGAATCTCTTGCGTTTCCAGTAATGTTTCAAACAAAATCACATCCAGAGACAACTTCAATGTTCCTGGCCAGGAACGTTTTCGCCCTCGGAGATATTCCGAATCAATCTTCAAGTAGTTTAAATCACACAGGATTGAGTAGTATTCATCGTGTATTTTAGCCTTAGCAGAGACTAAAATAGACTGCTGCTCCCGTTCACTCTTACTGATATAACGCTCAAACTGAATGCCATACTTTCCCATATGATGAGTAAAAATATACTCAAGATAAGAGGGGGAGAATAGTTTAGTATCTACATTAAGTATTCGCCGTGCCTCTAAACAGGATAGGTAAAACTCGCCACTTATTCCTACATGTTCAATACGTAGAAGAAAAACATCCTGTTCTAAATCATCTGTATTATGTAAGCCATTAAAATCGATAGATAAGTCTTCATTATCAAAGCGTTTACCTGCTACCCGATTAAATTGTTTAAAAAAAGCACCATCTAATTCAAGCAAAGGTAAAAAATTTTCCTTCTCTTCCATTTAAACACTCCCTCGGTTTTTCGATAGTAAAGCCAAGACGTTTTGACTCATTGAAAAATCCTCATCATCAATCCAGTCCCGGAGTGTTTTTGGCATACTGCAAACAAAATTATATAATAAATTATAAACTTCCATAGAGGATTTTTCCCTGAAATCCTCTGACTGAACCAAACTCAAGATAAATGAAATATTATGAAATTTATTATCAAAAATCCCTTCAATAATGGCTAAGTTTACCATTTCATCAGAGTAATCACGCAGCAGGGAAAACCACTCAATAGTCGCGGCCTTATCAAGAAAAATGTCTGGGTTTGACAATCCATTCCAGCTTAATCGTTTTGATTTATTCTTAAGCATTTCATAAGGGTCCAGACGTAAACTGCTGGTATTAGAATGTCTGATTTTCTTCGAAGGTATTTTTTTATTCATTAACACCTCTTTGCTTTAATCTAACTTTATGCTTTTCGTAACAACGGCATAAATTTAATAGCGTCATCAAATCAGATATGACATTGTCTCTTGCTAAAAGATT
The DNA here is from genome assembly GCF_018448905.1 of Photorhabdus heterorhabditis. Classification (GTDB taxonomy): domain Bacteria; phylum Pseudomonadota; class Gammaproteobacteria; order Enterobacterales; family Enterobacteriaceae; genus Photorhabdus; species Photorhabdus heterorhabditis. The sequence continues at coordinate 23,903 of NZ_RCWA01000005.1, read as the reverse complement.
TTGAATAAGTTCAGCATCCACCTCGAGTAAATCATCAGTATTCATCTCTAATTTCTCAAGATACACACTTAATTTTTCATAAACATCTTTGGGGTATAAATAGCGAGAATGATATGCTGATTGAACAACAAAGAGCGTAGCATCATCCAGCTCTTCTGGTTCAGGTAACTGATCAACGTAGCCATGCCAGTCACTAATTGCTCTAAGAAGATCCCCATTAACTCGTCTGGCAAAATCGCGCTGATTTCTTCGCGTTGATTGAACAGACCTAATTCGGAATAACTTAGGTCTTTTTTTAACCAGTCGCTCAGCGGATTTGATATCACGAACTCGGCGAATCTTACCCTTATCATTAAGTTTATGTTCAGTCGCTCGGCTTGGAGATTCAGGCGATGAAATAGCCCTAATTCCCCTAAACTGTGAAAAAGAAGTTGGTAATATCGCCATATACTGATAGTGCGAGCGACAAGCGCTCGCTCCTCCTCAATTAACGGTTAGTAACCAAAGCTGCACCCTGAATAGCTTCCATCATCTTTAGCAATTGCACCAATTCATTACCTAAACTCTCAATGAATTGCGTCAGTTGCTCGTCAAATTTCTGCTTCGTCTCTTTTGATGCCTGATTTTCCTCATCATGTCGCACATTATCCGCATGTAAGAACTCAACCCCATCAGAGCCAATCTTATTGGACATTTGAGTTAAGTTAGTAACATTATTATATTTAGCCGTTCTGGCTTGCTGTAATGTTGCGGAAATGTCATTACGCTGTTGTGCCGAAAGATCAGAAACTTTGCCCTCCGGCAAATGTTTATCTTTTACTGTCTTAAACTTGCTGGTTTGGTAGGCAGATGCGGTTTGTATCGTCATGGAAACAAGAGATATAGCCATATTAATACCAAATTTAACCTGCGCAGTTTCCTTTTTGTTTTGTGCCAGAGCAATGCCCAGTTCCAACGTGGACATCGCTTCATCAATTCGATTGAACAGCAACTGTGAACGCAACTCTTTTGATGAATCGATTATCATACCGATCAGTTTCATTAGCTGGCCCATGCTAACAGTCCCCGATTCAACCTGTTGATTTAGAGACTTAGCCAGAGGCTCAATATTCGCCATTTTTGCGCTAATTACCTGTAATTCCTTATTCTCTACCCCGGTCTTAAGTTGGTCTTCGAACGGAGATGTCATAGCGGATACAGCACTGAATTGAATGTTTGACATATCTCATTTCCTTTTTACAAATGTATACTAAGCATCTTTTGATTAAACTCACGTTCATCACTCTTGATTTTGAAAAGAGATTCAAACGATTTCGTCAATGCTTTCATCGCCGTACTTAACATAATTTGAAGTTGCTGAAAGCGGGCTTCCATCTCTTCTTGTTCAGCCTTACTAACCTCAAGATCTTTCATTACTGAAGCAGATTTGATGGCATAACCACTTCCGACCACAGAAACAACATCGGATGAAGCGGATGTTACCTGACCAATTCTCGCTGCTGCCAATTTACCACCTTTGGCAAACTCTTGTATCTTCGCAAATAAAGGTTCCAGCAACTTTAATGCTTTATTAATAATATTCTGCGCTTTTCCTGCAATCGTGTTGAACGCTTTAAAGGATTTAAGCACATTCATGGCTTTCTCAACCAGTTCTACGGCTTTAGCCGTCGTACTGGCGATAGTTTTACTCGCAGAAGCTAAGATATTGCCTGGGTTAAAACTCAACACGGCCCCCACGATGCCAATGATCACTTCTAATGAGACGTTTACCCAATTGCGAATTTTTTCATCAACACCGCAAGCCTCAAGAATTTTATCTACAACCTTAGGCACGACGATTGCAGCGACCATAGTACCGATCATCACTGCGGCCATAACCGGATTAAACGGGGCTATGACAATAGCAGCAATAAAGCCAAGGGCCATTCCAAGCTTGCCCCAAAAACCTTTTTTCTTCTCAGCCGCTGCCTGCTCTTCCAATTTCTGCATACGCTCATTCAATTGTGCGATTTGTGCATCCTTTAATGTTGCAATCAACGCCTTCTTAGCTTCTGAATTTTCTTTAGCTGTGCCAGACATTCCATTAGCCAATGTCTTAGCCGCCTCAGCAATCATTCGCCACAACGCATTCTCCGATAGTGTGCTGCCTGGCAGAGGCTGTGATGGAGAAGCTGATGGTTGCAAACCTTTTTGCCCTGATTTTTGCAGCTCAAGCTGCTGCTCTTTATTTTCTTCCGTGCGGATATATCCGACATCAGAAATAACATTGATGCTAGTCATTTAACCTCCATACGGGCCTGGTAAATGGAGTTCGTTTAACCAAAAGAACGTGAACTCCGTAACACTGAGAATAAATCTCAGAAGTGATATTTTTAATTTCTCATCAGATATTACGAGCTATTGCTAACTGCTCATCCTTGCAAATCTGAAACCAATATTTGAGTGTTTGCTGAATCATTTTCACCTGATCACCAATACGGTTAATTTCTTCTAATTCATCTTCCGATAGCTCTCTACCAGGGAAATTACTATATAAATTAACCAAATCATTAAGATCTATACCGCTACCAAGCCAATCAAGACGACCGTCTGGCAACATCCGCCAGGTTGTATTTGCTTCAAGCCAGTTTAAAGAAGCGCTGGAATACTTGACGTCTTTATCATCTAATTCAAATTTATCTTTAACGAATTTATCCACGTCTTCCAGACTGCCAGTCAATATCAGTTCAACTTCTTCCTTGCTCATACTTTGATTCTCAAGCAAAGAACTTAAAAGAAACAATCTAAGCATAGGGCTTATTACTGTGGCAGAAGTAGGATCGTTAATATTTATATTTCCTCCGCCCTTGTTAAGCCACCACCCATATTCATCTTTCCACCCTTTAATAATCTGATCGGATATGGCTTTTCCCCCACCGGCCTTCCCCAGCTCTTGCATAACTTGATCGAGAAATGAGCCAGAAGGAATCTGGCCATTTTTCATAATGCCGTCATAAAGTTTAGCAACCACAGCGCCAAGCTTTTCTGGGCTATTCCATGCTTCCTCATGCAGTGAATGACTACCACTACCTGTACTTTCCAATATATGACTAATATCTACTTTATTCTGCTCGTACCAACTTTCTAACCCATACTCTTGTGGATTACACATAATCTCAAGTAATGCCAGCTGGAATAAATCTTCCAGATCAGTTGGCTGAACCCCATCGGCTTTTATATTGTCAAACATCAACATTAAGCTGGATCTAAACATTTCTACGCCGCCATTAGTCCACCCTTGTATGCGTTCTAATTTTTGCGCATAAATCTCAATACTATTAGCTAGTGCCAAAGCAATTGCCTGTTCAGCATTGATGCCCAACATTGCCAATACAACCTGTTTTTGCTGTGTGGCTATCATTGCCAGCACCGATGCATTGGCGTCATTGGGCATTGTCGCTAAACGTTGGTCAATCTTTTCATGTTGAATTTCAGAACCTTCTATAATTTTTATGTTATTCATGGCCAACTGCTTTTGGCCTTTAGCATCGTCATTATGATCAAAGGGAACTATTTCATTTGACGACCTACTAGAAGGATACAAAGTGTGAATCATTGATATTTTCCTATTAGTCTACTCTCTGATTCTCTGATGCTTAATTTAATAAAAATCAAAATAAAATAATTTAAACTCTTTGATTTAAAAATAAAACCCGAGCATGCATTTAACGTGTGATAAAATATATATACCTGTTATCTTTCAAATTGCCTCTTTGTTGGCTGCACTCACTCACCCCAGTCACATAGTTATCTATGCTCCTGGGGATTCGCTCCCTTGCCGTCGCGATGCATCTTGAAATCTATTGGGTATATAAAAACCACAACCAGCTACTGGTTGAATAGATCTTCGAAATATTCATCACACTTCATCTATACCCTTCATCTTTCAAGCGGCTGCTTTGTTGGATGCGTTCTCTTGCCGCCGCACTGTAACTTGAAATCTATTGGGTATATTTCTTAATTCTCATTTTTATAAATATCAGCATTAAATTATCATCATAAAACGACGCTATCAAATGTGGTGTTGAATAATAGCACCCTGTCATGTTTTAGAAAGTCTAAGCATTCATCTGTTTAATTTTTTATCAAATATTACGAGCTATTGCTAATTGCTCATCCTTGCAGATCTGAAGCCAATATTTGAGTGTTTGTTGAATCATTTTCACCTGATCACCAATACGGTTAATTTCTTCTAATTCATCTTCCGATAACTCTCTACTAGGGAATTCGCTATATAATTTTTTCAGCTCTTTAATTTCGATTCCATCACCTATCCAATCGATCTGGTCGGTATTATGTTTATCTTGCATCTGCCAATTAGCATGATCAATAAGCCACTGCAATGATGCACTCTTATATTTACCCTCTTGCCCATCAAATTCTGAAGCAACGAATGCATCTATTTCGTCCACAGATCCCGTTAGAATAAGCTCAACAGATTCCTTGCTCATTTCTTTATTTTCCAGCAATGAACTCAAGAGAAACAGTCTGAGCATAGGGCTGATTTCTGTAGCGCTTCCGGGCTTATCTCGATTAACCCACCATCCATAATCATCCGTCCATCCACTGACTATCTGATCGGATATGGCTTGTCCCCCACCGGCCTTCTCCAGCTCATACATAATTTGACCGAGAAATGAGTCAGGAGGAATATTGCCATTGCTCATGATGCTGTCATAAAGTTTAACCACCACAGCGCCAAGCTTTTCTGGGGAGTTCCAATTCGTCTCATGCAAGGAATGGCTGCCACTACCTGTACTTTCCAATATATGGCTAATATCTACTTTATTCTGCTCGTACCAACTTTCCAGCCCATACTCTTGTGGATTACACATGATCTCGAGTAACGCCAGCTGGAATAAATCCTCCAGATCAGTTGGCTGAATCCCATCAGCTTTTTTATTTTCAAACATCAACATTAAGCAGGATCTAAACATTTCTACGCCGCCATTAGTCCATCCTTGTATGAACTCTAATTTTTGCGCGTAAATCTCAATACTGCTAGCTAATGCCAGAGCAATTGCCTGTTCAGCATTGACGCCTAGCATTGCCAGTACAACCTGTTTTTGCTGTGTGGCTATCATTGCTAGCACCGATGCATTGGCATCATTAGGCATTGTCACCAAACTCTGGTCAATCTTTTCAAGTTGGTTTTCAGAGCGTTTTATCACTAAAAGCTCCTGACCTTCAGAACCATCATCCTGAGATAAGGGAGCTATTTCAATAGGCGATCTGCTCAGCGTATTTAAGATGTTAATCAAAATATTTATCTCTCAAGTATCAATATAGGGCTTAAGCTGCCGCTGTAAAAATTGATAACGTTTGCAATAAAAATCACTTAAATTCTCTGGTTTAACAATATAAAATACAGCGCTAGAATTTGCGTACTCTTTTAATTTATAGTGACACAATGCAATATTTATCAATACTTCATCTAAATCACAGGTTGGATATGTTTTCAACACACTTAATAAATCCAACGCTTTTCTAAACTCTTCTTTTTCTAAATAGATAGAGGCAAGGCTACCAGGCCCCCGATGATCATAGGGACTAAGAACTGAATAGGATAAAAATACTGCCTCTGCTTCCTTTAGCTGCATATTAGCATAAAACTTAACGCCTAAATTGTATATTGATTTAAGTTGATTTATTGTGATTTTATTTGATTTTGCTAATGTCGCAAGTTCTCTCTCTATCCTTTTTCCATCAAGAGAATCCAAAAAAACCTCAAAATCATCACTTGCATCATTATCTTTTTTTACATTTAACTGATGATTCATATAAGTATCTCTTTCTCTTTATTTAACATTATTTTCAATCATCCCAAAAATAAGAGATTTTAAATATTCAGGACGCCCCACTATAACCCGCCCCTCTGGTAACTTAACACCCAGTCTTAAGGACCAAACAATTGCCTGACGCCGATTAACCGCCGCTAATACGATAAGACCAAGCTCTTGCGAAGTATAACCTCCAGGTATTTCTCTGAAAAAAGCCGCCTCAGACCACAAATAATAATTCTGCGGCAGTTTTTTTCTATAACCTAACCAATCTAACCCAGTATAATTTAACCTCGCTCTCTGATATTGAGCCACGAGTGAAAGTAACTCAATGACCTTAGACACTCTGGTTCTGGACGAAGAAAACCACATAACAATTTCTTCATCACTTAACTCAGTAATAATGTTAAATGCTTCCTCATTCAGAAAACCCTTTACCAAATAGTAATGAAGAATTTTATAGTAATGTCTTTTAGATTTTTTCATCAACTATCGATTGTACTAAATATTCAACGGTTAGAATATCTCGTTCAGAAACAATGCCTTTCAAGAATTTTTCTATACTACTTCTACTGGTAGCATCTAATTCTTTAATACTAATGATAAGAACGGAGACTCTTTTACTTTCATTACCCGAAACCATCACATTAGAGCGTAATACATCAGGTATGACATTCAGCTTATTGTATATCTCTCTCCCTTCTAACAGATTACTTTTAATATTTTCTAACTTGCTTAAACTTGCAAACTTTGATTCCAACAAATCATTAAGATCCTCCGTCTGAAAGTAAAAATTGAACCTTGATAGTAGGGTCCTTGCTTCCATAACGTGAGTCTCATTAACGAAAATAGAATAACCATTTTTTGTTGAAACCAAGTCGGCGTTAATCTGAGATTGATTCAATAATACTAATACTTTATTCGCAATATCTGCCGATTCAAACATAGCAATAGAGACTCCATTGCTATCATGGCATCCTACTAACAAAAAAAAGAGAAAACCACGAATCACATTTCTCAAACGTATCATCACTGAGCCTTCATAACATCATTAACAGCTGTTGCAGATTTAGAGGCTACCTTTGTTACCATTTCCTGATACATCGAAAACTGGAACACAGCTTGCTGAAGCGCGAAAGTGTCCGTAACTGTTATATGCCCTCCACTCGCATTAACTTCGTTCAAAACATCAAATATCTCTTTAAAACCTTCACCTACATTATTATAAGTTTTTTCAAAAACAGTCGCCTGCTCGTTCCGTATACTCGCAATCTCAAAATCATTCATCTTTAACTCATTATCCTCTGTCTGACAACACAACCATACTTACCACCAAAGTACCAGCCTGAAACTGCTTGTATAGTGAATTTTTCAGAATTCATCTTGATTCAAAAATTTGAATTTACCAAGTAGTCTACATATATCACTCATGAATTTAACATTTCCCAGCCAAATAATTTCGATTTATTAGGCACTTATTCTATTGAAGGATAAGGACTGTATTATTACAAAACCACTGTAATCTCAGCGCTGACTAATAAATGTGATTAATCCTGTCGTTATCACTGATGAAAATAAGGATGAAAGAATAACGATATATACTAGATTTAAAAATGACTTACTAACCGCAGGAAAAATGCTACTTTGAAGGCTCAGTTCATCAGAAACAGCATCTATTTTTTTATCTTGACGACTAAAAGATAAGCTAACTTCTTTAGGTAACAAATTTTCTTTAATACACCAATTATCAAGTTTTTCATCAATGATAAAAATATATCCTTCTTTTGGTATAGTTTTTATTTCACAAGTCAAATCATCAAATCCAGATAACGCTTTCCGAAGATTAGAAACAGCCTTAGTCAACGACGTTTCATTAACAATCACTGCTCCCCACACTGATTCATGGATCTGTGTCTTATTAATCACTTCATTTGGATTTTTACAGAATAACTCTAACAGGCTTGCTTCCCTACTTCCTAACGTTATTTCCTGAACTGTAGATGAAATATTACATGTTAAGCTGTTAAAAAATACATTCCGGCCAATAACATAATCTTTCATTTTATAACGCCTCTAAAATTCACACCAAATGTCTGGCTAATCAATATAATAAGGAGCTCAAACAAATCTCAGCAATAAGATCTTCCCTCCCAATGGGAGCAGATGACGTTCGTCTCCCCAAGCCTTCTACACAACGATACTATTCAACTAACCTCATCAAGCAGCACTTTATTTCACATACCATCATATTCAGCCATAAGTACCTTGAAGAAAGGAAGTTGCATTGAAAATCACATAAAATATAGTTTTTTATTTCAAAAAAAATAAAACATATAGATTTATATTACAAAACCGGCAGATAATTCAGCTTTATATCGAAGTCTCAGAAAATGCGACATCTCTACTTAGTCATAGCCATAACCAAAATATTTTTCCTTTTTATCATTTGACATTTGAATGTGGTTGCACTCAAAACCACAAAATTTAGCATGGAAAAACTGTACTAACGGTAGAGTTCACAGTCCGTCAAATAACCCGCCAAAAGGCAGGTTACCTATTATTTTCTTGTTGTTACTGGCCAGTTGTTATCGAGATAATTCACCATTATTAAAACTGTCTTTTTAATAAAACCTTCCACCATCTCAATTCACTAACATTCATGTTAATTCAGGGGTGAATAAATTAATCAATTTTAACTTTTACTTCACCCATTAATGATTTCATAGACAATATTAAAGGATACTAATTTATCTAACAATTTATCATCTAAATTTTTACTTTCCACATCCAGATGAGTGAGTACAACAAGTTTTTTCTGTTTCACATTCATATGTAACTCCTCATCTGCTATAAAAACCTCCATAACTTGTGATGATTTCATTTGTAGAACCCGAAAATCTTTAATTGGTATTTCTATAAAAATTAGTAATGTAAAATCATCGTCATAGGTTATATATATCTCTGCCCCGCCGTTTAGTTCAATACAAACAGGTTTATTGCCATCAAGCCGTGACAACATCACCGCATCCAAACCTAACTTCTCAATTAAAACTCTGGAAATAATATTTCTAAAATTTTTCAACGTAATCATCCTTATAAATTTACTTTTGTTAATAACAAATTACAAAACACTAAATAATAATTGAAACTGTTCGTACACATCTTTCCCTGCATGGGTTAAAAGAATGAAAAGCACAATCAACTTTGCAGTTAATGGCAACCCTGGATCTTGTACACTGAATATAGTTTGTAACAGACCAACAGACACACCAGTAATAACAAACCAGATAGAAAATATGAAAACTCCATCTTTCAAAATACTCAAACACAATGCCGCAACATCAAGAGCAGTCATCCTCGCCTCCCTCATTGAACCATGCTTTTTCTCCAGTTATTTTAAATAAATAGCGCATACCTTTAAAGAAAACACGATAATTACGAGCCACCGGGTTGCGATAAAATGCATCAGCAGGTGAATTTTTCAGATTAGCTAAATAGGTATATTTTATACTTTCATTTAGTAATGAATTTTGAATCCAACCAGTACTATTGTCGAAATTAGAAATATTCGAATACAATGAATTAGATTTATAGACAGTATTTTTAAACATAGGGCCAACACTAACTTCTACAGCAGAAAATCTTGCTCCAACAACCGCCCTATCGCAATGGTTAAAATCCTGAGTACCCTTTATTTGATTATTCTTTGGAACGTATGAATTCACTATCCTTTCTGGCGACACCATAGATAGATACTGCAATCCCTGCTGGAACTTATAGGGTAATGATAATGGATTCTCTTTTACTATGTCGGAGAAAATATGAATGTATTGAGAAACATCTTCTGTCTGGAAATCTTCCTGCTGAATTTGAGTGTTATATGGCAAGGCTTCATTGCACTTACCCAATCTAGCCTTATCACTTAACCCCTGCGGTGAAAGTTTCCCCTCCATGCCCACTTTATTATTAGTTGGTGCTCTGTCAGCATTAAACCGTAAATTAGATTTTGTCTGGAAACCTTCCCGCTGAACTCGATTATTACCTGACAAGGTTTTATTATATTGACCCAATCTAGCCTTATCGCTTAACCCCTGCGGTGAAAGTTTCCCCTCCATACCCACTTTATTATTAGTTGGTGCTCTGTCAGCATTAAACCATAAATTAGATTCTGTCTGGAAACCTTCCCGCTGAACTCGATTATTACCTGGCAGGGTTTTATTATATTTACCCAATCTAGCCTTATCACTTAACCCCTGCGGTGAAAGTTTCCCCTCCATGCTCACTTTATTATTAGTTAGTGCTCTGTCAGCATTAAACCGTAAATTAGATTCTGTTGGCTGGAAACCTTCACGCACTCGAGTACTGCCTAGCAAGGCTTTATTATATTGACCCAATCTAGCCTTATCACTTAATCCTTGCAGTGAAAGTTCCCCCCCTATACTTACGTTATCATTAGTTAGCGCTCTGTCAGCATTAAACTGTAAATTAGATGAGGCTTGGAAAGATGAAAAACAAAGATTATCCGGTTCTTTTTTTTTCACCTTCCTTTTTTTATCTTTATGAATCGATGACATTCGTTTCATCTCTTTAACAAATTTAACATCATTCATTGTTTCTTTAAGAACACTTTTAAAACCCTGATCTGCATCATCAGAATTCAAAGACTCAGGCTCATCTATACTGATTAATTCTAGTTTCATTCCCGCCTCTTAAGTCAATTGTTTTTTTAATTCATCCAATACATCTTTCCGCTTCTCTAACCTCAGTTTTTCCGATTCTGCTTTTGCTATTTCTATTTCTATTTTTTCTAACTCTTGCTGAACGACAGATACATCAAATACCAAAGATTCTATTAACGATCGAATATTCTCTCTGCGCCTAAAAAAAAACTTTAGCGCATCAACCTCATCTTCAACATTTAACATCTTCAGCTTACTTTGCGCTGTTTGTACATCTTGCCAGTAATCGGTAATAGTCATTCTCAACATATCATGTTGTTTATTAAGTTTTTTTAATTTCCTTTGCTGCTTACCAATTCCGATATCGATAATGCTAATAATCTGACAGAATTCTTTCCATCTCTTGGAGGGTTTCTTCATACTCTACCCCTTCATACCCTTGCTTTAGAAAATTCATAATTTCTGGATAGAGTTCTATTGCATTATCGGTCAATAAATCGTTACCCTTCTCGTATTCCCCTACACGAATCAATAATTCAACATCAAAGTAACGATATACCATATCTTTAATCCGTTCAGACATTTGTACATAACGTTTATCCTGAATCTTATTCTGCAATCGACTTTTACTTTTCAGTACATCTATTGCGGGATATCTTCCCGTAGATGCAATCATCGTTGAATAAACCAGGTGCCCATCAATTAAAGATTTAACTTCATGTGCAATAGGATCGCTATCAATATCAGTTTCAATTAACACGGTAAAAATACCGGTAACCGAACCATAAACGGAATTACCACAACTCTCGACTAATCGTGACAAGGCGAGAGAAACACCGATAGGTATTCCTCCCTGAATAGGGGTTCCATCCAGCATTGCTTGAGCTCTGGCAAAACGAGTTAAAGAGTCAAAATAGAGCACCACTTTTTTCCCTTGCTCCATAAAATAACGGGCAATAGAAACAGCAACCAAACCAGAACGGACTTTCTCTAATGGATTAGCTTCGGACGTCGACACAATTGTTATTGCTTTCCTAATGACTTCTGGACCTATTTCTCCTTCCAAAAACTCAACGACTTCACGAGCGCGTTCACCAATCATGGCAAAGATTACAACATCTGCATCCATATTATTAGCCATAATAGAAACGGTAGTGGTTTTTCCTGCCCCTGCTGGGGCAAATAACCCTACGCGCTGCCCTTCTCCGATAGTAAAAAGGCCATCAATTATTTTCAACTTAGTCGGGAATACTTTTTCAATTGAAGCCCGATTTTTCAAAGGAATAGGTTCAATCGAAATAGGTAAGTCAAAATATTCTTTATGCTTTTCAAGATAGGCATCACCATAAAGTGATTCACCATAGCAATTAATAACCTTCCCTATCAGCGCATCCTCATTCATTGGGAAACAAAATCGACGATATGGAATTTCAACTTTTCCATTACGCTGAACAGTACCGGGTTGTAGCAGTTTTATTTCTATCTGATGCCCGGCTATTTTCATAATTTCCCCTCGGATACGCTCGCCCTCAACGGTATGTACCAGACATTCCTGCCCGACAAACGTATCAACGTTCACATAGCAGATAACCATATCTTGATAGGACTCTTTGATTTTAAAAAACCGTTGCAACATTAATCAATCACCTGAAATGAAACCGCAATATATCGTTTGTATTTACGCTTCGTTAACTTGGTATTTTTAAATATCTCACCTAATAACGGAATACTCGATAAAACTGGCACGCCTGATTCAGAAGATAGCGTTTCTATATTATCAAAACCACCCAAAATAATCGTTTCATTTGGTTTAATAAATGCTTCTGAGGATAATGATTGCGAGCTGATTTTTGGCGGCTGGGAAACGCCATTCTGGTTACTACTTTTATCATCATCAAAGTGTTCCTCGATATATTCAAGCTTAGCCTGAACACCACCGGAAGGAAGTACACGACCGGTAACATAAAGGCTATTATCCGCCTCTATCTTCAGGCTCTCGACCTCTTTATTAGAAACCAGATTCACCGTTATCGTATCTTTCTTACCAAAATGCCCTTGATGGTTTTCCAATATAAGTAGGTTAGTAGAATAAACGCTTCGTGCTAATCCATTACTATACATGGCCTGAAAGTTATTTAAAAAATCCTTGGTCGCGGAATAAGGCAGAGTCAATATGTCATATATTCCTGTAGAACCATTCAGCATTGAGCTGTCGGCACCAAAGTGCTCTGTTCTGTCCGCAGCGACATCATACACTTTCAGGGAAAACATCAATTGCTTTCCTTTAACATCAATCATTGAGGCAATGCGTTTTGCCAGTGTAATTTCGTCCGGGGTACCGCGTACCAGTAAGGCATTAGTACCTGGAATAACCTGAACTTTTGATGTTTTTTCCTCCTGCTCTAATTTTTGCTTATCACCCTCATTTAACTTTACCTTGTAGGCACGTTCCAGCATTTCACCATCTGCCGCATTTTTAAATTGGCCCATATTTGAAAGAGCACCAGAAATAAGTGAACCTGCCCCAGGGAAATTAACCGACCCACCAAAGGTATTGATATTACGGTCAACGACCGATAGATAGTTAAACTCAATCCTGGCAATTTCAAGATCATTACCGTTTTCCAAAAATTCGTTATTGTCTGTCATGCTCGAGTATGACAGAACATCATTGATAAAATTACGAGGCCCGGAAAACAATAAAGAGTTTCCTCTTTCTATCAATTTTATCTTTATCGTACTATTAGTTTGAAAAGCATATTCAAGCTCAGTTAACAGGACTTCGGGAGAGATATTCTTCGGTTTATAGGTATAATTTATATAAGACTGCCCTGACTGTACGCTTATCGTCCCACCATAAATATACCAGTCAAAATCATAGACATCCGAAAGTTTAGCCAATAATTCTGTGCCTTCTCCTCTCAGCACCTGAGTTAACGGCTGTCGACTTGTCTTATCATCCAGACCATCTACCAGTTTTAATTGCTCATCTTTCGCAATAGCAATTAAAGCCTCTTTGAGGTTCATTTCATCTTTTTTCAGCATAACTTGTGCATTAGCTGTAGTGCCTATCAAGCATAGCAAGAAAAAAAATACGACCTTACTCTTCATCTAAAATTTCCTTCATTGCTTCTTGATGTTGTTTTAACATCTTAATTGTATTATTAGTTATCATATATTGAATTATAATTTCAGCCATCTCTTCATCAGGGATAATCTCATCATCTGTATCAGACTTTATCGACTCATTTGATACCAATTTAGTTGGTGACTCCTCCTCTTGACTCATTTTTGTCATCATCTCCTGAAAATCTGAAAATTCATTTGGTATAGCAAAATGAAGTGAAGGAATTGATATTTCATTCATGGGAAACCCCGGTCATTTTCTGGAATAAATACAATTGATCATTAAAAAACCATGTATTCAAAAGGATAATCACGAGTATTGTTTTTAGGTCGGCAGTAACAAATATTGATAATGAGGATTTTTTGAAAAATAGATCTACCATTACCACACAAATCGAAATAGATATGATGACAATCATATATTTACTTGCCACTATTGCCGTCATTTTCAGATAACCAACGATTAAAAAGTACAGTCGTTGAAAATCCATATCGCTGTACTCTCCAGTGCCAATACTGATGTCACCATTTAGTAAGTTAATAATAGGTGTAAATAACGCACCGTTATCCAAAGCATACATAATGAATAATAAACCACTCATCCTGGCTAATGCTTCAGACTCTTCAGTAAACCGCTTATCCTGAACCGATTGTTCATTGAGTAACAAAAGTTGCTGAATAATACTACCAACCATACTACCCAACCAAAAAGGAACTGAGACAAACAATGCAAATACCACAGCCCTAACAACCCAAAGGTAGTCTGGTGCTCCTCCCCAATCCTGAGAACCCACATAAACAGCAAAAAATACGGATATTGCAGTGATCGTTATATTGTCAAGAAACAATCGGGTTGGATTATATATTTTCAGAAATAAGAAGAAAGCAGCATAGCTTAACCAACTGGGGAAGAGAAAATTTTCCATCATCCGTCCAATGTATTGAACAAAATAGTCCAGCCGTCGGAAAAATAAAATACAGCCAATTTAATCGGTATTGATATGACTGTAGGCGATAGCATGCTCATACCAACACCACTAAGGATAATAGCAATCAAGAAATCTATACTGACAAATATCATATAGAGTTTAATTCCCAATTCGAACCCTTTGTATAAATCCAGTATTAGCCCCCCAAGCAACGGTTTAAGCACACTGCCACTCCCATCATTAAACTCTATGGGAAGAGTAAATAACTTTTCTAATTCCAGAGATTTGCGTTCAGCCCTTGCTATTATTTCAGGGAAGTATTCGTCAATACGTGAAACCAAATGATACATAGTCACATCACCTGATTTGCTCAGATCATTATTGCTAATCCCTAATCCGCCAATAGGATCAATTATCGGTATTGATTTATCATACGTATCAGTAAAATATGGCTTAATTCTTTCCAGACCCGGCTCTAAATCTCCCCAAATACTATTTAATGCTAAAAGGGCAGCTAATAGATTCACAACAATAGATGGTGGTATTTGTTGAGTCCCCATAGCATTTTTCAAAATATTCAAGACAATATTGTACTTAACAAAGCCCGAAAAGCAGATGAAAAAAACAGCTGACAGAAGCACCAGGCAAAGCAATATTACCAGGTTCACCCCAGAGTAAGCATTTTCTGGACTCAACAAATGTACCATTAAAGACTCTTCTATGTTAAAAATATATTTTACTACCCTTTTTTCAAGGCAAATATTAGATATTACGTGCTGCCGCTACGATATTATCTTTTACCGCTTTTAACGTGGATGTCCCTGTTTGAGCGGCAATACTTTGATCTGACATCAATTGCTGAAGCTTTAATGAGTCCGCAGATGAAAGGTTTAAAGCCCCACCTTCTTCGGTATGAGCTGTTAGAAACTCTTCAATTGCTGTATCTGCAACTTTAATGAATTCCTGAAATGTGCCAGCAGCATCAATCGTAGTCAGTCGACCATCTGTTAAATTGGGTTTGCTTACTGTCCCAGCCATTAGATATAACCTCTTTATAAAAAATAGAATTCTACTTTACTCATTCATACTGAAGTAGATTATTGAATACAGTTAATAACCTATATTCGAGGCACAAGACTACCCATACCATCGTAAAATCACCAGTGAAAAAAAAAGACTCAGTTTTTTTTGATTTTATGTGGCTAATCAGAAAAAATCACAAACATGAAATAGCCGCAGGAGCGTCCCTCATGTATTCTCTGTTAACTGACTGAATACGAAAACAATAATTTTTAGCTTTTAATATAACAATATAGAAAAACATACAGTTAAAATTATTACTGGCTCTGACATAACCGCATCTAACAACACCAATTGGCCGTACATTTTTCAATTCTCCCTCTTCCAACTATTCATTTTGTCGACTGCAATTGATTCAAAATGACCACAATTAAATTTTCTCCTTACTAAATGTGAAATTCAGATTTCTTGAGCCATATGATAGGTATCAATGTGTTTCAAGGTGCCATATGAGCCAACAAAGATACGACCATGTTAAATAGATTTTCATTCTAATGAGCCATGAGTATACTTAATCATTCAATAACCCAGATAAATTTTTCTACTCATAAATTTAAAAAGAGTTACTCTAAAAATATTTTTCCAAGCAAATCAAACACCAGGATGGAAAATATGCGATTCGGTCTAATTATTTCAATTTTTCTAGCTATATTCATTACCGGGTGTACGACAAAAATATCTACAGAAAATCAGACTGATACAAAGTTCAACCAAATTAATAGTTCAGCTAAAGATTGTGTAACCGAGCTTTCTAAGAAAATAACAGGGAACGAGGGGAAACATGTTTTTACATTTGCCTTCTATGTAAGTTCACAATCTGAACCACTTGGTAACAGTAACTATACCAAATCTGTAACAACTGGAATTCCCTATTTTACCGAGACTACTTTGGATAATGGAGATCCGGGCAGCGCCTGGCGCAATTGTATGCTCAAACACAATGCTTTGGTTCCACAAATTAAGTTTCCGAAAACATAGTGCCTAGCATTGGCTCTGACTTTTGATGATTCATTTATCTTTGCAAACAGATATTCAATATCTGACTCTTTTCATAATTAAAATATGAATCTAATCAGCCCAATGTCTTTCATTCATTACCAGTTCAGCTTTTATTTTGAAAGTATGTAATGTCATACCGAATTTTATCACTGGATATACCTGTTATCTTTCAAGTTGCCTCTTGGTTGGCTGCATTCACTCATCCCGGTCACATCGTTATCTATGCTCTCAGAGATTCGCTCCCTTGCCGTCGCGATCCATCTTGAAATCTATTGGGTATATAAGAAAATTTTAACCAATTAACTCCACTCATCATGAAAAGAAAATTATGAATAAAGTTTCACTTTTTTTCATTTTATTCATCATTATAACAGTGTAATCATTTCATTGATGAGCACCTTTGTAAAAAATTAAAAATTGCCCCCTAGATATGTGGACATGCTTTCAACATAAATTTAAACCCAGCAACAGCCTTTCAAAAAGGTTAATTTGAAATATGAAAATGATGAGATTAAAATCTCAGTGGATAATATTAAGGGACCGTTATGCCAACAATAACCCATACTTATCAATCATAAAGCATTATTGGGGTTTCAGGAACAATGTAACGAAAAAAACCATTAAGAAGCTATTTTAAATGACCAAAAATTTAAATCATACCTGTTTTAATAATGTTGTGTCGTTTTTGTTACATACAAATGATATACAGGCAGGCTTATCAGAAGGGAAGCCATAGCTGAAAATTTTTGCTATAGATAGCGTAAAACCCAATTCAATGGCTGATATTTAACTCAATTAACCAATTTCATTTTAACTAATTTTTTTTTATGAATATTTTTAATTTTTTATATGGAGAGTTATGTTTTGAAAATGCACAATAGTATCAATATTAATACAATCAACTCCGAAATAAGTTGCTTGTCAGCAAAAGCTAGTGAGCTGGAAAAAAAACAGTTTCTTCTTTTAGGAAAAATCAACGGAATAAAAAACACACCTGAAAATTTAGAGGCACGTAAAAATATTCGCTCTCAACTATCTGTTATACAACATGACTCAGAAAAACTCCGGGGTGATGTAAGTGTAAAATCAGATAATATCACCCAACGTCAACGTTGGGTAAAAGATGATAATCAAAATATTTCTAAACTCACAACAGCTATGGAAAGTTTAAGTAATGTAAAAAATTTGGGAGGAGAAACTGAATTAAGGCTAAAAAATGGAAAGCTAAAACCAGTCAATACAGGATGTATTAAAAATATTATTCACAAAAATCGCTACGCAGAAGAAAAAGCACAAGCAAAAGATAAATATAATTCGGGGGATAACAATCTTTCGATAAACTTTATGAAACACAAAATAGAATCCACAAAAAAAGATATTACTAAACTTGAAAGTGAAATATCTAAATTAGAAGATGATATAAAACCTATTCAGAAGAAAATAGATGAATTAAAAAATCAGAAGCAGGTATTAGATGAAAAGGATTCTTCGCTGAAAGAAAAGACCGCATTGAAATATAAGCCGGCGGAAATGGAATTAAAAGAAGTTGATAATACGTTAAATAATATTCAATCTAAAAAGCTTAAGTTAGAAGCTAAGCTTGTTGAGTATCATAAAAAAGCCAGCGCAAGGTTGTTAGAATTCGGACGTATTTACCACTCTAATGCTGGATGCTCAGTATTAAATAAAGCAGCAAGAGCAATATATCGAAAAAATAATCTTAGTGATTTACCAAGCATCAGCAGTAAAGCAATCTATAATGAATACTACAAAGCCCATGCTGATAATTATCGACAAAAAGAATGGCAGAACGTGAAATCATTGATAGAGCAAAGTTGTCAAGGAAATACAAAAGACATAGTTCAGGCTGCGGCAGATGATCTCTATCAGCCCCAAGGAAAAATGATAAAGACTTATCGGGGACAAGGTATTACAGAAGCCGGTTATAATAAATTAGTAAGGAATTTTGAAAATACTAAAAGGAATAACCCAGATCAAATTCCAGTATTCAAGGCTGCTCAATTTTTCTCAACGTCAAAAACTAAATCTGTAGCAGAAGGATTTAGCGTTGCCGGAAGAGGAGAACGTGCGATATTATTTGTTGTGCAAGGTAACAGTGGTAGGAGTTTACGTGTTGATTATGGCCTGCAATTTAACAATGGTGGTGAAAATGAAGTTTTATACTCACCCAAAGCATGCTTTGGAGTAAGTAAAATTGAAGGGAATACCATTTATTTACATGAAACTAAATACCATGAAGATACGCCAGTTATGCCATACGAATAACTGGACAATGGCAGGAACTTACACGGCATTTCTGCTTATTATTACTATTAGTAATAATAAGCCCAGATAAGCAAAAATCATTAATATTAATGCAGGCGGCAATATCGCCTGCATTATCAGTATCATACCTGTTAGCATATATATACAGACAATTTTAAGCACATTGTTCAGGAGAGAATAATGTTATTAATTTACTTTAATCAGTGAACCAACCATGCACCTGATTACAGATATACCCAATAGATTTCAAGTTGCAGTGCGGCGGCAAGAGAACGCATCCCCAGGAGCATAGATAACGATGTGACTGGGGTAAGTGAACGCAGCCAACAAAGCAGCAACTTGAAAGATGACGGGTATATTTATTATTTAAAATATCTCGCCGATAACAATGGAAAAATACAGTTATCGAGCAACTTTTTAATATCATCCCAAATGCTATCTTTATTATACTCTCCGCTGAATATGACAACTACAGCGTCTAACTCCGGGCATATCAACAAGACCTGACCACCATTTCCTATGGCAGAGAACCACTTAAAATATTTATTCAACTGGCAAGAATAGTAACCGCCAATAAACCAGTGATATCCGTAACACTTATAGTCGCTATCATCTGTTTTTACCCGGACTTTAAGGATCTCCTCTATCCATGCTGAAGGGATGATATCAATACCGTTATACCGCCCTTTATTTAGCATCAATCGCCCAATTTTTAACACCCCCCGACCTGTCAAGCGAAGCCCAGATGCCGCTGAGTCAATACCATCCCTTCCTTTATACCAATGAAATTGATTTATCCCTAACTTGGTAAATAAGGTTTTATCTCCAAAATTAGATAGGGTATGCCCAGAAGTCCGATCAATTATGCCCCCCAGTAATGCTGAGCATCCTCCTGAGTAGTTCCACCTCTTGCCCGGAATACTAATAACTGGTTTGGAAAATATATAATGATACCTGTCTGGTGAATGTTCCATTGCGATTTCATCATTTTTTATATCATCATATGGATAGTTTTCATTCCAATCCATACCTGATGTCATTGTTATAATATGCTCTACTTTCAATCCATTATATGAATTGTTTTCCCTATATTCAGGATATACGTTAATTAACCTATCCTGGAGTTTTGGAGCCTGATGATATTCTATCGCCGCTCCATATAAAATAGCTAAAATGCCTTTGGTAATTGACCTTACGTCATGTAATTTGTCCTTGTCAAAAGTCACTTTGCCGTTTTTTTCACCCCAGCATTCATCTTCTCCAGAGAAATATTTCTCCAGAACTATTTGGTCATTCTGAGAAACTAATAAAGCATGTATGTTAGGATATAAAAAACCTTGTAGCGCATTATCAAAATCAATATTTAATAACATAATTTTGTCTCTATTTAAAATAACCAATTCAATCTATTCTTTTATACCCTTCATCTTTCAAGCTGCTGCTTTGTTGGCTGCGTTCACTTACCCCAGTCACATCGTTATCTATGCTCCTGGGGATGCGTTCTCTTGCCGCCGCACTGCGGCTTGAAATCTATTGGGTATATATTATAATAACAACAAGATTTACATAATATTACGTTCGGTATTTAAATATTATTTTTATCCCTCCAGCGCCAGTCTTAGCTCCATAGGAACTGTTATTATGTTGGTTTTATCCTCTGATATATTTTCAATTTTCACCAAGAATTATTTAATAATCACTAAAGCCAAATTATGAAATAAATTATTTTTTAAGAAAATAAGAATTATTTTAAAAACAAACCAGATGATATATGCCATACTTCTCATTTCTATCGATTTCCGTTTGACTTAAATATCATATAAAACAGGAAATTGAAATATAAAACACTTATCAAACATAGATTATTAATTAACACTTATACCCGTCATCTTTCAAGTTGCCTCTTTGTTGGCTGCACTCACTCACCCCGGTCACATAGTTATCTATGCTCCCGGGGATTCGTTCCCTTGCCGCCGCGATGCATCTTGAAATCAATAGGGTATATACCTATTAGGTATTTTTTACAATTTAAAAGGCCAATTAAATACCCATTTACCAACCATAAATATGATATAAACAATAACATTATTAATTTTTTTAAAATTTATACTTAAGTTAAAATAAATATGTATTTTATGTTATTTAAATAAAAATAAAACTTTAAGTTTATTGAAAGGAAAAATATGCGCTACACTCATGCAGCGCGCCAAACTTAATATCAACCTCATTAGCGCACATCAGAAAGCAAAAACCTGATAGGACGCCAATAACCAGACAATCACGAACGAAAATATAGCCGCGATAATATCATCCAACATGATACCTAATCCACCGTGAACATAGCGATCAAACCAGCGAATTGGCCACGGCTTCCACATATCAAAAATACGGAACACAATAAAACCAGTCAAAACCCACTGCCAGTTAATAACTGGAATTGCCATCAGCGTGATCCACATACCGATAAATTCGTCCCAAACAATACTGCCGTGGTCATGTACTTTCATATCATCAGAAGTACGCTGGCAAATCATTATCCCAAACAACATCCCGATAATAATAACCAACCAGCAAATCCATTCTGGAAATTGCATCAGTAATAACCAAAATGGAATAGAAGCCACAGATCCCATTGTCCCCGGTATTATCGGCGATAAACCACTACCAAAACCTGTCGCTAACAAATGCCAAGGATTACCCATCCGTAAACGACGTTTTGCTTCATCCATGAGTTTCTTCCTTAATAAAATGATCAAACCCTTTCAGATCCAATTTAATCTCTTTATTATTGCTGTAGTAACGAATTCCTTCCGATTCCGGCATAATCTGCCCGATACAACTAAAACTAGCCCCAGTATGAGCCAAAGCGATTTCTAAAGCACCGCGATTCCTTTCCGGGACGGTAAAACATAATTCATAGTCTTCCCCGCCACTCAAAGCCCACATCAGAGCCTGCTGTGGTTCAATATATTGGCTCATCGCATCGGAGTAAGGAATCGCATCCAGATTTATTCTGGCCCCACATCGACTGGCTTTCAGGATGTGCCCTAGATCGGAAATCAATCCATCAGATAAATCAATTGCTGATGTTGCCAGCCCACGCAGCGCCTGCCCTTGCAAAATACGAGGTTGCGGCCTGAGATGACGTTGGATTAACCAACTACAGGCTTCAGGATCAGCGATCTGCAAACGGTTTTGTAACAGAGCCAAACCCGCCGCACTATCACCCAACGATCCGCTCACATAAATCCAATCGCCATTTCTTGCGCCAGTACGTCTCAATGCTCTGCCTACGGGAACCAAACCATGAATCGTTAACGTCAGACTCATTGGTCCGAGGGTGGTATCACCACCAATAAGTTGCATACCGTAGTAGTTCAATTGTCCAAACAGGCTATCGCTGAACCCTCTGAGCCAACTTTCATCCACTTCCGGTAATGTTAACGCCAATAAAAGCCAGGCAGGATCAGCACCAACAGCTGCCAAATCACTAAGATTCACAGCAAGAGATTTATAAGCTAAATCTTCAGGAGAGATATCAGGTAAGAAATGAACGCCTGAAACCAAGGTATCCGTACTAACAGCCAATTGCTGTTTATCGGCTATCGTCATCAATGCACAGTCGTCACCAATACCAAGATTGACATCACGCCGATTAGTTGCCTGACGATCAAAATAACGTGCAATGAGGTCAAATTCGCCACATGCCATAATAAAATCCCAAAAAGTTACTGATGATTATGAACATAAGGCCGGGGATAACCGGCCTTACAAATCATCGTCTGCGGTGGGAAAAACCCGGCAAGCAGTTACTTTCTTTTCTTACGTACTGCTGGACCCGATTTATCCAGTACTCCATTCACGAATTTGTGACTATCTTCAGCACCAAAGACTTTTGCCAATTCGATAGCTTCGTTAATAGCCACTTTATAAGGGACATCATCACGATAACTTAGTTCAAATATAGCGATACGTAAAATGGCTTTTTCTACCTGACCTAACTCTTCGAGCTGACGGGAAAGATAAGGAGCCATAAAAGCATCCAGTTTAACCGCATTCACAGCTACCCCTGACAGCAATTCACGAAAATAGGTTACGTCAACATCAGTGACGTCCTGCTCCGACAAAAACTGTAATTCAATATCAGCAATGTCATTGCCAGATAACTGCCATGAGTATATAGCCTGAACAGCGCACTCACGAGCACGACGACGAGCAGCAGGTTTCACAAGATTCCCCTTAATTAAAACTAAAATCAGCCTTTAATGGCATTAATGACATTGACCATTTCCAAGGCGGTTAATGCAGCTTCTGCACCTTTATTACCCGCCTTAGTTCCAGCGCGCTCAATCGCCTGTTCAATGCTTTCTGTAGTAAGAACACCAAATGCCACTGGAATTTCACTGGTCATTGCCACATTAGACAGACCGGAACTGCATTCACCAGCAACGTATTCAAAGTGAGCGGTACCACCGCGGATAACTGTACCCAGCGCGATAACTGCGTCATATTTTTGAGTTTCAACCAGTGTCTTCACCGTCAATGGTAATTCATATGCACCAGGAACCCAGACAACAGTAATATTTTCTGAGGCAACCTGACCGATACGCTCAAGCGCATCTACCGCGCCGTCTAACAGACTGTCATTAATGAAGTGGTTAAAACGTGCAATAGCAATCGCCACACGGGCTTGTGGAGCTGCAACAACACCTTTGATTACGTTCATAGCCTTCCTTTATCTGTTCATATCCGCAGGGGGCGGATTCTATCATATTCTTTCGTTAGCTGCGCCTGCCGATTTAGCAACAAAGTATAAAAACAAGCAAAGTGACTGCTCCCCGCCGTAAACGGCGAGTCTTCCCACTTCTCAGGCCGCAACCGTCTGTGTGACGGATTTACGCTGGCCTCCATGGGCAGAAACGACGAGTCCCGCCGCCTGTAATTCCTGTATGCCCTTGCGCCGGATGTTGAGCGCCGCATTGATA
>NZ_RCWA01000004.1 GCF_018448905.1 Photorhabdus heterorhabditis | reverse complement strand
TCATTCATCTATTTTAACCGGTTAGGTGGATATATCAATTGAGTCATCAGCATGAGGCACTGGAGGGATTTCTCCGAAAACGGCACAGCGTCAGTAAACTGGTTGTGCATCTGATTTTCACGACAAAGTACCGTCGAAAGCTCTTTGACAGGCATATGATTGAGCAGCTACGGGAAGCATTCCTGTCTGCCGCCGCAAAGCTCGAATGCGAAATCATAGAGATGGACGGTGAGCAGGATCATGTACACCTTCTGGTCGCATACCCGCCAAAGCTGGCAGTGAGCGTGATGGTTAACAACCTGAAATCAGTATCATCACGGCTACTACGCCAGCAGAATACACATCTACGAATGCAGAGCAAAACAGGGTTGCTGTGGTCAAGATCGTACTTTGTCTGTAGCACCGGAGGGGCAACGCTCGAAACACTCAGAGCCTACGTTCAGAGTCAGTCAACGCCTGAGTGTTCTTGAAAGCCCCCCGGGCTTTTCGCCTTATATCCCCGCCCGCACTGGGCAAGGGTTTACGGCGTTTTTCGCTAACCCATATTTCATACATCCAATCAGTATACAGGCCGCAAGCGCAGGCGAAGATCCGGCCCGACTTGCTGTACATCAAAAATGTTAAATTCTGGCGCTTCGGCTAGATTTTTAAGTTCAGGAATAGTAAACAAACCACAAGCGGTATCACCCAGCACCTTTGGTGCGACATAAAGAACCAGCTCATCCACCAGCCCCAAGTTCAACAATGCGCCAGCCAATAACGGGCCGCATTCTGCCCAAACCGTATTCATCTGACGTTTGCCCAGTTGCATCATCAGTAACACTAAATCCACACCAGCATCACGAGCAGGCAGCAGTATTTGCTCTACATTTTCAGGCCAGTTATCTTCATCCGCTTTGGTTCGAGCCAACCAACAATGACCAGGTTGTTGTATGACCTGATGATGCGGAGCAACACGATTCTGACTGTCAACAATGACACGCACTGGCTGACGAAGATTTTCCTTCGGATAAACCGCCTGAGTTTCTGCATCCAATTCGCTCCAACGAACCGTCAAGTAAGGATTATCAGCCAGAACCGTGCTGCTGGAACTCAGAATTGCGCTACATTGAGCGCGGAGTTTCTGCACATCATAACGAGACTGTAATGATGTAATCCATTTACTTTCTCCGGAAGCCAGCGCAGTTCTCCCATCAAGAGAAGAAGCCATCTTCAATTGAATATACGGGAACCCTGTACGCATCCGCTTCAGAAACCCCCGGTTAAGGGATTCCGCTTCCGCCATCATCAACCCATGTTCTACTTCAATACCCGCCTGTTGCAGCTTATAAAGCCCTCTTCCCGCTACTTGGGGATTAGGATCTTGCATAGCAGTAACCACACGGTTGACACCAGCCGTAATCAAGGCATCAGCACAAGGAGGAGTTTTACCGTGATGATTACATGGTTCGAGAGTGACATAAGCGGTTGAGCCTTTGGCTTTATCTCCGGCCATCCGTAAAGCATGAACTTCAGCATGCGGGCCACCAGAACGTAAATGAAAACCTTCCCCAACAATCTGTCCATCACGCACAATTACACAACCAACGTTGGGATTAGGTGATGTGGTAAAACGCCCCTGACGCGCCAATTCAAGCGCGCGCGCCATATATTTTTCATCTCTATTCACTAGCTTATTAATCCTGTAATTTAGCAATCTCTTCACCAAATTCACGAATATCTTCAAAGCTACGGTAGACGGAAGCAAAACGGATATAGGCGACTTTATCCAATTTCTTCAACTCATCCATGACCAAATTACCAATCATTTTAGATGGAATTTCCCGTTCACCAGTAGCTCGTAACTGAGATTTAATATAGCTAATCGCCATTTCTACATCATCAGAACTGACTGGGCGTTTCTCCAGTGCTTTTTGCATACCGCGCCGTAATTTTTCTTCATCGAATGGCTCCCGGATATCATCACTTTTTATTACCCTCGGCATAACCAGCTCAGCCATTTCAAAAGTGGTGAACCGCTCATGACATTCAAGACACTGGCGCCTGCGGCGCACCTGCGAACCATCCCCGACCAAACGGGAGTCAATCACTTTGGTATCAACAGCAGCACAAAATGGGCAATGCATATCGTTTCCTGATGGTTAATACGAACTAAATTTACAGTTTATCCTTAATCTGAATAAAAAACACCCTGTCAGCCGGATACTCACAGGGTGTTTAAACAGCATTAAGGCCGAATCATTAAGGCAATAAAGATGGCTGATCAGCCCCTTCCTTTTCAACCTTTTGCTGGATCATGTGTTCACGCTTCATACCCAGTTTCAACGCTAATGCGGAAGCAACATAGATAGAAGATATCGTACCGATAGAAACACCGATTAACATTGCCAGTGAGAACCCTTTCAGCATCGCACCACCGAAAATATACAACATCAGTACCACCAATAAGGTTGTCGCAGAAGTCATGATGGTACGACTCAGTGTTTGGGTCAGAGATACATTCATAATTTCATACGACGTACCACGACGGATCTTACGGAAGTTTTCACGGATACGGTCAGAAACCACGATACTGTCATTCAGTGAGTAACCAATAACAGACATCAGAGATGCCACAATTGTCAGGTCAATCTCAATATGGAACAACGACAGTACCCCTAGCGTGATGACGACGTCATGCGCAAGCGCGAGAACCGCCCCCAATGCCAGCCGCCATTCAAAGCGGAATCCAACATAAATCAAGATACAGATAAGCGCCGCTAACAACGCCATGGCACCATTTTGAGCGAGTTCAGCACCAACACTCGGCCCAACAATTTCAACGCGATTTACACTCGCATCTTTATCAACGGTGTCATTGATGACCTTGATTACCCTTTTGCTCAGTTCTTCATTAGCAGCACCTGTAACCGGCGGCATACGCACCATCACGTCACGACTACTTCCGAAATTTTGCAATAGGGGATCTACAAAACCCGCTTTTGCCAGGTTATCACGCATTTTATCCAGATCAGCCGGTTTACTGAGCTTAATTTCGATTACCGTACCACCGGTAAAATCCAATCCCCAGTTAAAACCGCGAGTTGCCATCACAAAAATAGAAGCCACCAACAGCAGCAACGAAATTCCGAAAGCAACGTTGTCCCAGCGCATAAAGTCGTAGACTTTACGACCATGGTTCAATTGTTCAACAGTATAATCCTGTGCCACAACGAGCTCCTTAAATTGACAGCTTCTTAATACGCTTACCGCCATATAGCAGGTTCACGATAGCCCGCGTACCGACAATAGCAGTGAACATAGAAGTGGCGACACCAATTGACGTTGTTATCGCAAAGCCTTTAATTGACCCGGTACCAACAGCGTAAAGAATGACAGCCGTAATCAGCGTAGTCAGGTTAGCATCGACAATACTGGAGAAAGCCCCTTTATAACCTTCGTGTATCGCTTGCTGTACAGTACGGCCATTACGCAATTCTTCTTTGATACGCTCGTTTATCAACACGTTAGCATCAACTGCCACCGCCAAAGTCAGAACAATCCCTGCAATCCCCGGCATGGTTAGCGTAGCCCCCGGTAATAGGGACATTACACCAACAATCAGCACCAGGTTAGCCAACAGTGCACTACTCGCAATCAAACCAAATTTGCGATAGTAAATCACCATAAACAGGATTGATGCGATCAATCCCCACAAACAAGCTTCCAAACCTTGCTCAATGTTTTGCAGGCCAAGAGTTGGTCCTATAGTGCGCTCTTCCACAATCTGAATTGGCGCAATCAAAGCACCTGCGCGCAGCAGTAAAGATAACTGACGGGCTTCAGTTGCATTGGAAATACCAGTAATACGGAAATTATTCCCCAAACGGGTCTGGATATTAGCAATGTTAATCACTTCTTCATTTTTGACTAACACCGCCCGGCCATTAGCATCTTTCTTGCCGCTGTCTTTATATTCCACAAACAGCGTCGCCATTGGTTTACCAACATTGTCTTTGGTGAAATTAGACATCGCGGTACCACCAGCACTGTCTAGTGAAATATTCACCTCTGGCTGACCGTATTCATCCGTACCAGAGGTCGAATCTGTAATGTGATCACCCGTCAGAATAACGCGCTTATACAACACAACCGGATTACCATCACGGGTATTTTTCACCTCAGAATCACCCGGTACACGGCCTGACGCAGCCGCTGTAGCATCAACGCTGGAATTAACTAAACGGAATTCCAATGTCGCTGTCGCACCAAGAATTTCTTTAGCGCGGGCAGTATCCTGAATACCCGGTAATTCAACCACGATACGGTCAGAGCCTTGACGCTGAACTAATGGTTCTGCAACACCCAGTTGGTTAACACGGTTACGCAGAATGGTAATGTTCTGTTGCACTGCATAAGAACGGGCTTCGCGCTGACGCTCATCACTCATTACCGCTTTCAGGGTATTGTTTGTTCCAACACTGAACACTAAATCACGGTGACGGCCAGTGAGATAGCTCTCTGCATCAGAGCGAGCTTTTTCATCACGGAAACGGATTTCTACACCATAATTCTCAATTTTGCGGATGGTGGAGTAAAGAATACCTTTTTCACGTAAATCAGTGCGCAGGCCATCAATATTCTGCTCTTGCAGTTTGCCTAACGCGGTTTCCATATCCACTTCCATTAAGAAGTGAACACCACCACGCAAATCAAGACCCAGTTTCATTGGCTCTGCGCCAAGCTTACTCAGCCAAGTTGGTGTTGCTGGAGCCAAGTTCAATGCCACCACATACTGATCGCCCAATTCGGACATCAATATTTCACGGGCACGAAGCTGAATATCAGAATTACTGAAACGAGCAAGAATTGCACCATTTTCCAGCGCAATGGATTTACTCGTGATTTGATCTTTTTCTAAAACATTACGGACTTGGTCCAGCGTTCGCTCACTGGCGGCAATGCCTCGCGCGCCAGTGATTTGTACAGCCGGATCCTCACCATAAAGGTTGGGAAGTGCATAAAGCAAACCGATGAGGATCGCAGCGATCAGCATCAGATACTTCCACAAAGGATAACGGTTTAGCACGGCAGTTCCCTTCGGGAAAATCAGAAATTACAGAGCTTTCATTGTACCTTTCGGTAAAACGGCAGCGACGAAATCACGTTTAATGGTCACTTCAGTAGTGTCATTCAGCGCTACAACAACATAACCCGTGTCAGAAACTTTCGTGACACGACCAATCAAACCACCATTGGTCAGAACTTCATCACCTTTGGAAATGGAATCCATCAGCTTTTTATGTTCTTTCGTACGTTTCTGTTGTGGACGCAGGATCATGAAGTAGAAGATCAAACCGAAAACAACCAGCATGATGATCAAAGAATATGGGCTTCCCTGAGCCGGTGCGCCAGCAGATGCTGCTGCTTCAGAAATAAAAAAACTCATTAAACTTCCCTCATTGTTATCAAAATCGATAGTAATCAAAAACCAGCCGCAATATGCTATACACACCGAAACCAGTCAATCACTACTAACTACCTATCCCATTAACCACTTATGCAACACTTCCACCGATTAGGATAGGTTATAAGTCAAACATTCAATAGCGGAACCGGTTTACCAATCCGCTGATAAAAATCTTCAACAAACTGCTCAAGATTACCTTCTTCGATAGCTTTACGGAGCCCAGCCATCAAGCGTTGATAATACCGCAAATTATGGATAGTATTCAGCCTTGCACCCAAAATTTCGTTACAACGATCAAGATGATGCAGATATGCTCGGCTATAATTTCGGCAAGTATAACAATCACACTGCTCATCTAGCGGTGCAGTATCTTCTTTATACTTGGCATTACGAATTTTAATGACACCTTCTGTAACAAAAAGATGACCATTGCGGGCATTACGGGTTGGCATTACGCAATCGAACATATCAATGCCACGGCGAACCCCTTCTACCAAATCTTCTGGTTTCCCTACCCCCATCAGATAACGCGGTTTATCCTGCGGGATTTGCGGACAGACATGCTCAAGAATGCGGTGCATATCTTCTTTAGGCTCTCCTACCGCTAAACCGCCTACAGCGTACCCATCAAAGCCAATCTCTACCAGACCTTTTATTGAGATGTCACGTAAATCTTCGTAAACACTACCCTGAATAATACCAAACAATGCGTTTTTATTCTGCAATTCATCAAAACGCTTACGACTACGCGCCGCCCAACGTAAGGACATTTCCATCGAACGTTTCGCATAATCCCAATCAGCAGGATATGGCGTACATTCATCAAAAATCATGACAATATCGGAACCCAAGTCATACTGGATTTCCATTGATTTTTCCGGGCTAAGGAAAACCGGTGTACCATTAATTGGGTTACGGAAATGAACACCTTCCTCTTTGATTTTTCGCATCGCCCCAAGGCTAAATACCTGAAACCCTCCTGAATCTGTCAAGATCGGGCCATGCCATTGCATAAATCCATGCAAGTCACCATGAAGCTTCATTATTTCCTGTCCGGGACGCAGCCACAGGTGAAATGTATTGCCCAGCAGGATCTGCGCGCCAGTTTCTTTCACTTCTTCCGGCGTCATTCCTTTTACTGTGCCATAAGTACCAACAGGCATAAATGCTGGAGTTTCTACAACTCCACGCTCAAAAACCAAGCGGCCACGACGAGCTTGACCATCAGTAGTTTGTAATTCAAATTTCACTTAACCTCCAGGCATCAGATAAACAGTCTGATGCTGTTACTTAAAAAACGTTTGAAACCAAGGCGGAGTGGATATTTACGGACAAACAGTGATCCCGACAAAACGATATCCAGACATATCCTTCTCAGGAATCCTCAACGACACACTCCCGCTGATTGTATACATTATGATAATGAATTAAGAAATTTTTTCCTCGAAAGCCAATGGGTTACGACGAATAAACATGGCATCACCATAACTAAAGAAACGGTATTTTTCTGCCACTGCCTCTTTATAAGCATTCATCGTATTTTTATAACCGGCAAATGCAGAAACCAGCATAATAAGTGTCGATTCCGGCAAATGGAAATTCGTAATCAGGGCATCAACAATCTGATATTCAAAACCCGGATAAATAAAAATCCGTGTATCACCAAAAAATGGCGCAATTAATTCATCTTTACAAGCTTTTGCTGCACTTTCCAAAGAACGGACCGACGTTGTGCCGACAGCGACGACTTTATTACCTCGCGCTTTACATGCCAGAACCGCATCAACCACATGCTGGGGTACCTCAGCATATTCCGAATGCATAACATGGTCTTCGATAGTTTCTACACGCACTGGCTGGAAAGTCCCAGCGCCCACATGCAAGGTAACAAAAACCATCTCCACGCCTTTTTCACGCAGAGCTTCCAATAACGGCTCATCAAAATGAAGCCCCGCCGTTGGCGCCGCTACTGCACCGGGACGTTCACTGTATACCGTCTGATATAGCTCGCGATCCGCCTCTTCATCGGGGCGATCAATATAAGGAGGCAAAGGCATATGACCAACATTATCCAGAATGGATAGCACATCACGCTCATCCTCAAAACGTATTTCGAACAGGGTATCATGGCGGGCCAGCATGGTTGCTTTTATACTCTCATTATCCCCCAGCAGCAGCTCAGTTCCCTCTTTCGGCGCTTTAGAAGCACGCACATGTGCAAGTACTCGCTTATCATCCAAAATTCGTTCAACCAGAACTTCCAACTTACCGCCAGTGGCCTTTCGGCCAAAAATACGCGCAGGTATTACCCGGGTATTATTGAAAACCAGCAAATCTCCAGTATTCAGTTTATTGAGAACATCCGTAAAAACACCATGCGTTAACGCCCCTGTTTCACCGTCAAGAGAAAGCAGACGGCAGCTACTGCGTTGTGGTTGAGGATAACGAGCAATCATTTCGTCAGGAAGTTCAAAAGTAAAATCGGAGACACGCATTATATTTAATCATTCAGAAAAACAAGCGGACTAGTCTAGTGCCACAATTCTGAGGGTGCAACAAATAAGCACATAACTTCGCTGATTTATATTATAATTACTGGATGAATTTTCTCGCTCACCTTCATTTAGCTACTCTGGCTGAAAGTTCCCTACTAGGAAACTTAATGGCGGACTTTGTTCGAGGTAATCCAGAGGGGCAATACGACGCTGATGTAGCCGCTGGTATTCGCATGCATCGGCGTGTTGACGTATTAACAGATACCCATCCATTGGTTATTCAAGCCCGTCACTTGTTCAGTGCGCCATATCGACGGGTTGCGCCGATTACTTTGGATATTATCTGGGATCACTTCCTTTCCCTGCATTGGAATAAACTGGTACCTACTTACTCGCTACCCGCATTTATTCACCATGCCCATAATCAGATAGAACCCCATCTTTATAAAACTCCTGAAAGCTTTCAGGAACTGAATGAATTTTTATGGCCACAAAACTGGCTGATCCGCTATGCAGATCTTCCGTTTATCGCAAATGTATTAAAAGGAATGGCTCGAAGACATCCCAGGTTATCGGCCTTATCTGGTTCATTTCAGGATATAGAGCGACATTATTCTGATTTAGAAGCACTATTCTGGCAATTTTATCCCTATATGATGAATAAAGCAGAAAATAAGGGCTTCTACTGTCCAACTCAATAGGCATTATTACCCCTGTAAATAATTTCCTAACGGCCAGCCTTTGACTGGCCGTAGATGAATAGTAGGAAACTCTTTTTATAAACAAATGTTTTATACCCAATAGATTTCAAGATGCGTCGCGACGGCAAGGGAGCGAATCCCCGGGAGCAGAGATAACTCTGTGACCGGGGTAAGTGAGTGCAGCCAACAAAGAGGCAATTTGAAAGATAACAGGTATAATCGCGGTTGTATTCGGAAAGATCTTTATCAGGGAAACCTAAACGATCCATTTACTTTGTCTGTCGTTATTCAGCACGACGATAACCCCAGTGGTAATGGTGCGCCAGAAATTACCATCCTCGCCACGGTCTAATAACCTAATGAAATGGCCTTTTAATACGAATCCTGCTAAACCTTTGCAAAAATATCCCTGTTTTCTTAAGGTAAAGAAAATAAAAATAAGGTATTGATAGGTAAAATCTATTGCAAAAATTAGTATTTTTTCCTTTATTGGTGTACGCTAATTCCTTATTCTATATCCAATTTTTACACAAACCCCGATCAAAATTACAGGAGTAAATTATGGTTCTGGTAACCCGTCCAGCCCCCGACTTTACAGCAGCAGCTGTTCTCGGTAATGGCGAAATCGTTGAAAATTTCAACCTAAAAAATCATCTGAACGGTAAGCCTGCCGTTATCTTCTTCTGGCCGATGGACTTTACTTTCGTATGTCCTTCTGAACTGATCGCATTTGACCACCGCTACGAAGAATTTAAAAAACGTGGTGTTGAAGTCGTTGGTGTTTCTTTTGATTCTGAATTCGTTCACAACGCTTGGCGTAAAACCTCTATCGAGAAAGGCGGTATTGGCGAAGTTAAATATGCAATGGTTGCTGATACTAAACGCGAAATTCAAAAATCCTACGGCATTGAGCATCCAGATGCAGGCGTAGCTCTGCGTGGTTCTTTCCTGATCGACAAAAATGGCATTGTCCGTCACCAAGTCGTTAACGATCTGCCACTGGGTCGTAACATTGACGAAATGCTGCGTATGGTTGACGCACTGCAATTCCACGAAGAGCACGGCGATGTATGCCCTGCACAATGGGAAAAAGGTAAAGAAGGTATGAGTGCTTCTCCAGACGGAGTTGCTAAGTACCTGTCCCAAAACGCTGCTAAACTGTAAGCTCAAACGTTACCAATATTTAACCAGTTGGTTTATTCCAACTGGTTTTTTATTCTGAAATTCCTCATTTTGCCACCTTGCGCACAAAAAAACAGCCTTCCAGATAACTATCACCTCTTATAATTAAATTTACAATTGGTTAACATTAAAATTTGTACAAAAGTAAATATTTCTACTTATAAAAATCACCTCACAAAATAACAGGAGTTCTCAACATGTTAAAAACATGGAAAACACCACTGGCTATAATATCCTTACTTATCTCCTCTCATCTTTATGCAGCTTCTGAACCTGCCGTTGAAGCTAAAAATGGCATGGTTGTATCAGCTCAACATCTTGCTTCACAAGTTGGTGTAGATATTCTCAAAATAGGTGGAAATGCGATTGATGCAGCTGTTGCTGTTGGTTATGCCCAAGCCGTTGTCAACCCATGCTGTGGCAATATCGGCGGCGGTGGCTTTATGACAATTCATTTAGCAGATGGCACTGATACCTTTATTAATTTCCGCGAGACTGCACCAAATGCAGCAAACGCAAATATGTATCTGGATAAAACAGGCAATATTATTAAAGGTGCCAGTTTATATGGCTATCTGGCAGTCGGTGTGCCGGGAACAGTCATGGGACTGGACAGTGCCCTGAAAAAATACGGCAAACTAAGCCGTGAACAAGTCATGGCACCCGCGATTAAGCTAGCACGTGAAGGTTTTATACTGACACGAGCAGACACCGATATTCTGGACACTACAATCGAACGTTTTCGCAAAGATCCAGAAGCGGCCCGCATTTTCCTGCGTAAAGATGGTTCCCCTTATCAACCGGGAGATAAACTGGTACAAACCGATTTATCGAATACATTGGAGTTAATTGCCAAAAAAGGGCCGGAAGCTTTCTACCATGGAGATATTCCTAAATTAGTCGCAGAAGCAGCTAAAAAATCAGGCGGTATCATCACCGAAGCCGATTTTGCCAATTATAAAATCTCAGAAACGACACCAATCACCTGTAGCTATCGTGGGTACAAATTTATCTCTTCACCTCCACCAAGTTCAGGAGGGGTAACAATGTGTGAAACATTGAATATTCTGGAAGGCTACAACCTCAAAGAAATGGGATTCAATTCTGCTGATTATGTTCACACACTGACGGAAGCAATGCGTCATTCCTATATGGATAGAAATACTTACCTTGGCGATCCGGAATTTGTCAAAAACCCAATCGATCGCTTATTGAGTAAGAGCTATGCTGAATCTTTACGTAAAAATATAAGACCCGGGGAAGCAACAAGATCAGAAAACGTTCAACCCGGTGTTGGACCACATGAGAAACCAGAAACCACACACTACTCAATTGTAGATAGCGAAGGTAATGCAGTTTCAACCACCTATACCATTAATGGGCTGTTTGGGGCCGTTGTTATTGCACCTGGGACAGGTTTCTTCCTTAATGATGAAATGGATGATTTTACAACTAAAATTGGTGAGAAGAATCTGTATGGGCTTGTTCAGGGAGCAACGAACTCCATTGCCCCCGGTAAGCGTCCACTATCATCGATGAGTCCGACACTTGTCACTAAAGACAATAAGATATTCCTTGTACTAGGTTCCCCAGGTGGCTCTCGTATTATCTCCATCACCCTGCAAGCGGCTCTGAATATCATCGAACACGGTATGCAACCTCAAGAAGCCGTCAATAGCCCACGTATTCATCATCAATGGTTACCAGATGAAGTATATTATGAACAACGTGGTCTTTCTAAAGATTCACTGAATCTACTGAAAAAAATGGGATATAAGATGGTGGAACAAACACCATGGGGTGCCGCTGAGGTGATTATGGTTGGTTTGCCGAAAGCTGTTGCTTCAAATACCGATTCTTCAGGTAACGATGCTGCCGTATCGGGTCAGGTGCGTGAAAAACATTTCTATGGTGCCAATGATGTTAGACGTCCGGCAGGTGCTGCTATTGGTTACTAATAACCAATAATTCAGGAAACAAACAATCCATGTAAGAGAAAAAATTTCAAAATACCGGGATGGGATATCCTTTTCTTAATAATCCCATCCCATACTTTCCTTAAACATCTGACAATAGCAAAAAGTCAGATAAAACAGCTCATCATTGATGAATCTGACTCTCGCGTGTACCAGAACGCCCCAGAACACGGTCATAGATACCAAACATAATCAGAATCAACAGGGATGGTGCTAACCAAGCCAACCCTTGATCAGCCAACGGTAAACGCGTTGCCCAATCTGGTAATAAATGCACCAGCATTTCAGATGACTTGATGGCATCTAAAATACCAAACAACAGGCTAATTAGCATAACTGGGGCGAGAATACGGGTGAAATTATTCCACCAGCCGAAAGTGAAGCTCAGCACAATCAGAACGATACACGGTGGATAAATAGCAGTCAGTACTGGTATAGAAACCTTAATCAAATAACTCAAACCAAGGTTAGAAGCCAGCATGGAGAACACTCCAAGGATCAGCACCAGTGAACGATAAGACAGAGGCAAATAACGGCTAAAAAACTCAGCACACGCACAAGTTAACCCAACTGCCGTCACCATACAGGCGACAAAAATCAGTACCGCCAAGAAAATACTGCCCACACTACCAAAAGTATGCTGAACATAGGCATGCAAAATTACAGCGCCGTTCTCTGCATGAGGAACTAATGCACCAATACCCGAACCCAGTTTAAACAGAGACAGATAAACCAGCACCAGACCAATCCCAGCAATCAATCCTGCCCACATCGCATAACGAGTCAATAATGAAGATGAAGCAACACCTCTTGAACGCGCAGCATTAACAATGACAATACCAAATACCATAGCCCCCAAGGTATCCATCGTCAGATAGCCATTAACAAAACCGCTAGAGAATGGGATTTGCTGATAAACATCAATTGCAGGAATTGAACTACCCGCCGGCCAAAGTAAAGCGGCAACACCAAGTATACCTAGCGCTAGCATTTTGATGGGTGCTAACACATGCCCAACCGTATCAAGTAAACGGCCAGGATAAAGCGAGACAGCAATCACCAAAGTAAAATAAATCAGACTGTAAATAAAGAGCGGTAATTCACCTGAACCCGTAAGAGGAGCAATTCCCACTTCAAAAGAGACTGTTGCAGTACGTGGAGTTGCAAATAAAGGACCAACAGCCAGATAACACACCGTAGCAAGCAACAGACCAGCAACCTTACCAATTGGTGAACTCAGCGCTTCAATACCTCCACCTACTTTTGCCAACGCAATGATTGTAATTACGGGTAGACCAACCGCAGTGGTTAGAAAGCCTAATGCCGCCAGCCAAACATATTCACCCGATTGCAATCCCACCATAGGCGGAAAAATAATATTTCCGGCTCCCACAAACAGGGCAAAAGTCATAAACCCTAATGCCCAAATATCCTTAGATGATAAACGATGTGTCATAATGATTATTAATGTTTTTTTACCATTTTAATGGTTTGAATAGTATAAATACCACCAATAATTAGGCACATATTGGCAATATTGAACCCCAATTTAACGATTTATTATCAAAATAATATTCACTGGTATCTGTTAAATACAGAATTATAGTAACTATTATAGACAGAATCGCCAGCAACTGCCCACAAGTAAAACTTTTATAGTGCTAGAAGGCAATAGATAAACCAGAATGCAGAACTATATACCACACTCTTTTTTAAATTCAGTGATTGCTGTTAGCTATCATTGAATACACACTATATGATTTGTGTTTTTTTTGACCTGATAAGCTAATGATTAATTGCGGAGATTAATTATTACTTTTAATCAAACTATCCTTATCTCTTTTACCGGTTATTTTAGTCGGTACAATCAGTCCTATCGGTAAAGTAAAACTGAAGGTTGTTCCTCGTCCTATTTCACTGAGGACTTCAAGATGAGAATGGTGATGATGTAAGGCATGTTTAACAATAGCAAGACCGAGACCACTTCCCCCCGTTTGCCTGGAACGGGCCTTATCTACCCGATAGAAACGTTCAGTTAAACGAGGTAAATGTTCAGCACTGATACCCTGCCCATTGTCTTTCACTGCAAACTCAGCGCCATGGGAATTCTTTTTCCAATTGATATCAATCTGAGTCCCTTCCGGGGTATGGTTAATAGCATTATAAACCAGATTCGACATCGCACTGCGTAGCTGCTCTTCATTACCAAAAACTTTCAATTCTTCACTAATATCGAAATTAATTTTATAACATCCATTACCAAGCGCCGTCGCTTCCTGACGCAATACCTTAAGCATCAAAGGCACATCAACTATTTCATTCATATCAATCTGAGGAGCGACTTCGATTTTAGACAACTGCAATAATTGCTTCACCAAACTGTCCAGCCTCCGGGCTTGCTCCTGCATGGTATTCAACATTTTCTTATTCAGCGAACCACTTACATCCTGATCCTGCATCACTTCCAAATACCCCTGCAATACAGTTAGAGGAGTACGCATTTCATGGCTGACATTTGCAAAAAAATCACGGCGGGCATTTTCTAATGTTCGTTTCTGTGTCACATCTCTGGCAAGCATTAATAATTGCCCTTTAGAGTAAGGCATAACTCGGAATTCAACAGTGAAGCCATTATTTAATTCGATCGATAACGGTCGTGAAAAATCCCGGGAAAGAACATATCGGTTAAAATCAGGATAGCGAAGTAAATTAAAAATATGCTGCCCATTGTCTTCGGGCCAGCGGAACCCGAGTAAATGTTGTGCTAAGCGGTTACACCAGAAAATGTTACCCTCAGTTGTCATCATAACAATGGCATCTGGCAATGACTCAGCCCCACTGCGAAAACGTTTGATCAAAAGAACCAGTTCACGGCGTCGCTTCCGATTTCGTTGTTGCATCTGGTAAATACCATAGAAAATAGGCTCCCATCCCCCTCTTCCCGAAGGTGGCAACATACTGCGATCCAACCATAACCAATCCGAAAGTTTCAGTAAGTTATAGCCATGCCATATCAGCACCAAAAATACCGAAACAAACAAACACCAAGCTAAGTGCCCAATAAACATCGATAAAATTAAGGCAGGTAAACAGAAAAGAAACAGTTCTGAAAGCAGTTTCTTCCAAGATAAACGTTCTAACACATTAGATTCTCCGGTGCGCGGACTTAGTAACGGGTAGAAAAACGATAACCAGTACCACGAACAGTCTGGACCATTTTATCATGACCACCGATTTCTAATACTTTACGTAAACGACGAATATGCACATCGACAGTTCGGTCTTCGACATAAACATTTGCTCCCCAAACATAATTGAGCAACTGTTCACGGCTGTAGACCCGTTCAGGATGAGTCATAAAAAAGTACAGTAATTTAAATTCAGTCGGCCCCATATCCAGCACTTGATCCTGGCTAGTCACCCGATGAGAAATTGCATCCAAAATCAGGCCATCCATTTCAATGATATCTTCCATCATCATGGGTGAAATACGCCGCAATACCGCTTTAACTCTGGCAACCAACTCTTTAGGGGAGAAAGGCTTAGTTATATAGTCGTCTGCCCCGACATCCAGACCACGAACCCGATCTTCCTCTTCACCCCGGGCCGTCAACATCATCACGGGAATATCTCGAACATGATTATCTCGTTTCATTTGCTTTATTATCTGCAAACCAGAACCACCCGGGATCATCCAATCCAGCAATACCAAATCAGGATAGGGTTCAGATAAACATGCCAGCGCTGAATCGTAATCCTCCGCTTCTATCGGCTGATACCCATTTTTTTCCAATACAAAACAAACCATCTCACGGATTGGAGTTTCATCTTCAACTACCAGAATACGTCTTGTCATGGTCAATCCTGTTAATCTATTGAGATATACCCGTTATCTTTCAAGTTGCCTCTTTGTTGGCTGCACTCACTCACCCCGGTCACATAGTTATCTATGCTCCCGGGGATTCACTCCCTTGCCGTCGCGAAGCATCTTGAAATCCATTGGGTATAAGCGCTACTTAATTTTAAAAAGTATTATGCGTCAGTTTTATGACAAATTTATGAAATCCTGCCTCCGTTATCCCTCACCTGCAATCTGTTTCGCAATAATTAATTTAACAATTGTCATTTTCATAATGAAATGAGAAGCGACTCGGAGATATATTCACGAAATCAGATTTAAGAATGATATCCAGATTACAATCGTTATAATCATCTTTCACCTTAACGAATTGCGGGGAATTATGCGCATTATTCACACTTCTGACTGGCATCTTGGTCAATATTTTTTTACAAAAAGCCGAGCTGCTGAACATAAACATTTTCTGCATTGGCTGGTTGAACAGATTAAAAATTACCAGGTCGATGCATTGATTGTTGCCGGAGATGTGTTTGATACCGGCTCACCTCCCAGCTACGCCCGTGAATTGTACAATCGCTTTGTTGTTGAACTGCAACCTACTGGCTGTCAGTTAATTATCCTTGGAGGCAATCATGACTCAGTAGCAACGCTGAATGAATCAAAGGAACTACTTTCCTGCCTGAATACCACCGTTATTGCAAATGCTGAAGAAGATCCACAAAAACAGATAAAAATACTCAACACTCAGGACGGCAATGCCGGTGCAATCCTCTGTGCAATCCCTTTTCTACGACCAAGGGATATTATGACCAGTCAAGCGGGCCAGTCAGGTGAACAAAAACAGCTGGCATTACAGGAAGCTATTGCAGAGCACTATCATCAACTGTACCGACAAGCCTGTGAATTACGTGATCAACTAAATATCCCTTTACCTATCATTGCTACCGGGCATCTGACCACTATTGGCGCCTCTGTCACCGATTCAGTTCGGGATATTTATATTGGTACACTTGATGCCTTCCCAGCGCACGCTTTCCCGCCGGCAGACTATATTGCACTTGGGCATATTCACCGGCCACAAATCGTCGCTAAATCTGCACATATTCGTTATAGCGGTTCCCCCATTCCACTCAGTTTTGATGAAGTGGGACAGGAGAAAAGTCTCTGTTTAGTGGAATTTACTCAATGCAAGCTAGAATCCATTAAACTTTTACCCGTTCCTCAATATCAGCCTATGCAACTTATTAGAGGCAACCTGCAACAAATTGAGCAACAGTTACAGACTCTTAATGATTATAAAGGTGAGCAACCTGTTTGGTTGGATATCGAAGTTGCAACACAAGATTACCTCCATGATATCCAGAAAAGAATTCAATCAATGGTTGCAGAACTTCCGGTAGAAGTCATTCTGCTACGACGTGCCAAAACACAACGACAAAATATGTTGACGAAAGAAAACAGAGAAACCCTAACAGAACTCAGCGTTAACGAAGTTTTTGCCCGGAGGCTTGAGCAAACAGAACTTAACGACGAAGAACATAAAAAACGTCTGACCACTCTTTTCGAACAAACACTGAATGACATCTATAACCCAATAGATTGCAAGATGGATCGCGACGGCAAGGGAGCGCAGCCAACAAAGCAGCAGCTTGAAAGATGAAGGGTATATACCCAATAGATTGCAAGTTGCAGTGCGGCGGCAAGTGAACGCATCCCCAGGAGCATAGATAACGATGTGACTGGGGTAAGTGAACGCAGCCAACAAAGCAGCAGCTTGAAAGATAAAGGGTATATCAGAATAAAAACAAGGAGGAACAGACATGAAGATCCTGAGTCTACGGCTAAAAAACATTAATTCATTACAAGGTGAATGGAAAATTGATTTCACAGCAGAGCCGTTTGCCAGTAATGGTCTATTCGCAATAACCGGCCCTACCGGGGCAGGTAAAACCACCTTACTGGATGCTATCTGTCTTGCGCTTTATCACAAAACACCACGCCTGACGACGATTTCTACCTCACAAAATGAACTGATGACCCGCCACACAGCAGAATCATTGGCTGAGGTTGAATTTGAAGTGAAAGGCGTCGCCTATCGCGCTTTCTGGAGCCAACGGCGAGCGCGTAATCAACCCGACGGCAACCTGCAAACGCCCAAAGTCGAACTCGCATGCAAAGAGGACGGCAAAATCTTGGCTGATAAAGTTCAGGATAAGGAAGAGAAAGTCACTGAAATTACCGGATTGGATTATGGCCGTTTCACCAAATCCATGTTGTTATCCCAAGGCGACTTTGCCGCATTCCTCAATGCTAAAGCGAATGAACGGGCTGATTTATTGGAAGAATTAACCGGTACTGAAATTTACAGTATTTTATCTCAGCAAATTTACCAGCAATACAAAGAAGCACAATCAGAGCTAGGGATTTTGCAAGCCAAAGCATCTGCCATTGATTTACTAACAGAAGAACAATATCAACAATATCTGGAACAACAGCAACAACTCATACATTCTGAATCACAGCTGAATCAGCAGATAAAAACACTGCAACATTCGCAACAATGGCTGATTCGTGAAGAAGAACTCCAGCAATTTGCTACTGAAAATCATGCGGCTTTACAACAAGCAGAAAAAGCACTTACCCACGCAGAACCACAACTACAAAAACTGGCTAGCAGTGAACCAGCAGAAATACTTCGCCCATTACTGGAGGGCAAGAATCGAACTCAATCTGAATACCAGAGAATCAGTAAACAGTTGGCAGATATGCATCAGCAACTTCATCAACAACAGCAAACTCTCACACCAATACAGCACAAAGTAACTGATTCAGAGTCGGCCCAAAGAACACATCAACAATACCGGCAACAGCAAGAAAAACTGATATCAGAGCAAGTGATTCCATTGGATCATCAAATTGATATTCAGATTAAAGATCTTAATCTTACTCAACAACACATCAATGAACAAAAAGCAGAGTTTGAAAATACTAATCAGCAATACAACGTGGCAAACCAACATGCTCAGTCATTAACCAGCCAAAGAAAACAATTGGAAAATTATTTTGAGCAGCAACCTCATCATCAATATTTCGGTGAAAAAATTACTTTTTGGCAACACCAATTCTCCTGGTGGCAAGAC
This sequence comes from Photorhabdus heterorhabditis, assembly GCF_018448905.1. Taxonomy (GTDB): domain Bacteria; phylum Pseudomonadota; class Gammaproteobacteria; order Enterobacterales; family Enterobacteriaceae; genus Photorhabdus; species Photorhabdus heterorhabditis. The sequence goes on along the minus strand of NZ_RCWA01000004.1, from coordinate 169,201 downwards.
CAGCAACAACAGATTAATCAGCGGACCCAAAAGACAGATAAACTCACGACTGAGCTAACACAATTCAATGATAGTCTGAATAAGCAACAAAAAGATTTAAAACAACAGATTGAAAATAGCCAACCGCTGAAACTGGCATTTGAACAAGCAGAGCAGCAATTCTTTAATCTGCAAAAGCAATATTCACAGGAAAAATTAAAAAAACAATTCATTGAATATCAGCAACAGCTGACTCTACAACACAAATTGGAGGTATTGTCCCCTCAGATCCTGCAATTACAAACAACTATTGCCAGTAACAATATTCGCTTACAACAACCAGAAAAATTATTAAAAGAACTTCCTATACAAATGGAAGTTGCTGATAAACAACTTTCAGAAAAACAGCAACATCTGGAAGATCTTTCTCAACGTATTCAATTAGAACAAAAGATTGTCAGTCTGGAAAAAGAACGAGTACAACTTAAGGAAGGCGACCCTTGCCCTCTTTGCGGCTCTGAACATCATCCAGCTATTCAAGCTTATCAAAATATTGAATTGCCAAAATCAGAACAACGGCTAAAAGATTTACGTCAGCAATCTGAAGAATTGCAAACAACCAAAATATCGTTGGTCAATAAAAAAGAATTTCAACAACAACAATACAACCATATTTTGCAAGAAATTGCAGATGCTGAACTACAACTGAATTCATTGACTCAACAATGGCAACAAACTTGTGAAATATTACAAACTGAAATTTCTCCGTTAGATAAACCAGCACTTGAAGCATTTGTGCAACAGAACCAATCTGCTTATCAGCTTTACCAAACTCAATTAACCGAATTTGAACTAGCAGAAAAAGAGTATCAAAAAACAGAAAAAACACTGACAGCTCATCAAGAGCACATTAAAGAAATTGAGCACAGAGTTGGACTAGATAAACAACAATATGATGCCCGGAAAATATCTCTGTCTGAACTGCAACCAGAGATACAGCAGCAGCAGCGCAAGCTAACTGATGTTATCGAAAAAATAAACTCGGAATTACAAGAATATAATTTACCACTGCCAATTCTAAATGATGCTGAGAACTGGCTACAACAACGTAGAAATGAGTGGCAGATATATCAAAACTGCCGGGAAAACTGGCAACAGCTCCAAAAAGAACAAGCTGTCGTTCAAAGTCAGATTGAATCATTGAATAAACAGAAAGAAGAATACACATCCCGTTTAAACGGGTTTCATCAAAAAGAGCAACAACAAAAACAGCAACTCGAAAAGATGCAACAACAACGCCAAGAGCTATTTGGTGAACAATCTGTTGCGAAAATAACTCAAGCACTACAGCAACATTCTCAGAAGCTAGAAGAAGAGTGCAAACAGGCATTATCACATTTGCAACAAGCACAATCTCATATTAACCAACTCACCGGTGCAATTGATGAGACAGAAAAAAACTGTAACCAAGCTGAGCACCAAAAACAGCTGGCAGAACAAAATTTCACTTCTGCATTAACCGAAAGCATCTTTGTCGATCAAAGTACCTTTGAAACAGCACTGTTATCACCAGAACAACGTAAGGAATTACAACAACTCAAAGGACAGCTTGAACAACAACAGGTGCAAGCCAAAATCTTATGTCAGAAAGCCGCAGAAACCTTACAACAACACCTGAAAAATCGTCCTAAGTTGTTTGATCAATATACAAAACCACAACTCATTGAACAGTTGGAAAATATTATTGGAGAATTGAAAAGAAACACACTACAACAAGGAGAATTGAAAAACCTGATTAGTCATGATGCAGCCCGCCGTCAACAACAAAAATCCTTGTTGGAAGAAATCAACCATTGCCGACAAAATTATGATGACTGGAGCTATCTTAATAACCTGATAGGCTCGGCAGATGGCGCTAAATTCCGCCGTTTTGCCCAAGGTCTGACGCTAGATCACCTGATTCATCTTGCCAATCAACGACTGAACAAACTCCACGGACGCTACTATTTGCAACGCAAAAATAGTGACGGACTTGAACTACAAGTCGTTGATACCTGGCAAGCCGATGCCATCCGTGATACCAAAACACTTTCCGGTGGAGAAAGTTTTCTGGTCAGCCTCGCGCTAGCTTTAGCTTTATCTGATTTAGTCAGCAATAAAACCTGTATTGATTCGCTATTTCTGGATGAGGGCTTTGGCACACTTGATCCAGAAACCCTGGATATTGCTCTTGATGCTTTGGATAATCTGAATGCTTCCGGGAAAACGATCGGCGTCATAAGCCACGTCGAAGCCATGAAAGAACGTATCCCTGTACAGATCAAAGTGAAAAAAATTAACGGACTTGGGATAAGCAAACTCGCACCTGAGTTTCGCTATACCAGACAGTGAGTAAAAAAAGAACAAGGTACTCAAATGAGCAAACAGAGGAACGATGAAATCCTGTTTGCTCAATACGTTACTCCTATATTATCGTTTTCATTCAAGGACTATCTCAGCAGGTATCATTAACAAAATGGCCTGACAAAATAAGAGGCTATTTTGCCCGTGTATGTGCCAATTTTGATGTTGAACTGGTTGAAATGGAGGGCGGACAAGATCATGTTCACCGGCTAATTAATTACCCCCTAAATTGGCGGTATCTAATCGGGTTAACAGCCTCAAAGGGGTATCAAGTCGATTGCTTCGCCGAGATCATCCTGATATTGCACAGCGCTATTACTACAAAGGTGTTCTTTGGACACCGAGTTATTTTGTGGGCAATTGTGGCGGTGCGCCAATATCAATCATTCGCCAATACATTGAGCAACAGCAAACACCCAGTTAGTCTGAAAACCGCGCCTTATATCCCTGCCCTGAGCTGGCAGTAAACAAAAAACCTCTTCCTCCAGAAGTGATTCTAAAGGTTCAATCACTTCTGGTTGTCGCACAACCAGCAACCAACAAAACGAATGCTACCGACAATAAGTTAAAGAAACGCATCATATTCCTGACGGGAAATCATTTCCCTGCTGTGGGTAAAAAAGCAAAAACCTGCCCAAACAGAGGGCAGGTGGTTATTAAAATTATTTTTTTTCAGTTAGATCAATTTGATACACTGCAAAACCAACTTCATCATTTTCCAGATATTTCACTGGATATTGGGAAAACTCTTTGATGAATTTCGTGGCTTTCTCTCCGGGAGACGTTTCGAAACGGATATCCAGTTTCTTGTCAGTTTTGATCGGCATGATTACCCAATTATTATTCGCCTTGGTCACTACCATCCCTTTTTCTTTAGACACTTTGACAATGTAAGAAGCCAGGATAGTACGATTCTCATCTGGTGATGCAAATGCAATATTGTTTTCGCCTGTACCAGCAAATTTACCGCCATATGCACGGTAATTATTGGTAGCAATCAGGAAATTAGCGTTAGGATCGATTGGTTTACCTTGATAAGTCACATCCTTGATACGGTTAGCCCCTTGATTGATGACCTGACAATCCACGTCATATTTAGCTGGCTGAGTTATGTCAATTTTATAATTCACACCACTAATCGTATCGAAGTTATAAGTACGGAAACCGCTCCAATTCAACAGATACTGGGGTTGAGTGGAATTTGGATCGATTTGGTTATACATGCCGGCAGAACATTCCAACCATTCAATCACATCTGCACCGGTTGCCTTCACAACAACCAACGTGTTTGGGTACAGATACAGATCCGCTGCGTTACGGAACGTCAGATCGCCTTTTTCAACTTCAACAAAGTCTGCTGGCGCATTCTTACGACCACCGACCTTGAATGGAGCCGCTGCGGCCAAAACAGGAATATCGGCTAAATCAGGATCACCCTGAATGAAATGCCGTGTGTAATCTGCCTGCGCATCATTCACGATCTGCACTGTTGGATCGCTTTGGATCAAAGCCAAATAGCTGTACATATTGGCAGAGGCTTTACCAATAAATTTGCCAACAAAACTCTGAGTTCCCCGATGGGCTTCATCGATAATTTTGACTAATTCACTATCGCGTTCAACCAATGCCTTTTTATTTATTTTGTCATAAATCGGACGGGCTTCAGCTTTTGCTTCCGTCACCTGCCATGACCCGCCATCATTGTTGATAACCAGATCAACAACACCTAAATGATCCCCCCACTGACCTGGCATGACTGCCGGAATACCGTTAACAGTTCCGCTGGCAATATCAACACCTTTAATGTCTGCAAATTCTTTACTTGGAAACACACCATGCGCGTGACCAAACATAATCGCATCAATGCCAGTGACTTCACTCAAGTAATAAACCGAGTTTTCAGCCATTGCTTTATATGGATCTTTGGAAAAACCAGAGTGAGGAATCGCAACAATCAAATCTGCGCCCTCTTTTTTCATTTGAGGAACAAATTTTTTCGCGGTTTCAGTAATATCGTTAACCACGACTTTTCCGTCCAGATTGGCCTTATCCCAAATAGAAATCTGTGGCGGTACAAAGCCGATATAACCGATCTTAATGGTATGAGTTTTACCATCCCGATCTTTAACCGGTGTATCAACGATAATATAAGGAGTAAAATAGTGCTTACCGGTTTTAGCATCCAAGATATTGGCATTGATATACGGGAATTTCGCCCCAGCAATAACCTTCTTCAAATAATCCAAGCCAAAATTAAACTCATGGTTACCAAAGTTACCCACGGTATAGCCCATCGTATTCATTAACTGATACGCCGGATGAACTTCTCCTTTTTTAATGCCCTTGGCTGCCATGTAATCCGCTAGCGGACTGCCTTGAATCAGGTCACCGTTATCGACCAGAATGGTGTTGGTGGCTTCTGCTTTGGCTGCTTTAATTAAATTCGCTGTACGTATCAAACCAAATTGTTCAGTGGGTTTATCTTTGAAATAATCGAAATCAATCAAATTACTATGAACATCAGATGTTTCCATTACCCGCAAATCAACTGTTGCAGCATTTACATTGAATGCGACCAATAAGGCTAATGTTGAGACTTTCGACACATTCTTAACCATTTCACACCTCTTTTTAGATTAATGCAGGAAAGCCTTGATGACTTTCCTTACAACTTTCAACTTAGAAGTACAGACACGCTTCTGTTGCCAAAATAGTCTGTTTTTACCTTATAAACTGGATTGTCACTGCACGCATCATCATATTCCGTTACAACGAAAAAACGCAGGCTATTGTACTGAGAAACTGAAAAACGTTTATCTAAACCAACAGGGTAAGCTTGTTTTTTTATAATTAAAAGTATCCGCATTTCCATTACACAAAGAGCCGACTGCATACCCACACTAAAGCCGACACTCATTCAGGATAAATTGACACAAGATACTAGGGCTTAACTCTGTGATTCGCTATCATGCTGCCTTATGTTTGAGATGCTCACCCGATTAAATGAGCAAAAATATGGGGTAACTTCATGTTGTGGTTCAAAAATTTAATGATTTACCGTTTAAACCGGGAAATTTCACTTTCTGCGGATGAACTGGAAAAACAATTGAGTCCGTTAGCATTCACCCCATGCGGTAGTCAGGATATGGCGAAAACAGGCTGGGTGCCGCCAATGGGGTCGAACAGTGACGCTTTCACTCATGTTGCGAATAATCAAATCCTGATTTGTGCCCGCAAAGAAGAAAAGATGTTACCTTCACCGGTTATCAAACAGGCACTACAGGCAAAAATTGAAAAACTGGAAGGAGAGCAGCATCGCAAACTTAAAAAAACAGAGAAAGATTCTCTGAAAGATGAAATATTGCATACTCTGTTACCACGGGCGTTTAGCCGATTCAGCCAAACTTATATTTGGATCGATATCGCCAATAATTTGATTATTGTTGATGCTGCCAGTGCCAAACGGGCTGAAGATAATCTGGCATTACTGAGAAAAAGTCTTGGTTCTTTACCCGTCGTTCCTCTGACATTTAAAGACCCGATAGAATTAACACTAACAGAATGGGTACGTTCCGGCGATTTACCGACGGGCTTTGCTTTAATGGATGAAGCCGAACTAAAAGCCATTTTGGAAGAAGGTGGCGTAATTCGTTGTAAAAAACAAGATTTGATCTCTGACGAAATTGCCACCCATATAGAAGCAGGAAAATGTGTCACTCAATTGGCTCTTGATTGGGAAGAACGTATTCAGTTGATGTTGTCAGATGATGGTGCTTTCAAACGCATAAAATTCAGTGATACATTGCGTGAGCAAAATGATGACATTGACCGGGAAGATTTTGCCCAACGATTTGATGCTGATTTTATTTTAATGACAGGTGAATTAAGTGCACTGATTAAAAGCACCATTGAAGCACTAGGCGGCGAAGCAGAAAAATAACTGCAACCTTTAATACTCTTTGCCGCTTTGAATTATTTTTCAAAGCGGCATTTAACTGACAGATAATAGTAAGTGAATAGTCATATACCCAATAGATTTCAAATTGCAGCGCGGCAGCAAGTGAACGCATCCCCAAGAGCATAGATAACGATGTGACTGGGGTAAATGAACGCAGCCAACAAAGCAGCAACTTGAAGGATGAAGGGTATAAATTATAGAAAATTAATTTTATTCGCTATCATCTTGTCACAAAATAACCCAACTGAATAATGGCATTCAGCAGATTACCCGCTACAATTGATCTTTCGCCTAAAGAATACAACTCTGTAATTTAAAACAAAACCGTAAAAATCGTAGTAAACAATATTACTCAATTTAGTAAAAGGTAGAAAATAGTAAAAGGTAGAAAAACAGATGAATAAAGAATTTCACGAAGCCAACCGTTTATCATGGAATGCTGCCACTATTGCCCATAACAGCCATAAAGGTGATCAAGCTGCTTTTTTCAAGCAAGGAGGTAATACACTCTACCCAGAGGAATTATCATTATTAGGTGATATAAAAGGTCTCAACATCTTACATCTGCAATGTAATTCTGGTCAGGATACATTGAGTTTAGCCCAATATGGCGCCAATGTAACCGGGGTCGATATTTCTGATGAAGCTATTAATTTCGCCCGTCAATTGTCGGCCGACAGTGGCATTCCAGCACAATTTCATCGAGCCGATATTTTCGATTGGATGGAGCAAGCTATTACAAAAAATCTAAAATTTGACCGAGTTTTTTGCTCTTATGGTGTATTAGTTTGGCTTTCTGATCTGAAACATTGGGCCGAACTTATCTCACAATTATTAACACCAGAAGGGAAATTTATACTAGTTGAATTTCATCCTTTTGCTCTCTATTTTAATGCACAATGGCAACCCCATTACGACTATTTCCGAGAAGGTGCAATAATTGAAGAAAGCGGTATCCACGATTATGTTACTGAATGTGCTGAAACACTCTGTTTGAACGAAATTGTAGAAGGCATTACCGATTTCCAAAATCCTCATCATAGTTATGAGTTTTATTGGGGAATTCACGAAGTCCTAAACGCGTTGATACAGGCAGGATTACACATTGAACAATTCAATGAATACCCTTATTCCAACGGATGGGGGGAATTTGCAGGCATGCGTCATATTGGCGGCGGCAGAATGGTCCAACCGGAAGGCATGCCCCGTATGCCACTGATGTATAGCGTGCTGGCAGGAAAATAACCAGACAACTCACACAATAATCGCCAGTCTATTGCTCGTTCTCCCCTTACTGGCGATAATATCTGCCTGTTTAAGAACCAATAATAACGTTAAAGCTATTTACGGTAACCCGCTCAATCCAATCAAGGTATCCAATGAATTCAGCTAGAAAAGGCTATCACCCCCCTTTCTCAATTACAGCTAAAATGATCCAATTAGTTGCTGAAATCAGTGAAAATATCGGGCGGTTAAGCACAGAACAGGAACAAATAAAAGCCTTGCGATTGAGACGTATCAATCGGATACGAACTATTCACGGTTCACTGGCAATTGAAGGTAACTTACTTGATGAAACCCAAATCACAGCCATCATTGAAGGAAAACGAGTCATTGCCCCCAGCAGTGAAATACAAGAAGCACGAAATGCTATCTTAGTTTATGAAAAGCTCAATCATTGGCATTTCACATCAGAGCAAAACTTACTGGAAGCCCACTATATTCTGATGAAGGGATTACTAGATAATGCTGGCAATTACCGACACAGCGGCGTTGGTGTGATGGACGGAGAAAAAGTCATTCATATGGCGCCACAGGCAAACCGGGTTCCAAAACTTATGGGCGACCTTTTTCACTGGTTAGACTCTACTGATATTCATCCACTTATTACCAGCTGTATTTTCCATTATGAATTTGAATTCATTCATCCGTTCGCAGATGGAAACGGTAGAATGGGCAGATTATGGCAGACATTGATTTTAAACCACTGGAACCCATTATTTGAATTTATTCCCGTTGAAAGCCTGATTTACGAACATCAAACTCATTACTACCAGGCAATTAATCTCAGTAGCCAACTCGTTGATTGTGCGCCATTCATTGAATTTATGCTGCACATGATCCGTGATGCAATTCAGGCATCCACCCATCAGGCTACCCATCAGGCTACCCATCAGGCTACCCATCAAGTTAAGCAATTAATCATGATATTGGAAAGAGAGATGAATCGTGAACAACTGCAATCAGCACTTGGATTAAAAGATCGCAGCTCATTCCGTTTGCGCTATCTGCAACCTGCACTGGAAGCAGGATTAATTGAAATGAGCCATCCAGAAAAACCGAGCAGTCCATTACAGCGCTATCGTCTGACAGAAAAAGGATTAAATTTAAAACAACAATAAATTAACTCACCATGAAAATAGAAGACGTGGGCAAAAGTGAAAAGCGCAAATTGGCAAGCAGGCTGGCAGTTCTACTGGCTCCCCTTCTAAAGTGGTAATTTCAACCAGGTCGTCGCGGCTCCAGCTGGCAAAGAACCATCAAAGAGCAACGAAAATCTTTGTTACGACGCATTGATAAAACCCCAAGCCTTAAGGGATGTTTGGCCGATAAAGAGTGGTTGGACGATGCATGGCCTGATGCAGTTGCAAGCGCTGCTGATGAAACTGGATTGGATGTTTTCCCTGCATCCTGTCTCTGGAATATGGATCAGATTTTATCCCAAGATTTTTATCCAGAATAATCTTACAAATTAATTGAATATACGAATTATTAACGCTGAGTAAAACCAGCGTTAATAAATAAATCTCAATTTTGGCAATATTTATTATATAGTTTAACGCAATAAAATAATAATAAACATAAAAAACCCATCACTTTATAAACAGGATATCACCATTAAAATAAAACATTATTTTCAAAAACCATATAATTAAATAGAAAGACAATTCCCCATTCAATCATTAATAACAAACACTTACCTCCTTCCTAATTAACCTTATTTCAATAAATTATTCATAGTGGATTTACATAATAAGCATCATGATTATTATAAATAAAATCCATCTTATCAAATTAATTATCATTATCAAACAAACTCTCTTAAGAGCCTGTTTAATTAAAATGATTTTATTTCCAATTAATTAATCCAGATGAAAAATTTACTATAACATTTCCATTAAATATAAAATTAATTATTCTCTAGCTCTAATGAATATAATGTTACCGTTGAAGGTTTGGCACCTCTATCTACTAATGTTAATTTATTATCAGCAATAGACATATTAATTTGGTTAGTGACTTCTGGTGGTGTCATTTGTTCCAGCGATCCACCTTCTTGAATACGATAGGCTTTAACGTTAAATTTTTTATAATTGATATGGTTAATGACTACGGTAACGCCATGGTCGCTATCAGTATAATCACGACTTTTAGCTTTCAACAGATTACTCGGAAATGGCTTAACAGGATCATGTTGCACTACCGCATTATCAACACGGATGGTTGTCGGATCAACTCCACCAAACCATTTATCCTTACTCCAATTATCCGTTAATTGATCCAGTAATCGCCCAGTATCCAGATAGTATTGTTGATATAAATAATCAGGAGCTACATTACCATCAGCAAAATCCTTATCAACTTTATAATTTGCAGCCAGGATATTAATCTTATTACCTTCCGTATTCTCAGTTGCTAAAACCGTTAATCCTGTTGAGAAATCCCTATTACTACTTAAGATATAAGGTGTTTCGAACATTCTGGCAAACAAGTAAAAGGATTGAGCCGAATAGGTACAAAAATTTTTAACATTTGGTTTTTTAGGATTAGGCTGATTATTAAACAAACCAAAAGATGAGCCATCTCCCCGATAATAATAAGCTCTGTCGGCTTTTATATACTGCATATAAATAAAGGTGGAAGCAATATATGCCGCATTTTTAATGCTCTGTATCTTTGTATATGTATTTTTTGTCGCAATAGGGCAGGAATTCCATTCAGTACAAAAACTCTCGGCATCGGTAAAACCATAAGTATTCAACCCCTCTTGAACTGTATTCCCCACATCAATAATGTTTTGCGGGTCTCCAGTTTCAACATATCCATGCCAGGAAAAGAAATCTAACGGTACATGATTATCTCTACAATATCGTAAAAACCCTTCAAAATAATCTACTTTTGATCTATCAACAAACGCAATACCAGCACCACCTACTTTAACCGAAGGATCAACAGCTTTAATTATTCTTGCAATTTTTGCATATAACTCATAATACTTTTTAGGATCATCATTATTCCAGAAAAAATATAAATCAGGTTCATTCCAAACCTGCCAATAAGTTATTTTTCTTGGTAAACCGATCCTGGCATAGTTTAAAGCATAGCGATTCACCAACGTGCTGACTAATATTGCATAAATATCAAAATCCTCTGGTATTTCATATCCACCATCAACGGAACGCCCAATACGAAACATTATCTGTCGCTGAATATTATCTGGGTTCAGTTCAGCGTTATTATTCATAATGTCACGCAGATAAGCATCCGTCATTTTATAATTAGCCTCTTTTAATGCAAGACTAATATCATTATTTCTCATACCGACAGCAGCATAGGGAAAGATAGTTCTGATATTTGAAATATCAGCGAACAGTTTTTTAGCCTCAGGTTTATTTTCTTCTGGAACATTAACAATAATTTGATTGTTATCATTGACTCGATCCGCATGGACATAATTATCCATATCGCCAATGCCAAAACCATCATGAAGCCGGATATGTGTAATGCCCATCTGATTAAATTGATCATCTAAATCAGGGAAACCCGGCATCAAAGATTTAGGAACACCATTCAAACCATTAACCTCTTTAAGCAATGATTGATGCCCTGCTAATAAATCTCGGTGATTTTTATTAAATGAAAAAACTTTAGTCATAATAAACCTCTATATTCATTAATAATGATATTGCTATAAATAAAAAACAATATAGAAGAATAAATATATTTCTCTGAAAGCTCAACAACAATAAATGAATCGAATACATAGAGAATAGTTAAATATCAATTTTAACTACATCTTATAACTCTAAATTATTACTTTTAATTTATTGCATTAACCCAAAAATTACATAGATATGATTATTTCAACAAATAAAATCGACACTATAATTTATTTAAAAATCAACATTAAAAGATCGCAAATGTATAAATAATAACTAAACAACCTTAGCAAGACATTCCTGCAATAACGACATAAATGCTATTAATTTTTCTGGCGGGTGAGCAAGTACTCACAATAAATAAATATCTTCTTTACGTCCATCGGGATCATTGAATAAAGGCATAAGTTTTCCAGAATGAATATCCGTCGATACCACCCAATCAGGCAAAAGCCCTACCCCAAATCCACTGACTGCGGCCATTCTCAATGTTTCAAAGTCATCACTACGAAAGATCCTGTTATCATTATTGAAGTTAAACGATCCCTAACGGGATCAGTCAAACGTTCTGCTTGATCAAGTTCAACCTGAATTTTAGGATATCGCGTAAATAGTTCTGCCAGCCTCAATAGGGAAACTTGAGCCAGTTCACAAAAGTTCAGAAAAACTAAAGAAAAAATAGTCAAGTCCGATAAGATATGCAATATCAATTAACTATAAATATATGTGGAGTTACAAGATGAAATATGATCCACGGTTAAAAACATTTGTTGAAGATGATTATAGATATGAAGACCATCTTAACTTTAAGAAACAAATAGAAGATCAAAAACATAACCGCATGCTATTGGAATTGGAAAATCAATTTAAACTAAACCAAGAAGTTATCGCTTTATTGACAGAGGATGAAGCTATAGATTATATGAAAACACTAGATCATAATTTCTATAACTCATGGAAGAATAATATCAAAACTATCTATTCATATACTGATCCAGTTTCATCTTTTGCTGGTAATATCTACGATTCCTTTGGAGTGGCAAGAATAGTAAATGATTTAAGAAGCTTCAGTGTGGAAGCAACAGAGTATTTTGGTAAGGATGGAAAAAGATATATAAAGTTGTCAGGTTACCCGGGTGTAAGAAATTATTTAAACGCCACAAGATATCTTGCTAATAATCCCCAGATAGTGTCTTTTGGGGTAGGTACACTAGGTATTGAAGCTGGAATTGCCCAAGGTGCTAGATTCGGTATAGTATTCTCAGCTGCATATAGACTAATTGAATTAATATTTAAAGATAAATATGGATTGGTTGATTTGTTTGTTAACTTAACAATCGATGGTGCAAAATTAGCTATCTCAATAGGTATTGCTACGGCTGCTAATACTCTATTGGTTTCTCCACTCTTAGCTGTAGGAGGAAGTCTTATGCTTGTAGCTCTTGGCGTTTTTGCTATTGGGTTTTTAACTTCTCTTGCTTTATATTGGTTAGATGATCACTTTAAAATCAGTGAAACTATAATTAAAAACATAAAGAATAGAAAGGTAAATCCGACACCATACCATCCGGATCAACTTTTTAATATGTGGGGTAGATTAAGTCGTGGATAATACAAATGAAAATAAAACTAAATTATACTTAGGAATTTTATTGCTTCTTTTTATGGCAGGGTTATCTATATTTTTTTCATTGAATGATTATGTTGGTTTTTTTAAGCGTGATGGTGTTATTACATTCTCATGGAAAAGCGCTGGAGCTATTTGGTTTACTCCTGTGTTGATTTATATTGCCTATATTTTATATAGAATCTCATTGGGTAAGGTGAAACGTCTTAATGGCAAAATAGGCGATTATATTTCATATATGTCAATAGCCGGTTTTATCCTTACTCTATTTATGTCTTTATATGTTGATGATGAATTAAAATCTGAAGGATATTTAATCTGTAGTAAATCATCATGGATGGCTCCAAATAAGTATGTTAAGGATATTTCACTTTGTTACTAAGCATATGCTCTTTATGCTTAATTGTGTCGAGTAGCCGACTCGACACAACTAGGGTTTTATGTTTATTAATAATTTCTATCTTCCCATATGCTATAAGCAGATGTGCCGGCTGTTATATAATTCCATGAGATGGATTGATGGAAGAAAATATATAAAGTTGTCAGGTTACCCGGGTGTAAGAAATTATTTAAACACCACAAGATATCTTGCTAATAATCCCCAGATAGTGTCTTTTGGGGTAGGTACACTAGGTATTGAAGCTGGAATTGCCCAAGGTGCTAGATTCGGTATAGTATTCTCAGCTGCATATATACCCAATAGATTTCAAGTTGCAGTGCGGCGGCAAGTGAACGCATCCCCAGGAGCATAGATAACGATGTGACTGGGGTAAGTGAACGCAGCCAACAAAGCAGCAGCTTGAAAGATGAAAGGTATAGACTAGTTGAGTTAATATTTAAAGATCAATATGGATTGGTCGATTTGTTTGTTAACTTAACAACGGATGCCGCAAAATTAGCTATCTCAGTAGGTATTGCTACGGCTGCTAATACTCTATTGGTTTCTCCACTCTTAGCTGTAGGAGGAAGTCTTATGCTTGTAGCTCTTGGCGTTTTTGCTATTGGGTTTTTAACTTCTCTTGCTTTATATTGGTTAGATGATCATTTTAAAATCAGTGAAACTATAATTAAAAACATAAAGAATAGAAAGGTAAATCCGACACCATACCATCCGGATCAACTTTTTAATATGTGGGGTAGATTTAGTCGTGGATAATACAAGCAAAACAAAACTATATTTAGGCATGTCGTTGCTTATTTTTATGGCCTTGTTATTTATATTTTTCTCATTGAGTGATTATATAGGTTTCTTTAGACGTGATAGCGTCATTACATTCTCATGGAAGAGTGCGGGTTTTATTTGGTTTAGTCCTTTGCTTATTAATCTTGCTTATGCATTATTAATGATCGCGTTAAATAGGACAAAGAATCTTAATGGCAAAATAGGCGATTATATTTCATATGTATCAATAGCCGGTTTTATCCTTACTCTATTTATGTCTTTATATGTTGATGATGAATTAAAATCTGAAGGATATTTAATCTGTAGTAAATCATCATGGATGGCTCCAAATAAGTATGTTAAGGATATTTCACTTTGTTACTAAGCATATGCTCTTTATGCTTAATTGTGTCGAGTAGCCGACTCGACACAACTAGGGTTTTATGTTTATTAATAATTTCTATCTTCCCATATGCTATAAGCAGATGTGCCGGCTGTTATATGATTCCATGAGATAGATTTATAGTTGAGTGTAACTCTTTCATATGGCATGGCTTCAAAATCATTTATAGAATGCGGGTATATACAAGAAACATCCGTGATAGTGGCTTCAGTGATTTTTACTTCATAGAATAATTCCAATTGTCCTGCTTGACCTGTTCTGTAAAAAACAAAAGTACCATTTAGAGATTCGTTTGAATCTATTGCCATAGCTAATAATGGTGATGATTTATCTATGGGTTTAATGAATTGTATTGGTTGATGGCTGACATTCTGCTGGCGCGTTATTGTGTGGTTTAAACTCAGTACTTGTATTTGGTTTTCGTGACCATTTTGATACCTGTTTCCTATTGAATCTAGGGTTGAACACCCAGCAGAGATCAGCCCTTGTTTTTTACCATTCAAAGACAAATAAATCATGTATGACATAAAATTACCATCCTAATTTTTTATAATTTAACCTAATAAATTCTAAGTCAGTTAAGTATGTAACCTAACACATAAGTAAAAATTATAGTAGTAATATAAATCTATCCATCATAACTAAACAATCCTAGTAAGCCACTCCTGCAATAACGATATAAATACGGTTAATTTTGCTGGCGGGTGAGCAAGTGCCCGCAGTAAATAAATATCTTCTTTACGTCCATCGGGATCATCAAATAGAGGGATAAGTTTTTCAGAACGAATATCTGTGGATACCACCCAATTAGGCAGAAGCGCTATTCCAAATCCACTCACTGCGGCCATTCTCAATGTTTCAAAGTCGTCACTACGAAAGATCCTATTATTATCACTGAAATTAATAGCACTGCGATAGCGTGACCAGCAAATACCAGCAGGGTCATGATGTTTATCAAGTAAATAATGTTCACCCAGTTCAGTAAGTGTTGTCGGCATTCCATGCCTTTGAATATAACTTGGGCTAGCACAAATAATCCAAGTTTGTATAGAGATGCGTTTTGAATAAAGCGTGCTGTCTTTTAATTCTCCAACACGAATAACGGCGTCGAGACGATCCCTAACAGGATCAGTCATACGTTCTGTTTGATCAAGTTCAACCTGAATTTTAGGATATCGCGTAAATAGTTCTGCCAGCATCGGAATAATATGCTGACGCCCAAACGTTGGCAGGCAAGCTATGCGTAATGTCCCTTGCGGCTCGCCATTCAACGCCGCTAACTCAGCCTGAACATCGACAAGGTTATTTACAATATCTTGCGCCCTTGAAAACAAAATCTCCCCTGCATCAGTCAGTGATAAACCACGGGTAGAGCGAAAGAATAGTTTTGTCTCTAGCGTCTGTTCAAGGTTGTCTATTTGACGAGTGATAGAAGATGCAGCCATACCTTGTAAACGCGCAACGGCAGAAAAACTCTGTGAGCGGGCAACATGAATGAATGTTGTTAGCATATCGGTACGTAATAAATCTTTCATCGCAATTTTTACCTATAAATATTCAAACACTTCATATATTACAAATAATAAATAACGCCTATTAGCGCTATCATTTTTGCATTCTATGCAAAACAATTTCGCTCGCTCTTTTTATTCCCACGATCTCAAGATAGTGCCAGAATCATTTCATCATAATTCCGACCAAATGCTGAGAGTTCCCATGTCAAATACAGCAACCAAACCAAATCCTATTTCTTCTATCTCTCTCATCTTGTTATCTATTGCTTGTGGTTTTGCTGTAGCGAATATTTATTATAACCAATCATTATTGCCAATAATTGGGACAAGTTTTAACGCTAATGGTTCAATATCCGGCTGGATCGCGACACTAACGCAGATCGGTTATGCGGCGGGACTTCTCTTTTTTGGACCGCTTGGAGATACGTTAAGCCGTCGCAAACTGATTTTCTGCCTGTTAATCGGCAATATAATCAGCCTTATCCTATGTGCCACTGCACCAAATTTTACGTGTCTTCTGGCAAGTAGTCTGATTGTGGGACTAACTTCTATTTCAGCACAAATCATCATTCCCGCCGTATCTGGTTGGGTAATACCAGAAAAACGGGGACGAGCTGTAGGAAATCTGATGAGTGGCCTTTTCGCGGGAGCACTGCTTGCCAGAACATTAAGTGGTGCAATCGGAGAACATTTCGGCTGGCGTGAAATGTTTATATTGGCTGCTTTAATCGATATATGCCTATTTTTTCTGATCTGGTTTGTGTTGCCAGAAATAGAACCACCACACACGATGACTTACGGCCAACTTCTTATTTCACTCGGTAAATTAGTAAAGCAACAATCCCTTTTGCGTGAAGCCGCATTATCCGGTTTTTTACTGTTCGCCGCTTTTAATACGCTGTGGGGATCGTTGGCCTTATTACTTTCCCAACCACCTTACGGATGGGGAAGTGATATCGCAGGTCTTTTTGGTTTGACGGGCATTGTAGGAATGCTCGCCTCACCAATAATAGGTTCATTGACAGATCGCTTCGGTGGAAAAGCCATTGTTGCCACAGGCGCTTTATTAGTGACATTGGCCTTATGTCTAATTAGCGGCACGAGCCACAGTATTCTATTTTTATTCGCGGGTATTATTCTGTTAGATCTTGGCAGCAGAGCGGGTTTAGTGGCAAATCAAACACGGTTGTATACATTATTACCTGATGCTCGCAACCGGCTAAATACCGTATTTATGACCTGTTATTTCGCCGGTGGCGCAATAGGTTCCTCTTTGGGTGCTGTCGCAGCCTGGCATTTTTCTTGGTATGGTGTTGCTTTCAGCGGTGGTGGATGCGCATTATTAGCCGCTCTGAAGGTTCTGTTTAGCTCAAATAACAGCAAGAAAATATGATCTTACACACTACACCCCAAACTATCTTTGGCGATAACCTGAAAATCATAAAAGCTTTGGCTATTCAATAATCTTTTCGTTGCTTTTTCGCGTAAGAAAGTCACAAATAGATCATAAATTATCATTGCTTCTTCATATTCCGCTTTACTGATCGCCAGCAGAAAAATAACGTTCGCCATCTCTTTTTTCTCTTTGTCCCACTCAATGCCGTCCGGGGACAATATTGTTACTACCACAGTCTTATGCGCTACTAATCCCAATGCATGTAGTAATGCAATTCCCTCTCCCAATAGAGTTGATACAATAGCCTCTCGTTCAATCAGTGAAGAATAAAAGTTTTTAGTCACATAACCGTCTGTTTCCAATTTTTTACAAACATATTTAAATAAGGCTTTCTGCGTTATTTTTCTTTTGAGGATCATAAAGTATTTTTCGTCAAAGAAACGTTCAAGAATATAGGGTTTAGTCCGGTCGATCATGGCTAACCACCCGATTTGTTCTAATTGGTAAGGTGTTGGGAATGGTGCAATTTTAACAATGGGTTTATTTTTTTCTGTCAACCTAACTGTGGTAATAATAAAATTTTCATCAACGGATTCCAGTTGTTGATACTCACATAATGCAATAATGTTCCGCAATTTAAGTTGATGAAATTCACGAATAATATTCGATTCAATCATACGAATTGTTGAATTACCCGCATCCGTCACAATCAGAACCTGAGGATATCGGGTATAACCCGTGTTGTAATTTCGTTCAAGCCCTACCACAATATGCACAGCTAAATAGCCCAATTCATATTGGTTATTCATCTTTTTTCAATGAGATTACCCTACACTCTTTAATTCACTATTTGGAGGCCCATTTTTTCCAGTTTGAAATGGAAATATATAGACTCTTACGGGATATTTGAGCCAAATGTGATATTAAGAATATCCATTGAAATATACCGACACAAAGCCAGTGGTTATTACAGCTACTCAATTATAAGCAAGATCAAAAGTTGATATATAAATCACATTTTCACATCTCATGAAACCAATTACATGAACAAGTAATCTCTGTCACATCTCATTCGAAATAAATTCATTATTCTATTTCAACAACCTATCTGAAACTGGAGTTTTTATATGGATGATAAGAAAAAGCTTAATCTGGGACTCGCTATACTGCCAATCGCAGCAATGCTCTTACTATTAGTTATTGGATATGGTCAACTGAATTTACGCATTGAATCTTTATTGCTCATATCAGCAGGAATAACAGCAGCCTTGGCATATTGGCAAGGTTATCGTTGGAATGACATCATTGATGCGATTATCGCAAAGCTAGCCAAAGCTATGCCGGTAATGATGATACTGATTTGCGTAGGTGGGTTAATTGGAACCTGGATGTTCAGCGGAACCATACCTATATGGCTTTACTGATACAAATGCTGAGTAAACCGGGGCAAGGCGTCGTTGTGCAGGGGCCTTATTATAGTTCGTTCGCCAAAATTATCACCATGAACGACAGGATAGTTGTTGAAAATCCTCTACTTGAAAGCCCGGCAGGTTATAAAATTGACTATGCTCATTTAGAGCAAGTGTTAGAGCAACACAGGCCACCTTTGCTATTGTTATGTAATCCACATAATCCTACTGGCAGATGCTGGGATCGTAACGAGCTGACTCGGCTATTAATACTCTGCAAACAGCACGGGACAACAGTTATTTCCGACGAAATTTGGGCTGATTTAGTTTTACCTGGAGAAACATTCACATCGATCCTGCATCTGGGGAGTGAATGGCATGATAATGTCATTGCCGCCACCTCAACAAGTAAGGCATTTGGACTTTCATCACTCCGTATATCAAATTTTCTCATTCCAAATCCTAAACTTCGACGTGCTTTTATCGATCGATTGAATGCTCATGGGCTAGACGTATTCAACGCGCTATCTATGGCTGCGGCTACAGCAGCATATCAACATGGGGATGTATGGCTTGATGAATTACAACATTACCTAGCGGAAAACCGTTGCTGGTTCGAGCAGGCTTTAACGTCTGCCGTTCCCTGGTGCCGAATGACCAAAGCGGAAGGTACATATTTGGCCTGGCTGGATTGTCGCGATTTAGGCTTAGATGATGATATTTTGCAACGGGCTTTATTACAAAAAGCCAAAATAGCCGTTTCAATGGGATTAAGTTTTGGCGATAAGGGAAAAGGGTTTATCAGAATAAACTTAGGTTGTCCTCGTGCCTATCTTGAAAAGGCAATCGACGGTTTAGTTCAATTGACGCTATAAAATAAAAAATTTTAATCAGAGCATAATAACAAAGCAGGGCGTTAATAGCCCTGTTTTAATTCTATTATCATACCTGAAGCTTTCCACAAGAAAATTTTCAGGTAATCAGGTAATCAGGTAATCAGGTAATGAGTTTCCTCTCATTAATTTTTATATGAGAATTTCATGTTAATTTTAAAAATAGCAATTCATTTAAAATATCTGCTTGGCCATATTTCGCAAGGCTCACAATTCAAAGCGGTAGCAATGAGCTGTTCACCTTTAGGCCATGGTCGATGCAGTGCATTACTTAACGTGGATGATGCAAGCCCCGCTTCTCTTGAAACAGCAGATAACGACGTTCCCCGTTTTTTAAGTCCCGCAATAATATCCGCTGGGTGCCAGTCGTTTTTTACAATCATTCCTTTCTCCTCAGTTTTATTATTCAAGGTGCTATATTCACACTCTCTTCAAATTGATATTTTTATACCCGTTATCTTTCAAGTTGCCTCTTTGTTGGCTGCACTCCCTTGCCGTCGCGATCCATCTTGAAATCCATTGGGTATATATTTATTTCTACAGCTTTTTCCCTGAGTCCGCACTGGCGCGGAATGCTAAAAAATAGCTGTACTAAGATATTAAACCCCGCCAAGTACAGCCAAATATTCTCCGAATAGGAAAATGTTATGTCTAACGACAAAAAGGTTACAAATTAACGCTAATTATTCAAATTTGAACTTTAAATGTTCTTTTTAGAATACCAGAATGTTCAAAGATTTTAGTTATTTTTGAGAATGATGGAAGGGTATGAAATACTTTAATGAATGTCTTAAAGAAACTCTTCAGTTGCGAGGAATGACACCCACTCAGTTAGTTCATCGAATCGGTGTGCAAGGTGAAGGTGGTTATATTCCGAAACTTCTTTCAGGGCAAATCGACAAAAGTACATAGACACAATCAGTGAATGTCTCAATGTCAATGTTACATGGCTTAAAAGTGGAGATAGGCTGCCTGTCGTAATAATATCTCATATCTTTATAAGACCATCCATCTTAACAAATTACGATGTTATGTCCGTGAAATTTTTAACTGACAAAATAAACCACTTAAATAAATTTCAATAAAAACGATATCTTTGATTATATTATTTGCTATTTATAATAACATTATAAAATTAATCAACATGCAGTCTTTGGCTGGATAATTGTTATACTATATTCTTGAGTTCTTTTATATAATCAGAAAACAATTCATTCAGATAATGATTTAATCATAATTAAGGAGTTACTATGTCAAATATGAAGAATAAACCGAGTAATATCACTCCACAATTAATTTACATGTGGGAAAAAAGTATTGACCCTTGGGGGGTAAAAGATCTTCAATCAAGATTTATCTATGCCAATCCTGCTTTTTACCAACTGCTTGACTTACCTGAAAATTTCGACGTTGCAGGGCTTACTACAGGTGAATTACCCTCACCTATTGCAGAATATGAAGAGGAATCTTGCCGTCAGGATCAAAAAGTTATTCAGACTATGCAACGAGTCACTTCAATGGAAACTCACTCATTTGGAGAACGTAAAATTAAACAAGTTTATCTCTGTGATAAATATCCACTTTGTGATGAAGATGGCAATTGTATTGGGATCACCTTTCATATGCACAAAACGCAAAACTTTTCTACTGCTTACTACTATGAAAAAAGCTCTCCAGCAACGCTGGAATTCATCCCTCCTAATGACACACTGACGCAACTTGAATGGGAAGTTCTCTTTCTAACTCTGCGTTCATGGGATGATGAGAAAATCAGTGAAGAGTTAATGATAAGTCCCGAAGATGTGGTTAATCATATTCAATCTATTTACCAAAAATTCAATTTGCCATTACATGCAGAATTAAAGGATTTCTGTAAAGAACATAAACTTGATCTCTATATCCCTGAAAGATTTATCACTATTGGGAGTAGAGAACTAAGCTGATTAATGTCATTAAAACATGATAAGGAACGATGATATGAATAATAAAGTAATCATTTCACCTCAAATAATTAATACATTGGAAGCCAGTAACGACCCTTGGGGAATAAAAGATAAAAACTCATGCTTTATTTATGGCAATAAGGCACTTAAACATCTTGAAAATCTCCCAGATTCATTTAATTATGAAGGACGATATGATTATGAGCTTCCTTGGGATGGAGCTGAGTTTGCAAAAGAATTCGTTCTTCATGATCAAAGTGTAATGAAGAGTGAAACAACAGTATGTTCGCTTGAAACACATATGTACGGGAACAATAAATTCTTATCATCTCATTTTTGTGAAAAATACCCACTATATAATGATGAAAACGAATGTGTCGGAGTCATTTTCCACGGATGGGAAGCTCAGGATTTCTCATTAACCCGTCTATTTTATGGAAAACTCCCCGCTTCTATTATGTTTCAACCACCGACTAATTTATTTACCCAACGGGAATGGGATGTCATTTTTCTCTCTTTACATAAATATACCAGTAAACAAATTGGCAGAATATTAAACATTTCTTACCGTACCGTTGAACACTATACCCAATAGATTTCAAGATGCATCGCGGCGGCAAGGGAGCGAATCCCCGGGAGCATAGATAACTATGTGACCGGGGTGAGTGAGTGCAGCCAACAAAGAAGCAACTTGAAAGATGACGGATATATACGGCACAAATATACAGAAAGGTTGATGTTAAGTCTGCTCAGCAATTGGAAGAATACTGTCGCTTTAATAATTATGATCTTTATGTACCAGAAAGATTTTTACATCCAGCAAGCAGCATCTTAGCTTGAGTCTCAAATCTTAACGATACTCACGACGGGAAGTAACGGCTTAACCAGAATTCAGGTTAATTAACAAACACCATCTAGCATTCCACCTAATACTACACGGAGGAAACTGATGAAATTTCCTTTTCGCTGTTTCTTATTAGCCACTGCTTTAAGCTGTAGCTTTCCGTCAATCGCTATTTCTTTAGATAGCCTTCCTCTTATGCCGTGGCCACAAAATATTTCGGTGCAAAAAGGACGTCTGGATATTGATAACACGCTGAAAATTGAAATCACCAGTGATGAAATGCCTGACGCGATATTTAACGATACAGCAACGGCAACACGCGAAACAGCTATTAGATCACAGCGCACAAATGCATGATGAGGTTGTGATTCGAGCTGTATATCCACTGGAACGGCTGCTAGATCATACATCAGCGCTTCACTCTGTCAGGTAATTTACTACACCAGCTACCTATTCGTTTTATCTGAACCGCGCTTCTCAGCGCGGTTACTTAGTGGGAAATTAACCCGATGGAACCGCTTCCATCCCTACCAATCCCACTTTCAAATAACCCGATTTACGCAGAGAATCCATTACACTCATCAGTGTTTCATAATCCACGGTTTTATCAGCCTGAAAGAAGATGGTTGTCTCTTTATTAGATTGGGTTGTCTGATCCAATACCGCCGCTAAAGTATCATGATCTACCGGCTGATCACCGACATAAAGCTGACGATCAGCCTTAACCGTCAGGAATACCGGTTTTTCAGGACGTGGTTGCGGTTTTGCCGACGAAGCAGGTAAATCCACTTTAATATCAACGGTTGCCAGTGGTGCTGCTACCATGAAGATAATTAACAGCACCAACATCACGTCAATAAACGGTGTGACGTTGATTTCGTGCAATTCGCCACTATCGTCCAAATCTTCATTAAGACGCATTGCCATAAATCACCTTGTCTTGCTATTTGCCAAATCCAGATCACGGCCAAGTAGTAATAATGACTGGGCCGCCATATCACCAACCTGACCACGGTAAGAAGCTATCATACGAGCGAAAATGTTATAGATCACAACAGCTGGAATTGCCGCCACTAAACCGAGAGCAGTCGCTAACAGAGCTTCTGCGATACCCGGAGCAACAACTGCAAGGTTAGTTGTCTGTGAGTGAGCAATACCGATAAAGCTGTTCATGATGCCCCACACCGTCCCAAACAGACCAACGAAAGGAGAAATCGCACCAATAGTCGCCAGATAACCATTACCACGCCCCATATAACGGCTGATAGCCGCAACTGAGCGCTCCAGACGGAAAGAAGCACGTTCTTTAGTGCTATTCAAATCAATGCTCTCAGAAGATAACTGGCGTTCTGTCTGTACTTCACTCAACAGCAAACGACTGATACTAAGTTTACTGAAACCTTCTGCAATTTCAGCCGCCTGATCAAGACTCTTGACTTCCGCCAGCGCCCATTGCTCTTTACGTAAACGACGACCCGCCACCAGCAATTCAGCACCTTTTGAGAAGAACAGTGCCCAAGTAATAACAGAAGCAATCACCAGACCAATCATAACGGTTTTCACAACAACATCAGCGTTCTGATACATGCCCCAAATAGATAGATCGGTTGCAAAGCCACTAGAGAGGTTGGCTTGATCCTCTGGAACGTCAGATAAACCAGCATCAGTGACAACCGGAGCCACTTGGGTAGACTCTGTAGCAAGCGCAGTTTGTGGAGCGGCCTGATTTGCTTGCAATGCAGTCGTATCTGAAGCTACGGCGGTAGCTGTCAGAGCAGGCGCGGCAACCTGTGTGGTTTTTGCCGTAGGATTGTTGTCTGTTACGGATGCTGGTGCTGTATCAGCCAGTGCTGTGCCTGTCAGTCCGAACGCCAATATTATTGAAGCAGTCAAATTACGCATCAGTTGGCCTTTGCTCCCTTTCTTATAAACCTTGTTATTTAGCTGTGAATTGCCTTTCGTCATCTCGCTAACCTTAATTTACCCTGAGTCTCCTCTCATCTTTCACCAGATGAGTAAAAATGCAGGCTGATAATATCAAACATTAAGTGATTTGATAGTAATTATCATTATTGTTTAATAAAAAAGTGTTACCCCTTCACAAAATAAAGTTAAAGAGGCCCCACTCGCAGGTTATCAGATGAATTTTCGTCAAGTTGCGCTAATCCCTTTGTACAAAAAGAACTAAATCTTTTAACGTGTTAACCCTATTTTTTACACCTTTTCAAAAATCGAAATTAAGGTGGCAATGTATCATGACAGAAAAAAAACTGGAGACTTCATTAGTCAGCGCGGGCAGAATCCATAAATTTACTCAAGGTGCAGTAAACCCAATCATTCAGCGAACATCATCTGTAATTTTCGATTCTGTGGAATCCAAAAAGCAGGCGACAAAGAATTGCGCCAATGGCGAGCTATTTTATGGCCGTCGTGGTACACAAACCCATTTCTCCTTTCAGAAAGCAATGACTGAACTGGAAGGTGGTGCAGGCTGTATGCTTTATCCTTCTGGTGTTGCCGCGATCAGTAATGCCATTCTCTCTTTTGCTGCTACCGGTGATCATATTCTGTTAACCGGTTCGACTTACGACCCAACACAAGCCTTTTGTAACAAAATATTGTCACGAATGAATATTACTGCCGATTATTTCGATCCTATGATCGGTGAGGAGATTGCTAAACTCATTAAGCCCAATACCAAAGTGGTGTTTCTTGAATCCCCTGGTTCAATCACCATGGAAGTACAAGATGTTCCGGCTATTGTCCGCGCTGTACGGCGAGTCAATCCAGATATTATCATCATGATAGATAATACCTGGGCTGCGGGTGTGCTGTTTAAAGCACTGGAGTTTGGTATCGATATTTCTATTCAGTCCGGCACCAAATATATTATTGGTCATTCAGATGCTATGTTAGGTATTGCCGTAGCTAACGAACGCTGTTGGGCGCAACTGCGGGAAAATTCCTATTTGATGGGACAAATAGCCGATGCCGATACGGTTTATATGGCAAGTCGCGGTCTACGTACTTTAGCAATTCGCCTGAAACAGCATGAAAAAAGCAGTATAGAAATAGCACGCTGGTTGCAACAAAGAACCGAAGTTGCAGAAGTCTATCATCCTGCTTTCCCCTCCTGCCCCGGTCACGATAATTTTATCCGCGATTTTAGTGGTTGTAATGGCCTGTTTTCCTTCCGGTTAAAAGAGAGATTAACCTCTCAACAGTTCACCGATTATCTGGATAATTTTCACCATTTTAAAATGGCATTCTCATGGGGCGGTTTTGAATCCCTGATTCTGGGTTATCAACCGGAAGAGATAAAAATGATGCGGCAATACCCTATCCCACAAAAAACAGGCACCTTATTCCGCCTGCATATCGGGCTGGAGAATGTTCAGGATTTGATTGATGATTTAGCCGAGGGGTTTAAGCGAATTTTTGCTGATTAATATCACTGATTTCACGTTGCATTTAAGTTTAGTTAACAAAGAAAACCCCTTTATAACACTTGCTTAAATATCAATTAGTTATTGGAATAATTTAACTACGCTAGTGAAATAAGAATCTCCTTCACTATTTTTGATCAAGCGCATTAAGTGGGCATTAACACCATAATAATGTAGTTTTAATGTCTACTTAAAATAAAACTATCGTTAATTAAGTAAACATTATACCCAATAGATTTCAAGATGGATCGCGACGGCAAGAGAGTGAATCCCCGGGAGCATAGGTAACTCTGTGACCGGGGTGAGCGAGTGCAGCCAACCAAGAGGCAACTTGAAAGATAACAGGTATATACCCACGAATACATAGAGCTACTTGTCTACTAATGGATAGATCCACTGCACTTAATCGATTAACTGACTGGGACAAAAAAGGACGATATATCTTCACCCTTGCCGATCTCAGAAAAATCTTTCCTGAAGATGGCACTAAAACACTTCAGGCAGGCTTAAATCGCCTAGTTAAAGAATCGGTGCTCTCGCGGCCTGTACGCGGAGTTTATCTATTTAACTTTGCGCACAGCCGCGATAGTTACACCATTGAACATATTGCCAAAGCACTACGACGCGGTGAGTACAACTACGTTAGCCTTGAATCCGCATTAAGTGAATATGGGATCATTTCACAGATCCCTATCGACAGACTCACCGTGATGACAACAGGCAGGAAAGGTGTTTATTACACTCCACTTGGCACTATTGAATTCACCCATACTAATGATCATAAGTAAGATATTTGAAAAGAAACTGAAAGATAATTATGGGAAAAACTTGGACTAAATGGGAAGTTATGGAGATTCAATTGTAAATCCTTTTCAGTATTTGAAAGGCAGACCGAACGAGAATCATGTTTAGTCTGCCATCTGATTTTACTAAGCTCAATTAGTTTGACCTGCCTATTCAGACTCGTTATCGAATAACTTACCTTGCAGGCGATCCAGTTCCTCCTTTCGAATACGTTTCACTACGCTGTAAATCCATTGAATAGAAACACCAAACTTACGAGCCAGGTCATGATGATTTTTACCGTTAAATTCGTTGAAAATCTCACGATCACGGAGGCTGACTTTCCAAACCATGCCCATAGGAAAATAGACATTCTGACCGCCCCAAACCTGCATCATATGGTTCGCAACAGCTTCACCAATTTGTTCGGCTAACGCAGGCTCAACATGGATTATTTCACTGACCGTGCAAGCTGTATGCTGTGCCAGTTCGACTAGCAACTCAGGACCTTTGCTACGAAAGTTATTCACATCATTCATACTTTTTCCTCGTGACGCGGTTCTGCCACTTCTTCAGTTTTTCAATAATGCTGCTGACTTGGTCTGAATCTAACCACTGAAAACCATCAATATTCGTTTCACGCTTAACCCAGTGAGCTAAGGCTTGTTCAGAACTATTACGAACAATACCTATAGATGCCATTTCCAGCCACAATGCACGTATCTTCTTTGATTGGGGATGTCTATCTAATGGACGTGATTTTTTGGATTTCCTAAAAGATTGAATTTTAAAACCGCGCTTTTTCATAGCTTCCAAAACGCGAGTTAACTGCGGGATATCCATTTCCCGCGTAGAGGCTTTTCCGGTTTCTGCAAGTAACATCTGGCGATACGTATCCTCGTCTAGTTTTAGATCACTACGTGCAATATGAAAGTAAGCTGAATAAGTTTCTGTTTTGCCATCTTATTCATCCTCTGCTATGTACTCTTGAATTAAGTAAACTAAAATAGCCAGCATTAACTTGATACTACTGAGCTTGGCTTTTCGGTATAAGGCCGTTTTATCCATGAGTGGTCTCCAATGGCTGTAAATCCCATGTTGCCACAGATACACCGTATTGCTGACTACAATGTGGACAAACTAAGATTAAATCGACAACCCACTCACCAAATTCAGGAGTTTGGATAACATTGGCTTGTTTTAGATTCATTTTTTCAACAGGTTGTTTGCAGTGATTACATGTTATTTTCATAAATGTGCTCCTTACTTAATTTTCTGTTCAAATGGATAATTGAAAAATTTTCTTTACATGAATTAATTGATATTTAATTACCTGTTACTTAATGAATGTTTTTATTAATACCAATATATTTTCTTCTTTTCCTCAACAAAGAAATTTTTTCAAGTAGATCGACAATGAAATTCCGAACTTAATATTTACAAGACTTCCATTTCTTTGGTTATGGTATGTTCCGCCCTTGTTGTAACCAACTTGAAATTAATAAAATCAGAAATTAGTCAAATCCGCCTTGAATATTTAACTTGTGATGAGGCAGCTTTAATATGAATATTTTCAATATTAATTGCTAAATAGAACTTTTTATCATAATGATATCTTTAGCTAACACTGCGAATAATATTGGCATCAACCATAGGTATCTCATTAATTGCAGCCATGTTCATAGCTGCAATAATCAAGTTTCCGATAGCTAATGGATATAATAAACTAACAGTTTCTTTACCACTATGCCGACTAAGACATAAACGGTCACGGATAGCACCAATAACGCTATTATCTAAAATCTTGTTAGTCTTCATGCCTACGCGACTAAATTTAAAATCCAGAAATGTTTCCAGATAATCATTAAGAGGAAACAAATTAACAACTTCACAACGTTGCACTACTTCACGAACCTCTTGATTACGTTCAGATAGCTTCAATTCCAGCTCAGACTGACCAATCAAAATGATCGATAACAGTTTTTTAAATCCATCTTCCAGTTCAAAGAATCGTTTAAGGTGTTTTAATGTTGGTAAAGGCAACGAGTGTGCTTCTTCTATTATTAACACATGTTGATAGCCAGCCCGTGAACTGTCTTTCAATATCTTGTGCAACTGGCGGAAGCGTGCTTCAGGCGATCGTTTCAAGTTTTCCAATGGCGCTAAGGTATTCACAATAGCTTCAACAATGTTTGATGCTTTCAAGGTTTTACCTTTTATATCATTGTCTTCCATTGCTAATACATAGGGTTCAATAACAATAACGGGGGTATTTTCCCTGTTAATACGGTCAATAAGATCACGACGCAGTGTCGTTTTACCTGAACCTGATTCCCCTGATACTGCCAGAAAACCACCATAGCGGGCTGTTTGATACATGGTTTCCCGTACATAACGGCTATCTGGAGTCACAAAAACATCTTCAGCACTTTGAATTGCACTATCTTCAAATGGATCACGAAATAAACCAAAGTGCTTTTTCGTAGCTGGAAATAACACTTGTTTTTTTAGTAACATGTTTTCCTCCTCAGAAATGAGGGTTGTATTTTTATTATCGGTATAGATATCTGATTTATTGGTTGTTTGTACCACCTCAAAACTTTTTGCGGTATCGATACCTCTTTTTGCCAAGAAATCAGTAATACGCTGACGAATTGCATCTGCGTTCTGTCGTGGCCATATATTGTGATTAACAATTTGAGCCAACGCCGCCGCTGAAATTCCTGCCGCACTTGCTGCTGCACTTTGCGTTAACTGATGTTCTTGTAACTGCTGTTTAAACACCAGCATAATAATCCCCCGTTAAGCGGCTATCTTTATTTCTGCATATGCTATTGATAATAAGAGATAGCAACATCATTCCCTGGCAAAATATCCTGTATACTTCTTACGTTATAATGAGTTCCACGAAAACAAACTGGGTCACTTTTATAAATAAACCTCAGTTGTATTTTAAGTGGTCAGTGAAAGCAGTGGATCATGAATTTTAATTGCCATTTTTCTTTTCCTTAATATACACCATGAAAAATTAATTACCGTTAACAATATTGCATACAACAGTTGTTGATTTCCCTATGAATTCATCAACCAATTCATCAATTTGATCTGTTGGAACACCATTAGGAAAGCGTTTAACTATTTGCTGATAAAATTCACCACGCCATGTCTTACCATGTAATTGAAACCGTTCACGTAAAATTTTGACAACATCAACGGGGTTCATAAGCTGTTCAATTCGTGGGCTATGTACCGTAGAGGCTTGTCCACGTTTTGGCATATACGTTGGTGCATCATTACGTTCAATATCCAAATATGGATCAAACCGACCATTGAGGGGAAGTGTTTTCAATTTACGTGCTATTTCAGTTTCAGTTGTGTTGTTTGTCCCCATGATTTTCTGTTCAACTTCGGCTAAATTACGTTGTGCAATTGTTTGAGGAATGGCTTGGAATTCACTACCAATTACAGGTGCTCCGATGGCAAAGCCGTACTCATCTTTAGTGACTTCATTAACAAGATGGAAAACATCAAAGCCATCTTCACCAGTAATGACTACCTGTGCCTCTTCGTCACGCCACGGATTGCGGATGATCATGATAGAATCACCAACACTCACACTAGGAACGGTACTGACGTCATACTCACGTCCCCTGAAAGATACTCGCAAGGTTGACTGTACTTTACGGCTTTCTGGGGTGCCAATTGCCAATTCACGACAAACATTAATGGCAGGTGCTTTTACTAACTGTTCTGCTGTGATTTTTAGCCAGCAATCTGTACGGGTTTGTCCATGTCGGCTATGTATTGCACTGCGGTTAAACTTCATACGCCATAGCCGTGCCAGACGGTTAAGTTCATCAATATTATCAACCTGTCGAAAGCGTAAACCGGATTCGAAATTGCGTTCGATGATGTCACGTGCTTTTTCAACAGAGCCCGTAGCACGGGCGTTACGGGCCTTGTGTTGTATCATTTGAATGCCTAGGGCCTTACACAAGTTACGTAGTGTAGGTGCTGTCAAAGCAGAACCGGGGTCAGTAAATAAAATTTGGGGTACACCGTGTAATACATCTGCGTCACCACGATCTTGCATTGCGTTAATCAACACAGAAGTAAAATTCTGACTGGTTTCACCGCCAAATAAGTATTCAACATATATCCAGCCACTTGTGTGATCTGTTAATTCAAACGACCAAACGCGATCATTAATGATACGAGCCAGATTTTTCGGCTTATTTTTATTAAATTCAGCCACAGGCATCATGCGTAATCCACTGTCAATCCCATTGTTTTTATTAGGGTTTTTTAGGTAATATAGCACACAAATTGAGGCGTCTAATTCCCAGACATGATTGGGATGCAGGCTAGCCAATTGTAGGCTAGTCGCAGGCACTTTCAACTGTTCAGGATGAAGTTTGTACTGGCGCAATGCACGACTAATCGCGTCAATGGATAACGGAGAAAATTCGCCTGTTTTGGTATCAATATGGCCTGCATTAATCAGGCTATTTGAACGCAGATCATTAACGGCCTGTTCGAGGCTATATAACCGTTTCCCTGTATTACGAGTGGCCTCCATCAATACCCCTGAGATCAAAGTTGCTTCTTCACGTGTCAGCGCGCTATTACCTGCATCAGAACGTTTCTTGCGTGGCTTTTTGCCAGAAACTTCACCAAGTTTTTTAATCAATGTTGAACGTGACATACACAGCTCTTCACAAGCCGCCCGATATATTGCTTCTTTACTGCCATGTCCGGCTTTATGTGCTGCCTGTGCAATAGAAACTAATCGTTCGGTCATTGTGGTATTCATGTTATTGCCCTTATTTCTTCAGTTTCTTTTCAAGCATTTTTTTCAATTCAGATTTATTCATGTGCCTCTTCCTTATCCATCCATTCTGGTCGTTCGAATCTTTCCTCTTCTGCTTTCGCACCTTCTTTAGCCCAATCAGGAACAATGCTGTGTTCTCTGTACTCAGGCAGATTAAAGTGATTACGCAGGTTACGAATTTTGACTTCAAGGTCATCGAGTACGCCTGCCATAAACCCAACATGGCTAATATCGGTGCGTCTGGTATGGTCATTAAGCGTTTCAAATCCATTGAAAAGATTGGTGATAGCGGCATCAATAGCAAAAGACAATGAATTAACCTCTTGTGTCAAAGCTGCACCTTCTTCTTCAGGTTTTTCATGATTGATTCGGCGCTGAAGTTTGTGCTGGATTTGAGATTTCTCCTCAATCAAATTACTAACAAGTTCCTTTTTTTCCTGCACCGTCTGGCGTGAGATTTCCAGATCAGCGCGTGTATCACGCAGGGTCTTACGTAGTTCGCGGACAGACATGCGATCAATATCATCTAATGTCAAACCTGCTACAGTGCCACCTTCAGCCAATTCTGACAGTTCATCATCATCTTCAAGCATCAACTCATACAGTTTGGAACGTCCCAAAAGCGAAAACGTTTTCGCTTTTGTTTCTAATCCAGGTGAAAGAAATTTGAGTGCAGCTTGTGCCATTTTTTGAGCAATTCGGGGTTCCAAGCCAAGTTGATCCTTAACGATGTCAACAAATTCACCATGAGGTTCATTCTCTTTAAGAATAATGAGGCGCTTCCCAGCTTCCAACATCGCTTCAGCACTCTGAGCCATATAGAAACGGGTTTCGTGAACGATACGTTCACGTTCATACGGCAGACCATCTCCAAACTGTTCCATGATTTGCAGGCGGTGTGTTGTCATAGCGTTGAGATTGACCTGCAGATCGTCAGCAAGTTGAACATCTTCGGCTAGTTTTACTGATGTTGTATTTTTTGAGCGTGCCATTGTATGAATCTCTTGTTAATTAATTTCTGCTACCAGCCAAAACGCGCTGATTCATTTCTGTAATTTTGGCTTGGGTGTTAGCCATTTCATTTGAGAACGATTGTGCTATTTGCAGTAATTGCATACCGGGTGCATATCTGCCGCTACCCAGTTTTTGCGCCAGCCCTTCTTCTATTAATGTATTTAGTGCACGATTAATATTTGTAGGAGATTCCTCCAGTAATTCCGCTAATTCACCATTACTCATCCCAGACAAGGAATGACCACGTAGAGCCTTAAGAACTCGTAATATGCGCGTACCAGAACTGGAAACGTTAATTTTGCGCATGTCACATTCTCCCTTTTCAATATGTGATAATCTGTTACATAAAGTGATAAAATAGTTAGGCTAAATTTAAATGCCTAAACTTGGCGTTTTCAGACCTAGCTTTACAGCTATTTCATGGGCCTTTCCGTAATTAGCTTTGGATTGTCCATTAAGAACTCGGTATACAGCTTCGCGGGAATACCCGTTCTCCTGTGCCCATTGGGTAATAGTGATGCCGTGTTGATGAAAGCGGCTTTTAATTTTCTCGGGTGTCATGCTATGGCCTCCGGTAATGCAATGATGTTTGTACAATACATGACATTATTGTCCCATTAATGGGACTTGTAAAGGGTTTTGGTGACAAAAATGTCTCTTGGTGAGAGATTAAAAAAAGAGCGTGAGCGATTGGGGTTTAGTCAGTCCGATTTCGCGGAGATGGTTGGCGCATCAAGAAAATCACAGATAAGGTGGGAAAAAGACGAATCTGCACCAGGGGCTGATGCTATAAGCCTTTGGGCAAAAGCGGGTCTTGATGTGTTGTACCTAATAACAGGGCAAGTTCAACAGTCAGCCTCTACCGCTTACAAAAACAGTGAGATAGATACAGAATTACTGGGAAAAATTGTTCATAAACTAGATTCGATGGCACAACAGGCTAATCGCCGCTGGACGCCCGATGAACTCGTCCTGCAATCATCAAAAATATATAACTTTTTAATTAAAGAGTCGGTTGTCGATGACAGTAGAATTGACAGAGTATTAAAACTGGTTGTTAATCATTAAAAAATAAAGGATTTGCATGGACAGAAGAGATGAAGAATTACAAACATTAGCAGGACAAGTTTTTGATAGCCTTAAACAACTTCCCCAAGATGGGCAGGAACGACAAATAACCATCAGCGTTGGTGGCAATAATCATGGCTCTATTCATGTAGGTTCAGTCGTCAATATTAACCCCATGCCATCTCGCCCGCGTGAGCTTCATGAAAGGAATAGTCGGGAATTACTTGCTATAAAACGAGAATTACTTATAGAAAATAAAGATGCTAAATGGCGTTATTACATCAATACACCTTGCCTGCTATTACTTAGCCTCGTGCTTATAGCATTCACGTTTGCCCTATGGAACGCTTATATGATATTTTTCGGTGAAGGATTTACTAATGTATTGGTACTTAATGATAAAACATTGATAATCTTTATTTCTTGGGTCGTGTTGATAGCGCTTTGCGGAAAAAAAATGGACAAGCACAGGAAGATAGAAAATAGGATAATAGATGAAAATCAGGATGTTATTGATACCATAGATGTCATCTTACAACGTAGAAATTCTTAAAAATATAGTTATTTTTTATTTCATATAAGGGTATGGACTGTGCGTAACTTATTAATTCCCACAAATGCCAAACTTCCCAATGATTATATAGCCAATGGGAATAATTGTTTTCTTGATATAGGGGATAACGAAACAATTTTATCCATATCTAAATCAGTTTGCCAATCTGTTTGTTTAGATCAACAGAATGTACCTGGTGGAACATTGAAATTGAAACTTTAGAAACAAATAGGATATTTATGTCTACTACAAACATAGAAAAGTTTAATGAAATTGTAGGTATTATATTTGGGAAACTATATGAGTCATTTCCTTTAAAGATAGATCTTTTATCTATAGAGGTAATCGGTGAATCCCTTCAATATTCTGATGGAACATACTCTGACGAACTTTGTACTACAGTAGAAGATCATAGATTTTTTCTGGATACAGTGGATTGGCTCATGACAAATGGTTACTTGGCAGGGACTATGAGCTCTGAAGGTTGTCATAGAGCCGTATTAACGGCTGAAGGTTTAGAAGTTCTTAAAGTAATCCCTGACAGCTTAGAAACCCCATTAGGTGATCGCATTAAGGAAACATTGAAGACTGAAAGTAAAGAAGCGTTAAGGTCTTTAGTGAGCCAAACTCTCGGAATAGGCTTACAGTTTGTATCCCGTTCTATTGGCTTAGGTTAAAGGTAAAAAATGGCAAAGCAAATATATTGCCTTGCCATTCTCGGTTATTAGAAATTACAAATAATCAGCTCTTTACTCTGTTTAGCTTTCCCCGTGACTTTCAAGTTGTAACCGATATTGACTACTTGCATTTTCAATCCTTTGAATGCCTTACGCATTTCTGGAATATCGTTCACCGAAATTACCATTTCCCCTCGGATGGTATGTGCTAGTTCTGCTAATAAATCATAGTTCTCAAGTCCGAAATCTATGCCATATCCCTCTGTACCCCAATACGGCGGATCACAGTAAAACAGCGTATGTGGCCTGTCGTACCGTTGGACGCATTGTGCCCAGTTCATATTTTCAATGATCGTTCTTGCTAGTCGTAGGTGAGCCATTGATAGCTCTTCTTCTATTCTGAGTAAATTAAATCGCGGTGGGCTGGTGGTGGAAGTACCGAAAGTATGTTCAGCAACCTTACCGCTAAACGCCTGCTTTTGGAGATAGTAGAAACGTGCTGCTCTCTGAATATCGGTTAGCGTTTCTTCGGGGGTAATCTGTAACCATTTATATATTTGGCGGCTGACCAATGCCCATTTAAATTGCCGGACAAACTCTTCCAAGTGATGTTTTATTACGCGATAAAGATTCACCAACTCACCATTAAGATCATTAATCACTTCACATTTGCTCGGTACTTTTAGGAAATACAGCGCGGCAGCACCACAGAACGGTTCGACATAACAGGTATGTTCAGGAAATAACGGTAAAATATGTTTTGCTAATCGGCGTTTACCACCAATCCACGGAACGATAGGTAAAGATTGTTCTTTCATTATCCGTAAGCCTTTTCCATTAGCTGAAAATGAGTTAGGCTTTCCCGGTCATCAATAATCAATAGCGGAAAGAGCCTCGGTTGACTCACAGTACATACCTGTGAGTTGATAGCCTACCCAGTATTCGAGTGTTAGGCAGGTCGCTCTTATCCTGTCTTTTACTTTTCTGATGCGCTCTTAACGCCCTTTAAAATCCTTTTTCCGATAAATTGGCAAAACTGTTTCCATCAACGACTACGGAGACAGTTCAGTGAAAACTTTCAAATCGTTTGTATCACTTATCAAAAAATTACGCCTCGGTGGCTGGTTGTTAACAGCTGTTCTATTGCTGATCACTATCGGTTTAGTTTCCCCTCAACAAGTCCCTGTTGTGATCTACAAATTGTCGCTTATTGCTCTGGCTGTTGTCTTGGGGTACTGGCTTGATCGTAGTTTATTCCCGAAAGCAAGGCCCGGTCAGTATCTGAAATATGATGAAATACTCATGAAAAAAGGAAAATATCCCGTTCAGACTGGCTACCATATGGTATTTGCAGCCGTTCTGATACGCCGTGCATTGATTGTTGCCGCTACCTGTCTGAGTGTAGCTACAGGGTTGTGATTATGAATTGGCGGCAGATTATCGGAATTGTTCTGTTGTGGTGTAGCGGTATGGTCAGCCTAGCATTGGCTGACGAACTGCCACACCGTTCGCGGCAATACCGCAATGACTTAATACGTGCTTCTCGTGTGATCTGGGGATTGAATGCGCCTGTAGCTGATTTTGCCGCTCAGTTGCATCAGGAGAGTGACTGGAAATCACGAGCTATTTCGCCTATTGGTGCTCAGGGTATGGCCCAGTTTATGCCCGCAACAGCGGATTGGATTAGTCAACGCATTCCTGAATTATCCAATAAAGATCCCTTCAACCCAGTCTGGTCTATACGGGCGATGGTTCACTATGATCATTGGCTATGGCAACGCATTAAAGCTGTCGATAAGTGCCAAAGAATGGCGATGGTGCTGTCTTCCTATAACGGGGGCTTAGGCTGGTTACTACGGGATAAGAAGAAAACCGAGGCAGTTGGTCTCAATCCGTGGGTCTGGTTCGGCCATGTTGAATCTCAGAATGCTGGACGTAGAGCGCCAGCATGGAAAGAAAATCGACATTATTCTAAACGCATATTACTGGAACTCGCGCCCCGTTATTTGGCTTGGGGAGGTACCAGCTGTGCCAATTAAATTATGGGCTAAACCTGTTGTATTGATTTTGTTGCTAATTGGTATGTTCGCTTTGGCTCACTGGAGAGGCCATACCATAGGCTTTCAGAAAGCAACGGAGACAGGAAACACCGCATTAGCACAGCAGAAAACCGAATTTCTTCTGCTGGAAAAGCGACGGACAGAACAGGAACTGGCAGCACTCAATGCCTTGCAGCAACGTTACCAAATGCAGGTCAACTCAGCGCATCAGGCAGAAGCCAATTATCTCAACGATATTGAACAACTTCGCACTCAGAACCAACAACTGAAGAGGAAAATTGACCATGTTACCCAGAGTTGGATGGATGAAAAACAACAGTTTCATCCTGTTAATTGTGTGTTTACTCGTGGCTTCATGCAGCAATACAACGCCGCCCTCGGCCTATCCGGTGAACAAACTCGCTCTGCCTCCGTTACCTCCGGCGCTGATGAAGCGTCCCGTGGAAATGAAAGCTCTGATGCCCAACTACGGCCATCCGGTATCACACAACGAGATATCCTTGCCAATATCATCGATAACGGAGAACAGTGTCTTGCATTGAAAGCGCAGGTCAATGGCCTGCTGGATTACATCGAAGGATTACAACAATGACACTACAGATTGAATTTTGGGCTGCCGTAGGTTTTCTGCTCTCTTTCCTTGGTTTCGTTTTTGGTATCGCAAAGTGGTTATTCAGCAAAGCCGAAGAGCGACAGGAGGAAAGACACGCCTCGTTAGAGCAGGCGCTTAAAAATTCCGTAGACAATTGGTCTCAGCTCGAACGTGAGTTTATGCAGTTTAAGGCTGACTTGCCGCTGAATTACGTGCGCCGTGAAGATTATATTCGTGGTCAAACAGTAATTGAAGCCAAGCTGGATGCGCTTTACAGCAAATTAGAGATGGTGCAGCAGCACCGAATTGCCGGAGGTAAAAATGATTGATGTTGCTCGTGTTCGTCGTGAATCATTGCGTTGGAGTCTATTGGTCGCACTGAATAAAACCCGCCCATATACCGCCAGTGAAACACTGTTATTGGATATATCTCGCGCGATTTATCCTGACGTCACTGCATTGGAATTACGGAAGGAATTGGATTATCTGGCAGACCGTAAATTAATTGACCTCAATAAACAGCCATCGGGTAGCTGGTTTGCTGACTTAACTCGTATTGGTGTTGATGTTGTTGAATATACGGTTGAATGCGGCCTTGGTATTGCTCGCCCTGAAAAGTACTGGAGTGAATAATGGCGCGTCGAAGCACAATCGATAAACTCCCTGAAGATGTCCGGCGCTGGTTGGAGCGGGCTTTGACTGAATCAGGATTTAGTGGATACCAGGAACTCGAAATCTTGCTGCGTGATCAAGGTTATGTAATCAGTAAGTCTGCTATTCACCGTTATGGTCAAAAAATAGAAAAGCGATACGGTGCAATACGGGCAGCAACAGAAGCAGCACGGATGCTCACAGAAGGTGCCGTGGATGATCAAGATGCACGTTCTGAGGCTGTGATTGCTTTAATTCAGACTGAACTTTTTGAAAGTATTATTCAACTTCAGGAAGCTGAAAACGGAGAGATTGCGCCAAAAGAGCGCGTCACACTGCTTTCAACGGTGGCAAAAAACGTAGCTACACTTTCTCGTGCTAGCGTGAATCTGAAAAAATTCCAATCTGAAGTCCGGGCACGGACTGAAGCTGCTGCA
This sequence comes from Photorhabdus heterorhabditis, assembly GCF_018448905.1. GTDB lineage: Bacteria > Pseudomonadota > Gammaproteobacteria > Enterobacterales > Enterobacteriaceae > Photorhabdus > Photorhabdus heterorhabditis. Next base: position 130,618 of record NZ_RCWA01000004.1, on the reverse strand, counting down.
AGTAATGCAGAGAAAATTGCACGCAAAGGTGGATTATCTGCCGAAGCAGTTGCTGCATTACGTCGGGAAATATTGGGAATTGCTACATGAGTCAGCTTGCACCTGTTCTACCAGATACTTCCTCAATAGCAGCACCTGTCGTCTTATTGCCATACCAGCAACGATGGGTGGCCGACTCGTCTTCTTTTAAAGTCAATGAGAAGAGTCGTCGAACGGGAATTACTTGGGCTGAAGCGTCAGATAATGTACTCATCGCCGCATCTTCTGCCGCGGCGGGTGGTATGAATGTGTATTACATCGCCTATAACCAAGATATGACCATTGAATATATTCAAGCCTGTGCAATGTGGGCTCGTGCTTTCAACTATGCGGCTAGTGAAATTGAAGAAGGGTTCTGGGAAGAAGACGAAGATGATAAGCACATCAAAACTTTCACTATCAAATTTCCAGATTCTGGATTCCGTGTAGTGGCGCTTTCTAGCCGTCCGTCTAACTTGCGTGGCCGTCAGGGGATCATTGTCATTGATGAAGCTGCTTTCCACGAACAGCTCGATGAATTACTGAAAGCGGCACTAGCCATGCTTATCTGGGGCGGTAAAGTGCGAGTGATCTCCACCCATAACGGGGATAGCAACTTGTTTAATGAGTTGCTGAACGATATCCGGGCAGGACGCAGGGACGGCGTTATCCACCGTATGACCTTTAAGGAAGCTGTGGCTGAAGGACTATTTCACCGTGTCTGCTTACGTACCGGACGTGAATGGTCACAAGAGGCTGAACAACAGTGGATGATGTCGGTGTACAAGTTCTACGGAGCTGGAGCATCAGAAGAATTGGACTGTATTCCTGCTAATGGTGGTGGAGCATGGTTGTCCCGCGCTCTGATTGAATCTCGGATGTCTCCCGATACGCCACTGCTGCGACTGACTTGTCCGAAAGGATATGAGCTTAAATCCGATGAAATACGCCGCACAGATACCGAAGAGTGGCTAAAAGCCAACCTGAAACCGTTGTTGGATGCATTGCCTTCTGATGCTCGTTCGTTTCTGGGACGCGATTTTGGCCGCAGTGGTGATTTGTCCGTGGATTATCCATTGCTGCAACAAAAAAATCTGGTACGCAGAGTGCCGTTTGTTCTGGAGCTGCGCAACGTGCCATTTAAACAACAGGAGCAAATCACTTGGTATCTAATGGATGGACTTCCTAATCTGCTGGGTGCAGCCTTTGATGCCCGTGGTAACGGTGCTTATCTGGCCGAATATGCCGTGCAAAAATATGGCATCAGCCGTGTTCAGCAAGTCATGCTCACCGAAGGTTGGTATCGTGACAATATGCCCCCGGTGAAGGCTGCGCTGGAAGACGGCGATCTGGAGGCACTGCCAAAGGATGAAGACACTTTGGATGACCTGAGAGCAGTACAGGTCATTAACGGTGTTCCCCGTGTACCTGAGCAGCGCTCAAAAGCAAAAGCGGACGGCGGCAAGCGCCACGGTGATGCAGCGATAGCCCTTGCCCTAGCGTACTTCGCCAGCCGTGAAATTAACAAAGGTCCGGTGAAGGCAAGTTCCCGCCGACGACGTCAGTCTGCACGTATGCTGGAGGGATACTAATGGCTCGTGGTATCTGGGTTTCACCAACAGAATTTATTAACTTTTCCGAATCAAAGCAGTCGTTCACTGAACAAATTGCATCGCGTAGCCGTTCCATTGACTTCTACAGTCTGGGCACATATCTACCTAACCCTGATGCTATTCTCAAAGCCCAAGGGCGGGATATTCGTATCTATCGTGAATTACGTACTGATCCTTTAGTTGGTGGATGTATTCGCCGCCGCAAGGCCGGAGTGAAAGCACTGGAGCGTGGTGTAGAACGTAGTAATGCCCCTGTGCGAGTCTTTAACTTTATCCGCGACATGCTCGCGGACTTGGATATGTCACGTATCATTGGCGAAATGCATGACGCGGTTCTGTACGGCTATCAGCCTTGTGAATTGATTTGGAACCAGAATCAATCATGGTCAGTGACGGATATTGTTAGCAAACCGCCTGACTGGTTCCATTATGACCGTGATAACCAACTGCGTTTTCGTGCCCGTGATGCAGGCGTTGAAGGAGAACGGGTTCCTCTTTATAAATTTGTAACACCACGTCAAGATGCTACTTATGACAACCCTTATGGATTTCCAGATTTATCCATGTGCTTCTGGCCCGTCACCTTTAAGAAAGGCGGCATGAAGTTTTGGGTGCGCTTTGCTGAGAAGTATGGTTCACCGTGGGTGATTGGAAAGCATCCACGAGGTACGCCACAAAGTGAAATTGATCTGTTATTGGATTCGATGGAAGCGATGATTGATGATGCAGTCGCCGCCATTCCTGATGATTCCTCCGTCGAGATTAAAGAGGCAGCAGGTAAATCAGACAGCAGTGATATTTACCAGAACTTAATTACCGTTGCTCGCAGTGAGATCTCTATTGCGTTACTGGGACAAAACCAAACAACCGAAGCAAACAGCAATAAAGCCTCTGCACAAGCGGGATTAGAGGTAACGGATGATATTCGTGATGCTGATGCTGACGTTATCACCAGTGCCATCAATCAGGCTATACGCTGGGTTGTAGAACTGAACTTCGGTAACGTTGAATGTCCGGTCTATCGTCTTTGGGAGCAGCAATCGGTTGATGAAACACAGGCTAATCGTGATGTTAAGTTGAGTCAGGCTGGTGTCAGATTTACTCCGCAATACTGGAAACGCGAATATCAATTGCAGGATGGGGATATTGATGAAACAACCTTGTCAACCACGACTATTCCATCCCTCCCACTGGCGTTCTCTGAAGCTGTTCACGCAGATTTAGCAGCACAAGACACCTTAGATGAAGCACTGGATATTTTGATGAATGAAGGATCATTGAATGAATCATTGGAGTCTCTGCTGCTTCCTTTGTTCCATCGTGTTCAAAACGGTGTTAATCCCAGCGATCTAATAGGGGAGTTAGCCGAGCTTTATCCACACATGGACGCAGAGGGTTTGCAAGAGCGGCTAGCACGGGTTTTGTTTGTGTCTAACATCTGGGGGCGCTTGCATGAGCATAACCACGCCTGAACTGGCGTATTGCATGACATTACCTCCCAAGCGAGCCATTGGTTATCTGCAATCTAAGGGTTACAAGATAACGTGGGATTGGGAAGAACTTTGGCAAGAGACTCATGCCCGTGCATTCACGGTGGCGAAAGTCACGCGTCTGGATATTCTGGAAGATATTCGCCAGGCGCTACAACAGGCACTGGATGAAGGCAAGACTGATCGTTGGTTTCGTCAGGAGCTGGAGCCAACATTAAAACGTAAGGGGTGGTGGGGAACGAAAGAGACCGATGACCCCGTTACAGGGGAGCGTGTCACTGTTCAGCAAGGTAGTCCGTGGCGCCTTGATACTATCTTTCGTACCAACATGTCGGTGCTGTACAGTGCAGGCCGTTGGGCCGAACAAATGGAAAATATTGATGACCGACCGTACTGGATGTATACAGGGATCAACGATAACCATACACGCAAGAGCCATCTCGCATTGCATGGTTTGGTATTTCGCTCTGACGACCCATTTTGGCAAGCCTTCTATCCTCCTAATGGCTGGCGTTGCCGTTGCAGTGTGATTGCCCTCAGTCATGATGATGTTCGTGCCAGAGGGATAAAAGTTATGCATTCAGGTAAAGCAATGGGCTGGGAGTTGAAATTGGTTTCACAAAAAACAGGTGAGATACAGCCCGTTGTTACATTCAACACCGGCATAACAAAAGTGGCGACTGATGTAGGTTGGTCATATTCGCCGGGGGCAGCATATCGTCCCGATTTGGCCAGATATCAGGGGGAGCTATCTGGACTGGCCCGCCGCGAACTGAGAGGACAGAATGAGTAATATCACTATCACCATTAATGATGGAGACCTAAGACGTGGACTGCGGGCATTAGAATTGGCTACTAATGATCTGACACTTGCCATGCGTAAAATTGCTGGAACATTGTCAGCAGAAACCGATTTTAACTTTGAAACTGGAGGACGCCCGGCATGGATACCCTCTGTGGCGGCAAAGGAACGTGGTGGTCAGACACTGCAAAAAACTGCTCGTTTGATGCGTTCAGTCAGTACCCGATATGATGCTCACACGGCAGTTGTCGGTACAAACTTAGTCTACGGGCGTATTCATCAATTGGGAGGTAAAGCTGGCCGCGATCAATCTGTATTGTTACCAGCCCGGCCTTATCTGCCCGTAACAGAACAAGGCGAATTATCACCAGAAGCAGAAAGAGCCGTATTAAGTACCATTCAACGACATCTTGAATCAGCGGCACACCGTTAAACGTTGCCTCGCTATGCGGGTGATTTATCATTGTCATCCGCAAAAAACTTTATAAAGCGTTTACAGACTCAAATTTTCGGTATCTAATTGCATGCAGTTCTCCACTTTTTTATTTCCTTCCGAAGTCTTTTCTAAAGCAGATTAAAAGTCGTTTTTTCTGATTATGGAGAAACTGCCTCTATTAACGTAATAGAGGCAGTGAAATGAAATCACTTCACATTTTCAAATCCGGTACACATACCGATATGAATGGCAAACAATTGCCGTTCAGCCCCGCAGATTTGCAAGCTTGTGCAAAGGCTTATGACTCATCATTGCATGAAGCACCGATTGTGATTGGGCATCCAAAAGACAATTTGCCCGCCTATGGTTGGGTTAAATCGCTGACATCTTCCGGTGATGACTTGATTGCGGAGCCTCAACAGGTTGATGTTCAGTTCGCTGAATTGGTCGATGCAGGCCGCTATAAAAAAATTTCTGCTTCTTTCTATTTACCTGATTCCCCAAACAACCCTAAACCCGGCGTGCTCTATTTGCGTCATGTCGGCTTTTTGGGGGCGAAGCCACCCTCCATTAAAGGATTGAGACAGGTTGAATTCAGTGAACAAGAATATGGTGTCGTCGAGTTCTCTGATTGGAGTGATATCACCACCGCTTCACTTTGGGGGCGTTTGCGAGAATTTTTGATTAGTAAATTCGGTATGGACGAAGCAGACAAAGCGCTTCCTTCTTGGCAGGTGGATTCATTACGTGAAGAAGCTTATAGCACGACTCAGCCTGCTCCTGCCTTTCATGAACCCAATAACACACATCAACATGAGGAAAACATCGTGACAAATGAAGAAAAAAAGGCGCTCAAAGATGAAAACACTCGCCTGAAAGAACAGCTTGTTGCCCGTGATGCTGCCGACGCAAAGCGCAAACAAACTGAGCAACATGCTGGAAACATGGCATTTGCCGAAAGGCTGATCGCAGACGGCAAATTGGTGCCAACTGCTCAATCTGTCGTGATCGCCTTGCTGGACGCTGTAACCCAAGGTGATTCCCCTGTCGAGTTTGCTGAAGGTGGTGTGAAAAAACCATTGGCTACTGCGTTTAAAGATCTGCTGAGTTCTACCCAACCTATTATTGATTTTGGTGAACATGCAACATAAAGACCGGGTTGACCAAAACACATCATCAGATATTGCTGAGTTTTCTGATGCAGATCCTGAACGTCTGGCGTTGCATCAAAAAGCCATCTCTCTGGCGAAGAAAGAAGGTATCAGTTACGACGTAGCCGTTACCCGCTGCCTGTAACACTACGGACGTAGCTATTGAGGAGAAATAAATGTCTGATTATTTGAAAGGCAAACGTATTGTTGACCCTGTGCTAACCAGCGTGGCGCGTGGCTATAAAAATGCGGTGTTTATTGGTGAACATATTTTTCCCATTGTCGAAATGGAGAAAGAAGGTGCTAGTGTGCCGACATTTGGCAAAAGTGCTTTTGTGGAATATGACACCACGCGTGCCGTTGGTGCCAACAGTAACGTTTTGATCCGTGAGAAAGGCTCTTCGTTAGATATCGTGCTCAACGAACATGATCTAGCTGCACCTGTTGATTATCGTGAGAAATCAGAATCTTTATTTAATGAAGAAGCAAAGGCAATCCGTCGTTCCACCAATGGCGTGAATCTCAAGCGTGAACTGTATGCAGCTCGATTGGCACAAGACCCTGAAGTTTATCTTAGTGACTCGGTGAAGAGTCTGACAGCTAATGAACGTTGGGCTGGTGGCAAAGGTAATCCAATCAAAGTCATTGAAGCTGGAATTGATGCTGTTCGTACTGCCATTGGTGTACGTCCAAACCTCATGACAATGGGGGCTAGCGTGATGTCACTGTTAAAATTTCATCCTGAAATTCAGGCAGCTATTGGAGCCAACGAACGTAAACGTATCACAATAGAAATACTCAAAGACCTTTTCCAAATCCAAAACGTTGTCGTTGGTGAACCTGTTTCTACCCCAAGCATTAAAGAAAATCCTGTTGATATCTGGGCTGATAATTTGATGTTGCATTACGTATCACCTCCGCAGGCAGGAGCAGAAAGCGCTGATGAATATGAACCCTCCTTTGGCTATACATTTCGCCGCAAAGGGATGCCTGTAGCGGATAAATATGAAGGTGTGGGCGGTAAGGTCAATTACTGTCGTTATACCGATATTTATAAAGTTGCGGTTGTTGGCGGTGATGCCGGCTATCTGATTACCAATATTGTGAAGTAAGGGAGACACCATCATGGCAGTAACACAACAATCCGTATTGACGACAACAATTATCGCCAGTGCGAACATCATCCAGCATCGTTTAGTTAGTACTGATAATGCACCGTGTCAGGTTGGAGCCGTTGCACTTGGTATAGCAGAGGTGGATGCGAAGGCTGGAGATGTCGTTCCTGTTAATGTATTGGGCATTATTGCTGTTGAAGCTGGTGGGCCAATAACCCGTGGGCAAGTCGTACAGTCGGATAAGGATGCCTGTGCAGTACCACTGAGTTCGGCTGAAAATGCTGCCGGAACATCTGTCGGGTTTGCGCTGGATGATGCCACAGCGGCAGGTAATATCATTCGCATCTTACGTGGCATATGACATGTATTGCTCACTGAAAGACTTGCAAGAGCAGATACCAACGCAATCATTGATATGGCTGTCTAACGAAGAACCTAATGCTCAGACGATCAATGAGCCTGTGGTTAACAGTGCCATCCGCTATGCCGATGAACTCATCGATGCCCATTTACGTGGACGTTATATCCTGCCTCTGGCGGAAGTTCCCACGGTATTACGTGATGCCGCCATTACGTTAACACGCTATCGGCTGTATGCCCGCCGTCCAGAAGGTTCTATTCCTGAAGCCGTGATAGATGATTACAAAATTGTTTTGCGCCAACTGGCTGACATCCGAGATGCCAAACTAACACTGGGCCTGCTTTCCACAGGAAAAGATGCCCCTGAACCGGGGGAGTTTCGTGTTCGGGCGCGTCGTCCCACCTTTGGAGGGAGTAAAGGAATGTTGGAGAAATACTGATGGATGTTTCGCCGATCATTGATGCCATTATCATGAGGCTAAGAGAAAAACTACCTGGCTTACAGGTGGAGTATTTCCCTGAAAGGCCAACTGAATTCAGGCTGAACCATCCGGTGGGAGCCATTTTAATCAGCTATCCCGGTTCTCGCTTCGACAAGCCTGAAGATGTTGGGGCGGTATTGCAGACACAAACTGTCATGCTCAATGCCACCATAGTTTTTCGTCAGCTTAATGGACGTCACGGTGCCGTTGCCACATTAGATGATGTACGCCGGGTTCTCGGCGGATTCCAACCACCGAACTGCCAACGAAAATGTTGGCTGGTACGGGATACATTTCTCGGTGAGATAGCTGGTTTGTGGCAATACACGCTGGATTTTGCGACTGAAAGTGTATTTATCGAAGACTGTGAGTTACCGAATGGTTCGCCGTTAGCCCAAATCAATTATGAGGGAACTGAACAATGAAATACCTCTATACAGGCCCAGCAAGCGGCATCACTTTAGCTGATGGCACTGAAGTTTTGCTCTGGTCAGAAAAAACTGTTGATTTACCGGAGCAGCATGATTATGTGAAGACATTGATCGCGCTGCGATATCTTCATCCACTGTCAGAACAGCAAAAAAATCTCCTGAAGAAAAAAGAAAAGTCTGAGGAGGCCACTGATGGCCGCTAATTATTTGCATGGCGTCGAAACTATCGAAGTCGAAAAAGGCTCACGTCCCGTCAAGACAGTGAAATCCGCCGTGATCGGCTTAATTGGTACTGCACCGATAGGGCCAGTAAATGCAGTGACACTTTGTCTGTCAGAAAAAGATGCCGCTCAATTTGGTACTCAAATGAATGGTTTTACCATCCCACAAGCACTGGATGCTATTTATGATCATGGGGCGGGAACTGTGCTGGTCATTAACGTTCTTGATCCTGAAGTGCATAAAGCTAATGTTGCCAGTGAAAACATTAGCTTTGATAAAACCACAGGAACAGCGAAACTGGCTAATCCCGTGGTCAGTAATGTCTTACTAAAATCCACCTCTGGTAGTGCCCCTTATGTAGAAGGGCAAGATTATTCTTTGGATGCTCAAACAGGCAGCCTCAAGAATATCGGTAAAAACATTGCTGCGGGTGCAACCGTAATTGCCAGCTATGACTTTGCCGATCCTACATTAGTGACGCCTGCTGACATTATTGGCAGCATCAGTGCAGCGGGTAACCGTACAGGTATGAAGTTACTGAATGATACTTATAACCTGTATGGGTTCTTTGCCAAGATTTTGCTGGCTCCTGTCTACTGTACCCAGCTAAGTGTGACAACAGAACTGATTGCCCTTGCAACTAAATTGGGTGCCATGACCTATATTGATGCCCCGATAGGCACCACTTTTGTTCAGGCTATCAGTGGCCGCGGCCCGTCTGGCACAATCAATTTTAATACCAGTTCTGATCGTGCCCGGCTGTGTTACCCACACGTCAAAGTCTATGATGCGGAAAGCAATAGCGAGCGCCTGGAACCCTTGTCATCTCGTGCAGCAGGGCTGCGTGCCAAGATTGATGCAGACAAAGGTTTTTGGTGGTCATCCTCCAATCAAGAAATTATGGGGATCACAGGTATTGAGCGCCAGCTATCCGCCATAATTGACGATCCACAAAGTGAAGTGAACCAGCTCAATGAACAAGGGATTACTACAGTGTTCAATAATTATGGCTCTGGTTTGCGCTTATGGGGCAACCGTACCGCCGCATGGCCAACTGTGACACACATGCGTAACTTCGAGAACGTGCGCAGAACGGGCGACGTGATTAATGAATCCCTGCGTTACTTCAGTCAGCAATATATCGATATGCCGATCACGCCAGCGCTGATAGATGCCCTGACAGAATCTGTGAATGCCTATGGTCGTAAATTGATTGCTGATGGCGCTTTGTTGGGATTCAAATGCTGGTTTGATCCGACCCATAACGAAGAAACGGAGCTGGCATCAGGTCATCTGTTACTCAGTTATAAGTACACACCGCCACCACCACTGGAACGGCTGACATTTGAGACCGAAATTACCTCTGAGTATTTGCTGAATTTAAAGGGAAATAATTAATGGCCGGAAAAATAGAGATTAACCGCATCACCAACGCCAATATTTATATTGACGGCAATAACCTGTTGGGACGGGCTGAAGAAGTGAAACTGCCAGACGTTTCCATGACCATGCAGGAGCATAAGGCGCTGGGGATGGTCGGTAAGGTGGAACTACCAGCAGGCTTCGATAAGCTGGAAGGCGAGATCAAGTGGAACAGTTTCTACCGTGACGCCATGTTATCTGCTGCCAATCCCTATAAGTCTCTGGCATTGCAGTGCCGTTCCAGCGTCCAGAAATTCAGTTCACAGGGGCGCATTGATGAAGTGCCATTGGTGACATATCTGACCATTTTATTTAAGAAGAATCCGCTGGGCACATTTAAGCAACATGAAAATGCTGATTTTTCCAGTAGCTTTACCAGTACCTATATTAAGCAGGTACTGGATGGTGAGGAGCTGTTAGAACTGGATTATCTGGCCAATATCTTCCGTGTTGGCGGCATTGATCAACTGACCGATTATCGCATCAATATTGGAGGTTAAACTAAATCATGACTGCACTCGCTCCAAAGCCAGAAAGCTTGCCGACTTGATTGATAAGTGGACTCCTCCGGAAGGTTGGTTTTCCGATATCAGTGCAGCGAAAGGGAAAGAATATCTGATAGACTTTTTCCGTAACTGTAGAGGCTTTCGCACTCACTAATGACAGGGGCATCAGCCCCTTTCTTCTTTAATCCCCTTTAATATTTCCGTTTCCATACATGGATGATACTGAATGAAACTTACAGAGGAGTATCATCATGTCAACCACGACTTACCATCTTCAATTTCCCTATACCACGGCTGCTGGTGTTCGCATTGAAGAGCTTCAGTTATCACGTTTGAAAGTTAAAGATATCAAGGCTGCCCGGCGAGCCAGCGAAAATCCTACTGACTGGGATGATATTTTGATAGCACGTTCGACAGGATTGTTACCAGAAGATATCGAACAGATGGATGTCGCTGATTATCTGGCATTACAGAAACGATTTCAGCAAGTTATCGGATTGGATCAGGGAAATAAAAACAGTGTGGCAAGCATCGGCGATGTTGGCACGATGGTTCCGGTTCCAGCCGAGCGAGATTGATAATCTGGCGCTGGATGAATTTGAATGTTGGTTGAATGAGGCCAACACCCAAATCAAACGCGAGAATGGAGGCGGTTAATTCGTGTCAACAGAATTTTCCATTGGTGTCATTATTGGTGGGGCCATTAGTAGTGCGTTCAGTTCTGCCATGTCTGGTACACGCCGTACTCTAGGAACACTGGGAGAAACGACTCGCCAACTGGAGAACCGACAGCAGGCACTGAACCGTGCTGTTGAACGTTACGGTCAACTTGGTTCCCGTAGTGCCCAGCGTTTGAATGCGGATCTACAACGCATCAGTCGAACGCTGGAACAGTTGAACCGCCAGCAACAGCGCTTACAGTCTGCGGCTAGCATGAGTGATGCAGCCAAAGCGAATCGTATGGCGCTATATGCACAGGGAGCCGAAACCTATGCATTAACTCACACGATATCCTCTCCCGTTATTCAGTCCGTCACAAAGTATGCCTCTTTTGAATCAGGATTAAGGGACATAGCTGTCACTGGCAATCTGTCTCCGAAAGAAGAGCAAAAAATCGGAATCATCTTGCGCCAGAACGCCAAGCAAACAAACCAATTACAAGAAACCCTGCTGGAAGGTGTTGGCACATTGGTTGCCGCCGGAAAATCTCCCATGAAATCGACCGATATGAGTGGATTATTGGGCCGCGTCGCCACGGCGTCCAAAGCTAATATTAATGACTTAGCCAAAATGGCTCTGTCCTTTGAGTCCCTGAAAATTGAAGGTGATCAAGCGCTCAAGGAAGCCTTTAACCGAGCCGTTTTCGGTGCTAAATCGGGTCGTTTTGAATTAAAAGATCTCGCCCAATACTTTCCAGAAATGGCGCAGCAATTTGCTGGTAAGGGAATATATGGTCAGGAGGCAGTTTCACAGATTATTGCCAGCTTGGAAGTTGGCCGTGAAGGCGCAGGAACGGAAGGTGAAGCAGCTACCAATATGAGGAACTGGCTAGCTTCAATGGGACGTGGTGATATTGCCAAAAGATACGCTGAAGCTGACGTCGATTATCAAACCTCAATGAGCAGATATGTTTCTTCGGGGTACTCACAATATGAAGCCTCAATCATGATCGCAGACCGATTTATCAAGAGTAAAGGCGCTGATCTCATGAAAGAGTGGAAAAAAGCGGGAGCCAGAGGTGATGAAGATGCACAGCGTATGCTCATGGAATCCTTCGGGTTATCCTCTATTTTCACCGACGTACAGACAGTCAACCATCTCTTGGCCATGCGGCAACGTTGGGGCGATTATCAGCGTATCAAAACAGGCATGGGGACTGATTCGGCACAAAAATCTGTTGATACCGACTTTGATAAACAAAACGATACCTTAGAAGCACAGTGGCGGCGTACTCAAATTGAGTTTAATGATTCGGCTATTAGCATTGGTCAGTCGCTGCGTCCAGCATTAATACAGTTAGCCGAAACCTTTATTCCATTGATGGACAAGACCGGAAAATGGCTGGCCGCTAATCCTGAACTTATCAGCAATGTTGTCACGCTGGTCGGCGGGTTCTTGGCATTCAAAGCAGCTTCAATCGGTGTCAGATTAGGTCTTAATCTTTTGCTTTCCCCTATAACTGATATCTGGAAAGGCGCAATGTTAATGCGCACACGGTGGTTACTGTTTCGAATGGCTATCGGCAGTGGCGGCAGATTTGGTGTCGCTGCAAACATCTTGGGAAAAATAGCCGGAGCAGCTCTCTGGTTGGGTAGAATCCTTGGTAGTGCTCTCTATAAGGGCTTAATGGTAGCTGGCAGAGCTATTTTGTGGATTGGACGCGCATTATTAATGAATCCTATCGGATTGATCATCACTGGTATTGCAGTGGCCGCTTATCTTATCTATCGCTATTGGAAGCCCATCAGTAATTTCTTTAAACGGCTTTGGGTCTTAGTAAAATTCGCTTTCCAAATGGGATGGCAGGGAATCAAAAATATTTGGTCTAACGTCAAAGGTTGGTTTACAGCTCGATGGAATGACATTACTAATGCGTTTGATGGCGGAATATTTGAGGTCAGTAAATTAATTTTAAACTGGTCGCCATTGGGATTGTTCTATAAAACATTCGCTGACGTTATGAAATGGTTTGGCATGGATATGCCCGATAATTTTACTGATTTTGGTAAAAATATCGTTAATGGGTTGGTTAATGGTATTTCTAATATGCTGACCACGGCTAAGGACACCATTAAAAACTTTGGTGGTAAAGTTTCTAGCTGGTTTAAAGAAGCATTAGGTATTCAATCTCCCAGTCGGGTATTTATGGGATTTGGCGATAATATTGTGCAAGGTACGGTTGTTGGTATTGATCGTACTATGCCGTTGGCTGCTCGTGCCACTCAGCGTCTGACTGAGGGAATGACCCCCGATGTCCCACAAATCTCACCTCCTGAGATGATGTCGGGCAATCCAATTAAACGAACAGGTTATAAAGATGCCAGCAACAGCAATAATGGTTTTTCTATCTCTTTCGCCCCGCAAATATACATTGGTGATAAACAACAAACGGCTATACCCGATATTAGTCAAGCCTTAAACCTGAGTATGCGTGAATTAGAAAAACTGCTGGAGCGTATTGTTATTCAGAGAGAACGCCGGAGGTACGGATAATGTTTGCTGTATTAGGTGATATTGAATTTGAGCTAATCACATATTGGGATGGTTTTGATGTAACGTTTGGTGTTGATTATGCCGAACATGCCCGAATTCAGGGTAAGCCCGGCTTGCAGTTTGTAGGTGAGAAACTGGATGAAATTCAAATTAGCTTGGTCTTTCATCAACATTATTGTGCGCCGGATATTGAATTGAATCGGCTGCGTGAAGCAATGCGGAAACATCAAGCACTTGCGCTAATATTCGGAAATGGTGATTACCGGGGCTGGTTTGTTATTACTGATGTAACAGCCTCCAGTGAACAAACGGATTCAGTAGGTAATATATTTGCCCTCAATGCCTCGGTGACATTACGTGAATATATCGGTGATCCTAAAAAACCACTGAAACCGCCTGCCATTAAATCTCATGTCCCGAATACAAAAGCGTTGTCTAATGCAATACCGAAACCATCAGGTATGGCTAAAAAAGTCAGGGATGGAGTGAATTATGCCAAACAAGCACAATCAGCACTGCAAACGACGATCAGTGCGGTACGTATTACACAGAAGATGAAAGACAACCCGACTGTAGCGTTAACCCGCGTACCAGGTCTTCTTACCGGACTTAACAATATTGTTGGGCCATTAGGGAAAAGCTATCCGGCTTTTCAATCACTCGGTGACTCATTGCCAGATGCAATTCAATTGACCAGAGCAACGGGGCAAGCAGTAACATTTGTTAACAATGCTCAATCGTCATTAAGCCGTGCAGATAACAGTAATATCTCAGCTGCATTAGATTCTGTATCAGCTCAACTTGAATCGGCAAGTTCAACATTTACATCAATATCACCCGCGCTCAGTAAGATGGCCGCGCAAATTACCACAAGGGCGCTTTGATCATGTTTCTTGAATACATTACAAAAGATGGCGATAGGTGGGATTTATTGGCTCACCATTATTATGGTGAACCTTTAGGTTACGCTCGCATAATCGCTGCTAATCCGCACGTTGCAGTTACACCTGTATTGCCATCTGGGATCGTATTGTTGATCCCCATCATTGACGCTGACGATGTAGTAATTGCAGAGGATACACCACCGTGGCTAAGATAATTGATACCAGGCAAACACCATCTATAACGGGTGTCTCTGAGGTTTTAAGTCCGACATTCACGTTACGATATTTGCAAAAAGATATCACAAATGACATCACTCCTTATGTCACTCGTGTCAGCTATACCGACAACATCAAAAGCGAATCTGATGAAATAGAGGTAGAGTTGGATGATACTGATGGTCGCTGGCTAGATAAATGGTATCCGGGCAAAGGTGATACGTTGACATTGAAGTTGGGCTATTTCGGCGAACGGTTACTGAATTGTGGCTCATTCTATATTGATGAAATTGAAGTCAACATCCCTCCTTCTATTGTATCTGTCCGAGGTATAGCAACGTCTATCAATACGGCATTGCGGACCAAATCTAACCGTGGATTTGAAAATACAACTCTGTCCGCTATTGCTAACCGCATCGCTAAGAAACATCAGTTAAAGCTGATCGGCAGTATCGAAATCATCAAGATTGACAGGGTGACGCAATATTCTGAAACCGATGTGGCGTTCCTGAAACGACTGGCCAGTGAATATGGTTATGCCGTTAAAGTTGTCAGTGAACAGCTAATTTTCTCCCACTTAGCCAGTTTGCGCAGCCAAGAACCCATAAAAAAATTACACCCTCGTGATGTTGCCCAATTTTCACTACGGGACACGATTAATAAAGTCTATAAAAAAGCCAAAGTGAAGCACCAAAAGGCTGATGATAAAAAGTTGATTGTCTATGAAGCTGATGGTGCGACCAGTACAAGTAGTCAGTCTAATTCAAGAAGCAAAAGTAGCGGTAAAGAAACCAGTGCAGATACCTTAAAAGTAAACAGCCGGGCTGCTAACAAGGATAGCGCTGAAATAAAGGCCACGTCAGCATTGGATTCATATAATGAGTACCAGCAGAACGGCTCACTTTCATTGATGGGAGCCCCTCAGTTAACCGCCGGAAATAAAATTGAGTTGATTGAATTTGGCAAGTTATCTGGACAATGGTTAATTACTTCAGCTCACCACTCTTTTGATCGCAACAGCGGATATATAACCGAACTTGAAGTTGCTCGTGGCCCTGTTACATCAAGCAAATCCAAGAAAGATAAAAAAGATAAGACTCAGAAATTGGTTGTATATAAGCCCGATGGTTCTTCCGACACGATCATCGAGGAGGAATCCAAATGAGCAGTGTAACTCGTCAAGTTGGTACGATTAGCGCCGTAGATCCTGCTACTGTTCGTGCCCGCGTGCGATTGCCTGAATGCGATAATATGCGTACTAACTGGCTGAATGTGTTGCAGCGCAATACCCAGAATAACAAAGACTATTGGTTGCCCGATGTTGGGGAACAGGTTGAAGTGCTATTGGATGCGAATGGTGAAGATGGTGTTATTTTAGGTGCTATCTATTCCAGTGTTGATCAACCGCCTGCTAATAATAAAAATATCCGTGGTGTAACTTATGCAGATGATGCCGCTTTTTACTATGATCGTACCTCACACACCCTGACTATTAATGGTGGCATTCAGCACATTAAGATCGCAGCGGGAGCCAATGTTGTTATTCAGACACAGCAGGCAACTATTGATGCGCCGGAAACAATCATAACCGGAAATATGTTAGTGAAAGGCCAATTAACTTACCAAAATGGGCTGTCGGGTTCTGGTGGTAATGGTACTACGAACATTCAGGGTAATGTCAGCGTCGATGGCAACATCCATGCAACAGGTAGCATCATGGATGAAGGCGGTAACTCGAATCATCATTCTCATGGGTTTCTTTAAACGTCTTTAATATTAGATATTCCTGCCGAGGACGATACTGTCCCCATGAATACGAACTCACACTCTGTTTTTTGGCAACCGGCTCTCCAACACTCTGGCAAAATTGCCTGTGGGCTGGATGATATCGCCCAAGCAATATTCATTATTCTACGTACACCACGTGGCAGTGATCCACATCGACCAGAATTCGGCAGTAACTTGCACCTTTATATGGATTACCCAATAGACCGCGCGATTCCCCACGTTGTCAGGGAATCTGTTGATGCTATTACACGTTGGGAACCTCGTTGCCAGTTGCTCTCCGTGAAACCAACTGTCAATGGAGAGCATCTAACTCTGCGTGTGAATTGGACAGCAGTTGATGGCATTACACAATCTACGGAGTTGCTATGGCGCTGACAGAACCTGATTTTATCGAGCGTGATGTAGAAAAAATCACAACCGAAATGATCGCAAAATATGAAGCTGATGTAGGTAAGACTTTGTACCCAGCACAGGCAGAACGCCTGCTGATAAATTTATTTGCATATCGTGAAGCACTAACCAGAATGCAAGTTCAGGAAGCCGCCAAGCAGAATTTGGTCGAGTTTGCCCGTGCGCCCATTTTGGACTACTTAGGGGAATTGGTCGGAGTATATCGGCTATCCGCCCAACCGGCGCATACAATATTGCAATTTAGTGTTGATGAAGCATTAGAGCAAGATGTACTCATTCCAGTTGGAACTCGTGTTAATGCATCGGACAGTATTATTTTTGCTACTAATACAGATGCTGTTCTGAAAGCCGGCACACGGTTCGTTAATGTCACAGCTACTTGTACAGATACTGGATTATCAGGGAATAGCTGGCAACCAGCACAAATTAGTACATTGTTGGATGAAATCGACGACATTGACCTGCAAGTGACCAACACAATAGTGAGCAGTGGTGGTTCGGCAGAGGAAAGTGACGAGAGGCTACGTGTACGAATCAAAATGGCCCCTGAATCGTTTACTAATGCGGGCAGTCGTCAGGCTTATCGTTTTCATGCCATGCGTGCCCATCCCAATATTGTTGATGTCGCAGTCATGTCTCCCATTCCGGGCGTTGTTGAACTGTTTCCACTATTAGCTACGGGATTGCCTGATGAAAGCATTTTAACGCTGGTGAAAAGCTCTTGCTCTGATGAAAAAATCCGCCCGTTGACTGACACTGTATATGCAAAACCTCCCGTGAAGGTTGATTATACCATCAAGGCGAAACTGACCTTGTACAGTGGCGTTAATACGCTTGATATTCAACCGGCAGCAGAACAAGCCATACAAACATGGGTAGCTGAACGAGCAACAACGTTAGGAAAAGATATTGTTCCCAGCCAAATCATCTCAACATTGTCTGTTTCTGGCGTCTATCAAGTCGTACTGGAGTCTCCCACGTTTCAGGTTGTAGGTGAAAATGAATGGGCGAACTGTATCGGTATCACTGTTGTGGTCACCGGAGTCGCTGATGGTTAAGTTACATCTACCACCTCCACTGGAAGCTGATATCAGTATGCGTGCATTAGGTCAGTTGGCCTCCCGTTTTGATGATATCGATTTAACCCAATTAATGGTTTATCTCATTGATACTGTCGATAGCAGCACGCTGCATTGGCTGGCAAATCAATTCTCCCTATTTGGTGATGGCTGGGAGCTTGTCGAATCAGACAATGCTCGCCGTACGTTAATCAAATCAGCTATAGAATTGCATCGGTATAAAGGTACACCTTGGTCAATTCATGAAATTATTCGGCGCTTTGGGTTTGGTGAAGTTGATTTAATTGAAGGCACTGGTCAAATCAATTATGACGGTCATGCCAGCCATAACGGTAATTATATTTATGGAGATTCAACATCCTGGGCAGATTATCGCGTCATACTTCAGCAACCTATTACCAATGATCAAGCCTCGCTACTGCGCACTACACTGGCAGCGTTTGCGCCTGCACGCTGCCACCTTGCCAGCTTGGAATATCAGTCTGTATCAATTCGTTACAACAATACTGTCAGTTATGACGGTAGTTACAATTATGGGAGCAGTTAAAATGGCTAATTTGCCGGAAACCCCACAGTGGTCAGAGGGCGTGTATCAAATAGAAACCTCAGACCCCGTGTTAGGTGGGCCTGATGGTATTTCCAATCGGCAGGCTAAACAGTTGGTCAACCGCACAAACTATCTTAAACAGAAACTAGAACAAAATGGGAATGAGCTGAAAGAACACACCGAAGCGAAAGACCCGCATACTCAGTATGCACCGAAAGACAGTCCCATTTTCACAGGAACACCAACCGCCCCCACACCGGCTAAAAACGCTAATAATACTCAGATTGCAACAACAGCATTTGTGCAATCACTGACGAATACGGCGAATCAAAGTGCTGTAGCTGCAAATAACAACGCTAATAGCCGAGTACCATCCATTCGTAAAGTGAATGGAAAAGCGTTGTCATTTGATATTTCATTGAATGCCGGGGATGTGGGAAGTTATGCTAAATCTGAGAGCGATAATACTTTCTTGCGTATTTCTAGCGATAAGACCGCAACCGTTGGTAGTTTATTAATTGATAGTAAAACTCCCTTTCCTGAGCTACGTTTCAAATCGAAAGATGGGTATATGGTAGGAATTAATGGTTCGGAAGGAAAATTGTTACATATTTATTCTAACGATCCAAACAATCAGCGACGTTATAATATATTAATACCTGAGCGAAGCGGTACGCTCGCATTGCAAAACGCAGCTATAAAATCTGAAAATGGCTGGTGGCAATGTGGGGATACGGGAATAATTATTCAATGGGTTAAAGTTGCATCAAACCAACAGTCATGGGTAAAAATCAATTATCCAATTTCTTTTAAAAATCAGTTTATTGGCTATGTCGCAAGCATGTCGAGTATAAATACATCAACAGGTCATACATTAGTACGTAATGCAACATTATCGACGTTTGAATATCAAGCTGGCACTCCCAACAACAATGAGAATCCAGGCAAAGTTGTTCATATATTATTTTGGGGGGTATAAATGGTTTATTTCTCCAGAAAAGAAGGCGCTTTTTATAGTGAAGCTCATGAAGAATGCGTTGAAATAACCGCAGAGAAACACAATGAATTACTTACAGGGCAGTCACACGGTTTGTCAATTGTCAGTAATAAAGAGGGTTATCCAGTGCTTACTGAACGTGCTCCGTCCGTTTATCATAAATACGATGGTGAAAAATGGATAATATCAGAAAGCAGTGTGATAAAACTCAGGCAGGAACAGCAGCAACAAGCAGAACATAAGAAACAGCAACTCATGTTCACTGTAAGTAAACAGATAGCTCCGTTACAAGATGCTGTAGATTTGGGGATGGCGAGTGATGAGGAACATTCTCGGTTGACCGCTTTGAAAAAATATAGAGTATTGCTGAACCGTGTTGATGCTAGCTTAGCGACAGATATTTATTGGCCCGAAAAACCTAGAATTACGGAATAAGGGATCAATGGCCCTATTCTTATTTCTGATACGGTAACCAATTCCGTACAGTTACGGACTATATCGGGGATGATTCCAAAGCAGTATAAGATGTACGTGGATAGCATCCACTTGTAGATCATGGGATTACAAGTGGATGAGATTAGCATAATGAGCGTTTAGGCCATTTCCGAGTTAAAGGTTGCGTAACTGAGTTTCTTTATTGGCTTT
Organism: Photorhabdus heterorhabditis; assembly: GCF_018448905.1. Lineage (GTDB taxonomy): Bacteria > Pseudomonadota > Gammaproteobacteria > Enterobacterales > Enterobacteriaceae > Photorhabdus > Photorhabdus heterorhabditis. The sequence continues at coordinate 110,790 of NZ_RCWA01000004.1, read as the reverse complement.
CTGATACAGAGTAAACAACATCGGCAATAGTGAGCTGATAGCAGCCAGACAATGGCCTAACTGACAAAGACTTTCTGGGGTGAATTCGACCACGTCATTAGCGGCAAAAGTAACAAGAGTATCTCCCAGAAAATGTAACCCATGACAGAGTCCAGCACTGTTAGCTTCGCAGGCTTCTTCCAGTAGTTCAATATCTTGTTCACTCATATCCGCCGTATCCAGTACTGACACAACATTCGCCATGTCGGAATAGAAGATATCACAGTAATTCTCAATGTCCGCAGTATTCTTAATATTCTTAGTATTAAGCATGGTTCAGTTCCTCCAGTGGTTTGCATGAGGCAAATACCAAAGGAAAGCCTGCGAGCAGAATACAAGCTTCTATTTCCGTGGTAGCTAACATTGAAATCATGCGTAATGGGAGAAGTTTGATTATCAGTCGGTTAGAACAGACGTTAATAAATATATAGGGCTTTGAATGCGCGCGTATGTTACTATTAGCGTTAGCCATAGCATTAGCTCCAATAATGTTGTGGTCAGAAGCCCGGTTAGTGGTGAGACACTACCGGGCTCCGTTGTTTTTGAAACCCTTTGAATATACACTGGTGTATACAGTAACATTAAATCATGGGGTATATACCTTGTCAATGCCAAATAAAAGATCTCCTCAATTTCCGATGAGATTAACAGAGGAATTTCGTCTCCAGCTCGAAGCGGAAATGAAGAAAGATGGTGATACGTCTTTGGCAACATGGATAAAACGAATTTTGCGTAAAGAGCTGCTGGCACGTGGTATTGAACCGAAAGGTTGAATCATTTTAAAATACCAAGAGGCACCCATTCTAAGTGCCTCTTATTTTAAATTGTCCTAATGACTTTAATATGTGTGTCTTAACCTATCGTAATCTGAACAGGTTTCCCTATATGGGTTAACATATTAACCAATGCGTCAATGGTGAATTTATTTACTTTTTTATTCACAACATCAGATACTCTTGGACGAGAAATGTGCAACACTATTGCTACCTCAGTTTGTTTTATTTTTTTATCTACAATCCATAAGGTAATTTCTCCTATTAACCATTCTTTGATTTGCCGTGTGTTTTCTATTTCTCGTAAAGAGATTGCATGAAGTTGCTGAGCCTCTGGCTCAGTAAAACCTAATTCAGAAAATATATTATGTCCGGCTGGAGTTGTCCTACGAATTTCAGTGTCAATTTTAGTGGTCATTTGATATTTCTCCGTTGCTGGATAACTGCGTTGTATCGCACTTTAGCGATATCCTTGTCCTGTTTATTCGTCTGTTGAGTTTTCTTCTGAAAACTATGTAATACGTAAATAGCTTCATCAAATTTAGCAACATACATAATGCGATAAATACCTGTACTGTCTCTTAGCCGTATTTCTTTTACGCCAGAACCGATGTCAGAAAAGGGTTTCCAGTCTTCAGGATCTATTCCACGCTGTATTCTGTGAAGCTGATAGCCTGCGTCTTTACGTGTATCTATAGGAAAGGCTAACAAGTCTTCATAAGAAGAGCCAATCCAGGCAATTTCTTTCTCTGTACCGCTCCTGATTTTCGTCATAGCTTTCCTTCCTTATTTAATTGTATGCAATGCTGAAATCATGTGTAATTGGCGAAGTTCGATTATCAATCGATAAGAAAGGTACGTTATAAATGTATAGCGTTTTGAATGCGTGCGTATGTTACTATTAGCGTTAGCCATAGCATTAGCTCCAATAATGTTGTGGTTAGAAACCCGATTAGTGGTGAGACACTACCAAGCTCCATTGTTTTTGAAACTCTTTGAATATACACTGGTATATACAGTAGCATTAAATCATAGGGTATATACCTTGTCAATACAAAATAAAAGATCTCCTCAATTTCCGATGAGGTTAACAGAGGAATTTCGTCTCCAGCTTGAAGCAGAAATGAAGAAAGATGGTGATACATCTTTAGCAACATGGATAAAACGAATTTTGCGCAAAGAGCTGCTGGCACGTGGTATTGAACCGAAAGGTTGAATCATTTTGAAATACCAAGAGGCACCTATTCTAAGTGCCTCCTATTTTGAATTGTTAATATATATGCCTTAACCCACCGTAATCTGAACAGGCTTCCCTATACGGATTAACATATTAACCAATGCGTCAATGGTGAATTTATTTACTTTTTTATTCACAACATCAGATACTCTTGGACGAGAAATGTGTAATACCTCTGCTACTTCAGCTTGTTTCATTTTTTCATCCACAATCCATAAAGTAATTTCTTCCATTAACCGTTCTTTAATTTGCAGTGTATTTTCTATTTCTTGTAAAGAGGTTGTATGAAGTTGCTGAGCTTCTTGCTCAGTAAAACCTAATTCAGAAAATATATTATGTCCGGCTGGAGTTACCCTACGAATTTCAGTGTCAATTTTAGTGGTCATTTGATATTTCCCCGATGCTGGATAACTACGTTGTATCGCACTTTAGCGATATCCTTGTCCTGTTTATTCGTTTGTTAAGTTTTCTTCTGAAAACTATGTAATATGTAAAATAGCTTCATCAAATTTAACAACATACATAATACGATAAATACCTATACTGTCTCTTAGCCGCATTTCTTTTACACCAGAACCGATGCCAAAAAAGGGTTTCCAGTCTTCAGGATCTATTCCATGCTGTATTCTATGAAACTGATAGCCTGCGTCTTTACGTGCGATCTGTAAGGAAAGGCTAACAAATCTCCACAAAAAGGACCGATTACAGACAATTTCTTTCTCTAGTACCGCCCCTGATTTTTATTATAGCTTCCTTCCTCATTTGGTTGTATAAAATTTTATACCACTGCGCACAAAATTGCAAATGAAGAATTGAAGGAATTTGAAGCCTAGCGAGGAGAAAATATGCGAGAAGTATGTTTCAGGCCACTGACAAGCAAAAACCGCGTGTCCAAAGCAAAGGCGATCCAATCCAAGCATTGCAAGAGTGCTCAACCAAATACTGGCGAATGAAGAGCCCAAAGTTATTACTAATCCACAGTTTCTAACATGAAGAAGCTTGGTCGCGATTTGAAACTGGCTTCCCTCAAACATTATGTTGAGGCAACGGGTAGTAAGTTATGTCTCGATATCGAGTTGTCCTACAGGCTCGTACTACAGATTCAAAGGAAAAATGGGTAAATTAGGTAAACTACAATCATATCTATGACGGTTAGTTATGTAATAACTTTTCAATAGATGAAACGCAATTACCGTTTCATTTATTGCGCGAATGAGTAAAATTTATCGCGCGCGGCATCATACTAAACGCCAACAGGAAGATATTTTACCCAACTTACCGAACTGGCAATGTAGGTACCTGGACGCTCCCATATGCGACCAGTTATTGAGAAGGAATACTGCATTACGATATTCTCTATGGCCTTGATACTGATGGACTGTTAGATCAATTGACTTTCCAAGGCGGCACATCTCTGCGTTTGTGTCACGGTGCTCCGCGTTTTAGTGAAGATCTGGACTTTTCCGGCGGTGTTAACTTTAACTGTAATCAATTACAGGCCATGAAAACGTGTTTGGAACACTACATTGGCAAGCGTTATGGTTTTGAAGTTTCAGTTAAAGAACCAGCCGATTTAAAAAACGAACCTGAATATGCAGGTCTTAAGAACGAATTCAATATGTAGATAAGTTAATTATTTTTATATTTATGTGCAGATAAATTTTCATGTTGTTCTGGGTTCTTGTCAAAGCTGTCGTGGTAAACCAATAAAACTATTCATCAAGGATCAAGCAAGCCATGGTTAAGATTTTACGGTAAACTGACTTTATATATGCAAATGAAATAAATTTACTTATACCCAATAGATTTCAATTTGCAGCGCGGCGGCAAGTGAACGCATCCTAGGAGCATAGATAACGATGTGACTGGTAAGTGAAAGCAGCCAACAAAGCAGCAATTTGAAGGATGAAGGGTATAACAGTCACAGGATAAATATAAATAATGGAAGTGCTACACGAGATTATGCGGGCATTATGGCAGCATGATTTTTCTAAACTTGCCAACCCTGATATTCTCTGGATTATCTATGGCATTCTGTTCATGACACTGGTTCTGGAAAATGGCTTATTACCCGCAGCTTTTCTACCCGGTGATACATTATTAATCCTAACCGGTGCGTTGATTGCCAAAGGGGTAATGAGTTTTATCCCAACCGTTTTCATATTGACAGCCGCGGCAAGTATCGGTTGTTGGCTCGGTTATCTTCAAGGGCAATGGCTTGGTGATACTAAACGGGTTAAGGGTTGGTTAGCACAACTTCCCATTCAGTACCACCAACGGGCTAATATGCTATTTTTCAAGCATGGTCTGGCTGCTCTGCTACTTGGCCGTTTTTTAGCTTTTGTCCGAACTCTATTGCCTATACTTGCAGGTATATCTGGCCTCAACAGTAAACGTTTTCAAATTTTTAATTGGCTAAGTGGTTTATTATGGGTCATTACCGTGGTTGGTTTCGGCTATCTTCTCAATCAGATCCCGTTTATTAAAAACCATCAGGATCTAGTCATGAACATTCTGGTGATTTTACCTATCGTGCTGTTGTTAAGTGGCTTAGGTGCATCTCTATTGATGTATTGGCGCCACCGCAGGGCCTCTACGGTAAAACGTAAATAAAAGTCATCATGGTTTACAAACCGCAACAGGGTTTTTATCCTTAACTTCAAGTTAGAAAGTTTGCGAACCAATCGTATGTGGACTTCAGCTCAGTTATCGAATGATGTTTCTGTGTTGATGTTCCACAATATCAATATATGGTTTAGATCACGCCACTTGTATTACTTTCTTCAACTATTCTGAATATCAACTTAATATCAACCATCATTATTTATAACGATACATTTTAGCTGATATTTTAACTGTCTATACCCAATAGATTTCAAGATGGATCGCGATGGCAAGTTGGGGTAAGTGAACGCATCCAACCAAGAGGCAACTTGAAAGATAACAGGTATATCTTTTTTATAGGAGGTAGTAATGGATAATCAACCTATCATTAGACTTGCTGACGGAAACCATATGCCACAATTGGGACTGGGTTCATGGGCCGCAGATAACCAGCAAGTAGTGACAGCAATTCACGCCGCCCTAGATGTAGGTTATCGAGCAATTGACACCGCCGCTATTTACAATAATGAGAAAGGGGTAGGTAAGGCACTACAAGAAACAGACATTCCCCGCGAAGATATCTTTGTCACAACCAAATTGTGGAATGACAGACATAATGATGTCCGGGCTGCGCTAGCAGAAAGTTTAGAAAAATTACAACTCGATTATGTCGACCTTTATCTCATTCACTGGCCAGCACCACCGCAGGATCAATATGTCGGTGCCTGGCAGCAATTAATTGAATTACAAAAAGAGGGGCTTATCCGTAGTATCGGTGTTTCTAATTTCCAGCCTGAGCACATCCAGCGGCTGATCAATGAAACTGGTGTTCATCCTGTTATTAATCAGATTGAGCTACATCCGATGCTCCAGCAGCGTCAACTTCATGCCTGGAATGCCACACATCATATCGTTACCGAATCCTGGAGTCCTTTGGCACAAGGTGGTGAAAACGTATTTGATGATCAACTGGTTCAACATCTGGCACAAAAGTACGGTAAAACACCAGCTCAGATCGTTCTCCGCTGGCACATTGATAACGGTATGATTGTGATCCCAAAATCAGCCACGCTCTCAAGAATTAAAGAGAACTTTGAGATATTCAATTTCAAATTGGAAAAAGAAGATCTAACCGCTATGACATCTCTGGATATAGGCAAACGTCTGGGACCAACCCCCGAAACATTCGTTGATTTCAGTGAATTCAGTCACCTCCTTGATGATATTGATCCAAATGGCTAGTGCCAAAATTTGCACGCGTAATAAGAGATATTGATCTTTTGCGACACCCTCGCATTAGGCGAGGGTTTACGGCGGATTTTGCTAAGACTACAGTGCTTCCTGTTTCCAATATAAGGAAACAAAATTACTTTTCCGTTGATTTCACTCGTTCAATGTTTGCACCAAGTCCGCGCAGCTTATCTTCGATATGTTCATAACCCCGGTCAATATGATAGATACGGTCAACTACAGTCACCCCCTCAGCAATACAACCCGCCAGAACCAGGCTTGCCGATGCGCGTAAATCAGTCGCCATTACCTGGGCACCGGAAAGCTTTTTAACACCATGACAAAGCACCGTATTGCTTTCAATTTCAGCATGAGCACCCATACGAATTAATTCAGGAATATGCATGAAACGGTTTTCGAAAATAGTTTCTGTGATCATACCAGCACCTTCAGCAACCAAATTTAGCAAGCTAAACTGTGCCTGCATATCGGTCGGAAAACCGGGATGTGGTGCAGTACGTAATGTCACAGCTTTAGGTCGTTTACCGTGCATATCAAGACTTATCCAATCCTTGCCAATCTCAATATCAGCACCCGCTTCACGCAATTTTGCCAATACTGCATCCAACGTATCAGGCTTAGCATGACGGCAAACAACCTTACCTCCAGATATCGCAGCTGCAATAAGGAATGTACCTGTCTCAATACGGTCCGGTAATACACGATATACACCACCGCCAAGACGCTCTACACCTTCAATGATGATATGGTCAGTGCCTGCGCCAGTGATTTTCGCTCCCAACGTATTGAGAAAATTAGCTGTATCCTCAATTTCAGGTTCACGTGCTGCATTTTCAATAACGGTTGTCCCTTCCGCCAACGTTGCCGCAGTCATAATAGTCACTGTCGCCCCAACGCTGACTTTATCCATCACAATGCAGGCACCTTTCAAACGCCCATTAACGGAAGCCTTAACATAACCCTCTTCCAAAACGATTTCAGCACCTAACTGTTCCAAGCCACTGATATGCAGATCAACCGGACGTGCGCCAATAGCACAACCTCCTGGCAAAGAGACTTGCCCTTGGCCAAAACGCGCTACCAAAGGACCTAATGCCCAAATAGATGCACGCATAGTTTTCACCAGATCGTAAGGCGCACAATATTGATTCACACTACGAGCATCCACAAATACAGAACCATTACGTTCAACTTTGGTTCCAAGGCGATTCAACAACTTAATAGTGGTGTCAATATCTTTCAGTTCTGGAACATTTTGCAATTCAACAGGCTCTTCAGCCAACAACGCGGCGAACAGGATTGGCAGTGCAGCATTTTTTGCCCCGGAAATAGAAACCTCACCCGACAAGCGAGTTGGTCCTTTCACACGAAATTTATCCATCTGTGACTACTCTCTTTATATAATTTGTCGTTCGCAGCGAGGCAAACAGCGTTAAAAACCGTTGAGCTTGCGATCTTTTTTCCAATCATCCGGTGTATAAGCTTTGATTGACAGGGCATGAATACGATTATCAGCAATGTATTCCATCAAAGGTGCATAAACAGCTTGTTGCTGTTTTACCCGGCTCATACCAACGAACATTTCACCAACAACAATAACCTGGAAATGGCTGCCATCTCCGCTAACAATGACTTCATCTAGTGCTAATTTGTCCATCAGCACTTGTTTAATCTCATTAGTATCCATAATTGCTCAATTCTGTAGTTAGAAATATACCCGTTATCTTTCAAGTTGCCTCTTGGTTGGCTGCTCTCACTCACCCCGGTCACATCGTTATCTATGCTCCCGGAGATTCGCTCCCTTGCCGTCGCGATCCATCTTGAAATCCATTGGGTATAATAGTAATAGACAGTCATCTATCCTAATAGAATCCGACTTACTCTTAAACATGAAAACGTCCTTGTAACATTTCTGCTTACAAGGGTGCTGATTATACCTGTTATCTTTCAAGTTGCCTCTTTGTTGGCTGCACTCACGCACCCCAGTCATATCGTTATCTATGCTCCTGGGGATGCGTTCTCTTGCCGCCACACTGCAACTTGAAATCTATTGGGTATATACAGATAATTACTGAGAATATCGGCTAGCCATCAATGATAATTTCCTGCAAATCGTAAAGCATAATCAGGGTACTAAACCGTTCACTAATGCCAGAAAAGAGCAATTCAGTCCCTTCCTCTTTTTGCATATAGTGTTTAAAACGGACTAAAAGAGCTAACCCAGTAGAATCCACATGCTCAAGCTGTGACACATTGATACAGTTGATATCGGTCAATAACTTTTCCTTTTGCTGCCAAAGAGGAAGCAAACGGTCACGATCCAAAATACCTTTGAGAATCAATGTCTGTCCTGCTTTTTCCCAGCTCAGACTTTCATTCATCTCACTTTTTCTCTTCCAGAGTGATTGGCTGACGAGCGCTAATTTCAAGCTGCTTAGTTAAACCATCTATACCTTGTTGACGCAAGATAGAAACCCATTCACTCTGCTTGGTTGTAATCATACTGACACCTTCAGCAATCATATCGTATGCCTGCCAGTGACCCGTTTTGCTGTTTTTACGCCACTGAAAATCAAGGCGGATAGGAGGGCGGCCATTCTGATCAAGGATAGTGACACGAATAGCAATAATATTGTTATCTCCCAACGGTTTCTCAGGGCCAATCTGATAAGTTTGATCATGATACATTGCCAGAGCCTGCCCATAAGCCTGCTCAAGATAGGATTCAAATGCGGTAAAATAAGCCTCGCGTTGTGCTGGCGTCGTATCTTTATAATAGCTCCCTAGAACCAATGCCCCTGCGTACTTGATATGAACATATGGCAGTAATTCTTCCTTCACCACTTGGCGCAAGTAATCTGGATTTTGACGAATTTGTGACTGACTGTTTTTCAAACGAGTAAAAGTCTTTTCTGCCGCATCCTGCATCAACTTATAAGGATTCGTCTGATCAACGGCTGCACTCGCTAATGGCGCAATAATCAACAACGCCACCATTAATAATTTCTTCAACATAATTAGTTCCTCTTAATGATACTCAGTTGCTGGCTATGGTGTCGGAGTGTGCTCTGCCCCACTCTGGGTATTATCGCCGCTCTTATACAAGAATTGACCGATAAGATCCTCAAGTACCATTGCTGATTTGGTATCTTGCACGCGATCACCCTCTTTCAGAATCCCAGTATCCATATCTGGATCTTCAAACCCTACATTCAAAGCAATATATTGTTCACCTAATAAACCAGAAGTACGGATAGAAAGAGAACTCGTATCAGGGATACGGTTATATTGCTTCATAATATCCAGTGCCACTTGCGGCGTATAAGTTTTTTCATCAAGAGAAATACTTGCAACACGGCCAACCACCACACCACCAATTTTTATCGGTGAGCGCACTTTCAGACCACCAATATTGTCAAAAGTTGCGTATAAGCGGTAAGTTGGCTGGTTACCTACCGATTTAATGTCTGCCACTTTAAGACATAAAAAGACGATTGCAGCCAGTGCAATCAAGATAAAAAATCCAACCCAAATTTCACTTTTCTTGCTTTGCATTGAATTAATTCCCAAACATAAGTGCTGTCAGCACAAAATCTAAACCTAAAACTGCTAACGACGCATGAACCACCGTTCTGGTCGTTGCGCGGCTTATCCCTTCTGAGGTAGGGATCGCATCATAACCATTAAATAAAGCAATCCAGGTCACAGTAATGGCGAAAACAACACTTTTAATAAAACAGTTAAGTAAATCTTTTTGCCACTCTATAGCAGACTGCATTGAAGACCAGAAGAAACCACTGTCGATCCCCTTCCAGTCAACACCAACTATCGCCCCCCCCCAGATACCTACAGCCACAAAAATCAAGGACAATAGCGGCATACTGATAAACCCAGCCCAAAAACGTGGGGCTATCACACGCCGCAATGGATCTATCGCCATCATCTCCAAACTGGAAATTTGTTCCGTGGCTTTCATCAAACCTATTTCGGCGGTCAGGGCTGACCCTGCACGACCTGCAAACAACAGGGCCGTCACAACTGGCCCCAATTCACGCAACAGAGATACCGCTACCATCATACCAAGACTGGCTTCTGCACTGTATGTTGTCAGTACCAGATATCCCTGTAGGCCGAGCACCATGCCAATAAACAACCCTGAAACCACGATAATTAATAATGACTGAACGCCCACACTGAAAAGTTGTTGTCGCAGCAATGACCATTGTCTGGCAGGTTCTGGTCTGCCAATTATCGCGCTAAAAAGCATAAAACCTGCACGACCAAAAGAGGCAAATACCTCAATAGCCCGCCTGCCAAGTGCCGCCAGCGCCTGTGTTAACATTAACATCCCATTATCCTAATAACTCAGTTTTATAATCCCCTGCCGGAAACCGGAAAGGTACCGGCCCATCAGCAATACCATCAAGAAATTGCCGTACCCGCTGATCAGAATTAATCTGCAACTGTTGAGCCGTACCTTCAGCAATAATCTGCTGTTCAGCAATAATATAAGCATAATCTGCAATGCTCAGAACTTCCGGCACATCATGGGAAACAACCACACAGGTGACGCCAAGTGCTTTATTCAGTTCATCAATTAGTTTCACCAAAACACCCATGGTAATCGGGTCCTGACCAACAAAAGGTTCATCAAACATAATCAAATCAGGATCAAGGGCAATAGCACGAGCCAAAGCAGCACGTCTTGCCATACCACCGGAAAGTTCGGAAGGCATCAGATTTGCAGCGCCGCGTAACCCAACGGCTTCCAGTTTCATCATCACGGTAGTATGGATGATCTCTTCAGGCAGAGTCGTATGTTCACGTAGAGGAAAAGCGACGTTATCAAAAACATTTAGATCAGTGAATAATGCCCCTGACTGAAACAACATACTCATCTTCTTACGGGCAGTATATAAACGAGGACGGGACAAAGCAGGAATATTATCCCCATCAAACCAGATTTCTCCCCGATCAGGACGTAGCTGACCACCAATCAACCGTAATAGTGTTGTTTTCCCTATTCCAGAAGGCCCCATAATTGCCGTGATTTTTCCTCTGGGCACAGCCAGATTAATATCAGCAAAAATCGAACGGTTACCACGGGTAAAATACATACCTCGGATCTCGATGAGATTTGCTGTTTGTTGACTCATTATTAATAGCCCTTAACGGTTAATAAACTGGCTCTATAATTTGATTTACATATTAATCACATATACTACAAAAAAACTGGAGAGTTTTCGCCACTAAAGTTGTGACAAATTTTACTTTTCTACCCGCCGCCGTCAGAATATACCTCATCTAACTGAACAAACAATTTTTGTTTAAAAAATCAACCAACGTTAACATTAAATCCGGAATATACCTTATAAGGGCGGCTTCATGTTTATAACCTTTTTACTCTTAATTGCTGGGTTGATTTTACTAGTATATGGTTCCGATAGATTAGTATATGGTGCTGCAATTTTTGCTCGTACACTGGGCCTGCCCCCATTTATTATTGGTATGACGATAGTCGGCATTGGAACTTCTCTGCCAGAATTAATGGTTTCAGTTACTGCCATGCTGGATGGTCAACCTGATATGGCAATTGGTAATGTCATTGGTTCCAACATTACCAACCTGTTACTGATAGCCGGTGCCGCTGCACTTATTCGTCCAATGGAAGTAAAATCAGATATTCTGCGGCAGGAACTGCCTCTGATGCTGTTGATCACCGCTTTCTGTGGTTATTTGATAAGTGATAATTACCTTAGCCGGATGGATGGACTGGTATTATTGATTTCTGCTATAGCGTGTATTTTACTGATGATAAAAATGGCTACACTGCCACACCGTGCTGAAACTGATATTTACACTCAAGAGCAGACTTCCGAATTACCAATAGAGGGCAATAAGCATATTGCCTTGCTATGGATACTGCTAGGACTCATTATTTTGCCTATGGCGACCCGAATGGTGATTGACAATGCAACTGTTATTGCTCGTATTTACGGCATTAGTGAATTAGTTATCGGACTTACTGTGCTTGCAGTCGGTACCAGCCTACCAGAATTAGCAACCTCTATTGCAGCAGCATTCAAAGGGGAAGATGATATTGCATTCGGGAATATTATCAGCTCGAATATATTCAATATATCAATTGTTCTGGGTCTTCCCGCATTACTCTCACCAGCAGCCATTTCCCCTGAATCTTTCCATCGTGATTTTTGGGTAATGATGATAGCCAGCATAATATTTACTGCATTTTGTCTGGGTCGTAAACACCGGTTAAACCGGGTGAAAGGTGTTCTGTTATTAAGCTGTTTTATTGCTTATTTTGTCATACTGTTTATTTCCAATTACAGCATTGAATAAACACAAGTGAGTAGGAAAAAGAAATGCCTAGATTTGATTTTCAACAAGCGGGTAAGAAAGTATTACACATAGAGCGTGATGGGTTAGCAGAACTCGAACAATACATAAATGAAGATTTCACTCGTACCTGTGAACTAATGTTCAACTGTGAAGGTAAGATTATTATCATGGGGATGGGTAAATCCGGTCATATCGGATGTAAAATTGCCGCAACTTTCGCCAGTACCGGCACACCTTCCTTTTTTGTTCATCCAGGGGAAGCCAGCCACGGTGATCTCGGTATGATTACCCCTAAAGATATTGTTCTGGCAATCTCAAATTCTGGCGAATCCAATGAAATTTTGTCACTTATCCCTGCACTAAAACGCCAAAAAATTCCTCTTATCTGTATGACTAACAATCACAACAGCAGCATGGGAAAAGCCGCAAATATCCATCTATGTATCAAAGTTCCACAAGAAGCCTGTCCGCTAGGCTTGGCTCCAACGACGAGTACCACTGCAACATTGGTGATGGGAGATGCTTTAGCTGTCGCATTGCTTCAGGCTCGTGGTTTTACCGCTGAAGATTTCGCACTATCACATCCTGGCGGCACACTTGGACGTAAGCTTCTACTACTGGTAAGTGATTTAATGAATACCGGCGAAGATATCCCAAGAATTAACCGGGATTCCTCCTTACGTGAAGCACTAGTTGAAATTACCCGCAAAAAATTGGGTATGACAGTTATTTGTGATGAAAATATGTATATTGATGGTATTTTTACCGATGGTGACTTGCGCCGCGTTTTTGATATGGGAATTGATTTGTACAACGTCAAAATTTCAGATGTTATGACTGCGGGTGGGGTCCGTATAAAGCCTAATGCCCTTGCAGTTGATGCATTAAACTTAATGCAATCACGTCATATCACTTCTCTATTGGTTACAGAGGGAAATAAATTGCTGGGTGTATTACATATGCATGACCTTTTACAAGCCGGTGTGGTTTAACCTATGAGAACGTTTTAATGAGCCAATTAGTTTATCTGGACACCTGTTATGGCCCAGTAAATAAAGACATTATTGAAAAAGCCAGTAAAATCCGCCTGCTGATTTGTGACGTTGATGGTGTCATGTCAGATGGCCTGGTATATATGGGAAACAATGGTGAAGAATTAAAAGCGTTTAATGTTCGTGACGGTTACGGGATTCGCTGCTTAATTACTTCAGGAATTGAAGTCGCTATTATCACTGGTCGTAAGGCTAAATTGCTGGAAGATCGAGCAAACACGCTAGGCATTACACATCTTTACCAGGGACAGAGTGATAAGGCTTTGGCGTATAGAGAACTGTTAGATAAACTGGGATTAAAACCAGAACAGGTTGCTTACATCGGTGATGATTTGATTGACTGGCCAGTCATGAAACAAGTGGGTTTATCTGTCGCTGTGGCAGATGCACATCCATTGCTATTACCAAAAGCACATTATGTCACCCAAATTGCAGGTGGTCGCGGTGCAGTAAGAGAACTTTGTGATTTGGTGCTTTTCGCTCAGAATAAGCTGGAAGATGCCAAAGGATTATCAATATAGGTTGAAGCGAAACAAGAATGGGTAAAATCAAATCCGGGTTGGCTATAATACTAGCACTAATCACCATGGCTCTAATTGGCTGGAACTTATCTGACTCAGACGAGACTGAACCGTCTTCTGCCGCAGATAACAACCAGCCGACATATCAAAGTCAGGAAACCATAACCTTTGTTTATGATCCTACTGGTAAGCTGACATATAAACTGGTCTCTGATGATGTCCAGAATTATGCTGAGCCAAAAATCACCTGGTTTACCAAACCAGTATTAATTACATATGATTCAAATGCCATTGCTACATGGACAGTACGTTCTAACAAAGCAAAATTGACTAATGATAAAATGCTCTATCTTTACGGAGATGTGCAAGTTGACAGCCTGACTGATACGTCACAATTACAACGTATTACTACAGAGAATGCTGTCGTCAACCTGGTAACCCAGGATGTCTCATCCGATGATCAGGTCACACTTATCGGTGTAGGGCTGAAATCCGTAGGAATGAAAATGCGTGGCAATCTGCGGAACAAAACCGCTGAACTGATTGAAAAGGTTAACACCTACTATGAAATCCAACATGAACAACAGAATCCGTAATGCTTTTATTGCCAGTGCTATTTTTGTGGTCAGCCTTCCCGCATTAGCACTAAAAGATGACACCCAGAAACCAATTTATATTGATTCTGACAAGCAATCCCTTGACATGACAGGAAACACTGCCACATTTACAGAAAATGTGATCGTTAAACAGGGCTCTATTGATATCCACGCCGACAAAGTCGTTATAACCCGCCCGAATGGTGATTCTAAAAAAATGATTATTGAGGCATTCGGTAATCCTGTAACTTTCTATCAGTTACAGGATAACGGCAAACCAATCAAAGGCCGCGGTGCAAAAATGCGCTACGAAATGGATAAAGAGCTGGTTACACTGACTGGCAACGCCTATCTGGAACAGTTGAACAGCAATATAAAAGGCGACCGGATCACCTATTTGGTGCCAACCCAGCAAATGGAAGCATTCAGTGACAAAGGTAAACGAGTGACAACCGTCCTGTTACCTTCTCAGTTACAGGAAGAAGGCCCTGGGGCTAACAACAAGAGTAAATAACGATAATATATGGCAACACTAAACGCAGAAAACCTGGCAAAAGCTTATAAAGGCCGTAAGGTCGTTGAAAATGTCAGCCTGAACGTGAACTCCGGTGAAATTGTTGGCCTGCTTGGGCCCAACGGTGCTGGGAAAACCACAACTTTTTATATGGTCGTGGGGATTGTTTCACGGGATACCGGAACCATTACCATTGATAATGAAGATATCAGCTTACTGCCACTTCACGAGCGGGCACGCCGTGGTATTGGTTATTTACCTCAGGAAGCTTCAATTTTCCGCCGTCTGAGCGTCTTCGACAATCTGATGGCCGTATTGGAAATCCGCAAGGATCTAACTCAGGAACAGCGGAAAGAACGTGCCGAAGAGCTAATGGAAGAGTTCCATATCAGCCATCTCCGTGACAACCTTGGTCAATCACTATCCGGCGGTGAACGTCGCCGTGTAGAAATTGCCCGTGCGCTAGCAGCCAATCCTAAATTTATTTTACTGGATGAACCCTTTGCAGGCGTAGATCCCATCTCAGTTATCGATATCAAAAAGATCATTCAGCATTTGAGAGATTATGGACTAGGCGTTCTTATCACAGACCATAACGTCCGTGAAACATTGGATGTATGTGAGCGTGCTTATATTGTTAGCCAAGGGCATCTGATTGCTCATGGCACACCTAATGACATCCTTAGTAATGAACAGGTGAAGCGTGTTTACTTAGGCGAAGGTTTCCGGCTCTAATTCAGCCAGGAGAATTGAAATAATTCTATGAAGCAAAGTTTGCAACTCAGGCTTAGTCAGCAACTGGCAATAACACCACAGCTTCAACAAGCCATTCGTTTGTTGCAACTTTCTACGCTTGAGCTGCAACAGGAAATACAACAAGCGTTAGAAATGAACCCTTTGCTTGAACAGGATGAAGAGTACCAGGAAATCGGCAGTCAGGAATCTCCTGACAACGAAACTGAAGCTATGGATACGCTTGATGCCCTGCAACAAAAGGATATGCCAGACGAGCTACCACTAGATGCAAGCTGGGATGAGATTTACACAGCCGGAACGCCTTCTGGTACACGTAATGACTATAGTGCTGATGAATTGCCACTTTACCAAGGCGAGACAACTCAAACCCTACAAGACTATTTGATGTGGCAAGCAGAGCTGACTCCATTCACGGAAACAGATGCCGCCATTGCCACATCAATTATTGACGCCATAGATGATACAGGTTATCTCACTGTGCCACTGGAAGATATTCTTGCTAGTATTGGTGACAATCAACTCACTTTGGCAGAAGTAGAAACCGTGCTAAAACGGGTACAGCATTTTGATCCTATAGGTGTCGCGGCCCGTGATCTAAAAGATTGCCTTCTGATCCAGCTATCAATGTTCCCACCAGAAACACCTTATCTGCAAGAAGCAAAATTGATCGTCTGCGAACATCTGGAGTTGCTGGGTCATCGGGATTTCCGTAATTTAATCCGCCTTAGTCGCCTGAAAGAAGATACACTGAAAGAAGTCATAAATTTAATTCAGTCACTTGAACCAAGACCTGGTCTGGCGGTAAATACGGGTGAATCGCAGTATGTCATCCCTGATGTGTTAGTTCGAAAAGAAAGTGAATACTGGCAAGTAGAACTGAACGCAGATAACACTCCTCGTTTACGCATCAATCAGCATTATGCGGAACTTGGACAACATACACGCAATGAAAGTGATTGCCAGTTTATCCGCAATAACTTACAGGAAGCGAAGTGGCTTATCAAAAGTCTGGAAAGCCGAAATGACACCCTACTAAAAGTTACGCGTTGCATTGTAGAGCAGCAACAGGAATTTTTCGAACATGGCGAAGAACATATGAAACCTATGGTTCTGGCAGACATTGCTTTCCAGGTTGATATGCATGAATCTACCATTTCTAGGGTGACTACCCAGAAATTCCTGCACAGTCCGCGTGGTATTTTTGAATTGAAGTATTTTTTCTCCAGCCATGTTAATACAGAAAGTGGGGGCGAAGCCTCTTCAACTGCAATACGGGCTTTGGTGAAAAAACTGGTAGCAGCGGAAAACCCCGCCAAACCATTAAGTGACAGCAAACTGACGAGCATGCTGACCGACCAAGGCATCGTAGTTGCCCGACGGACTGTCGCAAAATATCGAGAGTCGTTATCCATTCCGCCATCAAACCAACGTAAGCGTCTGGTTTGAAATGAACAGATAAGGAAGACAATATGCAACTCAAAATAACTGGCCACAATATTGAAATTACTGATGCATTACGCGACATTATCACTGCAAAATGCAGCAAGCTGGATCAATATTTCGACAGGATCAACCTGACTCAGGTAATCCTCCGGGTGGAAAAGGTGCAACAAATCGCTGAGGCTACTGTACATATTAACGGAGGTGAGTTGCACGCATCCTCAGAACATGAGGATATGTATGCAGCAATTGATGGACTGGTCGACAAACTAGCTCGTCAGCTAACCAAACATAAAGACAAACTCAGACAACATTAACAACCCTTTTAACGAAAGCTGTAGTTTTTAAAGGCTACAGTAACAACAGCGGAGTTTTGCTGTAAACAGTGCAAAAATACCGGATGCCACAGATAATCTATGGTATCCGGTATCAATAGGCACCTAAGCGAATAGAAAAATGAATAACCAAGCAGATTTACTATTAAGCTCAGTCCTTTCCCTTGAATGTACACGTAATAATGTACATTGTTCGAGCAAAAAACGGGCTTTAGAGATTATCAGTGAGCTGGCATCTAAGCAGCTCAAATTACCAGAGAATATCGTATTCGAAGCAATATTGACCCGCGAAAAAGTGGGCACTACTGGAATTGGCAGTGGTATTGCTATCCCTCACGGTAAACTGGATGAAAATAGCTCGGATAAAACTGTTGGGGTTTTCCTTAATCTGGAACAACCTATTGCTTTTGATGCTATTGATAATCAACCCGTTGATTTGCTGTTTGCTTTACTGGTTCCAAACGATCAATGCCAGACCCACTTACATACATTGTCATTGATTGCCAAACGTCTTGCAGATAAAAATCTCTGCCGTCGTTTAAGATCAGCACAAAGTGATGAAGAACTTTACGCAATTATCACTGAATAGCTGTTGCAATGAATGGAAAGCAACAGATAGCAGTGGCTCATAACAACCACTGAGAAATTTAAGGGGAGTCGCCTCATGGTGCTGATGATAGTCAGTGGCCGTTCCGGTTCGGGTAAATCCGTTGCCTTGCGCGCGCTGGAAGATATGGGTTTTTATTGTGTGGATAACTTGCCGGTAGTATTGCTGCCGGAATTAGCAGATACGCTGGCTGACCGCGATATTTCTGCTGCTGTCAGTATTGACGTAAGAAACATGCCGGAATCACCAGAAATTTTCGAAGAAGCACTGACTAAACTACCGACCAGTTTCTCACCACAATTACTGTTTCTTGACGCTGACCGTAATACGTTAATCCGCCGTTACAGCGATACTCGCCGCTTGCATCCGTTATCAAGCAAAAATCTCTCTCTGGAAAGTGCGATTGATCAAGAAAGCGATCTGCTGGAGCCTCTTCGTTCAAGAGCCGATCTCATTATCGACACTTCGGAAATGTCAGTCCATGAACTGGCTGAGATGTTAAGGACTCGTCTGTTAGGCAAACGAGAACGCGAGCTGACAATGGTTTTTGAATCTTTCGGCTTTAAGCATGGTATTCCAATTGACGCCGATTATGTTTTTGACGTACGTTTCCTGCCAAATCCACACTGGGACCCGAAACTACGGCCAATGACAGGTCTTGATCGTCCCGTCGCCGCTTTCCTTGACCGCCATACGGAAGTGCATAACTTCATCTATCAAACCCGCAGTTATCTTGAACTGTGGCTACCCATGCTTGAAACGAATAACCGCAGCTATCTAACTGTTGCTATTGGTTGCACTGGTGGTAAACACCGTTCTGTTTATGTAGCAGAACAATTGGCTGATTATTTCCGTTCTCGTGGTAAAAATGTACAGTCACGCCACCGTACTCTCGAAAAGCGAAAATAATGACCGTCAAGCAGAAGCTTGAAATCAAAAATCGGCTGGGAATGCATGCTCGGCCTGCAATGAAACTGTATGACCTGGTACAGCTTTTTAAATCCCACGTTATCTTACGCAATGATAGCCATGTTGAAGCTGAAGCCAGCAGTGTGATTGCCATGCTGATGCTGGATTCAGAAAAAGGCAGCTATATTGAAGTTGAAGCCAGCGGTCCAGATGAAGAGCTGGCTCTTGCAGCTATCATTGATCTATTTAATTCGGGATTTGACGAAGAATAACATCACCTACTCACTAGGGCCTTATCATGCTTTTCACCGTTTTTCATTAGCAACACAAAACAGTTCGTGATCATGATCTCTTTCTTTTCGAGTAAGAACAGCCTACTATCAGGTTAATTATTTTAAATAACACCCCCCTCCTTACGGTGCGGGGTGTTATTTTGTGTTGGAATCCATTTGGAGTGTGGTATGACTAAACCAGCAATTATTATCAACGAATTAGACGCGGAACGTTTAGACTCCCTGTTGGAACAACCGGCGTTTGCAGATACTAGTATCGCTGATGCTTTGAATGAGGAGCTGGATCGTGCAGAGATTGTACCGCCAGCAGAAATTCCATCAGACGTCGTGACTATGAACAGCCGGATTCGTTTCCTTGATCTAACAAGCAGCGAAGAGCGGGTACGAACTTTAGTTTATCCAGCATCACTGCAAGACAGTTCAGACCAGCTTTCTGTCATGGCTCCTCTGGGTGCTGCATTACTGGGGCTTCGTATTGGCGATGAAATCAGTTGGAAATTGCCAAATGGCGAAGAAACTCGGGTAAAAGTATTAGAATTACTTTACCAACCAGAAGCTGCCGGTGAGCTACACCGTTAATTCAGTACGCCCATTTAAATCATGGCTGATCACAAATAATTGAATCTGAGTATCTCTTATTAACCAGCGATACTCATTTCTGGCAGCGGGGCGGGATTCTACTTTGCAGAAAAATCAATCTCCACACAGATATTGATAATTTCGCATATTCAATATGATTTTATTGATAGGTTTTGATATCTCTTTTGTGTGTTTATGGAGCACAAAAAAGGGCTATTTTTACCCATAATAACCACATTAAAAGTATGAAATCCGGCCCTATTGTGGCGATAGAATGCAAAAGAAGGTATAATAATACATACTTTATTTTTCATAAAATTAAATAACATGAAATTAATTGATCGTAGATATTATAAATATATTTTAGCTATAGTTATTGGATTAGGTTTAACTTATCTATTGAATCCTTTCATCTTTCAAAAAGATTCCAGTATACCTCACTTGTCAACTTTTTCACTGTTATTATCCATTTTCCTTCTAATTAAGGAAAAAAACAAGATCCTAAACAGTATTGGAGGTGTACTCCTTTTCTTTCTTCTCATCCAAATAAATTATTCTCTTATTTTTAGCGAAAGAATATCAGTATCAGTTCTTGATTCATTTGTTGAGACGAATAAAAAAGAATCATTATCTATGGTCAGTCATTTATTTTTCATAATGTTACTACCAGCAATAATCGTAACAATAGCTTTATTTTACTTAATAATTAAGAAGACAAGAAACATTCATTATCACATATCATTTAAAGCATTACCTATATTTGTTTTTTTTACTACATTTTATCTTAGTGTTTCTGCTATAGATAAGCAATTATTATCAGACATTAAAGAGGATGATAAAACAGTTGGGCGATTTATAAGAGACAGATATCCCGCTGTCATTGGGGACTTTGCTTATTTGTATATTTCCAGAAATTCAAATGATAAGTATGCAGATATAAGTGAAATAAAGAAATTCAACGATTCAATAATAGGAAAGAAAAATAATGATATTGACACTATTATTTTTATAATTGGTGAATCATCATTATCAACTCATTATAGTGCATATGGATATGAGTTAAATACGACGCCAAACATGCATAATATATTTTCCTCTAACGGAGGATGTATAATTAATAACGCACATTCTAGCGCACCAATAACAAGAAACTCTATCTCTATGTCTCTTGCATTTCATACACCTGAAAGCGAAGAAAACTTATTTAAAAACAAATCAATAATAGAAATGGCTAAATCAAACGGCTATAAGACTTATTGGTTGGGTTCACAAGAGCTGGATGGGCTTCACTCATCCAAATACGGATTTATCGCAAAAAAATCCGATATAATAAAACTCACAAACTATAAAGATAACAATCTAAGCGCTTTATTACGTAACGTTCTTTCAGATAACGAAGAAAAAAGATTCATCGTAATTCATTTACATGGTAGCCATATGCCTTATAAGAATTACGATAATGATGATAAATTAGCACTACCTAATGCAGATAAGTATGACTTAACTATCCACTATACAGATAGAGTCATAAAGAATATATACGAGGTCATTAACAAAAAAAACATCAATTATTCACTGATATATACTTCCGATCATGGGGAAATAATTAATAAAGGCCATGGTTATCAAAAAGGTAGAGAGCAATATCTCGTGCCTTTCATGTACAAATCAAATAATCACCAATATAACTGTCAATTCATAGAGTCATTCAAAAATAAAGATGGCTATTTAAGCGGGTTAATGAATAAATATATATTATCAGAACTCATAGGCTACGATATTGAACCATCAATCGTTAACAAGGAAAAAAACAATGACAGGGTGTTAACAGCAGATGAATCTATTTTACCGTTTTCACAGATAGAATGAGATCAGATA
The DNA here is from genome assembly GCF_018448905.1 of Photorhabdus heterorhabditis. GTDB lineage: Bacteria > Pseudomonadota > Gammaproteobacteria > Enterobacterales > Enterobacteriaceae > Photorhabdus > Photorhabdus heterorhabditis. Next base: position 89,046 of record NZ_RCWA01000004.1, on the reverse strand, counting down.
TAAGATTACGACCACTTATTTATTGTGGTCGTAAGTTATATTCTGTATTTCCTATTTTGACAATATCACTTGGTCCATTATTTGTGCCCCATTCTGCCATCTCAATGTCGAAGGTGGTATAAATTCAATTCTACCCCACCAATTCCCAGGCCATTGAGTAGAAAATACTCTTTGATTAACAGGTATTTCTAATGGCAACCATTGACCAGAAGTGGTTCTGATATATACCCAATGGATTTCAAGATGCATCGAGACGGCAAGGGAGCGAATCCCCGGGAGCATAGATAACTCTGTGACCGGGGTGAGTGAGTGCAGCCAACAAAGAGGCAATCCCGCTCAATACTCCATATAAACCAACCAGAAGCCTACGGATAAAAGACTTGGACACCATGCCATCTAACAGATTATTGAATTAAATATTAAACAATAACGTTGATATCAATATACATATAACATATGCTTCATATATATTTCATATATGGACTATTTTATGGGAATTGTGAAGATCTCTGATGAACTACACGAAGAAATCAGAAAAGCGAGTAGTGTGATGTTTCGTTCAATCAACTCCCAAGCTGAGTTCTGGATAAAAATGGGGATGCTCGCAGAATTAAATCCTAATTTGACGTTTAGTGAAATAATTCAGCAGCAATTCAAAAAAGAAAATACATTATTATCAGGAGTATATAGTGAATAATATTTATATAAAAACTCCCACCGAAATAGAGTTAATGAGGCAATCTGGCAAATTACTTGCACAAGTTTTTGGAATGCTTGATCAGTTTATTAAACCTGGAATTACTACAATGGACATTAACGATAAAGTTGAAGACGTTATCGTTAATGTTTTAGGAGCTCGTCCTGCAAGTAAAGGGCAATATGGCTATCAATATGTATTAAACACTTCAATAAATGAAGTTGTTTGTCATGGCATTCCTAATAGAAATTATAAAATTAAAAACAGCGATATCATTAACGTAGATATCACATTGGAAAAAAACGGTTTTATTGCCGACTCAAGTAAAATGTATCTGTTCCCAGGAGCGTCATTGCCCGCAAAAAATTTAGTAAAAACAACTTATGCTGCTATGTGGGAAGGCATCAAAGTGGTGAAACCAGGCGCACATTTAGGCGATATAGGCTATGCAATTCAGAATCACGCTGAACGAGCAGGTTATAGTGTTGTGCGCGAATATTGTGGTCACGGCATTGGACGCGAAATGCACGAAAGTCCACAAGTTTTACATTATGGTCATCGTGATTCGGGCTTAATTCTAAAAGAAGGTATGACTTTTACTATTGAACCTATGATTAATCAAGGTTCCGCAAAAATCAAAACGAAGAAAGATGGTTGGACAGTCGTGACACGAGATAAAAAACTATCTGCTCAATGGGAACATACCATTTTGGTTACAAACGACGGATATGAAGTGCTCACGATTAGAGATGAAGAGTTAGCCGTTTAACACGACTAACTACATTCAGCTCATAATTTAACTTGTGGGTGAGCCTTTATTGACCAGCGATACTCATTTCCGGCAGTAACACTGAACCACACTGGATATTACTACGAGTTTCAATATCATCCCCAATAGTGACCATATTAGCCCACATATCTTTCAAATTACCGGCAATAGTAATCTCACTGACAGGATACTGAATCTCACCATTTTCTACCCAAAAACCGGCGGCACCACGAGAATAATCGCCGGTTACTGCACTGACTCCCTGCCCCATCAGTTCAGTAACTACTAATCCTCTTCCCATTTGACGCAGTAAACCAGCAAAATCCTGCCCTTGTCCTGCAATACACCAGTTATGGATACCCCCAGCATGACCAGTACTTGCCATTTCCAGTTTACGGGCAGAATAACTTGTCAGAAGCCAGGTTTGTAATACACCATCCTTAATAATATCTCGATTACTGGTACACACACCTTCACTATCAAATGGAGAGGATGCTAGCCCCGCCAACAAGTGTGGCCGTTCTTCAATCGTCAACCATGATGGCAGAATTTGTTTACCCAGATGATCAAGCAGGAAAGAAGATTTACGGTAAATACTGCTGCCACTGATAGCACCAACCAAATGACCGAAAAGACCCGTTGCAACTTCGGCAGCGAATAACACAGGTGCTTTCATGGTCGGTAATTTACGGGGCGACAAACGAGATAACACACGACGAGCGCATTCCTGCCCAACCCATTCTGGCGATTTTAAATCTTCAAAACGGCGGCTGATGGTATATGCATAATCCCGTTCCATATCACCATCAACTTCAGCAATCACACAACTCGACATCGAATGACGGCTAGAGCAATAGCTTTGCAGCATACCGTGGCTGTTGCCAAACACCCGAATACCATAATGGCTGTTAAAACTTCCCCCTTCAGTATTGTTAATACGCTTATCTGCCTGTAATGCAGCTTGTTCTGCACGAGCAGCTAATTCAATTGCTTTATCAGCATCCAATTCTGTTGGGTGGAACAAATCAAGATTTGGCGCATCAAACGCCAGTAATGTTTTATCCGCCGGGCCAGCACATGGGTCTGGAGAGGTATAGCGAGCAATATCAATCGCAGCCTGGACGGTACGGTTAATGGCATCCGGGCTTAAGTCTGTTGATGATGCGCTACCTTTACGTTGCTGATGATATACCGTGATCCCTAGCGCCCCATCACTGTTGAATTCTACATTTTCTATTTCACCAAAGCGGGTACTGACACCAATACCCGTTGTTTTATTAACAGCCACTTCCGCAGCATCACAACCCGCTTTTGCCAGTTCTAATGCCTGTGAAACCGCATTTTCCAGTTGTTTGCGTTGTTCCGCAATTTGATCAATGATTTTCATTAATTACCCGTAATTTGATAAATAAAGGGAAAATCTGTCGAGAAAACAGAACCATCTTATCCACAAAGATAATGCCGAGTGGTAATCAGGGGTTTTTCCCAGTTACAATACACAATATTAGGATGTTAACACCCACCGGGCTACAGGTCATTCTCCAAAATCAACCTGTCTGATCCGGCCTTTTTAAAAGGAAAACCACCATGGCAAAGCAGCCTGAAGATTGGCTCAATGATTATCCTGCTGAAGAGGAAGAAGAAGAGATAATTTGGGTCAGTAAAAGCGAAATTAAACGTGATGCAGAAGCATTGAAAAAGCTAGGAGCAGAATTAGTTGATCTCGGTAAAAGCGCTCTTGAACGCATCCCGTTGGATGATGATCTGCTAGCGGCCATTGAACTTGCGCAGAAGATAAAAAGAGAGGGACGCCGTCGCCAGTTACAATTAATCGGTAAAATGCTACGTGCCCGAGATGTCGAGCCAATTACCACCGCACTTGATAAACTGAAAAATCGCCACAATCAGCAAACTGCTCTGTTCCATAAATTAGAAGAGCTGCGTGATAAACTGGTTAATGGCAACGATGAAGTTATTGATGAAGTTGTGGAACTCTTTCCACAAACCGATCGCCAACAGATGCGTACACTGATCCGAAATGCCAAAAAAGAAAAGGTGGCTAATAAGCCACCTAAATCTTATCGTCAGATTTTCCAGTATCTTAAAGATATGGCTGAATCGACCTAACGCTCATAAATATATTACCCAATGGATTTCAAGATGTATCGCGACGGCAAGGGAGCGAATCCCCGGGAGCATAGCGAACTATGTGACCGGGGTGAGTGAGTGCAGCCAACAAAGAGGCAACTTGAAAGATAACGGGTATACAAGGTTCTAATTCTGTGAGGGGACAATATTAAAACAAAGTTCCCCTTCCAGTTCTCCTTCCGCTTCTTCAAACAAGAGTACTAACGAGGCAAAATGGCGTCTTTTCTGCTGCGTAAAATGGATAAAATTGACCTCCACAGGTAAACCAATTCCTCCTGTCACAACATCCCACAAAGCATCCAGATTGTTACCAAACTCGTCTCCTAACTCAAATTGCTCAGAAAACTGCTGATAGAACATATTCAGATCAGGGATTCGGTCAAAATCAAACTCCACTTTATGCATAACGTTACTCCATCAGGGTAAAGCTTTTATAATGATCTAACGTCAGATAAATCAGACCGTCAGATGAATAAACCAATCTGTCACTCCCTCGGTGCCCACAACGATAGTTAACATCTGCCTCAAACCACTGACGCTTCGGTTTCATTGGTAACTTTTTCTCACGATTGGCAAATTTATCACCACCAATTGCCCGACCCGGCAAAACCTGACATAAGTTTCCCTGTTTTGCATTCCAGCCAAAGTCGCGGGCCTGCCTTTTGGTAATATATAGATCAGGCAATTTATTATTCTGCCGTAAGTAAGCTACCACATTATTCTGTTCAGTAAGCCTATCAATCCTTTGTATTGCCGAAGTACTGCTATCTGTTTCCGCAGTCTGTACCAGTGTTTCCTCAACACCTTGCGTACCAACACCTTTAGCAAAGGTGCCATAAGCCACAACTAGAACAGTCAGTAACACACCTGCTAACCAAGTCTTCTTCATGACTATCCTTAATGATGATCTATGTCAGATAAACAGCAAAAAAATCAGGCTGTTCCTCCAACGGTCAAGTTGTCCAGTTTCAAAGTAGGCTGACCAACACCAACGGGTACGCTCTGGCCTTCTTTGCCACAAACCCCAACACCTTTATCCAGATCAAGATCATTTCCTACCATAGAGATCTGCTGCATAGCCTCAATACCGGAACCGATTAGCGTTGCACCTTTCACTGGTTTGGTAATCTTGCCGTTCTCGATCAGATAAGCTTCGGATGTCGAGAACACGAATTTACCGGAAGTGATATCCACTTGACCACCACCAAAATTTGGTGCATACAAACCATTTTCTACACTACCTATAATTTCTTCCGGTGTAGAATTGCCCGCCAGCAAATAAGTGTTAGTCATACGAGGCATTGGCAGATGAGCATAAGATTCACGGCGACCATTACCCGTCGGCGCTACCCCCATCAGGCGGGCATTCATTTTGTCCTGCATGTAACCTTTGAGAATGCCATTCTCAATTAATACATTGTATTGCCCAGGAACACCTTCATCATCAATCGCCAATGATCCGCGACGACCTTTTATCGTGCCATCATCAACCACGGTACAAAGTTCAGAAGCGACTTTCTCACCCATCCGACCAGAGAATACGGAAGTACCACGGCGGTTAAAATCACCTTCCAGACCGTGACCAACCGCTTCATGCAGCAACACTCCCGGCCAACCAGCCCCCAGAACGACAGGCATAGTACCAGCAGGCGCAGCAACAGCCGAAAGGTTCACCAGCGCCATACGAACAGCCTCACGCGCAAATTGTTCTGCTCGATTCTGACCATCCATCATTTCCAGAAAATATTCATAACCATAACGGCCACCGCCACCGCCAGTACCGTGTTCACGTTTACCGTTATCTTCCACCAATACAGAAACAGATAAGCGTACCAGAGGACGAATATCAGCAGCCAGAGTACCATCAGTTGCCGCAACTAATACCTGTTCGTAGACCCCTGTCAGACTGGCATTCACTTCTTGTACTCTCGGATCTTCAGCACGAGCAACCTGATCTACACGCTGCAATAACGCGATCTTTTCTTCACGGGAAAAGCTTTGCAATGGATCAATTGCTGCATAAAGTGGAGAGTAAGCCACTTCTCCAAGGGTATGAACTTTACCATTCCCTTTTTCATGGACGATACTACGGGCAGCCTGCGCGCTTTGTTGCAACGCATTGAGAGTGATCTGATCTGCATAAGCAAAACCTGTTTTTTCACCACTGATTGCTCGAACACCAACGCCCTGATCAATATTATAGGAACCATCCTTAATAATACGATCTTCCAATATCCAAGACTCATGATAGCTGGACTGAAAATAGAGATCGGCATAATCCAGTCGGCGTTCAGCCAATTGACCCAATACTGAAAACAGATCTTGATGACTTAATTTATTTGCAGTCAGTAAATATTCACTGACAGAAGTTAAACTCATAATTGCTTACTCTTTAATTTGCGATATTCTTTTTAATCAGGGAAGTCAGTTGCGGTCGAAAGCGGTTATGTTTAACCACTTTCATCTGCTCACGCATAATCTTCAGGCTGTCAGCCCTGACATTCAGTTGTAGTGCACTGACTGCATCTGGGTTTTTCTTTATCACTTTCCCCCAGCCGTCTACTGCCATTGAGTGGCCCCATGTCTGGCGAGTCCCATGTACACCAACCTGAGCGGGTGCTAACAGAATACACTGGTTTTCAATAGCACGTGCCCGTAACAATGGCTCCCAATGTGCTTTTCCTGTTAAACGGGTAAATGCCGCCGGAACAGATATCAATTCAGCGCCTTGTTCACGTAGCGCCTGAAACAACCCTGGGAAACGCAGATCATAACATATGGTCATCCCAAGACGACCAACAGGTGTATCCACAACAGTAATATGTTCCCCGCGCTGGAAACTGGCCGACTCGTTATATGCTCCATGCTCATCATTAATATTGACATCAAACATATGGATTTTATCGTAACGTGCGCGGATCTCACCCTGATCATCAAATAACAAGCTGCTACTAGTAATCTGTTCAGGATTTTCACGACTGATAAGCGGCATAGAACCGATTAATAACCAGATACCATAACGGCGCGCAATATCACTGACGGCCTGCTGTAAAGGCCCTTCTCCCTGCGGTTCTGCATGCTCACGATAGCGGGCAGCATCAGCAAACAACAATGCATTTTCCGGGGTCATGACTAGTTTGATAGTATCCGGCAACTGCTTTATTTGTTGTTCAATTTGCGCCAAATTATGTTTGATATTCTCACCGCTGCATAACTGTAAGAGTGCAACATTGACGTTTCTCATGTTCCTCTGTTCTCCTTAAGCTGACGCAAAACTTCATCAATTTTCGGCTGATCAAAATTACCAGTAATCCGGTAACGAATAACCGATATCTTATTCCATAATGGCCCCAAAACCTTAGTCGCTGCAAATAGGGCAGCACCTGCCATTGGGTTAATAACAAAAGCTGTTGCTACACCAACAGTAGCCGAAATTTCTGGCGTGACAACAGCTTCTATATTGATCTGTTGGCGAACGAAATCAATCTCCCCTTGCGTTGTCAAATCAGCAATCAACCCATCAACCCGTAAATTTTTGGTATTGAGTATCCCGTTTTTTATTGAAGCATCACCACGGATTGAGTCAAATTCAAAGTCCTGACTAAAAGTATCACTAAAATCGAGTTGTAATTTACGCAGCAGAGCATCAAAACTAACTAATCTGAGTAGTTGACCTGCACGCCCTCCTCCCAGTTTTTCAATTGCACCTTTGCCTAAATTACTTTTAAGATCACCATTCAGCGTTTGCAAATCGGGTTTCCAAGGTACATCTTGCCAGTTAAAATCAAAATGGAAGGTAAACGGTGAATTAACAATTGGCACAACCATACCAAGATAAGATGCCATCTCATCAAACCTCTCACCAGAGAATTGTCCCACAAGATGAGTATTATTCCCTACAGTACTTTCCTGCCAACGACCGGCCAAATTGAGTTTACTAACGCTGTTTTCCACCTTGCCATCTTTTAATACCAACGCATTGCCTTCTGGTATCAGGGCCCCTGACACTTTCCCTAGTTTCAATCCCATAATCCAGCACTCAGAACAGATGATATCTAATGACGGCCATCGGTTCAGCGAATAACGCTGAGTTGTATTTGTCTGAGATTGCTTAGGCAAATCTAATTCAGGTTGCTCAACGCTGTTCCACTGAGGATTATAGTAAAGATGGTTCAGATTCACCTGCCACGGGCCATTATTATGAATATTAAGCTTACCGTTAATATCCTGACCATTAGCACTGATCTGCATCCCCCAGGGCTGTTTTTCCACATCCAACGATAATTGATCCCAACGCTGTCCTCCCGCATCCAATGATGGGAATGATACCCGCAGGTACTGTGGCAACATTGACTCCCCTGAAAATGAAGAACCAGAAACCAGAGGAGTCATCAACCCCAACCACTCTTCACCATTAATTGAAGGAAAATTCAACTCCAATAGTGACTTCTCAGGTAAGTTAGGAACTTTGTCACCATTACTTTGTAAAATTCCCCGTAACAGTTGACTATTTTTCCCTGCCAAACGCCATTGAGTATTAAATACATACTGTTTACCCAAAATGCCTTTCACGTGCAGTTGGCCCATATCACCATCAGCCAAAATATGCAGGGCTTTAAGTTTTCTCAGTTCATCTACTTTCAAGGCGGGTAACTGGCTGCCCATTTGTGACAAATCAGCGTCGATTTTCACATCATATTGAACCTTACCTTGATACGGTAAACTAATACCTACTTTACCTTTCCAGTCAACGGAACCAAACAGCTTTTTAGCAATCGCTGGTGGCAGGTTCGGTAACTTTTCGGTTGCCCAATCAGCATTCAAGCCAACATTCACCCGATAGTTTTTCGGTAAATTCTGGGTGGAAAAATCAACAGTAACAGGCTGCCCAAACCACCGCACTGATAATTTATCACTTTGTAAATTACCATTATTAAAACGGAACCGGCCACTGACATTTTTCATCTCACTATCCAACGGCTTAATCAACAGATGATTATTCTTTAAAGTGACCTCACCACTGGCATCCACATTGCCACCATCAAGCGGAATATCCAGATGTAAATTACTAGTAACCTGACCACCAACCTGCAATGTATCAAGCGTTTTACCAACGGAATCTGCTAACGGGCTATGGGTAAAATATTCATGGATATCTTTACCATCCCCCAGAAGATCCGCGTCGATTAACAATTTCTTTTTACCGTAATCAGAAATTACCGCTGAAACATTGCCCACTTTTACTTTGCCAAGTGCCGTTTGCGGAGCAAGCATCCATAAACCGTTATTATGGAAATTAAGGTCAATATCCAAATCCTGCAATGCCGGCCAGTTTGGTTGATATTGGAAAGTGGCATGGCGCAGTGGAGCAAAAATCTGAAACTGGCCATCATTCTTTGTAAATGGAAAATCTTTTGGATTGCCCTGAAAAACGAAAGTTGCGTTTTCTATCTGCCCTTTAATAATTGAAGCCGTCAGATAGTCAGTCAGAGATGTTCCCATCAAAGACTCAGGAAAATATCGCCAAGCATCACCTGCATCATAAACCCGTATTCCCGCCAGAATACTTAGCGCCGGAGGCTGTTCTTTTGGTTGTTGATAACAAAAATCACCATTGAGCCACAACGATTTTGCCTGTAAATCCAACCCCTGACTCCAAAGTTGTAAACCTCGTTTATCCTGCTGCCAAAACACTTCACCATGACTTTGGGATATTTCAAACGGTGCCCGGAACATACCTTGATAATCAACTACGCTATCTTTCAACGTGAAACTCAGTTCTCCCTGCTGCAAACTCCCATTGAGAGAGCCAGAGAAATGATCAATGGAAGGCAATCCCTGCCAGCGCTGCCAACCGACATCTTGCCACTGAACACTGATGCGCGAGTTATCTGCAAGTTCCGGTGTAATATCAAGAGCAAAATGATTTACCAACCCCTGTGGCTGGCGATGTTCCCAATCCCTGACAAGGTCAGGGGTCAAAAAAGAAAAAGTGGGTAAAATGCTATTCAACCGCTCAAGTTGAATATTTTCTGCCCGGATACGCCAGTGATCTTTACTATCATACTTCTTAGCTTCCGGTATATAGAGCACTGATGTCTTTCCTGACGGCCATTGCTGACCATCAGTGACCAGGTTTGCCAACTCAGGCACATCAAACAACCAACCATTGCCCTGACGGCGCATCCGTAACACCAAATCACTGACAGAAAGATTGTGGAATTTGTCAGCAACTTTCCAGTTAGCTTCTCCCCGGTGTAATTGCAGTTGGCCGCCATCAATTCGCCCATCTTTAAGCATAATCCAGCTAGACAAGCTAAATTCAGCATCTTTCAACCCGGTATTATCCTGTAACCAATGACTCAGCCATGGGTGAATATCAACATTATCTGCCTGTAAATAAATAGTACCGTTATCCAATACGCCATGAGTATCATGCAAATCAAATTTAACTTGTACATTCCCATGCTGATTATTGATAGAAGAGAGACTTATTTCCCCCTGCGCACGATGACGGTTATCTTTATTCAGCCAAGTTAATCGTGGTAACAACAGATCAGCCTGCTCACCAGAGGGAGTCAAAAAAGTCAGGCGGCTATCTTGCAAATTAAAATGGTCAAACTGTTCGAGAAACAGATCAGAAAACGAATCTGATTGAGAAAATATATTACCACTTTGATCATCAAACAGCGGTTGATGGTAATTCACTTGCAACTGATAAAAAGTAAGATCGCGGAAACTCCACCGCATTTTTAATAAAGATAACCAGATATCCAATGCAACTGTGATTTTTTTAGCTTTCACATCTGCACTTGCAGTTTTCACACTAATATCACGTAGTTCAAGAACGGGACCGAAAGATTCCCATTCTCCCGCAATATATCCAACATCAACAGGTACACCGATAATTGACTCAACTTTAGCGAGCAATTGCGGACGATAGCTATTAATATGTGGCAATAGAAAACGCAATCCACTGACAAGCAAAGCCACAATGATAATGACTATTGCGGCTGTCGCTAATAATACTCCCGGCAGTCGCCTCACACGCATCTCCTTGGTTGCCAGTGCTGTTATGTCAGCAAACCAGATGGTTATTACATCATAACTACGTCAAACTGTTCCTGACTGTAGAGCTGTTCTGTCTGAACTTTTACCTGTTTACCGACAAAAATTTCCACTTCTGCCAGTGCATGAGATTCTTCCCCTTTCAGCGCTTCGACCACAGCTGGCGATGCATAAATAAGGAAGCGATCTGCATCAACTACCCGGTGAACACGCACAATTTCACGCATAATCTCATAACAGACCGTTTCAACAGATTTCACCGTTCCCCTTCCATTACAAGTAGGGCAATCGTCACAGAGTATATGCTCTATGCTCTCACGGGTTCGCTTACGCGTCATTTCTACTAATCCGAGCTGTGAAAAACCATTAATCGTTGTTTTAACGCGATCTTTACTCAGCGCCTGTTCAAGAGAAGCTAATACTCGCCGACGGTGGTCTTCGCTGTTCATATCAATGAAATCAATAATGATAATACCACCCAGATTACGCAATCTTAATTGTCTGGCAATCGCCTGCGTCGCTTCGATATTAGTATTAAAGATAGTTTCTTCCAGATTACGATGTCCGACAAATGCTCCAGTATTAATATCAATTGTGGTCATCGCTTCTGTTTGGTCAATAATCAGATAACCACCTGACTTCAATTCAACTTTACGGTCAAGTGCCCGCTGGATCTCATTTTCTACATCAAACAGATCGAAAATAGGTTGATTACCGTTATAAAGTTCCAGCTTGGCGGTCATTTTAGGAATATATTCACTAATAAATTCTTGTAACTGATTAAACGTTAAACGAGAATCTACACGAATACGATCAAGAGCCGCCCCAGCGAAATCACGTAGAATACGATGAGCCAGAGCCAGTTCACCGTAAAGTTTATTTTTGGTGACATTGCGCTTTTTACGCTCTATTACCTTACTCCACAGTCGTTTCAGGAAAGCCGCATCCTGAGTTAACTCATCGTCACCAACCCCTTCAGCAGCAGTTCTAATAATGAAACCACCATGCTCATCACAATAGTCAGCCACAATATTTTTCAGGCGATTACGCTCTGCTTCACTTTCAATACGTTGTGAAACCCCCACATGAGAAGCACCGGGCATAAATACAAGATAGCGGGAAGGCAATGTAATATCCGTAGTTAGCCTGGCTCCTTTGGTGCCAAGCGGATCTTTCACTACCTGAACCATTAAGTCCTGCCCCTGACGAACCAGCTCAGCAATATCTCGGACATGAAAGTTCTTTTGTTCCTCACCAGCAATGCATTCCGTGTGAGGCATAATATCCGAGGCATGCAGAAAGGCGGCTTTTTCCAACCCAATATCCACAAAAGCCGCTTGCATTCCAGGTAACACCCGGCTTACACGACCTTTGTAAATATTGCCAACAATTCCTCTTTTGGCTTCTCTTTCAACATGGATTTCCTGCAAGATCCCACCATCAATGTAGGCAACGCGCGTTTCAGACGGTGTTATATTGACCAATAGCTCTGCTGTCATGTGTTCCTCTTTCCATCAACTAACGCAAAAAACTTTGTGATTAATTCATGCGTTTCCACCAATGGCAAACCAACTACTGCGTGATAACTACCGTTTAACGTTTTGACAAAGCAACCCGCTTTTCCTTGAATACCATAAGCCCCCGCTTTGTCCATTGGCTCACCAGATGCTACATAATCCAAAATTTCCTGCGTAGATAATTGGCGAAAAGTCACATCCGTAACAACTATATCACTTAAAGTACGCTGACTATCTGATAAAGCAATAGCTGTAATTACCTGATGGCACTGACCGGAAAGTGTACTAAGCATTTCAATGGCATGTTGTTCACTGCGCGGTTTTTCCAGAATTTTATCATTCAATACAACAATCGTATCCGCTCCCAACACCAGAAAATTCTCAGGAGCAATAGCAACCCCCGCCAGAGATTTATCTCTTGCTAATCGGCTGACATATTGACACGGAGTTTCACCCTCTTGCCATTGCTCCTCTATTTGAGGAGAAAGAATTTCAAATTTAAAGTCCAATAATTCAACCAGCTCACGCCGTCTTGGTGAGCCAGAAGCCAAATAGAGGGTTTTCATGATGATATTATCCTTTACTACCTATACCCGTTATCTTTCAAGTTGCCTCCTGGTTGGCTGCACTCACCCCGGTCACAGAGTTCTCTATGCTCCCGGGGATTCGCTCCCTTGCCGTCGCGATCCATATTGAAATCCATTGGGTATATACCATTAGGCTATTTCATTTACTCTTCTTTATAATAAAGAGTCAGCTTAAACAGAACTCAGACAAAAGTATTAACTTTTGAACGCACTTAATATAGCCCAAAGGCGAGCAAAGCGAGTCATCCTCACGTACTATATCTATATGTATCCATAAGTTATGTACGCCGCCCGTATCCACGATTTATTAGAAAGAACGACCGATATCAATAATGTTTACTGGAATAAGCATTTCGTCAAAGCATTAAAAACTACAGTTCAATCATTAACGCACATTAAATTGACGACGAATTTTCCGCATTAACAGGAATAACCACGGCCAAAGGATACCATTGACCAAACTGTTCCAGAATATTTCTGAATGAAAAGCAACATTTGATAACAAAAATTCTGCCCAAAAAACACTAAGGTCCATCAGCACCGATAAAACAACGACTACCAAAGCCTGCTGCCAAAGTGCCATATTGCGGAACAATTGAAACTTAAATGACACCAAATAACTAACAAGACTGTAAGCCAAAGCGTTAACACCCAATGTTGCTCCCTGAATCAGGTCTATAATAATCCCCAGAACAAAACCGGTACCAACACTGACTCTGTGGGGTAATGCCATCCCCCAATAAATGAGCAATAGTGCTGACCAGGTAGGCCGATACATATAAATCTGCTCCGGCCAAGGCATAATTTGCAGCACCATTGCAATCAAGAAAGATAACCAAATGATCCAACGCCCATGACTTCGGTATTGATTCATTAATGATTTCTCACGCTTATAAATTTAGCAGACGTCACTGTCAGCTCAGAATTTTTCACTGTTTCTGTCGTCTTGGTTATTTCATCAGAAACAGAAGAGGGTGCTGGTGGCCCCATTTCATTTGCATGTGGCAATACTTGAGGCATCATTTGCATTAAACGCTCATTGGCTACCCGATAAACATCTGATGGAGGTAATGGCTCGGATGGGTTATTGTCCGCCCCCCACAATAACAGTAAATAACGCAAACGCTGTAACTCTGCCGTTGGCCGAGCTTTAATCACAGTATAGGCCCGTTGATTATCGACTTTAACTGACGAAACTACAGCTACCGGATACCCTTCAGGAAAGCGGCCACCTAATCCAGAAGTGACTAATACATCCCCAACCCGAATATCTGTATTGCTTGGCAATAACTCAAATTGCAAATCATCAGCACAACCCGCACCAGCAACAATAGCCCGAATATCATTACGCAAGACCTGTATTGGCAGAGCATGAGTCGTATCACAAATCAGCAATACCCGGCTGGTAAACTGGCTGACAGCAACAACCTGACCAACAATGCCTTTATCACTGATAACCGGTTGCCCTTCATAAACGCCTTCTCTTGATCCCTTATCAATTACCACCTGATCACTATAAGGATTAGCCTTACCGGAGATCACCTGAGTCACCATCATATGCTCATCCTGACGCAACGGTGATCCCAATAACTCACGTAGGCGGGAATTTTCCTGTTTAAGTTGTCCTAATAACAGCATATCACTGTTTTTCATCAATAATTCTTGGCGTAAGGCGCGATTTTCCAATTGAAGTTGTTCACGGGAGGCAAGCGTTTCTGACACACCATCAAGTACTCGACGCGGACCATTAGCAAGAAAATAAAATGGGCTGACTGCTGTATCCATATAACTGCGTATTTTACTGAGAGCATCAAGGCGGCTATCCGCCACGACCAGAGTAATGGCAACAATAACAGCAAAAAAAAGTCGTAATTGCAGAGAAGGCCCTCTGCTAAAAATTGGCTTCATAAGCTGTGCTATTCCAAACTGTACTGTTTCATAAGCAATGGAATCCAGACAACAATAGCGAGGAGGTCTGAATCTACCTGTCATCCCTCCCCCACTTGCAAGTTAACACTCACTCCTCGCTGAAGAGCTCACCACCATGCATATCAATCATTTCAAGTGCTTTTCCACCGCCACGGGCAACACATGTCAATGGATCTTCCGCAACAATGACAGGAATACCAGTTTCCTCTATCAATAAACGATCAAGATTACGCAGTAGCGCACCACCACCGGTCAGAATCATGCCTCGTTCTGAAATATCGGAAGCCAATTCTGGTGGGCACTGTTCAAGGGCAACCATGACAGCACTAACGATACCTGTTAATGGCTCTTGCAGAGCTTCAAGAATTTCGTTGGAATTAAGGGTAAAACCACGAGGTACGCCTTCAGCCAAATTACGACCACGAACTTCGATCTCTAACATTTCATCGCCGGGATAGGCTGAACCAATAGTGTGTTTAATACGCTCAGCCGTCGCTTCACCAATCAACGCACCATAATTACGGCGGACATAATTGATAATCGCCTCATCGAAACGATCACCACCGATGCGTACAGATGATGAATAAACAACCCCATTCAGAGAAATAACCGCCACTTCCGTGGTACCGCCTCCAATATCCACAACCATTGAACCTGTCGCTTCAGAAACAGGTAAACCAGCGCCGATAGCCGCAGACATGGGTTCTTCAATCAAAAATACTTCGCGGGCTCCAGCACTGAGTGCAGATTCACGAATTGCCCGACGTTCAACCTGCGTTGCACCAACTGGCACACAAACCAGCACCCGTGGGCTTGGGCGCATAAAACTGTTGCTATGAACTTGTTTAATAAAGTGTTGCAGCATTTTCTCTGTAACATAAAAATCAGCAATCACACCATCTTTCATCGGACGAATTGCAGCGATATTGCCTGGGGTGCGGCCCAGCATTTGTTTTGCTTCTTGCCCAACGGCTGCTACACTTTTCGATGAACCTGCACGATCCTGACGGATTGCCACTACAGAAGGTTCATTCAATACAATACCCTGACCTTTGACATAAATAAGGGTATTGGCGGTACCCAAGTCAATAGACAAGTCGTTGGAAAACATGCCACGAAATTTTTTAAACATAGCGAAAGGATAATCCTGCAAGCTGGGGACGGAATGAAACCCGTCTACTCTACCAACCACATGAAGCAGCGACAAGGCGCATTAGCACCTGCTTCAATAAAAAAGTGGCTACGTTATTCATATCAACAACGCAATATTCTACGTTACTTTTCTTAAACAGAGCAGAAAAAAACTGCATAAAAATGGGTTAATTTTGCCAATTGTTCCATAACGAAATGTAGAAACTACCCGATTTTGCATAATTCAACATTATGGATAGTGCCATCGTTACTGTGATAGTCGAGCAACATATCTCTATTCTAACCCGTCGTTGTTCCTGTAAACTCACTAAAATCCACGTTTTTACTTATTATTCCCGATAATCACTGCAACTATCAGTCTGTGTAACGAACCAGCTAATCATGTAATAAATTCCACGTAAAATACAATACTTCCTGCTACAATATAATAAAAGACAGAATTTTCTGAAATAGCTCGCAATATACTGAAACAACATAGAAAAAACGCGAACAAATTCCGTTTTACAATCCATCAAAACTTTATTTTTTCTTATATTTCTTATGTAAACCGCCAATTTTTATCTATTATTATTTAATAAGAAAATCACTTACCAGAGAGCAGAACAATAATGAAATCCCTGCTACTTGAGCAACAACAGAATCAATTATCAGCTTCTATACAGGAAGTTAGCTCCTCCCTTCTGCCTGTGGGAGAGGTTACCGTTGATATCCACTGGTCAACCTTGAATTATAAAGATGCATTAGCAATCACAGGTAAAGGAAAAATTATCCGCCAGTTCCCGATGATACCGGGTATTGATTTTTCAGGAATTGTGCATAGTACTGAAGATCCCCGTTTTCACATTGGTCAGCATGTGCTGCTAACTGGCTGGGGTGTAGGCGAAAATCACTGGGGTGGCCTGGCAGAACAAGCCCGAGTTTCAGGAGAATGGCTGACGCCTTTACCAGCCGGTTTGGATAGCAGACAGGCAATGATCATTGGTACTGCCGGCTTTACTGCAATGCTATGTATTATAGCCCTGGAAGAAGGCGAAGTCGCACCAGAAAATGGTGATGTCATTGTGACTGGCGCCAGCGGCGGTGTAGGGAGTACTGCGGTAGCACTACTTTCACAACTTGGCTATTCCGTTGTTGCTGTCAGCGGCAGGCAGGAAAATCACGAATACCTGTTCTCCCTTGGCGCAAAAAAAGTTCTACCTCGCAATGAATTTAATCGTCCCCCTCGCCCACTAGAAAAACAGCTTTGGGCTGGAGCCATTGATACAGTGGGCGATAATGTACTGGCAACAATACTGGCTCAAACTCACTACAGTGGTACCGTTGCAGCTTGTGGGCTCGCTGGTGGAGTCAATTTGCCAACAACAGTTATGCCATTTATTTTACGGAATATACGTCTGCAAGGAGTAGATTCTGTCACTGTTCCATCAATAAAGCGGCCTGCTGTATGGCAACGCCTGCAAAAACTGTTGCCCGCCTCTTTTTATCAACAGGCAACCACTGAGATAACACTGGATCAAACCATAGAATACGCGAATAAATTAATAGCTAACCAAGTAACAGGACGGACGTTAGTCAAGGTTCGTTGAGAATTGTGACTAGCCTCGAAAGTACAGCTGTTTTATTCTTGACATTTTCTCTGATAAGACCAGTATTTAGCTGCTAAATGCCACGATATTGTTATAATGTCGCGCTTTACCGCAGAAACAAGCTTAGTGACGGTTATAAAAAGATGACAAATCGTTAACAGCGGATTATGTTGAGGCGATTGTTGACAAATTGCCGGAGATACCAGCACAATGGCAGACAAGTTTCACATTTTACTCCTTAATGGCCCTAACCTAAATATGTTGGGAACCCGGGAGCCAGATATCTACGGCAGCTTAACGCTTGATGATATCGTCAGCAAATTGTCTGAAAAAGCCCATAAATTGGGGATTAAATTCAGTCATCTGCAATCCAACGCAGAATTTGAGCTGATAAACAGAATTCATTCTGCACAGGGTAATACTGATTTTATCTTAATTAACCCAGCTGCATTCACGCATACCAGCGTGGCACTACGTGATGCATTGTTGACGGTAAAGATCCCATTTATTGAGATCCACCTCTCCAATGTTCACGCTCGCGAGCCATTCCGTCATCACTCATACCTTTCAGATCTTGCCGTTGGTGTAATCTGCGGTTTAGGAGTCGATGGCTATAGCTTTGCATTACAGGCAGCGGTAAACCGCTTGTCAAAACTCAACTAAATAAAACAGAAGAGTACGGAATCACACTCATGGATATTCGTAAAATAAAAAAACTGATCGAGCTGGTTGAAGAATCTGGCATTTCTGAACTGGAAATCTCTGAAGGAGAAGAGTCAGTGCGCATCAGCCGCGCATTAGCACCCCAGAGTTTTCAGGTAGCTCAACAATATATTCCCGTTCAAACACAACAACCTGCGCTGGCTAACGCTGTTGCACCTTCTCAAGCTCTGCCGGAAACGATCAGCGAAAGATCAGCTGAAATTAGTGGTCACATTGTTCGTTCTCCAATGGTGGGTACTTTCTACCGTACACCTAGCCCAGATGCGAAACCATTTATCGAAGTCGGACAACGTATCAATGTGGGTGATACCCTGTGTATCGTTGAAGCAATGAAAATGATGAACCAGATCGAAGCCGACAAATCAGGTGTGGTTAAAGCGATTCTTGTGGAAAGCGGTCAACCCGTTGAATTTGACGAGCCATTGGTCGTCATCGAATAACGAGGCGTTCCCATGCTTGATAAAATTGTAATTGCTAACCGTGGTGAAATCGCACTGCGTATCCTGCGAGCTTGTAAAGAGTTGGGGATCAAAACCGTTGCGGTACATTCATCTGCGGATCGTGACTTAAAACACGTACTATTGGCAGACGAAACTATCTGTATTGGCCCAGCAGCTTCTGCAAAAAGCTATCTGAATATCCCGGCGATTATTTCGGCGGCAGAAATCACGGGTGCAGTAGCCATTCACCCTGGTTACGGTTTCCTGTCTGAAAACGCAGACTTTGCGGAACAAGTTGAACGTTCTGGCTTTATTTTTATTGGCCCGAAAGCAGAAACGATCCGCCTGATGGGTGATAAAGTTTCCGCTATCAATGCGATGAAAAAAGCCGGCGTTCCTTGTGTACCTGGTTCTGATGGCCCACTGTCTGATGACACAGAGAAAAATAAAGCCATTGCTAAACGCATCGGTTATCCCGTAATCATCAAAGCATCCGGTGGTGGAGGCGGTCGCGGTATGCGCGTCGTCCGCAGAGATCAAGATCTGGAACAATCAATTAATATGACCCGTGCGGAAGCAAAAGCTGCTTTCAATAACGATATGGTTTACATGGAAAAATTCCTTGAAAACCCACGTCATATTGAGATCCAAGTATTGGCTGACGGTCAGGGTCAGGCAATTTATTTGGCTGAACGTGATTGCTCTATGCAACGCCGTCACCAAAAAGTTGTTGAAGAAGCCCCTGCGCCGGGTATCACGCCAGAAATGCGTCGCAACATTGGTGAGCGCTGTTCCAACGCATGTATCGAAATTGGCTATCGTGGTGCGGGTACCTTCGAGTTCTTGTATGAAAACGGTGAGTTTTATTTCATTGAAATGAATACTCGTATTCAGGTTGAACACCCAGTGACAGAAATGATTACTGGTGTTGACCTGATTAAAGAGCAGTTGCGGATTGCCGCAGGAATGCCGCTTTCAATTAAGCAGAAAGATGTTATCGTTCGTGGTCACGCTATTGAATGCCGTATTAACGCTGAAGATGCGAACACTTTCCTGCCAAGCCCAGGTAAAATCACCCGCTTCCACTCACCCGGTGGATTTGGTGTGCGTTGGGAATCGCATATTTACGCCGGCTACACCGTGCCACCTTACTATGATTCAATGATTGGTAAGTTGATTACTTACGGTGAAAATCGCGATAACGCCATTGCTCGTATGAAAAACGCATTGGCAGAACTGATTATCGATGGCATTAAGACAAATATCGAGCTTCAGCAAGCGATTATGAATGATGAAAATTTCCAGAATGGTGGCACTAATATCCACTATCTGGAGAAAAAACTGGGATTACAGGAAACTTAAAACCGGTTTAGATAACATCTATACCCAATAGATTTCAAGATGCATCGCGACGGCAAGGGAGCGAATCCCCGGGAGCATAGAGAACTCTGTGACCGGGGTGAGTGAGTGCAGCCAACAAAGAGGCAACTTGAAAGATAACAGGTATATATATTTTTAAGGGGCGTTTAAACGCTCCTTTTTTATAGAGTCATCGTTATTTTATTTATCACCCATTTAAGCAGACAAATACTGGTGAACAATTTCACGGCCTATTTCAATTGAAGCCGTTGCTGCCGGTGAAGGCGCATTGCAAACGTGTAGTGAGCGCTTACCAGCAACGATATGAAAATCATCAACCAACTTGCCATCGGCAGTCAATGCTTGGGCACGTACACCAGAGGGGCCAGGAACAATATCCTCGACATTGAGTTCAGGTATCAAGCAACGGGCATTGGCAACAAACCGCTTTTTACATAATGAGCGGTACATCTCCGCCATTCCTTCACCAAAATAAGTTCGAGCGATTTTCCAAAAACCACGGTAACTCAATATCTCACTAAGATCTTTCAGATTAATATCGGTTTTCTTATAGCCTTCGCGCTTAAATGCCAGTACCGCATTCGGACCAATATCACGTTTACCATTATACATGCGGGTAAAATGTACACCAAGGAAAGGGAAATCGGGATTCGGTACTGGGTAGATTAAATGGTTAACCAAGTCGTTTTTTTCACTATTTAACACATAATATTCACCACGAAAGGGAATGATTTTCATACCGATATCATAACCTGCCAAACAGGCGATACGATCGCTATGCAACCCGGCGCAATTAATCAACCATTTTGCCTGATAACTATTTTGTGGCGTGATAACGTCTACTTTGTCACTGCGTTCTTTAATATCTGTAACCATTTGACCATAAATCAAAGTCGCACTACGCCGCTGGATGATCTCTGCCATTTTATTTGCAACTTCTTTATAGTTCACAATACCAGCATCGGGAACAAGTAACGCTTCTAACCCATTAACATGCGGCTCACGCTCATTAAGTTGCAAACAGTTTAGTCGGCTAATTTCCAAACCATTTTGCAATCCACGCTGATAGAGACTTTCTAGCAATGGTAATTCTTTCGGCTGTGTGGCAACAATCACCTTACCACAGCGATCATGGTACAACCCATGCTCGCGACAAAAGGAAAACATGGTTTTATTACCACGCGTCGCCAGACGAGCCTTCAGGCTGCCAGGTTTATAATAAATACCTGAATGCACCACATTGCTATTATGACCGCTCTGATGCCTAGCTGGCGTGTTTTCTTTATCTAACATCAATATCTTGATGTTCGGCTGAGCCTCCTGCAACGCGTTAGCAACGCCAAGCCCGACAATACCAATACCAACAATAATATAATCATACATACTCTATTCCTTATTATTGACTCAACTACTGTTCAACCTATTCTTCTAAATTTTTTCAATGAGTAAAGTTTGATATTCCTGATATTAGTCAGGCCAATTTCCGTAGAATAGTAGATTCTTCCAATAGGAATAGTCACTATCGATAAAAATATTTTACCAATATTTTTAATTTTCCCCACTATAGCAAACATAGTGACAAATATTAGACAAATTACTGCCAACAATAATTTAATTTCATATTGCGTTTCACGGTATTAATTTTTCAGCAAAACTAAAATTATTTACTTCATCATCATATTTTGCCTGAATAAATCCATATCTTGCCGTACAATCCTTCCTTTCCCATCTTGTTTATTTAATTACCGGAAGAACGAATGGACAAACGATTTGTTCAATCCCATAAAGAAGCACGCTGGGCTGTATTCCTGACGCTCGCCTATCTTATTGGCTGGCTGCTGACAGCCTATTTGCCCGATGATGCTCCTGGTGTCACTGGCTTACCGCGCTGGTTTGAAATGGCATGTTTGTTACTGCCTGTAACATTTATCATCCTCTGCTGGTTGATGGTTAAATTTATTTTCAAAGAAGTCCCATTGGAGGATGAGAATGCAAAGTGAAGTTATCTTACCTCTGCTAGGCTACCTTGCTTTGGTATTTCTTTTATCAATTTACGCTTATAGACGCCGCCAGCAAGGTTCTTTCTTGACTGAATATTTCCTTGGTAATCGCTCAATGGGTGGTTTTGTACTGGCAATGACCATTACCGCGACCTATATCAGTGCCAGCTCATTCATTGGCGGGCCAGGAGCAGCCTATAAATATGGCCTTGGATGGGTATTACTGTCTCTGATTCAGTTGCCAGCAATATGGCTGTCCCTTGGCGTACTGGGTAAAAAATTTGCCATTCTCGCCCGGCGCTATAATGCTGTCACTCTCAATGACATGCTGTATGCCCGCTATGGCAGTCGTTTTCTGGTTTGGTTTGCCAGTTTAAGCCTTTTAGTGGCTTTTATCGGAGCAATGACAGTTCAGTTTATTGGCGGCGCACGCCTGCTAGAGACCGCCGCAGGTATCCCTTATGGCACTGGATTAATGATTTTTGGTATCTCTATCGCTCTCTATACCGCATTTGGTGGTTTTAGAGCAGGAGTCCTCAATGATGCCCTGCAAGGGCTGGTCATGCTGCTAGGCACAGTTCTGCTGCTAGTAGCTGTTATCTATAAAGCAGGTGGTTTGCCGGAAGCGATTGCCACATTACGAGCTATTAATCCTGAATTAGTTTCCCCACAAGGAGCAGACCATATCCTCAACGGGCCTTTCATGGCATCTTTTTGGATACTCGTCTGTTTTGGCGTCATCGGGCTACCTCATACCGCAGTTCGTTGCATCTCCTACCGCGATAGCAAAGCCGTCCATCATGGGATTATCATCGGTACCATCGTCATGACCATCCTCATATTTGGTATGCACTTGGCAGGCGCTCTTGGCCGGGCAATTATTCCGGATCTGACCATTCCCGATCAAGTGATCCCAACCCTGATGATCACCGTGTTGCCACCATTCGCCGCCGGAATTTTTCTGGCCGCACCGATGGCGGCAATTATGTCAACGATCAATGCACAATTACTGCAATCTTCTGCCACGATCGTAAAAGATCTCTATCTAAACCTGTTTCCACAACAAATCGCTCAAGAAAAGAAATTGGCCCGGATTTCCAATGGTTCTACCTTAGTTCTTGGCTTGTTGCTACTTTTAGCTGCCTGGCGTCCACCAGAAATGATCATCTGGCTGAATTTACTGGCTTTCGGGGGCTTACAAGCCGTATTCCTCTGGCCATTAGTGCTGGGACTATACTGGGAAAAAGCTAATGCATATGGCGCAGTCAGCTCAATGATCACAGGGGCCGCAAGTTACACCCTGCTCGCCAGTTTCAATATTCAGCTATTAAACTTTCATCCGATCGTACCATCACTGCTACTCAGCCTGCTGGCTTTTGGGATTGGTAATACCATCGGCCACCAGTTGTCACAACGAGTGATCAAGCTTCATTAAGCTGGTCGTTTTAACTTATTTTTAAGAAAGAGAATTTTTATGCCTTGGATACAACTTCGATTAAATACCACAGGACAGCTAGCTGAATCCCTGGGGGATAATCTGATGGAAAGTGGAGCAGTATCAGTCACTTTTCAGGACAGCCATGATAACCCTGTATTCGAGCCTCTACCAGGTGAAACCCGTTTGTGGGGAGATACAGACGTCATCGGGCTTTATGATGCTGAAACCGATATGAAAGCAGTTATCCGCCAACTTGAACAAGTTCCCCAGCTGGGTAAAGGATTTATTCATAAAATTGAGCAACTGGAAGATAAAGACTGGGAACGCGAATGGATGGATAACTTCCACCCAATGCGTTTTGGTGACCGTCTATGGATCTGTCCAAGCTGGCGTGACATTCCTGATCCTAATGCTGTCAATGTCATGCTAGACCCTGGGCTGGCTTTTGGTACAGGTACCCATCCAACGACATCATTATGTCTTCAATGGCTGGATAGCCTTAATCTCGAGGGTAAAACCATCATTGATTTTGGTTGCGGCTCCGGCATATTGGCAATTGCTGCATTAAAACTCGGTGCAGCGCACGCTATTGGCATAGATATCGATCCACAAGCCATTCAAGCCAGCCGAGATAACGCAGAGCGTAACGGCGTTCTGGAGCGTTTAACGCTGTATCTGGCGAAAGATCAACCAAACAATCTTGAATCTGACGTAGTAATTGCTAATATTCTGGCAGGCCCCTTACGTGAGCTTGCCCCTGTAATTGGTACATTACCAAAATCGGGGGGTCTGTTAGGGTTATCTGGTGTGTTAGCAAGTCAGGCAGAAAGTGTTATTCAAGCCTATACTGATAAATTCATGATAGATCCTGTTGCGGAACAAGAAGAGTGGTGTCGGATATCTGGGGTAAAAATAGTAACAAATTAAGATTATTTTATTTTGTTATGATAAGTAAGAGTAACTTTTGATCACTTACTGGTGGTAATCCGTGCTATCAGAAAACTTACTGATAGAAAAATCCTAAGTGATAAACTTTACCAATAACATATAACACCATGTTATTTATGAATAATTATATTTACTCCAGAATAAAAGCTGGAAAAAAGTTGTAACAAATGTCGATTTGCTCAAAGTTTGGCCTTTCATATTTTGCGAAAAATGCGTAATATACGCGCCCTTGCAGTCACAGTATGGCCACTCTTTTTTCGTCTATGCGTATCGGACAATACCAGCTGAAAAACTGTCTTATTGCGGCCCCAATGGCTGGCATCACTGATCGTCCATTTCGGTCACTATGCTATGCAATGGGTGCGGGAATGACAGTATCGGAAATGCTTTCTTCCAATCCACAAGTTTGGAAGACAGACAAATCCCGGCTACGTATGGTTCATAGTGACGAACCGGGAATTCGTTCCGTGCAAATTGCCGGTAATGATCCAGATGAGATGGCAGCGGCAGCGAAAATTAACGTCGCTAATGGTGCTCAAATCATTGATATCAACATGGGGTGCCCAGCCAAGAAAGTGAATCGTAAGTTGGCAGGTTCAGCTTTACTACGTTACCCGGAACTGGTCGAAAAGATCCTTTCCGCTGTTGTAAACGCAGTAGATGTTCCTGTTACGCTGAAAATTCGCACTGGATGGTCGCCAGAAGAACGAAACTGTGTAAAAATTGCCCAATTGGCCGAGCATTGTGGTATTCAGGCTCTAACGATTCACGGCAGGACTCGTACCTGTCTGTTTAACGGAAAAGCAGAGTATGACAATATTCGGACAGTTAAGCAGACTGTTGCCATCCCGGTTATTGCCAATGGTGACATTACTGACCCGCTTAAGGCCAGAGCAGTGCTTGAATACACCGGGGCTGATGCCCTGATGATAGGCCGCGCTGCTCAGGGAAGACCCTGGATCTTCCGGGAAATCCAGCACTATCTGGAAACAGGGGAACTGCTGCCACCGATGCCAATTGGCGAAGTGCAGCGTTTAATGAACGAGCATGTACGGGAATTGCACGACTTTTATGGTCCAAGCAAGGGAGCCCGTATCGCACGTAAGCATGTATCTTGGTATCTCCGGGAACATGCTCCTGATGACCAGTTCCGGCGCACATTTAACACCATAGAGGATGCCAGCGAACAGCTGGAGGTGTTGAAGGCATATTTCGAAAATTTTGCGTAATATAAAGAAAAGAGCTGACAGAACTATGTTCGAACAACGCGTAAATTCTGACGTACTAACCGTTGCTACTGTAAATTCACAAGATCAGGTAACTCAAAAACCTTTGCGTGACTCAGTTAAACAAGCACTGAAGAACTATTTTGCTCAACTGAATGGTCAAGATGTTAATGACCTGTATGAGTTGGTACTGGCTGAAGTGGAACAACCATTGTTGGACATGGTGATGCAATATACCCGTGGCAACCAAACACGTGCTGCTCTGATGATGGGCATCAACCGTGGTACACTGCGTAAGAAATTGAAAAAATACGGTATGAACTGATAGAAATCAGTTAACTTACTAAAAAAAGACACTTTTACTTTGTTGAAGTGTCTTTTTTTGCTACCTGTTATATACAGCAAAAGGAGCCGCAGAATATAAAATCTTTATCTATTCTACTAACTATTCACTCATGATTCGAAGTTCTCCTGACATCAGGTCATTTCATCACTGACCGGTTATTTCCAGATTTTACCAGCCTCAAATAATTACTTACCGCTAGCAATAAAATAAAACAACCACAATATACCAAGACAACACCGAAGCGTTGGTACCAACCAGTTAGCATCAAACCGCCCCCCAACATCAAATAGTAAAGTAAACCCAATAATGCCCCTGCGGTTCCCAATCTATCCGTATAATTGATCAATGCAGAAGATAGGATGTTAGGAATCGCAATTCCGTAGGCCACAACAACCAAAATCATAGGTAAAATAAATAGCCAGGTAACTTCCATAGCCATTATCAATCCTCCACCGACAAGAACAATGACAGAAGAAAGCAGCACTAAATTTGATGAATTCCATTCTTTTTTCAGCAAGAATTTATTCAACCAAGCACCAATTCCTACTCCCAATGCCAAAAATAATCCCGTGTAACCAAACATCTCAGGAGAGAATCCTAACCGCTCAAAATTAAATGGGGCTAATTGATAATAACTAAACAAACACAGGTTAAAGAGAGCTATCAACAGCGCATTGCACCAAATTGCTAGATCCTTAAGCATGATAATTAAAGTACTTATTAGTGGTACTTTCACCACTGCTGTCGGGCGGGTTTCAGGTAAATGAATGACAGACCAGCCTGATAATAATACCGCGAGTAAAGACAAACCAAAAAAGACGCCTTTATATCCCCAGAAGTGTACCAAAATAGAACCACTTATCATGCCAATTGCCGGGCTTATTGCTAAGGCTATTCCCATAATAGAAAACACCCGAGCCAGTTCACTTCTCTGGTAAGAATCTCTCAGCATTGTTTGAGTCCCTACCGAACCTACGGCAGCACCAAACGCAGATAACATTCTGGCGGCCAGTAATAACTCAAACTGGCTGCTGAGTAGTGCCATTAGCGAAGCACAGCTATAGAGTAACAACCCACCCAACAGCGTTGGCCGTCTGCCGATGAGATCGCACATACGCCCCCAAATGACCACACCGATAGCAAATGCAAAAAAATACAAAGATAGAGTTTGAGCAGCCTGCTCGGCGCTAACTTTAAATTCCTTTGCGATATTGGTTAATGCCGGGCTATAAATGGTTTCTACAATTTGTGGAAACATCATCAACGCTGTTGCCAGCGCAAGTCCAGGTTTACGTTGCATTGTATTTTTCTTAATCAGTTAGACAATAAAACGTAAATTAGCATGCTCTCAATTGTCTTATTATAATAATAAAGACAATTTATTTATTAAATCGGACATTAATATGGCATGGCTTTCCCGTGATGATAGTTTTGATCCTGACAGCCTTGAAGTACCAGTAATAGGGATTGCAGCTGAACTAGGCCAGCATGATTCAGGACCTCATCAACATGAAATGGGACAATTATTATTTACCCAGCAAGGGTGCATTAATATCACCCTGGCAGATCACTTATGCATACTTCCACCGACTCGGGTTGCTTGGATTCCACCGCGTATTACTCATAGAGCTGAGATAAAAGAATCCGTCGGGTATCGCTCGATTTATCTAGATGTAAATCGGATCGGATGTTTAGCAGAAAACGTTGAAGTATTGGAAGTTACACCTCTGTTACGTGAAGTATTAGAGCGAATAGCACTGTCACCTTTTAATACAGATTGGTTAGATGGACCTGCGGCTAACCTGTTAGCCGTTTGTCTTGACGAAATCCATCTGGCAAAGAGAGAGCCTACATTATTACCACTCCCTTTCGATCGTCGTTTATCCTGCATCCCTATAACAACACTGCCACCACAGCTCAAAATACTGGCAATGAATATCGGAGCCAGTGAGAAAACTATCAGTCGGATATTTCGCCGGGAAACAGGACTCAGTTATCAACAATGGCGCCAACAGTGGCGTTTGATCAAATCTATAGAATTACTGGCGAAACAGAGTAATTTGTCATCTGTCGCTAATGAATTAGAATTTTCCAGCGATAGCGCTTTTATCATCTTTTTCAAGAAAATGACCGGGCAACCACCGAGAGAATATATGTCTGCTTATAAGGAACGTAGTTATTGAGGCAAGTAGTTATTGAGATAATATACAAAAAATTGCCGACATCAAAAGAACTATTCACCATATGAACATAGACATCGGCAAGTGCATCAAATAAAGCAGATAATTAAATATACCCAATAGATTTCAAGTTGCAGTGCGGCGGCAAGTGAACGCATCCCCAGGAGCATAGATAACTATGTGACTGGGGTAAGTAAACGCAGCCAACAAAGCAGCAGCTTGAAAGATGAAGGGTATAAAAGCTAATAACATTCTACGTACATAAAATATACTTATTAAAAGCTATTATTTTTTATCCTCATTTATCAGCTGATAAGATACAGCAATATTTGCTGCCTGACCTGCTAATGGGCTGTAATCACTGGACAAATAGATCCCTGAAATGTAGTGACTTTCACCAACATAAAATTTCCGATATTTAGATGTTCCGGGTTCGCCAAATGACAACGAACGGCCATCATTCAAAGTAAAGATGGCTTTATCAACAGCACCATTGCCCCATACTTCCAAACTGGTAATTCGACTACCATCCAGAGAAATAGATGTCGTCTCACCAGAGATTGTACCTAATTGATGTCGACTACCATCATCGAATACAACTGTCAGCCCTCCTACTCTCGGAGCGCCTCCAATGCGTACAATATGTCCCATTAGCGAATTTATCTTTCTTCTATTTTCTCCATTAAGAGCCGGTTTGAGAGGTGGAGTCATATCTTTCTCTGGCGTCAATGCCTGAATTCTGGCTTTTGCTGTTTGACGGTCAAAGAAAGTTGAATAACTTAAAACATCAACATAGATTCTGTTATTTACAGACTCAGCTTCACTTAATTTATTCCAAATACTGATATATTCAATTCCATGTAAACGACAGTGACCATGAACAGACATAACATTGTTTGCAACAGTATTAGCCGTCGAATTATTAAGAGCATCATTAAGCTCTCTATCATATATATTATTAATATAACTATTAGCCTGCTCTACTGTCTTTTTAATTAATCCTCGAACTTTTTCAATATCAATATCACTAAGCCCTATTTCATCTTTTTTCTCTAAACCTGCAACCCAATATGTTATCTGCATCATAACCGTAGTAGAAAACATGGGTAATATCTGATAGTTAATATCATCCGAAAAATTATTAAATTTCTTATGATAACCATCTATATTTTCTGCCAGATTATTAAAAGCACTCCGCGCTTCTTCAGATCCTGGATGTTTCTCAAGAAGTTCAGCAACGGTTGCCATCCTCTCTTGTATATAGGCAATATCACCAGCAAGGATACCTTTAATCGTCTTTAATGCAGATTCCTCTATCATCCTCTCAATTTGCTTGACAATCCCTTCCCATATATTTTCTTTCGATTGAGGCCAGAATAAACCGACTAAAAAAGATATAGCAGGACCAACCGAAGGTATAAAGGATATTCCCCCTATGATTGCATTTTTTACAATATCAGTAACATCCCACTCTAATGCACTCGTTTTTACAGTATATTCATTAGCTACAATAGTTCTTATGTCTAAAACATTTTCTGTCTGCATAATCAAACCCTTCAATTAAAATAAGATATTTAAACCAAATTTGCCGTAACATAAGCAACTTTATCCGTGTTATTATAGATAATGAATTTACTATAATAAAAAGAGTTGCTAGGCACATTTAATACCTTATCTTCGCCTAATCCTACATCCATAGAACCAGACTCAAACCATTCAGAGGTAAAACTATGAGACCAATAAAATTTAGCCGTAACACTACTTGCCAACCCCGTATTTACAACTCTCAGAGATCTTCTGGATTCTGGAATTACTGGTGTATCTATTCTAAATACTTCTACACTAGAATGAGGTGATATAGTCAGATCACTCAAAATAGCAACTGTATTAAAGTCTTTACGTACCGGAACAGGAGAATTAGAATAATTCTCTGCTTTCTGTTCATCTGAATCAATAACAATGGTTATTCTAGACATATTTATTTTCCTCATTAAAATTTAAATAAAACTCACTCAACTTACATATAAATATTTTCAAAAAAACAGTATTACCACTTAATTAAAGACGCGCTTTAACCAGTATAGAACCACTATTACCTTTGAAACTTAATTCCCCGATTATTATGTGGACTTCACATACCACCATAACTTACCAGAACATTAAAATATCCATACTATAAATCAATCATTAATGATGATATATCTAAAAAAAATCGCAATGATATAAAAATATAGCAGAAATATAGTTCGTGTCAACACCATGCTTCAATGCAATTACTATTATTTAGGAATTATTGAAATAATACGAGACACAAACAATATATAAAAAAACATTAAAATTATTACTATTATGTTATTCACTGAATTTACAATGTTAATCTTGGTTACTACAGTGCTATATAATTCTATTTTTCACTTTATAAATTTAACTTTATTTAGAGAGCGATAATAATCCACTCACAATATTTAAATGATAATAAATAAAACAGCCCAGTATTCTGGAGATATATTTATACCCGTTATCTTTCAAGTTGCCTCTTTGTTGGCTGCACTCACTCCCCCCAGTCACAGAGTTATCTATGCTCCCGGGGATTCGTTCCCTTGCCGTCGCGATCCATCTTGAAATCCATTGGGTATATGTTATATCCACATTAACAACGTTATTATTGAAAATTAGTTATATCTTATACACAATCATATTTTTAAAAACATTCTATTTCTGATAATAGAAAATTAACTTAATAGCAAAATAATTTTAACTATATATTTTAGCTATTGCTGGTCGGGAAGCTTAAAACATTCTGCCAGCCCAACGCTTTTTGCATTTAAATGAGGAAGATTTCAAAGCATTTGGAGCCACACTAGTTGCCTTGGCCCCAACCTAAAGCATCATTAATGGGGCCATCACCTTGGGAGAAATAACCTTTCCAGCACTACAAGGATAATCAACCATCTGATATTCCTTATCATGCGAAAAAAATATGTCCCTATCCCCCCAAATACGCATTTCTCACCGCTTCATTAGTCAGTAATGCAGAACCGCTGTCTTCCAGTACAATCTTACCGTTTTCTAGTACATATCCCCGGTCAGCCAGTTTTAGCGCCTGATTTGCATTCTGCTCAACCAGAAAGATTGTCATTCCCTCTTCCCGCAATTGCTGAATAGTATCGAAAATCTGAATGATAATTATCGGTGCCAGCCCCAATGAAGGTTCATCCAGTAACAATAACTGTGGCTGACTCATCAAAGCGCGACCAATTGCCAACATTTGCTGTTCACCGCCGGACATCGTTCCAGCCCGTTGGCTGCGTCTTTCCTGTAAGCGAGGAAACAAATCATAAACCCGTTCAATACGTTGCTGATATTGCGTTTTGTCAGCAAAAAAACCGCCCATTACCAAATTTTCTTCCACCGTCATACGGGCAAATATTCTGCGTCCCTCTGGAGTAATGGCAATGTCTTCACGCATAATACGCGCTGTCGGCCATTGAGTGACATCCTTGCCTCGAAAAATAATGGAACCTTCCGTCGCTCTGGGTGCACCACATAATGTACTGAGCAAGGTTGTTTTTCCTGCACCATTTGCACCTATCAGAGTGACGATTTCTCCCTGCTGAATATTCAAGCTAACCTGATGCAGCGCCTGAATTTTTCCATAATGGGCAGATACCTGCTTAAATTCCAACATGATTAATACACCTCACCCAGATATGCCCGGATAACATCCGGATTATTACGAATCTCTTCTGGCCGTCCTTGTGCCAAAGGTATTCCCTGATTAACAACATAAATGCGATCTGAAATCCCCATCACCAGTTTCATATCGTGCTCAATCAGCAACACGGAAACCTGATGATATTTTCTGAGTCCATCAATCAAGGCATTAAGTTCCTCTGTCTCTTTCGGGTTCAAACCCGCCGCTGGCTCATCCAACATTAGAACTTCGGGATGTGTCACCATACAGCGTGCAATTTCCAAACGCCGTTGCTGACCATATGCCAGATTACCTGCCAGTCTATTTGCCAGTGATAATAAACCAATCCGTTTCAACCAAATTACTGCCCGATCTACAGCCTCAGATTCTGCACGGCAGAACGCTGGCGTTTTAAAAAGCCCGGCCAGGAGACTACTTTTCAAATGCTGATGCTGCGCTACCAATAGATTTTCAATCACAGTCATTTCACGGAACAATCGTACATGCTGGAATGTTCTAACCACTCCCATACGGGCAATTTCCTGCCCAGATAACCCTTCCAGATGTTTTTCCCGCAATTTTATGGTTCCGCTAGTCGGACGGTAAAACCCAGTCAAACAATTAAAGATCGTGGTTTTTCCTGCACCATTAGGCCCAATGAGAGAAACAATTTCACCCTGATTAAGTATCAGAGCAACATTGTTGACAGCCAGCAAACCACCAAAGCGCATGGTCAGATCAGAAACCCGCAATAATGATGTTGCACTCATCCCCGTTCTCCTTCCTGTACGTGGCTTTCCTGCTGTTTCAACCTAACATCACGGCGTTTCATTGGTAGCAACCCTTGCGGGCGCCAAACCATCATCAGTACCATCATTGCCCCTAGCAACAGCATGCTGTAAGCATTTAGATCACGCATCATCTCACGAGACACCACTAGCAGAATTGCCGCCAGTATCACCGCAGTTTGCGAACCCATTCCTCCGAGTACCACAATAGCCAACACGAAAGCAGATTCAGCAAAAGTAAAAGATTCTGGGCTAACGAAACCTTGCCGGGCCGCAAATAGCGTGCCAGCAAAACCAGCAAATGTAGCACTGATGGTAAATGCAGCCAGTTTGATACGAGTTGGGCTAATCCCCAAAGAACGGCAAGCAATTTCATCTTCACGTAGTGCTTCCCACGCGCGCCCCAATGGCATACGCAACAATCTATTGATAATAAATATCGTGACTATCACTAACAGCAACACGACCAGATACAGGAAGATGACTCGGTCACTTGGATCGTATTTCCAACCAAAGAAGTTATGGAAAGTATCCCAGCCTCCCTCTTTCACACTGCGGTTAAATTCCAATCCGAAGAAAGTAGGTTTGGGGATCTGGCTGATGCCATTTGGGCCACCTGTCATTTCAGTATTATTCAACAGTAAAATGCGAACAATCTCACCAAAACCGAGTGTAACAATAGCCAGATAGTCACCCCTCAATCTCAATACGGGAAAACCTAATAACAGCCCGGATAAAGCAGCGGTTAGCCCTGCCAATGGCAAGCTTTGCCAAAATCCCAACCCGTAATAGTGACTGAGTAAAGCATAGGTATAAGCACCGATAGCATAAAAACCAGCATATCCAAGCACCAGCAACCCTGACAAGCCAACCACTACATTCAAGCCCAATCCCAACATGACATAAATTAATGTCAGCGTAGCAATATCGACGCTACCCCGAGAAACCACAAACGGCCAAACAATGGCGGCAATAATGATCAATGCCGCCAGTCGTTTTTGCCCTTTAGTTGAGCCATCGAAATCAGGTAGGACTCGGCTTTTAAGTGGTATTTTTTTCATCGTCTGCTGAACAACTGGACGCAATAACTGGAACAGAAAAACAACCGTACAGCCGATACCAATCCATATCCAGCGCACTTCATCAGCACGATGAACGACTAACTGCGTACCATCCAGTGACAACTGCATCCCCATCATAAAAACAGACAGCACAAATAAAGCGACTGAGGCGATAATGGCATTAATCCAATTGGCATATTTCATACTTTTTCTACCTCCGGACGGCCTAAGATCCCGGTAGGCATAAACAACAACACAATAATAAGCAGGGCAAAGGAAACCACATCTTTATATTCCGTGCTCAGATAAGCAGAAGTCAGAGCTTCAGAAATTCCCAAGATCAAGCCGCCAATCATTGCCCCCGGAATACTGCCAATCCCCCCCAACACGGCTGCGGTGAAGGCTTTCATTCCTGCCATAAAACCAATATACGGATTTATCACACCGTAGAACTGTCCCAGCAAAACACCCGCTACCGCAGCCATTGCTGCGCCAATAACAAAGGTTAAAGAAATGACTTTATCAGTATTGATTCCTAACAAACTGGCCATTTTCAAATCTTCCGCGCAAGCACGACAAGCGCGTCCCATACGGGAATAGCGGATAAACATCGTCAGTACCAGCATGGCAAGAAATGTAACTATCCAGATAGTCAGTTGCATTGCAGTAATACTGGCAGAAAATCCATCACTTTCACCCAATACCCACTGTCCGGCAATCAGACTTGGCAGTGCCAAATCACGGGAACCTTGTGACAAACTGACATAGTTTTGCAGGAAAATAGACATTCCAATTGCGGAAATCAGAGCAATCAGGCGCTTAGAGTGACGAACAGGTCTGTAAGCTACCCGTTCAATACTCCAGCCATAAGCGCTGGCAATAACAATTGATGCAAAAAAAGCAGCGGTAACCAGTAACCAACCTAGATCGATGCCCATCATCATCAGGGCCGCAATCACAATAAAAGAGACATAACTGCCAATCATATAAACTTCGCCATGAGCAAAGTTAATCATCCCAATTATGCCGTAAACCATCGTATAACCAATGGCAATCAATGCATAAGTGCTACCCAGAGTAACTCCATTTAACATCTGTTGTAAGAAATAGAGAAATTGCTCTGACATACCTTGATACCTCTGGAATAGCAGCCCCTGACAAACAGGGGCTGACGGCCATTAAAATGACTTTACTTCACAGAGGTAGAAGAACCATCTGCATGCCATTCAAAAATACCGAACTCGAATCCTTTCAAGTCACCCGCCTCATTCCAGCTCAGTGTTCCCATTACAGTATCTACTGGATTAGTTTTTAGATTTTTTACTAAATCAATAGGTTCCATGCTACCGGTACGGCTCATTGCGGTTGTCAGAGATTGAATGGCAGCATAAGTTGTCCAGACGAATGGCCCTGTTGGATCTTCTTTCTTACCTTTGATCGCATCAACAACCGTCTTGTTCACTGGAACCTGATCGTAACGCTTAGGTAGTGTTACTAACATTCCTTCAGAAGCCTCACTGGCGATATTGGACAACGAAGAATTACCTACACCTTCTGGTCCCATAAAGCGAATATTCAAACCGGCCTGCTTAGCCTGACGCAGAATTTGCCCCATTTCAGGGTAATAGCCACCGAAATAGACAAAATCCACGTTCTCTTTTTTCAGACGGGCGACTAATACTGAGAAATCTTTATCACCCGCAGTAACGCCTTCAAACAGTACAATATTGACTCCTGCTTTTTTCAATTTGTCGAGAACAGAACGCGCTAACCCTTCGCCATATTGCTGTTTATCATGAACAATCGCCAAACGCTGAGGTTTGATCTTTTCAGCGATATATTTCGCCGCTGTTGGTCCCTGATCAGAATCCAACCCTGTAGTACGCAGAATCATTTGGTAGCCACGGGTCGTCAGATCGGCATTAGTCGCTGCTGGCGTAATCATAATGACGCCTTCATCTTCATAGATATCAGATGCTGGCTGAGTAGACGAAGAACACAGATGACCAATAACATAACGAATGTTGTCATTAATCACCTTGTTAGCGACTGCCACTGCCTGTTTCGGATCACAGGCATCATCATATTCAACACCCACCAGCTTATTGCCGTTAATGCCACCTTTGGCATTAATATCTGCAATCGCCTGACGTGCACCAGTAAATTCCATATCACCATACTGAGCAACGGGCCCAGACATCGCTCCGACAATCGCTACCTTGATCTCTTTTGCCCATAGTGAATGGCTCATCACCATGGCAATACAACCTGCTAATAATGCTTTACCTGTTATGATATTCATTTATTTATCCCCGTATTGTTATTGGTCTTATTTATTGTGTTTGCCTTTAAAATCTTTCATTATCTGGCTGTAAATTATGACCTTTTGTGATTGATGATTAGATAAAGTAATTTTTGTTAATAAGACTTTATTTTTCATGTCATTAAAATAGCATTTCATGCTTAAAATCAAATTAACAAGGTAGCTAAAAGCATTATCTACAGAATAAAATACCACCGAAGATGGTTGGAATTTAGACAAAACATAGTGTGATATTCTGGTTAAATATTAGTAAGGCAATCTTTAATTCGAAAGATCGAGGTCGTTAAAAACATTTTTCCAGTAACGTATATACCCAATGGATTTCAAGATGGATCGCGACGGCAAGGGAGCGAATCCCCGGGAGCATAGCGAACTCTGTGACCGGGGTGAGTGAGTGCAGCCAACAAAGAAGCAACTTGAAAGATACGAGTATAAAGCAGTTGCACAACACACTGCCTATCTATTCATCTACAATTGATATAGAAAAACCATGAAATTAACTATCGAGCAACTTACTGTTTTATCAGCACAAGATATGATTGATCTGGGGAAAATTTGGCCTCAGCAACCCCCTGAACAATGGCAAATCTGCCTAAGAAATGGGAATGAGTTGTTCGCTGCCCGTTTTAATGACAGATTACTAGCCGCAGTAAAAATTACGCTTAGTAATCAATTCGGTCTGCTTGAAGATTTATGTGTCCGTGAAATAACACGTCGCCGGGGAATAGGTTTATATTTGATAAATGAAATAAAAGCCCGCCATCCTGCCGTTAAGCGGTGGAAGCTCAGTCTTGACGGTTTCCCAGATGCCAACGAGCCAGCATTAAAAAGTTTTATGAGCGTCTGTGGTTTTCATTATGATGCCAGGTCAAATTGTTACTCTAATTGACCCATTTTCCAGACAACAGCCACATTGCGGGCAGTCACTCGTAAATTTTCATGCCCGCAAGCAAGAGCATCAGAAAGAGAACAAACGCCGGGCATAATTGAGAAAACAGCATCCAATCCATGATCATGAACAATACTGTAGTCTTTACTCATACCGCCAACCAATGCAATAGTTGCGATGGCATATTTTTTGGCGATACGGGCAACACCAATTGGCGTTTTACCATAAATAGTCTGGCTGTCTATCCGACCTTCGCCAGTAATAACCAGATTAGCCCCCTGTAGTGCTTCTTCCAGCTTTAGAGTGGAGATAACAATATCAATTCCCGGTTGCAATTTAGCGTTCAGCCAACCAAGTAAAGAAGCCCCCATACCACCTGCTGCTCCTGCACCGGGTACATCCATGACCCTGGTTTCTGTCAAGAATTCAATTTTTTCACCATAATGACGTAAACCAGCATCTAACTCTTTCACCATCTCTGGTGTCGCCCCTTTCTGGGGACCAAAAATAGCCGATGCACCCAACTTACCACATAGCGGGTTAATCACATCACAGGCGACGATAATTTCAGTATGACTCAAACGGGAATCCAAACCAGAGAGATCAATTTCAGCAAGCTGGCTTAATGCTGCACCTCCAGCCTTGAGTTCTTTACCACTAATATCAAGCAGATGAACCCCCAGTGCCTGCATCATACCGGCACCACCATCATTAGTCGCACTGCCCCCAATCCCCAAAATTATCTTTCTGACACCTTTATCTAAAGCAGCCAGTATCAGCTCACCTGTACCATAAGTCGTGGTTATCAGTGGATTACGCTTTTCCATTGGAACCAGATGTAAGCCAGAAGCGGCGGCCATTTCAATAACAGCCGTTCTTTCATCACCCAGAATACCGAAAAAGCTATCCACTGGCTGATTTAACGGCCCAGTAACAGACAGATGGATAACCTGCCCATTCATGGCTGCTACCATTGATTCAACCGTTCCTTCACCACCATCAGCCATGGGTAATTTGATATATTCGGCTTGTGGATAAATTTCACGAAATCCCTGTTCTATTGCTTCAGCGACCTGCGAAGCACTGAGACTTTCTTTAAATGAATCAGGTGCAATCACAATTTTCATACGATTCACTCAGGGTTGAAGGCACTGAAAAATAGGAACAAAAAAGGCGATAAATCATTATCGCCCTTTAACTTACTCATTATAAAGACATTAAATTTATTTACGCCTCAATCGCTACCCGCAGTTTTTTCATGGCATTTTTTTCAAGCTGACGTACGCGCTCAGCAGAAACACCGTACTTATCAGCCAGTTCTTGCAAGGTAGATTTATTATCATCATCCAACCAGCGACAACGGATAATATCCTGACTGCGCTCATCTAAACCTTCTATTGCCACTGATAATTTATCAGCAGCATGGTTTTCCCAGTTGTCCTCTTCGATGCCGTCTGCAAAATCAGACGCTTTATCCTGAAGATACAGAACAGGAGCAACCGGCTGCCCTTCCTGATTATCATCATCGGCAGACATATCAAATGCCATATCCTGCGCTGACATACGAGATTCCATCTCACGTACATCTTTACTGGTTACACCAAGTTCTTTGGCAACCATCTCCACTTCGTCTTGATTGAACCAACCCAGACGCTGTTTAGTTTTGCGCAGATTGAAAAACAGCTTACGCTGCGCTTTAGTTGTTGCAACTTTTACAATACGCCAGTTACGCAGCACATACTCATGGATTTCAGCTTTAATCCAGTGAACAGCAAAAGAAACCAGACGTACCCCCACCTCCGGGTTAAAACGACGTACTGCTTTCATCAAGCCAATGTTCCCTTCCTGAATTAAATCTGCCTGAGGCAAACCATAACCAGCATAGCTGCGAGCGACATGAACAACGAAGCGCAGGTGAGATAGAATCAGCTTCTTAGCTGCATCCAGATCTCCCTGGTAATGCAGCCTTTCAGCCAGTTCCTTCTCTTCCTCTGCTGTCAGCATCGGATAGGTATTAGAGGCGCGGATATAGCCCTCTAGACTTCCTTGAGGAACTAACGCTAAGGTTTGCATTTCTTTGGCCATTCAAATCCTCTCAAATAAGGCTCAAATCGTTAGGATAGATTACATCAGTGTATATGAACTAATGCTCAACACACAGCGGTACAGTCTATCACCAGAATGTGCATATTCAAGTTACAGATGCGCGAAGTAGTCATAATTTCAGTACAGACAATATCCACTGTGAAGTTACGGAACAAAAAATAACAGATTGTTTTATATTTATGCAAGTAACTTTATTCTGGCGTAAAGTGGCGCAAATGCTGAGTTGTCGCTAGCCAAGCGGCTACCCAACCAATCATGGCAGAGATAAGAACTAGCAATAAGGATTCATCCCATGAAAGTCCATATAAATTAAACGTCGTACCAAACACGCTGGCAACCTGTGTTACAACATCAGAGAGCTTCCACACCAATAAGGCAGAGAGTATTAATGACAAAATTGCCCCAAGTCCCCCTAACAAAGCACCACCATTAAGGAATGGACGCAAAATAAAACCATCAGTTGCACCAATCAACTTCATCACATTAATCGTATCACGGTGACTGAAAATACTGAGGCGTACACTATTACCGATGACCAAAAACAATGCCACTACCATCAGAATACCGATCACTGTCGCAATTTGACCGACAAGGCCCGTCAACGCCGCCAGACGAGCAAACCAGCTGTCATCCATCCGAACTTCTTCAATGCCTTTGACCTGAGAAACGCTGTCACGCAATGTCGTCAGAGTCTGTGAACTCTGGAAATCAATTTTCGGTGTAATGATAGCAACAGCGGGTAATGGATTCTCTTCCAACATATCCAGAGCGCTGCCAAAACCAGACCAAGTACGAAACTCGGTCATGGCTTCCTGGCGTGAAAGATAATTAACATTATCCACCCCATCGAGCGCTTTCAGTTCACTTATCAATTTCTGGACGCTGTTATCATCTAGTGATTTATCGAGATAAACCGTCAATTGCGGAGTAGGGTACCATTTTTCCGCAGCCTGGCTAACGTTCTTCCATACAATGTAACAAACGCTGGGTAATGTCAGAGAAATCGCAATAACCATAATCGTCAGCAAAGTTGCCAGCGGCTGACGCAGCATATCGGTCAGTGCATTCATCCAAGCATAACGCCATTGTTCACGCCATCCCCCTAGCAGAGTTTTGCTTTTCGATCTTGTTACTTTTCCTGCGACCTTACGCACATTTTTAACCATGATGCTCCCCCGTCATACGGCCTTGGCTCAGCGTCAGAATACGATATTTTCTCCTATCAATCAGTGCCATATCATGAGTCGCCATCAGCACTGTTACCCCTACCCGATTAAATTCTTCAAATAGCCGCAAAATGCCTTCTGACAACTCACCATCAAGGTTACCTGTTGGTTCATCCGCCAATAAAACAGTCGGCTTATTCACAACCGCACGGGCAATGCCAACACGTTGCTGCTCACCACCCGAGAGTTGAATCGGGAAATTCTTCGCTTTGTCCAGTAAACCAACCTTATCTAATGCAGCAGAAGTTCGGCGACGGATATCTTCAGAACTCGCACCAGAAATGATAAGTGGCATTGCTACATTATCGTATACCGTTCGATCCAACAGCAGGTGATGATCCTGGAAGATCATACCAATCTGACGGCGGAGGAAAGGAACTTCACGGCTTTTTAACCGACTGATATCATGACCTGCAAACCAGATATGTCCAGCGCTTGGTCGCTCAATACCACAGATGAGTTTCAGCAAGGTACTTTTACCTGCTCCTGAGTGACCAATCAAAAATGCCATTTCCGCAGGACGCAAATGAAAATTCACCCCTTGCAGGGCTTGTCGTCCCCCCAGATAAGCTTTACTGACCTGTTCAAAGCGAATCATCGGTAATTAATCCTCTCGGGCAAAAAGAGCCTCTATAAAGTCGTCTGCCTTAAATGGCCGTAGATCTTCAATGCCTTCACCAACACCAATATAACGGATAGGAATTTCAAACTGATCAGCAATGGCGAAAATCACACCACCTTTGGCAGTACCATCCAATTTTGTCAATGAGATACCTGTCAGCCCAACCGCTTCATGGAACAGTTTAGCCTGACTTATCGCATTCTGACCGGTACTGGCATCCAATGTCAGCATAATTTCATGTGGAGCATCTTCGTCCAGTTTTTTCATCACCCGAACAATTTTCTTCAACTCTTCCATCAAGTGAGATTTATTTTGCAAACGGCCTGCGGTATCTGCAATCAATATATCTACACCTTTAGCTTTAGCTGATTGCATAGCATCGAAAATCACAGAAGCCGGATCAGCACCGGTATGTTGCGCTACCACAGAAATATGATTGCGTTCCCCCCACACCTGTAACTGTTCAACTGCGGCTGCACGGAAAGTATCCCCAGCCGCCAACATGACAGATTTACCTTGTGCCTGAAACTGACGTGCCAATTTACCGATCGTTGTAGTTTTACCAACACCATTAACACCAACCATCAGAATGACATACGGTGTTTTTCCTTCAATATCCAGTGGCTTATCAACTTTAGCTAGAATACCAGACATCTCTTCTTTTAATTTGGCATACAACGCTTCCGCATCTTTCAGCTCTTTACGGCTAGCATGGGCCGTCAAGCTGCCAATGATTTTGCGAGTAGTATCGACACCAACATCAGCAATCAACAATTGTTCTTCCAATTCATCGAATAGATCATCATCGATCTTTTTACCACTGAACAAGCTGAGAAAACCGGACCCTAGATTTTGACGAGTTTTAACCAAACTACGTTTCAAACGCGTGAAAAATCCTTCCTTAGTCGGGCGTTCCTGTTCCTTTGATACAACTGGCTTTGGCTGTTCCGCCTGTTCTGCGGCTAACCTTGCCGCTTCCTCAGCAAGACGCTGTTGCTCTGCCTGCTCTTCGGCTAACCTTGCCGCTTCCTCAGCAAGACGCTGTTGCTCTGCCTGCTCTGCGGCTAATCTTGCCGCTTCCTCAGCAAGACGCTGTTGCTCTGCCTGTTCTGCGGCCAATCTTGCCGCTTCCTCAGTAAGACGCTGTTGCTCTGCCTGTTCTGCGGCCAATCTTGCCGCTTCCTGAGCAAGACGTTGTTGCTCTGCCCGCTCTGCGGCTAATCTTGCCGCTTCCTCAGCAAGACGCTGTTGCTTTGCCTGCTCTGCGGCTAATCTTGCCGCTTCCTCAGTAAGACGCTGTTGTTCTGCCTGCTCTGCGGCTAATCTTGCCGCTTCCTCAGCAAGACGCTGTTGTTCCGCTTGCTCTACGGCCAATTGTTCTTCTTTTTGCTGTTCTTCCTGACGACCACGCCCGAACCAGGAGAAAAAGCCTCTTTTTTTCTCTTTTGCCATCAGCCACTACACTCCTCAAGGTTAAATCATGGCGTTATAACAGTGAATAATAACGAAATTAGATGCAGTCTAACATTTTCATAGTAACGCAACACATATCAATCACGAATTCCGTGGTAAATTAACGCCAGCAAAGTTTAACAAGTCTTTTCTTATTCGACACTTTCATGGCACCTTTAAAAGTACGTTATCGGTTTATCTGATGACAAATTATTAAGTTACATAAATTATGGCAAAAAAATCACAACAACAATCTATGGGACAAATCCGCCTTATTGGTGGAAAATGGCGAAGCCGGAAATTGCCTGTACCGAATAGCCCCGGATTACGCCCAACTACAGATCGCGTTAGAGAAACTCTGTTTAACTGGCTGGCTCCAGTGATTCAGGAAGCGCGCTGCCTGGATTGTTATGCAGGAAGCGGAGCTCTTGGGTTAGAAGCACTTTCCCGTTATGCAAAACAAGCGATACTTATTGAATATGAACGAAATATAGCAAAACAACTTTCTGCTAATCTGGCTCTTCTCGGCGCCAAAAATGCCGAAATTATTAACGACAGCGCATTAAACTATTTATCTCAACCGGGGAC
The DNA here is from genome assembly GCF_018448905.1 of Photorhabdus heterorhabditis. GTDB lineage: Bacteria > Pseudomonadota > Gammaproteobacteria > Enterobacterales > Enterobacteriaceae > Photorhabdus > Photorhabdus heterorhabditis. Next base: position 46,163 of record NZ_RCWA01000004.1, on the reverse strand, counting down.
ACCCTGTGATGTGATTTTCCTTGATCCACCTTTCCGTCAAGGAATGCTTGCCAAAACCATAAAATTATTGGAACAGCAGGGTTGGTTAGCCGATAAAAGTTGGATCTATGTTGAGGCCGAATCCGAATCAGCAGCGGCAGATGTTCCTGCTAACTGGCAACTTCATCGTGAAAAAGTTGCCGGACAAGTCGCATATCGGCTTTATATTCGTTACTTACCCGCATAATTATCTTTGGGAGCACACTGATGTTTATTCAACTGGGAAAACTATTAATGGTCTGCGTTTGGGGATTTTTGATATTTAACCTAATCCATCCATTTCCAAAACCATTGAAGTATTTTATGGATATCGCCATGATTTTCACGGTAGTCATGCATGCATTTCAGATGCTACTTCTAAAATCCAGTCAGCCCAAAGACCAAAAACTTTCTGGCTTGATGCAAACAAAGATTTTCTTTTTTGGTGTCTTTGAGCTATTGGCAATGCAGAAAAAGCAGCTAAAAAAATAAACCAATTAGCGGGAAATGCTCACTTGTAGTCACAAGCAAACTGGAGAAAACGAAATAAGCATAATAGATGCCACCATTCGTTTATAGCCACCCGCTTATTTTAATTCTGCGTTGGAAGAGATCCTTAGTGTGTTTACCTGAGCGATAATTTCAGGCTAAACACATAAAGATAAATAACCATTGAAGACAAAATAATGAGTGAATATGACATTATTTGCCATCCAAAAATTTCCGTAAGATATGCAACCACCGGAAAAAGTATCAAAACGATTAAGCGTGCAAATGTCGATAATAAAGAGTCAAATGTTGACCTCAAACTGGCATCAAAATAGCCATGATAAACGGCTCTCAGCCCCATTGTTAGATATTGATTACTACCAAACATAAAAATTAAGGCTACAGGTATTAAGTATGGATAACTCTCCCCGCCTAACAGGCATATTCCTGTGGAAACAAACATCAAAAGTAAGCCAAACCAAATCAGTTTTCTATTGTCACTGATTTTACTGATGATCCATCCTGCGACAGATTGAGACATAAGAATAAAAACAAATAATATTCCATATGACAAAGAACCTTTAACTCCACCAGAAAATCCATAAAAAGCATAAGGTTGCCAATATTGGAGTAATATTTGAAAATACACTATATTTGAAACGACAGCGAAAAATACGAATAAGAAGTCTTTACTCCCTTTAATTAAAAGAGAATATATCTCCTTTATATCATTCATTAACCCTGATTTTTTCCCATTGACTAATTTAACCTTTGATTCAGGAAGAAAAAAGGAAAAAAACATCAATATAAAACTACCTATTCCAGCAAGAATCCATATCCATCGTGAACCTATATCACCTATTGCAGCGCCAATCATAGCAGCAATAGCCATAGACATATAATGATATTTACCGTTAATTCCCAGTATCCGATGAGTGTCTTTACCACCCTCTGATTTATATACATCAATCAAGTATGAATTATATGTTCCACCTATTATCGTCAAAGAAATTGCGTTAAAAAATTCGGCCAGATAAAAACCATATAAATGGGATGAAACCCCCGTTAAAACAAGCCAAGCTCCACCAAAGAAGACAGAAAGAGATATCGCATATTTTCGGCTGATCCTATCAGCAAGATAAGACGTTGGTATATCCAATATAAAAAAAACGCAGGCCTGCATGGTCTTCATTAAACCAAGATCAACAAGAGATACGCCTTTGCTTAAAAGATAAATCGATGAAGTAGCGCCAATGAGCATCCTCAAAGAATTAAAAATAACAGAATATGTTATTATTATTTTGGTTGAAGACCACATATATTACACCTTTCATTTTTAGGTATTTCTTGTGTTTCTATTTTTATTTTACGAGAGTGAATTCCAATTCTTCTATTCTTGCTAAGTATTTCACCATACCCACCTAAGAATTTCATAACATCCCCAAAAGCATATGAAGCAGCTACCCCATTGACACTGGGGAAAGTAGCAGCTTTGAAATCAGAATTTATTGTTGCCAAATTATCTTGTAGTTCATCATCACAGGCGTAATCAGGCACTACCTTAGAACAACTGAAACAAGCTGTTTCTCCTGGAATGACAAAAGGACCTATAACAGATATGTCATTTATATACCCAACGTTTAAATAAGGTTGTTTTTTTTCAAAACAATAATCATTAACCCAATTAATAAGTTCAAATGGAGTATCAGCGGATACAATAAAAAGGTCAGATTTTTCTATTTTAGACAAATCATCCTTATGTTTTATCTCTAAATTCACCTTCTTTACATTTAGCTCTGAATTTCTTTTTAATAACTCTCTTTCTAATATGTCAATTTTAAGAAAATTAACATCTTTTTCCGAAAATAAGACTTGCCGAGTTAAATTACTTATCTCAATTATATCACTATCAACTATAGATATAGTACCAACTCCAGAGGTCGCCAAAAGATATGAAATATGATTCCCTATCCCCCCACATCCTATAATGGTAACTTTTGATTTACTTATTTTTTCCTGAACTTCTTTAGAGTTAGCACCTAAGTAATGATAATAGAGTACGTTTCTACTATACCTATCATCAGAGTTAAAATATGAAGAACTCATCAGTGAATTTTTCTCCCTAAAAAGAGAAAGGGAGAAATTTATATCATCCTCACTTACACCACTAACGTTATTCTTTATGTATTCATAGAGGTTATCACTATCCGTTTCTCTTTTTAAAAAAGAAGCGATTTTAACTAAAGATTCAAATCGCTTCTTCTGTGGTATGAGTACTTGATTAGAACCTACGCCAAAAATCCCACCAGATTCAAACCTTCCAGCTTGAATATATCTAGCAATCTTAACCATAACCCCCCCTCTATTTATATGTTCGGTACTATGCCGTAGAAATAATCTTCTACGGCATAAGACATAATCATTATTGACGCAATTAGTTAGAAGCGATACTGATCATTTTTCCCCTCCCGAAACAAGAATATTGATAAATATCATTAACAAATTCACAACAATTCACTTATTTCACATAATAAAAAATAAGTCAATAAAAATATTATCAAGGATAATAACTATAACTGTATTTACCTTTTCAACGTAAAAATACACTCACAAAAGAGCTTTGCATCATGAAGCCGATATTGCAGATGAAAATCAGTGTCAACACTTAGTTGCACAATTTACCAATTTATTTTCTCTTTTTTATTTGACTCTGGAGTAGGCTCCAAAGTGTAGAGTTTAGTCATCATATGTGAATTAACTCTGTAAGGGGGAGCCCATGTACTCAAATTCAAACAAAAATAACACCCATCAACATAACCATCATCATGGAAGCTGTTGTACGACTACCGCCTGCACAGAGCAAGCTCAACATGTTAGTGAACATTCACATAAACATGATGGGGCCTGTTCACATGAGCACAGTCATTCCCATGATACACAAGAAACACTGATACCCGAGCTTTTGGCAAGCCAGCGTTTTAGTTGGGTTGTGAATGGTATGGATTGCGCAAGCTGTGCACGTAAAATTGAAACGGCAGTCAGAAGAATTCCAGAAGTGAAACAAGTCAAGGTCCTGTTTGCAACTGAAAAACTGGTTGTAGATGCCGATACAGATATACGTTCAACAGTCATCCAAGCTGTCAACCAAGCTGGATTTAAACTTCACACCCCAAATGCAAATCAGAAAGCACCAAAAGGCAGCCGCTGGAAAGAATTTGCACCAATCGCCATTCTTTCACTGATGATGCTACTAAGCTGGGGAATCTCCAATGTCAATGCCCCATTTGGCCGCATTGCCTTTATTATCACCACCTTGATTGGATTGGTACCTATTGTTAGCAAAGCCTGGAAGCTCATACGATCAGGTACACCATTTGCCATTGAAACACTAATGAGCGTTGCTGCAATCGGTGCACTGTTTATTGACGCCACCGCTGAAGCGGCAATGGTACTCCTGCTGTTTATGCTTGGTGAAATGCTAGAATCTTATGCTGCTGGCCGTGCGCGTCGAGGGGTTAGTGCTTTAATGGCGTTAGTTCCAGAAGAGGCTCTGTTGGTAAAAAATGGTGAAAGAAAAACTGTTCCGGTCGCCGATCTTCGCCCTGGCGATATTATTGAAATTGCACCGGGGGGACGTTTACCAACCGATGCAGAATTACTCAACTCATTCGCCAGCTTTGATGAAAGTGCCCTGACAGGAGAATCCATCCCGGTTGAACGCATGCAGGGAGAAAAAGTTCCGGCAGGTTGTTTGTCCGTAGATCGTTCAGTACAAATGAAAGTATTGTCTGAACAAGGTAACAATGCCATTGATCGCATCCTGCAACTGATTGAAGAAGCAGAAGAACGCCGCGCCCCTATTGAGCGCTTTGTTGACCGTTTCAGCCGGATTTATACTCCGTTGATTATGCTGTTCTCTGCATTGGTTATCATTATTCCACCTACTGTATTCAGCCAACCGTGGGAAACTTGGATCTACCGTGGTCTTACTCTGTTACTAATTGGTTGTCCTTGCGCATTGGTAATTTCTACACCAGCCGCAATCACCTCTGCCCTGGCTGCAGCAACCCGCCGTGGTGCACTAATTAAAGGCGGTGCTGCACTGGAACAACTCGGTCGAATCACAACTATCGCTTTTGATAAAACAGGTACGCTGACAGCCGGCAAGCCACAAGTCACTGATATACAGTCAGCGGAGAATATCAGTGAATCTCAGCTATTAGCTCTGGCCTCTGCCGTGGAAAGTGGCTCCCATCACCCACTGGCTAAAGCTATTTTGCAACATGCAAAAAGTAAAAACGTTAATGTGATTGAAGCTGAACATCGTAAAGCACTGGCAGGTATCGGTGTTGAAGGTCAATTAGAGGGTAAACGCATCTTAGTCAGTACACCGGGCAAGCTGCCGGAGAATACTTTATCTGATGATTGGAAACAAAAAATTATTCAGTTGGAAGATGGTGGAAAAACTGTTGTTGCCGTGATGCATAACGAGCAATTCATTGGACTTATCGCTATGCAAGACACATTACGTCAAGATGCGATAGATGCCATCCATTTACTGAAAAGTCAGGGTATCAAATCAGTGATGCTGACAGGTGATAACCCACGTGCTGCAACTGCAATTGCCAGTCAGTTAGGAATGGATTTCCGTGCTGGGTTAATGCCAGAAGATAAAGTCAACGTTATCATGGAATTGAATAAAAACCACAGCACAATGATGGTTGGTGACGGCATTAATGATGCACCAGCAATGAAAGCGTCCAGTATCGGTGTCGCAATGGGGAGTGGGACTGATGTTGCATTAGAAACCGCAGATGCAGCATTGACCCACAACCGTCTGACAGGTTTATCAGAAATAATCGCCCTGTCTCGCGCAACTCATAATAATATCCGCCAAAATATAGCTATTGCACTAGGACTAAAAGGGATTTTCCTTATCACTAGTCTACTCGGTATCACTGGCCTGTGGATGGCAGTATTAGCTGATTCTGGCGCTACAGCTCTGGTAACGGCAAACGCAGTAAGGTTACTGAGAATTAAAGTGAAATAACAAAACCATTTTACGATTAATGCCAGTCCTCAACTTCTTAAAGGATATGGGGTTTATCCCAAAAGCTACCCCATATTCTTGGCTTGTTGCCACAGACCAAGTCAATAAAACCAATTACCAAGAGCATTTACATCAACAAATAATAAATCCCTTTCATGCCCAAAGTTAACTCTCTGTTTTCCGAACCAAATAGCGATAAGGCATTTGTTCCGTTTCTTGCGCAACAAGCTGATGCTCCATAAAACGGCAGAAACTGGGAATATCGCGTGTAGTCGCCGGATCATCTGCAAGAATGAGTAACATCTGCCCTGCTTCCATATGACGCACGGTTTTCCGTACCATCATCACAGGCTCAGGGCAACGAAGCCCCTGTGTATCAAGGGTTTTATCTGGGTTGGCAAAAACATCTGGCATAACTATCTCTGTAATTCCAAGCAACTGATGAAAGTTGATTATACCCGTTATCTTTCAAGTTGCCTCTTTGTTGGCTGCACTCACTCACCCCGGTCACAGAGTTCTCTATGACATAGTTATCTCTGCTCCCGGGGATTCGCTCCCTTGCCGTCGCGATCCATCTTGAAATCCATAAGGTATATATTATAAAAAGGCTATCCAAAAATGAACTTTACAGGCAAGCATCTTGATTTTATGTACAACCGACGTATCATGCGCGGCGCCGTCAGTTAAAGCGGCAGGTATTTCATTGGGTTCCCTCACCCCATTATCCAAAAAGGTACAATATGCTTTCATTTACGACATCACAGCGAACAGCTGCTTTGATTTGGCTTTCGTTATTTCATATCCTGATTATTATTTCCAGTAATTATCTGGTGCAATTACCTATTTCTATCTTTGGTTTCTATACCACTTGGGGAGCATTTACTTTCCCATTTATTTTCCTTGCAACAGATTTAACTGTTCGTATCTATCATGCGTCACTTGCAAGACGAATCATTATCACCGTTATGATCCCAGCTTTACTGATCTCTTATGTTATTTCTGCCCTGTTTTTTCAGGGAATATGGCAAGGGTTCACTGCGTTGTCTGAATTCAATCTATTTGTTGCTCGTATCGCTTGCGCCAGTTTTATGGCCTATTTGCTTGGGCAAGTACTGGATGTCTACGTCTTTAACCGTCTGCGGCGAAAACGTAACTGGTGGATTGCCCCAGCAGCGGCAATGTTCTTCGGCAACTTACTTGATACTCTAACTTTCTTCTTTATTGCCTTTTACCGCAGTACCGATGCTTTTATGGCCGCAAACTGGGTCGAGATTGGATTAGTTGATTACTGCTTCAAGCTATTAATCTGCTTATTATTTTTCCTACCAGCTTACGGTATTTTACTGAATTTGATTCTAAAGTACTTTTTTGCTTATCAGGCTGATCACTCTCATATCCAGGTTCGCTGATCCTTATATGCCCGGTAGATATCGGGCGTAGATCAAAAAAATGCACATTTCCCTCTATAAAACGGGTATAACAGTTTTTTTATCCGTAACTGATCATTACTTTTTATCATATAGTGTTAACCAGTTGAGTAAATAAGTACTTTTTTCATTCGAAACCCGTTTCTCTGTTTGCCAAGAAAATTTATGTGGTAAACAGGCATTGAATTTCCACAAAAGGAGTATTTCTATGCTGAAAGTTATCCAAGCCCCATCCAAATATATTCAGGGGCCTGACGCCCTGCTCTCCATTGGTAAATACACAAAAACCATTGCCGACCATGTGTTCGTTATTATGGGTAACTCAGCAATGAAATTGGTAGGAGATACCGTTCATAACAGCCTAGAAGAATATGATATTACTAGCCATTTTGAAGTGTTTGGTGGTGAATGTAGCCGTAATGAGATTCAACGTCTGTCTGACATTCTAAAAAAAAATGAGTGCCAAGCGGTTATTGGTATCGGTGGCGGTAAAGTACAGGATACGGCAAAAGTGGTTGCCTACGAATCCAAGCTACCTATTCTAATTGCACCCACTATCTCCTCCACTAATGCCCCAACCAGTGCTCTATCTGTTATTTATACTGATGATGGCGAATATGAAGATTATCTCTTTTTCCCAACAAACCCAGATATTATACTGGTAGATACTGCTCTTATCGCCAAAGCACCAACCCGCTTTCTGGTTGCCGGAATTGGAGACTCACTGGCTACCTATTTTGAAGCCCGCAGCTGTAACACTGCCCATAAACCGAGAATGACAGGTGGCGGGATATCCCGCACAGCAATGGCTCTTGCCCATCTATGTTACGAAACCTTGTTAGAAGAGGGTTATAAAGCAAAATTGGCCGTTGACGCAGGGGTCAGTACGCCGGCGGTAGAAAATGTTATCGAAGCCAGCATTTACCTAAGTGGTCTGGGATTTGAAAATACAGGTATAGCCGCCGCACATTCCGTACACAATGGCTTTACCGTATTGGAAGAGTGCCACCATATGTACCACGGCGAAAAAGTTGCTTTCGGAGTAATAGTCCAACTCGTGTTGGAAAACAGTCCAAATGAAGAATTAGATACTGTGCTCGATTTCTGTGTACAAGTAGGGCTACCTGTCACTCTGGATCAGCTTGGCGTGAAAGACGGCGAAAAACTGAAAGAAAAAGTGATGGCAGTAGCGAAAGCCAGTTGCGCTGAAGGCGAAACTATTCACAACATGCCTTTTGAAGTTACACCGGAAAAAGTGTACGCCGCTATTCTGGCTGCTGACCGAATGGGACGCGACTGGCTGTATTAAGACTGGAAGAAGCGGGCAAATTGTCCGCTTTTTTTGACAACCACAGTAACGCACTGATCAAAGTCAGTGCGTCAGATAAGAAACAAGTTCATCAGGGTTATTCAGGCCAGAAATCATTATCTATTATTTGTTGAAACGTCCAGGGACAGGTTTCAGGAAAAGCATCTTCCATCATGCCAGTCTCTTTTGACGCGAGTAATACAGCGTCATCATAAGCATCTCTGAACGATTCAACGAGTCGGTGCTTTAGACTGGGGCTTTCCTTCAAACAACGATTCACTTTTTTACGCTGAACATTAATCGTTAATGTCCAACTACGACTTCGCCTTACAGGTTGGTATTTCCATTTCAGTAAATGAGCGATTAAAACTTCGAGACGCGATTCGAATTCCCGTCGCTCACTACGCCCCATAGCCTCAATCTCCTCCAAAAGATTTTCAGTGTCCAGCATATCAATGTGGCCGGAACGGATGAGGTTTGCCTGCTCCTGAGTCCAACCATAAAAGTCGCTATTATAACGTGTTGTCATGGCTCCTCCACTTGGCATATGGCATATCAGCTATACAATTATATAATCGATGAGTCTGTCAGATTATTAACATACCGTCAAAAACGAGAGACAAAAAACGCACTGCTCAAAACCACAGTGCGTCAGATAAACAAATTTATCGAAATCATTCAGGCCAGAAATTCTCATCCATTATTTGTTCAAACGTCCAGGGACAAGTTTCAGGGAATACACGACGCCTAATATTAGTTTCCCGTTCAGCGGCAATCATAGCATCACCATAGGCATCAAATAGCATTTCACTAAGTTCTGATTTTAAGCTAGGACTTCTTTTAAAACGACGGGCTATTTTTCTTCTCTGCTCTTCAATCGTAAGTTTCCAGCTTCGCCCTTGCCGTTCAGATTGGAACTGCCATTTTAGAAGGTGAAGAAACAGCAACTCAAGACGAGATTCCAACTCGTTTCTTTGGCTATTCCCCATGCTTTCGATCTCCTCCAAAAGGTTTTCCGTGTCTAACTGGCTCAAATTGCCGGAACGAAGCAAGCCAGCTTGCTCCTGAGTCCAACCATAAAAGTCGCTATCATAACGTGTCGTCATGGTTCCTCCACTTGTATATCAGCTATACAACTGTATAAATTATGAGTCTGGCAGATCATTAGTATACCGTCAAAGCAGTCTGTTTATCGTCAAAATCGATTATTCATTCGCTATCAATTGAGAAGCTCCCAATGTCTGTCAGGATAGATATCCAGCAACAAAATATGCATAAAAACTGTGGTCTTTGTTTGAAAAAGAACAAAAACGAACTAAAAACGCTCACCAACAATTAAGTAAAGCTCGTTATTGTGACGCCAGTCACAATTTCATTGGTAAAGTACGTTTTAAAAAGTTAACAAATCACTCAGAATTGTTGCTTGGGCAAAACACCTTTAACAACTGAGTCTTATCTCACAGATTAGATTGGGTTATTTCGATTATCATAATTTTCGTTATAGAAAATAACTACTTACAAAAATTTTCGTTTTCCCATCCGGTGGCATTAGTCAACCGGTAAGTTGTTCATATAACTAGATAAGCCATCGGAGGCAAAATATGTTAAGTATTTTCAAGCCGGCGCTTCATAAGCCCCGACTGCCAACAACACAGATAGATCCAGTCTATCGCCGTCTACGCTGGCAAATTTTTATGGGGATTTTCTTTGGTTATGCCGCTTATTATCTGGTAAGGAAGAACTTTGCTCTGGCAATGCCTTATCTGGTTGAGCAAGGTTTTTCCAAAGGTGATCTCGGTTTCGCACTATCAGGGATCTCTATCGCATACGGCTTCTCCAAATTCATCATGGGTTCTGTATCCGATCGTTCCAACCCTCGGGTCTTCTTACCAGCCGGTCTGATTCTCGCGGCGGTTGTTATGCTATTCATGGGTTTCGTACCCTGGGCAACTTCCAGTATTGCTGTCATGTTCGTGCTGCTGTTCCTATGTGGTTGGTTCCAGGGTATGGGTTGGCCTCCTTGTGGCCGTACTATGGTTCACTGGTGGTCACAGAAAGAACGTGGCGGTATCGTTTCTATCTGGAACTGCGCACATAATGTCGGTGGTGGTTTGCCACCGTTACTGTTCCTGCTAGGTATGGCGTGGTTCAATGACTGGAAAGCGGCACTTTATATGCCCGCTTTCGCTGCAATCTTGGTTGCTCTGATCGCATTTGCTCTAATGCGTGACACACCACAATCTTGTGGCCTGCCACCAGTTGAAGAGTATAAAAACGATTATCCACCTGACTACACAGAAAAAGACGAAAAAGAATTAACCGCCAAACAGATTTTTATGCAGTATATATTGCCGAACAAACTGCTGTGGATGATTGCCATTGCCAACGTGTTCGTTTACTTGCTGCGTTACGGTATTCTTGACTGGTCACCAACCTATCTGCGTGAAGCCAAACACTTTGCGTTAGACAAATCTTCATGGGCTTACTTCCTGTACGAATATGCAGGTATTCCAGGCACTCTACTGTGTGGCTGGATGTCAGACAAAGTATTTAGAGGCAACCGAGGTGCAACCGGCGTCTTCTTTATGACCCTGGTCACTATCGCAACGATTGTATTCTGGCTGAACCCGGCTGGTAACCCAAATGTAGATATGGCTTGTATGCTGGTTATTGGCTTCCTGATCTATGGTCCAGTTATGCTGATCGGCCTGCACGCTCTTGAACTAGCCCCTAAAAAAGCTGCGGGAACAGCCGCTGGCTTCACTGGCTTGTTCGGTTACTTAGGTGGCTCAGTTGCGGCTAGTGCCATTGTCGGTTACACCGTTGACTTCTTCGACTGGGACGGTGGCTTTATGGTTATGATAGGCGGAAGTGCCTTGTCTGTTATTCTATTGTTGATTGTTATGATTAACGAAAACAAGTACAAACAAGAATTAGCCCGTCAGCACAGCTAATTACTCCCACCAAATCATGGTATATCACTTATAATTAAACTGTAGCATTGTTTATGCTACGGTTTTTTAATCTTTCATTTCAGCTAAGAAACATGGTTAACACAGCACAACAATCTCATTACTAAAACGGAGAAACACATATGCGAACTCCAATAAAAACCATGGTAACGGGCATTATTTTAGCATCCTCTATGTCAGGCATAGTTCAAGCGGCAGATAAGATTGTGATCGCCCATCGCGGCGCAAGCGGATATTTACCTGAACACACCTTACCTGCTAAGGCTATGGCTTATGCTGAAGGTGCCGATTATTTGGAACAAGATTTGGTTATGACTAAAGATAATGAGTTGGTGGTACTTCATGATCACTACCTTGATCGCGTAACTGACGTTGCAGATAAATTCCCTAACCATGCTCGTCAAGACGGACGTTACTATGCCATCGATTTCACCTTGTCTGAAATCAAGTCATTGAAATTCACGGAAGGCTTCGAGATTAAAAATAACAAGCGTGTACAGACCTATACCCATCGTTTTCCGATGTGGAAATCTGATTTCCGAATTCACACTTTTCAAGAAGAGATCGAGTTTATTCAGGGGCTGAACAAATCTACTGGCAAAAACATTGGTATCTACCCTGAAATCAAAGCACCGTGGTTCCACCAGCAGGAAGGTAAAGATATTTCCACTAAGGTACTGACAGTGTTGAAAGAATATGGCTACACCAAGAAAAGCGATAAAGTCTATTTGCAATGTTTCGATGCCAACGAACTTAAACGCATCAAAAACGTGTTGGAACCCAAACTGGGAATGGATTTAAAGCTGGTTCAACTTATTGCTTATACCAACTGGAATGAAACCTATGAACAAAAACCAAACGGTAACTGGATAAATTACAGCTATGACTGGATGTTTAAACCAGGAGCAATGAAAAAAATAGCAGAATATGCTGATGGCATTGGTCCTGATTACCATATGATTGTGGATGAGAGTTCTACACCAACCAATATTAAATTAACTGGTATGGTGAAAGATGCTCACGCTAACAATGTAGAAGTCCACCCATACTCCATTCGGGTTGATAAACTGCCTAAATACGCCACCAATGGCGATCAGCTTTTCGATATCATTTATAATCAGGCGGATGTAGACGGCGCATTCACCGATTTCCCTGATTTAGGTGTGAAATTCCTGCAAAAACAGCATAAGTAGATGCAAACGGGCGCTTCAATCAGCGCCCTATCGTTTAATAATTATGCCTTACTTACCGAAAAAGCAATAACATCACTGAGCTTTTCTGCCCCTAAAGCCAGCATTACCAAACGATCAACGCCAAGCGCCACACCTGCACACTCAGGCATTCCCTGTTTCAGAGCGCCAAGCAAATTTTCATCAACTGGACGCACAGGTAAACCCAGCTCTACGCGTTTACGATTATCCTGTTCAAAACGCTGACGTTGTTCATCACCATCAGTCAATTCCCGGAAGCCATTTGCCAATTCAACACCTTTGAAATAGACCTCAAAACGCTCTGCAACCCGGTGATCTTCTTTGCTGATTTCAGCCAAAGAAGCCTGAGAAGCCGGGAAATGGTAAATAAAAGTTGGCTTTTCAATACCGATATGCGGCTCAACGCCGACGGTAAACAAAAGTTGCAATAAAGTATCCCGATCTTCCTCTGTATCAGCAATATTGCTCAGATCCAGTTTGGCGGCAACTTCACGCAATTTTTCTTTCTCTGCGGACAATGGGTCAATATCCAGATAACGCAAGAAAGCTTGCTGATAAGAGAGTAATTCCGCACTTTCGCAGTCAAGTATCTGCTGAAGTAAGTCATCCACCTCATTTATCAAGCGGTACATATCATAGTGAGGCCGGTACCATTCCAACATGGTAAATTCAGGATTATGATAACGGCCCGCTTCCTCATTACGGAAACTGCGACTGAGCTGGTAAATAGAACCACTTCCTGCCGCCAGTAGACGTTTCATGTGGTATTCTGGGCTTGTCATCAGATAAAGAGTCATACCATCTGAAGCACCAGGACCAACAAACTCTGTCTGAAAAGGAAACAAGTGGATATCAGTCACTGTAGACTGCCCCATAGCCGGTGTTTCGACTTCCAATACCCCGCGATCTGCGAAAAAGCGTCGTATTTCAGCTAAAATAGTCGCTCGTTTCAACAAGTTAGCGATAGGAGCACTTGGTTGCCAGTTTGCTGTGTCGCTCATGTAAATGACTCCAAAATAAAACAAAACGTGCAGTCTACCTGCATCACACATATCAGACAAATCATTACCGTCTGATCATCTCGGAACGACTTAATTTTTTCTAAATCAAAACTACAATAGATTCGTAACATCCAGACATATACCCTTCATCTTTCAAGTTGCTGCTTTGTTGGCTGCGTTCACTTGCCGCCGTGCTGCAATTTGAAATCTATTGGGTATATAACTATTAGTTATCGCCAAAATATTACCGTTGGAACGTGATCGATTTTACCTGACCACGACAAAGCCCGAGCCAATCAAGATCACGATTTACTCTAACAGCGTTATCAATTTAAAGTGACAATACGCGTCTATATAGGTCTTATCCGGTTTAATATAATTAATACCTTTTATATTGATCCGACTTAGATATTTTCCATTATCTGCACGCAAAGCTACCACATTAGCTTCGACATCTTCTACAGTAAACTTAGAATAAACATCAATACTTGATTTTGCAGCTTCAATATAACTACCGCTAGGTCGAAGAATCCGACTCAAATATAGCCCATTGTCTGCCCGAAGCGCCATCGTATGAGCATCAAATAGTTCCACGATATACCGGGAAGAAGCACCAATAGTATATCTACCAGCCTGAATGTAATTAATTTTCCCCTGACTGAATCTACTCAAATAGAGTCCATTATCTGCTTGCAATGCGATAGTATGATCAGGTAATGCCATGACATCCTCCTGTTTAAATATATTTAATTTCTTAAATTAATTACTTATAAAATATCATTTAAACACCATATCAACTTTCTATTCCTATGAAAATAAAATTCCTTTATTGAATATATACCATTATTGTTAAACAACAAGATATATTTCATCTTTATTCTTAATATTAGAGAAAATCATAATTCAATCCACACTGTCATTTATAAAATAACAAGAGATAATTATCATATTTAAATTAAAAAAATAAGATATTATAATAAAAGTGAAGAATAATTTAATTTGATTAATTATAATGTTATCAATAACACTAAAAACACATTATGAATTATTTATACCCAATAGATTTCAATAACTCTGTGACCGGGGTGTGTGAACGCAGCCAACAAATAGGCAACTTGAAAGATAACAGGTATACAAGCAATAATTAATCTTTTCATCTGATATATTAAAACAGTGATCAGATTTACCTGACCACCAATAAATTAATATAAACAAGAATCACTGTTTAACCATTCATAGTTTTATTACCTTAAACTGGCAATGTATATCCACATCGTCTCTATCCGGTTTAATATAGCTAAAAATACCTCCTGAATTGATCCGACTAAGATATTTACCATTATCGGCACACAGGGCTATCATATTATTATCGATATACTCTACTGTAAAAACAGAATAAATATCAACACTCGATCTCACAGCAACAATATAATCACCACAAACCAGAGAAAATCGACTTAAATAGAGACCATTATTTGCACGAAGCGCTATTTTATTAGAGTTAATCTTTGTTAAATAATATTTTGAGTAAATATCAACAGTAGATTTATTCGCTTCAATAAAATCAATTCCGCCCCCTCCCCGATCAATTCGACTCAAAAACAGCCCATTATCTGCCTGTAATGCGATAGTACCGCTTAATAATTCCATAATATTATCCTGTTCATATATATTCAATTGAATTAATTATATATACCCAATAGATTTCAAGTTGCAGTGCGGCGGCAAGTGAACGCATCCAACAAAGCAGCAGCTTGAAAGATGAAGGGTATAACATCATATTAATACTCCATTTTTTACTATCACTATTGGGTATAAAATCTCTTTGTTGAATATATACAACTAATATTATCTTTAAATAATAAAATATATTTTATATTTATTTCAAGTAATATTGTTATTTAAAATTAAAATAACAGCACACTATAAATATATTTAAAAATAAAAAGTGGTCAGTTTTATCCGACCACTACAAAAATAATGCCTATGAAAATTAATTTTCATTAAATTATCGTTATCATTTTAAAATATAAAAATAATCATAGACAACTAGTATTTAATGGAAAAATATATCTTTATCTTTATCTTTATCTTTATCTTTATCTTTATCTTTATCTTTATCTTTATCTTTATCTTTATCTTTATCTTTATCTTACAGCTTCAAGATAAATAATCACAGATATTCCCTCTCTGCTCATAACTTTTTAATCTTAAATTCAGAATAATAATTAACAATCAATAAAAACAACTATAAAATATAATTAATAATTTTAACAACCATCCTGAATTAACTAATTAAAATAACTGATTATTTATTTTATATATTTAGTTGACAATCATATTATTTTAAAAATACTACTTTCGAATATCATTAAACTTTCATAGTATTATATCATCAAATCAATTAATACTCCCTCTCTAGGTTATCACTCTACAACCCAATTCTGGATAATAGAATCAATTAAAATATCTAAACAATTAATCCTTAAGATGAATGCAAAGAAAAAAGGGCCAATTTTTGTTTTAGATCAATATATACCTTATGGATTTCAAGATGGATCGCGGCGGCAAGAGAACGCATCCCCAGGAGCATAGATAACGATGTGACTGGGGTAAGTGAACGCAGCCAACAAAGCAGCAGCTTGAAAGATGAAAGGTATAGATAACGATGTGACCGGGGTGAGTGAGTGCCGCCCACCAAGAGGCAACTTGAAAGATAACGGGTATATTCATAATCAAATCCAACAAAACCCCCTTTCATATCAAATTTCCCCCATTTGCAATTCGCTATACTTAATCCCAGACAAAAAAGTAACAAATAACTATCCTTAATCGTCAAAGCACAGATTTTATCTACAGAATCCTGCCATATGATAAACAATAACAACAACATTTATGGATAGTTATAACGCTTTTGATTACTGACTCATTTCACTTGAACAATGGAGAAGCACAGTGCAAACCTTTAATGCCGATCTCGCTATTATCGGAGCCGGGGGCGCAGGTCTACGGGCGGCAATTGCCGCCGCTGAGGCCAATCCTCAAATGAAGATTGCTTTGATCTCAAAAGTCTACCCAATGCGTAGCCACACGGTGGCAGCAGAAGGCGGATCAGCCGCAGTCACTCAAGCTCACGACTCCTATGATTTCCATTTCAATGACACGGTATCCGGTGGTGACTGGCTGTGTGAACAAGATGTCGTTGAATACTTTGTCGAACATTGCCCGACAGAAATGATCCAACTGGAGCAATGGGGCTGCCCATGGAGCCGTAGAGAAGATGGTTCCGTCAACGTGCGTCGTTTCGGTGGTATGAAGATAGAACGTACCTGGTTTGCGGCGGATAAAACTGGCTTCCATATGCTACATACCCTATTCCAGACCTCTCTTAAGTACCCGCAGATTCAACGTTTTGACGAACATTTTGTCCTCGACATCCTAGTAGATGAAGGACAAGCTCGTGGCTTAGTTGCACTAAATATGATGGAAGGCACCAAAATTCAAATCCGGGCCAATGCCGTTATTATGGCAACCGGTGGGGCAGGTCGCGTATACCGTTACAATACTAACGGCGGTATCGTGACTGGTGATGGCATGGGCATGGCATTCCGTCATGGTGTACCACTACGTGATATGGAATTTGTTCAGTACCATCCAACCGGCCTGCCAGGTTCCGGTATCCTAATGACAGAAGGTTGTCGTGGTGAAGGTGGAATTCTGGTCAACAAAGATGGCTACCGCTATTTACAAGATTATGGCCTCGGCCCTGAAACTCCATTAGGCAAACCTGAAAACAAATATATGGAACTAGGTCCCCGTGACAAAGTTTCTCAAGCTTTTTGGCATGAATGGCGTGCCGGTCGTACAATTTCGACTCAACGTGGCGATGTGGTTTATCTGGATCTACGCCATCTAGGTGAGAAGAAATTACTTGAGCGCCTGCCCTTTATTTGTGAACTGGCAAAAGCGTATGTTGGCGTTGATCCGGTGAAAGAACCCATTCCGGTTCGCCCTACCGCACATTACACCATGGGCGGTATCGAAACTGACCAGAAGTGTGAAACCCGTATTAAAGGACTGTTTGCTGTTGGCGAATGTTCTTCTGTTGGTCTACATGGTGCAAACCGCCTTGGTTCCAACTCTTTGGCTGAACTAGTGGTCTTTGGCCGTCTGGCGGGTGAAGAAGCCGTGAAACACGCTCAGCAGGCAACGTCGGCTAACAATCATGCACTGGATACTCAAGCACATGATGTCATAGCGCGTCTTAACAATCTGCTAAAACAAAAAGGTACTGAAAGTTGGTCTAAGATCCGCAATGAATTGGGGCTTTCTATGGAAGAAGGCTGCGGTATCTACCGTACCCCTGAATTAATGCAGAAAACTGTTGATAAGATTGCCGAGCTAAAAGATCGCTTTAAACACGTTCAGATTACTGATAACACCAGTGTATTCAACACTGATCTGCTATATACCATTGAACTTGGTTTCGGTCTGGAAGTCGCCGAATGTATGATTCACTCTGCAATCAACCGAAAAGAATCCCGTGGTGCACATCAACGTCTGGATGAAGGTTGTACCGAACGTGATGATGAAAACTTCCTGAAACATACGTTGGCTTTCTATAAGCCTGACAGCACACCTGGCCTAAAATATAGCAACGTAAAAATTACCAAATCTACTCCAGCAAAACGCGTGTACGGCGGTGAAGCCGCAGCACAAGAGAAAGAGCATAAGGAGCAGGCGAATGGCTGATATGAAAACCCTGAGAATGGAGGTCATGCGCTATAACCCGGAAAGTGACCATGAGCCCCATTTTATAGCCTATGAAGTTCCTTACGATGATCAAACCTCCCTGCTTGATGCGTTAGGTTACATTAAAGACAATCTGGCTCCCGACCTCTCTTACCGCTGGTCCTGCCGTATGGCTATCTGTGGCTCTTGCGGTATGATGGTTGAGCGTGTGCCCAAATTGGCCTGTAAAACCTTCCTACGTGATTATCCACAGGGCATGAAAATTGAAGCATTGGCTAACTTCCCTATTGAGCGTGATTTGGTCGTTGATATGACTCACTTCATTGAAAGCCTGGAAGCCATCAAGCCATACATCATCGGAAACGACCGTAAACCGTCTGAAGGTCCGAATATTCAAACTCCAGCACAGATGGAAAAATACCATCAGTTTTCCGGCTGTATCAACTGCGGCTTGTGCTATGCCGCTTGCCCTCAATTTGGTTTGAACCCTGAATTTATCGGCCCAGCGGCGATCACTCTGGCTCATCGTTACAATCTTGACAATCGTGACCGCGGTAAGAAAGAGCGTATGCCGCAACTTAACAGCCAAAATGGCGTATGGAGCTGTACTTTCGTTGGCTATTGTTCTGAAGTTTGCCCGAAACATGTCGATCCGGCCGCTGCAATTCAACAAGGCAAGATCGAAAGTGCTAAAGACTTCATGATCGCCATGCTGAAACCACAGTAAGGGGAGAAATATACAATGATGACCAAACGTAAACCTTATGTTCGCAGTATAGCTCCCAACTGGTGGCAAAAACTGGGCTTTTACCGCTTCTATATTCTCCGTGAAAGTACTGCGGTTACTACGGTGTGGTTCAGTATCTTATTGATATACGGTGTATTCGCTCTGAAAGGTGGCACACAGAGCTGGGATGGATTTGTCGCATTCCTGCAAAATCCCGTGATCTTACTGATTAACCTCATCACTCTACTGGGCGCTCTACTGCATACCAAAACTTGGTTTGAACTGGCACCCAAAGCAGCTAACGTAGTGATAAAAGGTGAAAAGATGGGGCCTGAACCTGTGATCAAGCTGCTATGGACTATTACCATTATCGTCACCGCTATCATCTTAGGCATAGCCTTACTTTAATCCCAGGGAGGATCTGATGAATCAAATACCTAAACGTTCCGATGAACCGATTTTCTGGGGATTATTTGGTGCTGGCGGTATGTGGGGCGCAATTGTAACCCCAGCCATTATTTTACTGATAGCAATCCTTTTACCATTGGGAATAGCACCAACAGCATTAAGCTATGAGCGAATCCTGATCTTCTGCCAGAGCTTCATTGGCCGTGCTTTCTTATTGCTGATGATCATTCTGCCGCTATGGTGCGGTTTACATCGTATCCACCACGGTATGCATGACTTGAAAATTCATATCCCTGCGGGTAAATGGGTCTTCTACGGCATGGCAGCAATTCTGAGTGTTATTGCTACTATCGGGGTTTTCACACTGTAATCGAACTGTAATGAGTTAAAGGCCAATCAACCCCGGCCTTTAACTTATCAGTACCTTTTCAGATCTATACCCAATGGATTTCAAGATGGATCGCGACGGCAAGTGAACGCCCCCCTAGGAGCATAGATAACTATGTGACTGGGGTAAGTAAACGCAGCCAACAAAGCAGCAGCTTGAAAGATAACGGGTATATATCCTTTACTTTAAGTGACTTTCATATGTGAAGGCTCTTAGGCTACCATCCGAGATTATTTACTCTTCACCCAAGCCTTTGGAGTGCAGTTTAAAATTAACTGGTCAATTTCAGACCAATAATACCAGAAACAATCAGAACGAGGCTCAATATTCTGGCGATACTCGCAGATTCACCCAACACGATGATACCAAAAATGGCAGTACCCACTGCGCCTATTCCAGTCCACACGGCATAGGCTGTACCTACAGGTAATCCCCTCATTGCATACGCAAGCAATCCCATACTAAGCGCTATAGCACTGACTGTCATAAGACTTGGCATTAAGCGAGTGAAACCATGCGTGTATTTCAGACCTACCGCCCAGACGATTTCAAATAAACCAGCAATAACAAGAATAAACCAGGACATATCAACGTCCCCTAGAGTTGCGGGGTCGTCCCCAAGAAACGGCAGTATACCTAGGTCGTCCTAGATAACCATTAGAAGTGAAAGCAGATTATAATTGCGTAAAATCACGGTATCAATAGCGCGATTTTACGATAATCCAGAGATATAAAGCTTATCCCTTACACATTGCTCATCAATTAAGAAAAACCGCAGCCTGTTGCCAAAACTGCGGTTTTTACTAAATCCCGTTGCCGTCAACGGTTATTTCACACGGGAAACGTATTCACCAGAACGGGTATCTACTTTGATCACTTCGCCGATTTGTACGAACAGAGGTACTTTAACCACAGCGCCAGTACTCAGAGTTGCGGGTTTACCACCTGTACCAGCAGTGTCACCTTTCAAACCTGGATCGGTATCAGTGATTTCCAATTCAACAAAGTTTGGTGGAGTTACAGAGATAGGCTGACCATTCCACAGCGTCAGGATACATTCCGCCTGTTCAACCAACCATTTCGCGTTTTCGCCAACTGCTTTTTCATCAGCAGCTAACTGCTCAAAGGTTTCGTTGTTCATGAAGTGCCAGAACTCACCATCGTTATACAGGTAAGCTAGGTTCATATCCATCACATCAGCAGATTCTACAGAGTCAGTAGATTTGAAAGTTTTTTCTAACAGTTTACCGGAAATTAGCTTGCGGATACGAACGCGGGCAAACGCCTGGCCTTTACCCGGCTTTACGAATTCACTCTCAAGGATAGCGCACGGTTCGCCATCTAACATGATTTTAAGACCTGAACGGAATTCATTGGTACTATAAGTAGCCATGGAGACCCTCTAATTTAAACAAAATGGCTTAGCCAAAAAATGGCGCACATTATAACCCCAAAGATCGTCATCAGAGAAGACTGGTTGAAACAACTTACAGATGTTATTACTGATCCTGATGAATTATTACAATTATTATCTTTACATGAACACCCGGAGTTGACCAAAGGAAGCCGCGCACGTCGCCTGTTTCCACTACGGGTACCCAGAGCTTTTGCTGCCCGTATGCAAGCAGGCGATCCTTATGATCCACTGTTACTACAAGTCATAACAGCAGCGGAAGAGTTCAACATTGCACCCAGTTTTTCTACCGATCCTCTGGATGAACAACGCAGTGCTGTTCCCGGTTTGTTACATAAATACCGTAACCGCGCATTATTGCTGGTTAAAGGAGGATGCGCGGTTAACTGCCGTTATTGTTTCCGTCGTCATTTCCCATATGAGGATAACAAAGGTAATAAACGCAACTGGCAGCAAGCATTAAATTACATTCAACAACATCCTGAGCTTGATGAGATCATTTTCTCTGGCGGCGATCCATTAATGGCAAAAGATCACGAATTGGATTGGCTGATCAGCAACCTGGAAAAGATTTCTCATATCAAACGACTGCGTATTCACACCCGTCTACCCGTGGTTATTCCTGCTCGGATCACAACTACGCTTTGCAATCGGCTGGCCCAATCAAGATTACAGGTGATCATGGTGACACACATCAATCATGCTAATGAAATCGATCAATCTTTACGAAACAGCATGATGTTACTGAAACGCGCAGGCATTACGTTACTGAACCAAAGTGTGCTATTACGTGGTGTCAATAATCATTCTGATACGCTAGCTGATCTGAGCAACGCTCTATTTGATGCAGGAATTTTGCCTTACTACATTCATGTACTCGATAAAGTGCAAGGTGCCGCTCACTTTATGGTAAGTGATGAGGAAGCCAGAGAAATTATCCGGGAATTACTGACAAAAGTTTCAGGTTACTTAGTGCCACGCCTAGCGAGAGAAATCGGTGGAGAATCGAGTAAAACACCATTAGATTTGGGATTAAAGCAAAAGTGACAAAAACTCATGCCCGGGTACTTTCTTACCGGGCATGCCATTCAAAACCTGAATACCATTACTGACATTTATAAACTTGACCAACCATTTTACTGTCTAATGGAGCAAAGCTTGATAATAGACTTTCACTTGGGCTGGTTACACCATAAATCACATTTCCGCCCATAGCTGCGGCTTTATTACGCAAATCATTAGCTGCACCGCGCATTGAGCTGCTTTCATTACTTACACCAATCCAGTTACTTTGAATGCCTGTCACTTCACCTAATAACTGACACTCGCTGCCTGGCTTAGTATCAACAAAACGAATCTGTGAGCCACTGGAAGTTAATTGGTTAGTGGCGGTACATCCTGCTAACAGTAACAATGCTGAAGCACTGAACAAAACTTTAATTCGCATGTTTTCCCTCATTTATTGTTGAAAATTCGACAATTAATCATCAATATACCTTGTTACACACCAATATCGCAAAGCAAATAATTTATAACTGAATCCTTGCAATGAAATATTCGGGCTAAAAGCTTTTTATATCAGGAAAAATTCAGTAAAAATAGAGAAAAATAGCTAAATAAATAACATGAAAAACTTCAAAGTTGATGTTACAAAAACTGGCTTATTAAAGATAACATAAAAGATTTTATCAATTACAACAAAAAAATGAATAAAAAAGATAATATTAGAACGACATAAAAATATAATAATATACTATGATAATAACTGATGACTTTTTAGATAGTTAGCATAAGAATAATCTTGATTTAACAATCTATTACCTATATATCCGCAAGGAATTATTATTTCCTTTTTTTATTATCTGGTGGCAAAAACACAAAAACTCCAGTGGAGAGAAATAAATATACCACATCTAGCATAAATAAAAATTCCGAAATATATCCATTAATCATCACTCTGAATTTTGATTTATCCCCAATATACCCAATAGATTTCAAGTTGCAGTGCGGCGGCAAGTGAACGCAGCCAACAAAACAACAACTTTAAAGATGAAGGGTATACACATAAATATAAAAAAAACGGGCAGATTACTCCGCCCGTCTGATATTCATATCGCGTATTGAGGGTTCAATACCGGCGACTGAACGGCTATTACATCATGCCGCCCATTCCACCCATGCCACCCATACCGCCTGCTCCACCTAAATCAGCTTTGTCATCTTTAGGCAGGTCAGTCACCATACACTCAGTGGTGATCATCAGGCCAGCAATAGATGCTGCGAATTGCAGTGCAGAACGGGTTACTTTGGTTGGGTCCAGAATACCCATTTCGATCATATTGCCATACTGTTCAGTAGTCGCGTTATAACCGTAGTTGCCTTCACCTGCTTTCACCTTGTTTGCAACAACTGAAGGTTCTTCGCCTGCGTTGTCAACGATCTGACGCAGAGGTGCTTCCATTGCGCGCATTGCAACACGGATACCTACGTTTTGATCTTGGTTGTCGCCTTTTAGACTAGCAATAGCAGCTGCAACACGAACCAGTGCCACACCACCACCAGCGACCACGCCTTCTTCTACCGCAGCGCGGGTTGCATGCAGGGCATCGTCAACACGGGCACGTTTTTCTTTCATTTCAACTTCTGTTGCAGCACCAACTTTAATAACAGCAACACCGCCAGCCAGCTTAGCTACGCGCTCTTGCAGTTTTTCACGATCGTAATCAGAAGTAGATTCTTGGATCTGCTGACGAATCTGAGAAACACGGCCATCGATTCCAACTTTGTCACCAACACCATCAATAATAGTTGTAGTGTCTTTGTTGATAACAACACGTTTTGCCTGACCCAGATCTTCCAGAGTTGCTTTTTCCAGTTCCAGACCGATCTCTTCAGAGATAACGATACCGCCAGTCAGAACAGCGATATCTTGCAACATAGCCTTGCGGCGATCACCGAAACCAGGAGCTTTAACCGCTGCAACTTTCACGATGCCACGCATGGTATTAACAACCAGAGTTGCCAATGCTTCACCTTCAACATCTTCAGCAATGATCAGCAGAGGCTTGCTTGCTTTAGCAACACCTTCCAGAACTGGCAACAGTTCACGGATGTTGGAGATTTTTTTATCTACCAGCAGAATAAATGGGTTTTCTAATTCAACAGAACCAGTTTCTGGTTTGTTGATGAAATAAGGAGAGAGGTAACCACGGTCGAACTGCATACCTTCAACGACATCCAGTTCATCTTCCAGGCCAGTACCTTCTTCAACGGTGATTACACCTTCTTTACCGACTTTGTCCATCGCTTCTGCGATCAACTTACCTACAGTTTCGTCGGAATTGGCGGAGATAGTACCTACCTGAGCAATAGCGGTGGAATCTAAGCAAGGTTCAGACAGCTTTTTCAGTTCTTCAACGGCTGCAACCACAGCTTTATCAATACCACGTTTCAGATCCATTGGGTTCATGCCAGCGGCTACGGCTTTCAGACCTTCAGTAACAATAGATTGAGCCAATACAGTTGCAGTCGTTGTACCGTCACCCGCAGCATCATTTGCTTTAGAGGCAACTTCTTTCACCATCTGAGCGCCCATATTTTCGAACTTATCTTCCAGTTCAATTTCACGAGCAACTGAAACGCCATCTTTAGTGATTGCAGGAGCACCAAAAGATTTATCCAGAATAACGTTACGGCCTTTAGGACCCAAGGTTACTTTTACTGCATCAGCAAGAACATTCACACCACGTAGCATCTTAACGCGAGCATCGCTACCAAATTTTACGTCTTTAGCTGCCATTGTTTCTTTCCTTTAAATTCGTTCAGTTAAGAAGATCTAAGCGCAACACTTACGCTTCAACAATTACTCTTCAACAATTGCCAAAATGTCGCTTTCAGACATGATCAATACTTCTTCGTTATCGATCTTCTCTGACTTAACACCATAACCTTCGTTAAAAATAACGATATCCCCAACTTTCACACTCAGCGCTTTTACGTCACCGCTGTCAAGGATGCGGCCATTGCCTACAGCCAAAACTTCACCACGAGTAGATTTGCCCGCAGCCGCGCCAGTCAGCACAATACCGCCAGCAGATTTTGATTCAACTTCTTTACGCTTGACGATTACACGATCATGCAATGGACGAATATTCATTGATAGCTCTCCTATAAGAAAGTCCATATCAGGTAAGAGGATTGATACTAGTATGCTTTCACGAACCAGTATCATAATAAATTAAATGGGGACTTATTTATGACACTTCAAGGGCAGGCAAGAAAAATATTTTATTCTTTTCTTACCCGCAGAAAAAACCCCTGTGATTAGAAAAAATACTTTCTTATCAACGAGGTTTATGTTCATCATCATCACGTTTATGGTCGTTCAATGTATGGGAGGAATCATCTTGCTTGCGCTCGTATTCCCCTTCAAAGGTGTTACCGCCCTGTTTGAACCCATTTCTATTATGAGGACGATAGAAATTAATATGTGGCATCAGTTTCATCACCAGCGTTTTCTGAACAGGAGGCAGTAACAACAGCAACCCGAGGAAATCAGTAAAAAAACCAGGAAGCAGTAGCAGAAAACCGGCCAGTACAAGAGACACACTCTTTATCATTTCTACCGCAGGGCTTTCTCCGGCAACTAATTTCTGCTGGAGCTGAATAAAGTTCTTTACTCCCTGATTACGTACCAAAGAGATACCGACACAGGAAGTAAACAACACCAGTAACAGAGTTAGCAATACCCCTAATTCAGATGCGACACGTACAAATAAAGTTGACTCAATATAGATAAGTAAAAATATCAGGATAAATGGCAACCAACGCACTTGATTCTCCTTCAATTGATTTAGCTGGAGAGGTTGTATCCTGAATAAATCATATCAACAAGATCCAAGGGACAACCAAATTAGCATTTTTTTCAGTTTATAGAGATTAGTAATTGGGATCATAACTATCATTTTCAATCCTATGAAGATTTTACGGATTAGGCATACAATTGTGATTTACATCACATATATAGAATCATGTTCAGCAAATTACCACTATAAAGTGATCCAGATTCAATGCATTTATTGCTAACCAGCATATGATCACGCCAGCAATCTGGTGATGAAGAATTCATATCACAACTATTGCTGTTGGCAACAT
Source organism: Photorhabdus heterorhabditis (assembly GCF_018448905.1). Taxonomy (GTDB): domain Bacteria; phylum Pseudomonadota; class Gammaproteobacteria; order Enterobacterales; family Enterobacteriaceae; genus Photorhabdus; species Photorhabdus heterorhabditis. The sequence goes on along the minus strand of NZ_RCWA01000004.1, from coordinate 19,843 downwards.
AATTATTTAACAAACGCATAATTAGACAGTAAAAACGTCATCTAATAAGAAGGTTCTCATGTCAAACAACATTCGTATCGAAGAAGACCTGTTAGGTAAACGAGAAGTTCCTGCTGAAGCCTATTACGGTGTTCATACCTTACGTGCGATTGAAAACTTCTACATCAGTAACAACACTATTAATGATGTACCAGAATTTATCCGTGGCATGGTGATGGTAAAAAAAGCGGCGGCTTTAGCTAACAAAGAATTGCAAACCATCCCCAAAAAAATTGCCGATATCATTGTCAAAGCATGTGATGAAGTGCTCAAGGCGGGTAAATGCATGGACCAGTTCCCGGTTGATGTGTTTCAGGGGGGGGCTGGTACTTCACTCAATATGAACACTAACGAGGTTCTGGCAAACATCGGCTTGGAACTATTAGGCCACAAAAAGGGTGAATATGAATACCTCAACCCAAATGACCATCTGAATAAAAGTCAGTCAACTAACGATGCCTACCCAACCGGTTTTCGTATTGCTGTTTATAACTCGATCCTGAAACTAATTGAGTCTCTTGAACTGCTCATCGCTGGCTTCAATAAAAAAGCCAAAGAATTTGATGACATTCTGAAAATGGGTCGTACCCAGTTACAGGATGCTGTACCTATGACGCTAGGACAAGAATTCAACGCATTCTCCATCCTGCTGAAAGAAGAAGTTAAAAATCTGAGCCGGACTTCTCAACTGTTGTTAGAAGTTAACCTTGGTGCTACCGCTATCGGTACCGGTCTTAACACTGCACCAGGCTATCAGAAACTGGCAGTTGAAAAACTGGCTGAAGTCTCCGGGCTGCCTTGCATACCCGCTGAAGATCTGATTGAAGCAACCTCTGACTGTGGTGCTTATGTCATGGTTCACGGCGCTTTGAAGCGCCTAGCGGTTAAACTGTCTAAAATTTGTAATGACCTGCGTTTGCTCTCTTCTGGTCCTCGTGCTGGCCTGAACGAAATCAACTTGCCAGAATTGCAAGCCGGTTCTTCTATCATGCCAGCAAAAGTTAACCCTGTTATTCCAGAAGTTGTGAATCAAGTTTGTTTCAAAGTCATTGGTAACGATATTTGTGTCACTATGGCATCTGAAGCAGGCCAGTTACAGTTAAACGTGATGGAGCCTGCTATCGGTCAGGCCATGTTTGAATCTATCTCCCTGCTAAGTAATGCCTGCCGCAACCTGGTAGAAAAATGCGTTAGTGGTATCACAGCTAACAAAGAGGTTTGCGAAAACTTCGTATTCAACTCAATCGGTATCGTCACTTATCTGAACCCATTCATCGGTCACCACAATGGTGACATCGTCGGTAGGATCTGTGCTGAAACCGGTAAAAGTGTTCGTGACGTCGTACTAGAACGTGGTCTACTGACCAACGCTGAGTTAGATGACATCTTCTCTGTAGAAAACCTGAAACGCCCAGCTTATAAAGCAAAACGTTTTGACGATTAATTGTTGAATATCATAAAAAAATAGCTATTAGCAATAAGGCACGCAACTCAACTAGATAGCGTGCCTTTTTATTTCCCTACATGTAAAAATACAAAGTACTAACCTAAAATTTTCAGTTTATTATTTATTATGATAGGTAGATTCACTATATACCCAAAATAAATTTCAATTTGCAGCGCGGCGGCAAGTGAACGCATCCCCAGGAGCATAGATAACGATGTGACTGGGGTAAGTGAACGCAGCCAACAAAGCAGCAACTTGAAAGATGAAGGGTATAGGTTATTTTATTACTGCCAAAGGACATTTCACCACCAAGTAAAGCATAGCGAAAATCATAAAATTACCCATTATTTACGCAGCCATATTAGGAATTGTATTAAAAAGTAGTAGCACAACACTACATCCAATATTCGTATCTACACTAGATAACTTTAAAGACGCTTATAGCATTCTAGGCATGATGGTTATTGGAATAATCCTATCTTCTATTTACAAAATGAAAATTGATTGGAAATTTTCGTTTTTTACATCGTTATGGAAACACCTTATCTACCCTATTCTTGGGCTATGCTTTTTCCATTACATAGCTAATACACCCCATGATGTATTGGTTGTTATCACTTTCATGCTATCCACTCCTATGGCCGGTAATATAGCTATTATCGCAAACAATCTAAATGTCCATCCTGAAAAAGCAGCGCTTTCAGTGATGTTAAGCACAGCGCTTACTATTGTTACTGTGCCCCTTGCAATGGTGATGATTAACCAGGAAACATAAAAATTACTGATAATAGCAATGGTTGGTAACGACCCCAATTTATTGATAATGATGGATGACCAAATACCAGCCAATAATGTTGTCGTAAATTTCTTCTAATTTTGAGAAGTAAATCATTCTGCAAAACCATTTAAGGTACTTTCATCGATTCAGATTATATCGTGCAATTCATTGTGAGTATTCCTATAATAATGGTACTAATTTATTGTAATATTTGCGTTAAGACTAGTAAAAATGCAAGAAAAATTGTGGTAGAACATAGTTTACTAAGTGAAGCTCAGTTAGATTATATCTTTTCAGTAGAAAATCTGAAGCAATTAGCGTATAAAGCGAAACGTTTTTATGACTAATAAAATATTCATAACAATAAATAGATCTTAATAATTAAAGCACGCAACTCCAACTGGATAGCGTGCCTTTTTACTTCCCTACACGCACAAAATATTAACCTAAAATTTTCAAATCTTTAATTATCTTAACTTAAGGAGTAAATATTATGTTAGCCGTAGAATTGATTATCGTTCTGCTGGCCATCTTCCTTGGTGCAAAATTAGGGGGGATCGGCATTGGGTTTGCCGGTGGTCTTGGCGTTCTAGTGCTGTCAGCAATGGGGGTTACACCAGGGCATATTCCATTTGATGTTATTTCCATCATTATGGCAGTTATCGCCGCAATCTCTGCAATGCAAGTTGCTGGTGGTCTGGATTATCTGGTTCAACAAACCGAAAAACTTTTACGCAAGAATCCAAAGTACATCACTATCCTTGCCCCCATTGTTACCTATTTCCTAACGCTGTTTGCTGGTACAGGTAATATCTCTCTGTCAGCACTGCCTGTTATTGCTGAAGTTGCAAAAGAGCAAGGCATTAAACCATGCCGCCCACTTTCCACCGCAGTTGTAGCAGCCCAAATTGGTATTACCGCCTCACCTATTTCCGCGGCAGTCGTTTATATGTCCTCTCTGATGGAAGGCCACGGCGTCAGCTATATCCACCTGCTGATGGTTCTGTTGCCATCGACTTTTGCTGCTATCGTTCTGATGTCCTTTATTATCTCCTGGGTATTTAATTCCAAACTATCTGACGACCCTGTTTATCTGAAACGTCTGCAAGAAAACCTGGTCACTCTGCGCGGCAGCAAACAGATTGAAGTTAAACCAAGAGCCAAAGCTTCTGTTCTGCTGTTCCTGTTAGGCGTTATTGGTGTTGTTATTTACGCTATCGTCAACAGCCCAAGTATCGGTCTGGTTGAAACACCACTGATGAGCACCACCAACGCCATTCTGATTATCATGCTGAGTGTAGCAACTATCACTACTATGTTTTGTTCAGTTGATACTGATGCCATCCTCAATTCCAGCACTTTTAAAGCAGGTATGAGCGCATGTATCTGTATTCTGGGTGTTGCATGGCTAGGTGATACTTTTGTACAAGCAAATATTGATTGGATTAAAGACACAGCTGGTGGCTTAATCCAATCTCAGCCTTGGTTACTGGCCGTCATCTTCTTCTTCTGTTCTGCCCTGCTCTATTCCCAAGCAGCAACAGCAAAAGCACTGATGCCGATGGCGCTGGCTCTGAACGTTACACCACTGACCGCAATCGCTTCTTTCTCTGCGGTTTCCGGGTTATTCATTTTGCCTACTTATCCAACGCTGGTTGCTGCGGTTCAGATGGATGACACCGGAACTACCCGTATCGGCCGTTTCGTATTTAACCATCCGTTCTTTATCCCTGGCACCATTGGAGTTGCTCTGGCGGTTGCTTTCGGCTTCTTATTCGGCGGTATAATCCTCTAATTCTGCCAACAACAGCTCAATTCAGGGACGTATACCGTCCCTGCAATTTTCCGCTAAAAGATATGTTTTCTCTGCAATTCTTTAATTATTGCTCCAATCTTAACCAGAACACTTTCTGGTCTGACAACCATCAGTTATAGTGCTAAATCTGTTTCATTCCATTAGCGATCGTTACCTTTATGATTAAACATACTTTTATGCTGTTTTTGCTATTTTGCAGCACTCTCTTTACACCATTGACAGTCAATGCGTTATTTGAACAACCGGGGCAAAACCTGTATTTGCCGGCAGATCAAGCCTTCATGTTTGATTTTCAGCAAAAAGGCGACAAACTAACATTAAACTGGCAAATCAAACCGGGCTATTACCTTTACCGCAAACAATTTCGTGTCGAGCCACAACAAGCCACACTAGGTAAAATCACCCTGCCACAAGGTACCGCTCATCAAGATGAATTCTTTGGCGAAACCGAAGTTTATTTCCAGCAACTGGCTATCAATGTTCCTATTACAGAAGCAAATGATAAATCCAATATTGTTGTCACTTATCAAGGCTGCGCAGCAGCGGGATACTGCTATCCACCTGAAACCCGTCTTGTTCCATTGAATGCAGTTATTCCATCAGAAACAGCCAACGTAATACAAACTGAACCTGTTCAGAAAACATCAGAAAGCACATCAAATGATCAACAAAATCAACAAAATTTACCTTTTTCACCACTCTGGGCAATTTTAATTGGTATCGGTATCGCCTTTACACCTTGTGTATTGCCAATGTACCCACTGATCTCCAGCATTATTCTTGGCAGCCAGCACCCTAAAAACCTGAAACAGATCTTTTGGTTAGCACTAAGCTATGTTCAAGGAATGGCAATCACTTACACCTTGCTTGGGCTGATTGTCGCAGCAGCGGGTCTACAGTTTCAGGCTGCACTACAACATCCATATGTACTAATAGGTTTGTCAGTATTGTTTATTCTGCTGGCACTATCGATGTTCGGCCTTTATTCTCTGCAACTGCCTTCCTCTGTTCAGACCCGCCTGGTCAACTGGAGTAATCAACAAAAAAGCGGCTCATTCTTCGGTGTCTTCGCAATGGGTGCATTAGCAGGATTAATTTGTTCTCCTTGCACTACCGCTCCTTTAAGCGCCATTCTGCTCTACATTGCTCAAAGTGGTAATACAGTGGCAGGTGGCATAACCCTTTACCTCTATGCTTTAGGTATGGGATTACCGCTCATTGCTATCACCATGTTTGGTCATAAACTCCTACCACGCAGCGGTCCTTGGATGCAGTATGTTAAAGAAGCTTTTGGCTTCATTATTCTTGCATTACCTGTTTTCCTATTGGAAAGAGTTGTCGGAGATACATGGGGAATACGGTTATGGAGCCTGCTGGCAATCTGCTTCCTGGGATGGGGATTTGCTCTGACACTCAGAAGTCAAAATAGCTGGATCAGAGTCATGCAACTGATATTATTAATTCTAATGCTGATAGCTAGCCGCCCCTTGCAAGATTGGTTTTGGAATACATCGGTTACACAACAGCCACAACATAGCCTCAATTTCCGCCAGATAAATAACTGGCAAGAATTCGAACATATAATGGCACAAAACAGCCATAAAACCATTATGCTTGATTTTTATGCTGACTGGTGTGTCGCCTGTAAGGAGTTTGAAAAATATACTTTCAGCGATCCGCAAGTTCAATCACAGCTGAGTGATACCCTACTGTTACAGGCTAATGTCACGAATAACAGCCCGCAACAAAAACAACTATTGGAAACATTCAGTGTACGAGGATTACCCACTATTCTATTTTTTGACTCTCAGGGAAAAGAGATCCCTGATTCACGGATAAACGGCTTTATGAATGCAACCCGCTTTAATGAGCATTTGCAGCATCTACAAAAATGATCTGAAGGAGAACACCGTGCAACGAGAGCAAATTCTTAGTCACGTCTTAACTTTGCTGGAGCAACATGGCTTATCCGCCACCACTGAAACGCTTCTTGGTTCACTTAACATGGACATTGAGTATCTAAAGCAGTTCTGGCCCGATCGGGAAGCACTACTTTATGACTGTCTACGTTATCACGGTCAACAAATCGATGTCTGGCAACGACAAATGTTACTGGATGAAATTCTGACGCCAGAACAAAAACTGTTAGCTCGCTATACAGCGCTTGATGAAAAAGTAAAAGAGAAACGTTATCCGGGTTGTTTATTTATCGCGGCCTGTAGTGCATTTCCTAAACCTGACCACCCTATTCATCAATTAGCGGAATTACAGAAACAAAGTTCCTCCCGTTATACCATCGAGCTATTGCAGCAACTGGATATCGAAGATGGCGAACAGGTTGCCAAACAGATGGAACTCATTCTGGAGGGTTGCCTGAGTAAGCTATTGGTCAAACGGGATATTAATGATATCGCCACAGCAAAACTGCTGGCAGAAGATGTTTTGAATATTGCCCAATGTCGCAAAAATGGCGCATTAAGTTAACAAAAATCAGCCTGAGATGAATAACCACACAAATGGCGGGCAAAAAGGAAGCAATCAACCGACTTTTATCATTTTTTATCAGAAAGACATTGACGACTTAGGCTGAATACGGTTTAATGCGCCCCGTTGCCCGGATAGCTCAGTCGGTAGAGCAGAGGATTGAAAATCCTCGTGTCGGTGGTTCGATTCCGCCTCCGGGCACCAATTCAAAGTGCGCTTGTTGGGAGATAAAAACTTAACGGGCGACCAATACAAGAACCCGAATGTATAACTGTGGTTAGTTTAGCTTTTCAGTATTTCGATATTGAACTGAACATAAGGGTTACCAAGCTAGGATGCCTAAGAATTTAGGCGTCCATTTTGCGCTGGAATGCAATACTTACAAGTTCTATTGCAGCTGTCAAGCCATCCAAACCAAAATCAATGAATTAATTAACACGATGTTGTATGTTGGTTACTCAACTATCCTAATTTAATTGATCAGAAGAAAGTTAATTACGGGTGATTGTATCAGCTCAAAAAAATTCCCTATCTTGCAACAGGGAATTTGTACAGACAAAACAAGTCCAGGCAACAGCGAAGATATTTTGTTTTATCCGGTTAACATTTCGCCTCTCTCTGGTTCAACATCGATATACAGCATTAATTCACGCTCCAACGCGCGCCCGGCAGTCTCCAGATTGATATCAATATATTCCATCGTCGTGGCAATACTGCGGTGCCCCAGTAATCCGCGTACCATTTGTAAATTACGATCAGGCGCTTTCATCAGTTCAGTTGCCAGGGTATGCCGGAAACGGTGTGGGCCCACATCAAATCCACACTCCTTTGATAAGCGCCGAAAGAATGATTTTATCGTCTGTAACTGGTCGGTTTCACTTCCTCTGTCTATTTTGGTGGTAAAATAGTTCACACAAAACAGGGGATCACTCAATTTTGCCCCAGCAGCCTGAGCACGTTCCAGCAAAATCTCCAGTCGCGGATACAGCCATTTCACCACTGGCACCTGATGTTCATAATGGTTCTTACTCCCCTCGGAGCAAAGAATAATCCGACGCTCATGCAGGTCAATATCCCCCAACCGGATATGTAATAACTGATTTTGCCGCATCCCGGTATAACGCAACGTATCCAGTACCGTCAGCCAGTACCAGGTCGGATATAATGCACAGCGGGCACGATGGTTATCCCCTGCCTGTCGCTCCCGCTCTTCAAATTGCCCCATCGTGAGATACAAGGCTGTCAGTTGTTTTTTGGTCAATGTTTTCTTTTTATTTTTGTTCGCATTGACCACCACACCATTAAATGGGTTTTCCGTTTGGGGCAGTATTTTTTCTTCTATCGCAAAATTAAACACCGCCCGCATATGCGCAATCTTACTGTTCCAGGTCACACCTTTCAGGCCAGACTGATGCAACACATATCTGCGCCACGCCAGCACCTGTTGTCGGGTCACTTGAGCAGGCCGATTATCCACACCTGCAAACACCTGGAAGGTATTCACCACCTTGCGATAACTTGACTCCGTATCCGGCCGCAACATTTTGGCAAAGAAATACTCATCCAGCAGGTTATCCCAGGTCATACTGTCCATCTCTACTTCCTCACTTCATCAATTTAAAAACCCATTGCGGGGCGCAGAAAATAACATATTGTTATTAAAGATGCTTTCTCATGAAATCATGAGAAAAGGGCTATCTTCTGGTACAGAACGGTCACGATAAAGCAACGTGTTTTTGATTAAGTAGCCATGAACACGTTGATAGGAGCCAGTCCGATCAGCCGAATCATAAAGATGACAACAACAAAAACACTTTCCACGACTGACTCGATGTCGTCCCAGCCGCTCGAATGCGGTTTGTACCCGTTTCCATTTTTGGCTAACTTCTTTGCCATCCGCCTGCTTCTTCTCACCGAGAAACTGGAAGAAAATGGCTGGCGCGCTCACAAACACAAAACCACTGACCAGATGTATCCGGGCTTCCGGAGTATTAATGGTCATCACCCCATGCCTTAATCCAGCGGACAACCAGTCCCAGAATTGCTCGCCAATACAGGATGTCTCAATAACATTTTCGTTCTGCCATGTTGCCTGAACCGCGTGTTGTGAAGGCGCTGATGTGTATGGCGGTACGATTTCCGCTTCACTGGCCATAACCTGTTCTGTCACTGTGCCCGTCACATTCATCCCCATTAATGACAATAGCTGTTGCGTGCTCCCATCCGACGGCATCCCCTGCTCCGGCGCGACTGTCATGACAGCAGAAGGGATCTCATCAACCGGCCTCACGGCTGATGAAACAATTTCAGTCATCGGGTTATCTTCCTGTCGTCTCTGAGAAGGCAGAACACTGTCTATTGCGGTTGATAAAGGCGTAGCAGAAACCTCGGGATTGCCTGAAACAATAATTTGCGGTGATGCTGCCGTGACAGAGAATATTTCTGATATTGTCGGTGCACCCGCTTTATTCAAAGCTTCTGTCATTATCTGATTGATTGCGTCATCTTCCTTCATGTCACCGGATAAAATACAGAACAGCGAAGACAAGGCATTAGGTACTGACGCCAGCCAGGTCAACGCCTTAGCCGGCAGCAATCGTCCGGCGAGTAACCCCCCGAAATGACAGGCAACCCTCGTCTCCACGGGAGGAATTTTGAACCGGAAACGATACGGCCCCTGCGGCACAACCAATCCCGGGTACCAGGGTTGGCCTTCATCCAGTTCCCCGTCAAACTGGGCCAAAACAGGTAAAAAATGAAATAACGCAGCGTAAAACACCACCGTGTTCCATATCACACTTTGTTCTGCCTGCGTCTCAGGGGCTACCCCCGGCGGTAACATCTGTCCTTTTGCCAGACGTACCGCAAACGCAGTACATTGCAGAGTCACATCAATCAAGCCACCTGGGTGGGCATAAGGCCCCTGCGGTGCTGCCGGAAGTTGTTGCATCAATGCAACATATTCATGTAACGGGGCCAGCCATAACGTCTGATAGTGTGTTTGGGGTAATGCGCTATTGTCCCACAGACACTGTAAACACTGCCGTCGCCGGGCGGTATCAAGCAACAGTCTGGATTCAGACGGCAAAAAGTAGCCTGCTTTGACCGTTTCTGGGATGGAGGTGGGTTGGGGAAGTGACTTTTTTCCTGCGGATGTTCCCGCCAACAGGATTTTAATTTTTTTCAACACGATTATTCTCCTTTTTTTTCCCAAAACCCTAATACATCCTCTGGCAGGGACAAGGCAAAACTCTTTTCCCGGGAATAAAAATTAATCAATGAAAACCGTACGCAATAATTCAAACGTTTCCAATGCAATCACGGGTAAACGAAGCGGGTATCCGGTTCTTTCGTTGAATCAGTCATGATAAATACAAAAGGCAAGAATTTTATTCAATGATGGATCATGCAAGAAAGGATTAAAGAGGAAATATAGAGTGTGTCCAGTGCAATCTGGGAAGCACTATCGATTCAGACTAAAACGTGTCAGGGATGAACAAAATAACCTCACTCGGTTTATTTCTCATCTCCGTCCTGTTTTGTGGATAAAAACTCCGGCCCAGGAGCCGGAATTTGCTTAATCAAGTGTCTCAAACCGTTTGAACTTCATGCTGCTTACGATTTTTCCTGAGACAACACGGCCAGTTTTCCAGCCAGTGTACCGGGGTATACATAACCCGATGACGTTCATTTGTCAGCGCATTACCTATCACCACCTCGCCGGGTATCCCCAGCAGAGAAGGATATACGCCATGGAAGCGGCTACGACGTCAATATCAACGCAGGATACCCACATATGCCGGACAGGAACATAACCTGAGGCTTTCAATTCTTCTGCCATCACAATAACCATACAACCCGTGCTACAGGCAGGCTCGTATAAGGTGAAAAAGGGATGCTTCGCTAAAAATTGCCGAATGTCACTCAACTGCATGTTTGCCATCACCCGGCTAATATGCCAGGGTGTGAAGAATTGCTTCAGATGTTTGCTACCCAGATTCATCTCCATGAAAATGCCGCCAAGAAAATCGTGGGATTCGCGTTCCAATACCTTTATGACATGCACAAGCAGTTGAGACAGCCAGGTCACATCTTCCGGTTCATGATGTTTTATGATTTGCAAATACTGCTGCTCCAACTCACTGTCTGTGCAAAAAGCATTATGCAGACTGATTGCCGCACACGGCACAAAATCGCCAAATACCCGGTAGCGATGAGGGTAACGAGCCGTTTCATTCAATCAAGCCATAAAGGCTTTTTTATGATTAATCAATACAGACAAAACGTGTTCCTGAGAAAAGGGGGAACACGCCCCCTCAGAGGAAATGTTCCCCCAATGGGTAAATCGCCGGTGTCATATCCGCCGGCAGTCGTGTTATCGGATGCTCAGACAAACCTGAACCTGTTTTTTATGTCAATTCACCACAAGAAATTTCCCTGCGGGATACATTGTCAGCGCACTAACATCCGTCATGTAAAATATTGCCGAGAATGTAGGCCGGCCCTATCACTTTACGGATACCGTCTTCCTCACCAAATTCCAGTTCACCAATGCTACCCGTTTCCCTCTGCCCATTCCGGTATTTGTCATAACCACAAAAACCACTGACACCCTTAAAATAATGGGTGATATGGCAGTGATATTGCCTGGATAAAGGCGCTATAACTTTTTCATACCACGGCTCCTGGGGTGTTTTGTCAAAATGCCCGGTCAGACTGCCATCATCATGGTGCTTCCAGGCTATGTCATAACCTCGCGGCTGTGCCATACCGTACAATCGGATATACAATTCATGAGTCGTCTCATGATCCTTTAACAATCCGCCCCAAAATCCATTGATTTCACTCGCAAGACGGGTCGGTATCAGCAAAAACAAGTCACCCGGAACCGTCTCTGTCAGCCGGTCATCAAGATGAGACCACAGCATTTCCGTGTCACGTTCTCCGTTCCAGTCAACCAGACCGAACCAGTCACGGGACTTTTGGTTAAACAACGCCATGATGGTTTCCTGCGCTGCCGGGAGCAACGTCTCCCATTTTCGCGCGGCCAGACTACTTTGTTGGTATAGCCTGTTAATCTGCTGGCTGGTGACTTCATCAAGCACAACATTATCTTTTAACAAGGCCAGCCAGTGCTCAAACGCCCGGTTTGCCGGTGAGCTTCCTCCTTTCCCCTTCGCGACCAGCGCCGGATAAAGTGGGTAATCTGTCGTTTCAGTGGGTTGCAGGAGACCGGCACAGCCCGCAACAAACAGCTTAATACTTTGATGGATAGCCTGCCCGTAATAGGGAGTTTTGTCTCCCAATGCCCATTGTTGCAGCGCATCCAGTTGGTCAGGTTGACCCGTGATATGCAAACGATTAGCGTACCACTTCGGCATAGTAAAAAATCCTCTTTTTTTACCTTCACAGAGCATACCCTGTGAAGGTAATGCCCCACAGGCAAGTGATAAGTTCAGCGATGTGAAAAAGCTATCCCGCTTTCGGATAGACCCATCCGAGTTATTTATAGCCGGACAGCCGGTCTCCACAATTTTGTGGCCTGTACATCAGGGCGCTTTCTTTTTCCAAACGCCCCGATAATCCTGACCGTCATCATCCGGTACAAATCAGGCCGGAAACGCCTGCCATAACGACGGGTGACTTTATTCTTGCGAACAGTTTTTGGGTCTGTTTTGGTCTTAATCTTTTTCATCAATAACGCTCCGAAATAAATACGGGCGTTACCCCCTGACGGGAAATAACGCCCGTCAGGGTGAAAACGACTGCCGGCATCCCGGCAATCAGGGGTAAAATTGTGTGATAATTTGTGTGGCTGTCAGCGTCACCTTCAGATCACATTTGTCATGCAGTAACCGGGTTTCAGGTCTTTCGCCTTAAAAAGTAACATCGTCGTTCTCCTGAGGAGAAACGTTCCCATTGAGGGAACATTTCCCCCAATGGGTTAAATTTTAGTTATACTGCCAGCCTATGTACTGGCGAAAACAGGCTCACTAAACGGGTTTTCAGCACAAACTGCTCATGTACCCATGTGATTGCCTCATCCACCACATTCCGATAATCCTTGAGTGTTGGGTTATTAACATTTTCAATGTCTACATCTGATCGAAAACTCTCTATCACACGACCATTCTTATATACCACATCAACCTGGAACTGGACGGGTGTCATCAGTCCATCAGAGACATCATCGATATACTCTTCGAGATACCCTGACTCAAATTCCTCTGCCTCAATATTGTGTAAATCCTGTGGCCCCATGAATACATCAATGTAACCGATAGAGAAGGAAAAACGCCGTATTAAACGGGGTTCAACCTGTAAGTGACGAAGAAATTGACCCAAACGTTCAAAACAATACCGACACGTTTCTGTCAACTGCTTATCCAGATAGTCCATAAAACGTGTCCAGTACTGTTGTGTTTTGCTGAACTGTTCCAGCCCCATTTGTTCATCTTCCGGTAGATTATCCTGCGCCGTCAGACACAAAAACTGCTCTGCCGTCAAATTCAGTAACACGGCGGTATCTGGCCTGATAAGGGTATCCACACGGCCACTACTGTCCAGATGGGTATAAGGCATCAGCATCGGATCCTGATAAACATGAGATATCGCATCCATTCCCCGTATCCATAACGTCAGGATACGTTCACTATTTCTGCATCTAGCCCGGTTTGCCAGCTCCTCATACAAACTGTCCAAAAAATGATCCATGACGGGCAAAAGTAACTCTTTGGTAAACTTTACATGGGTATTGACGTAGTCTCCCTGGCACTCATGAAACAGACAGAAAATAGCGTTATCATTCAGCGCCAGCCCCATTCGTTCTACGAATTGATGCCGGATATAAAAACGTAATAAAGACATAAGGGAAATCTCGTGATTGACGGGGTTTCCCCTTAGGGGATATCCCCTATCAGGTTAATGTGAGGCCACCCAATGGTGACTTAAATTAAAAATGTGTATCAGCCAGCCTTACGCATCGCTATTTCGTTTTCAGCTTCCTGACGCTGACGTTTGAACTGCCAGCAGCCTAAATGGTACATTGGCGTCACCATTTGCTGAGACATGACATGAGTGAGTGAATCGCCCACCGTGACCACGGCCGGGACACCCAGCAACGACAGCTGGATATACGTCATCATCGCGGCAACCGGGTCGATATCGACACAAAACGCCAGCATCTGCTGCTGAGGATTAAACCCCGCTTCCAGCATTGCCTGATGCATCGCAATAATCATCCCGCCGGCACCACAAGCCGGGTCAGACACCGTGATATATTCACGCTCACCGGATTTCAGCATTGGCAAACCGTCAGCCAGCTGTAATTTGGCCATCATATGGCTGACAGGAAACGGCGTAAGATACTGACCAGCCTGGTCATTACCTAATTCCAGCGCCATAAAAATAGACCCCAGAAAATCACCGACCTCATACTCCAGACCCATAATAACTTCACTCAGCAAACGACTCAGCCGGAATGCATCTTCACGGGAATAACGTTTAACCCGCTGCATATAGTCCGCTTCAAATTCCTCATTTTGCAACAGCGCGTTATACAATGAACAGGCGGCCATATGCACAAAATCACAGAACACCGGCCAGCGATTTTCATGGGGTGCAATCTGGTTAAACAGTCTGATAAAAGCCTGTTTATGTGGATTCGGTTCCCGGTAAGTTGCCGCCAATGGCAGCGCCACCACATTATCATCAGGAGAATAAGGGTCATTATCTTCATCCTCACTGCCCGTCTCAGACGCCACCGGCGGTGACAACCGCTCAGGTTGTAATAACGTATCCGGTTCATCGGTATCAGCCTGTTCTGTGACCGGTACCCGATAATAGTTCAGATACGATGGCTGGCTGGAGAACAATGCCAGTGCCTCACTGGCCGGCCCCAATTCTTCCGGGAATAACCGCCCTTCGGACTGATCACGCCGGTCCCACTCGTATATTCGTGCCAATGCACTGATAGCCATCAGCGGCGTGATACCACCGTCGATATGACGCTGAACAACTGCATCACATCCCAACATCGTGTCATCCAGCGGCAGACCATAATGTTCGCTAAGCAGTACGGTCGCCATTTGTTGCCACAACCCTACACGGGTTGGTAACTGTTGCTTTCGGTGCTGCAAATAATCCATGGCACGGCGGGCATCATTAGCCACCTGAAATAACCACCACGGATCTGAATCCAAAGTCTGTACCCAAGGTGCCACCCTATCCGGATATACCGGGTTACCCCGAACACCGGTCAATGCCGCCACAAACGCCGCGCCCAATGCTGTCACCCATTGTTCCCGGGCTTCATCCCACTGACTTCGGGTTGTCAGGCCAAAGCGGTTTAACCGGGACGGATGGCCAGTGGCATAAACCAGTTGATACAACAAGTCATGCCAGTATTGTGAATCTTCAACGTAGTCCCGCCGGACAGGCAGCTCAATACGATCATGCCATGGCCGGTAAACGGGCACAATGCCTGACCGATGAACCACCGGGATCCCACTGGCCGTCACCAGTTGCTGAACAGCGGCAAAACCGGGAGCCGGACGGGGAGGTAAAGGACAACCGGGTTGAAGTTCTGCCGGCAGTCCTTCACATTGTTCCAGATTAATAACACGTATCAGCGACATTGAAGGCCGGTAACGGACGATGGTTGTCGGTTTTTCACCGTTGACCACCCATCCGCCTAACGCTCTTAACTCATCACCGGTTAACCAGCGGTTAGATATCAGCTGCCGCTGCAACATAGTTTGCCAGAGCAACAGCACATTGATACCGCTAAACGGTTGTCCGGTCAGCGCATGCTGCGGCAAACCGTACTCACTGGCCGCTTGCCAGGGCGCCCATCCACTTTCCAGGCTGTCTGTAAGACGTCGGGTTATTAACCGGCAGATATCATCCGGTAGGTAATAAAGGGTCATCATCCTTCCTGTCTAAAATTAAGGAAGAGACCCTTCCACAGGGAGTCGTCTCTCCCAGGGGATAAATAATTAGCGCATGAAATAATTAGCTATTTTGGCCGGTAACGCGGTCAGCCAGTGATAAACTACAGACAAGTCAACTTCGTAAGCATGAAGCATCAAACACACGCCTGTCACCAGCGACGTCAATGCTATCCCGGTCAACAGCCAGCGACGACGCTGCCTGAGTTTTTTCTCCTTTAGCTGAACCTGTTGATACAGGAACAGCCCCAGCGTCTGCAACTCACTGAACCGGTGAAATTCCTCACGCCGTAAGGCTTCGCATGCCTCATCGTAACGCTCAAGCTCTGTCGGATGATGACGAGCAAGAAAACAGCGGTAACCATGATTTCTCAGCGTGTGATAGTGATTGTCGAATTGCGCCTGCAGCCACTGATTAAACCGGCTACGGGTTTTCCTGAATATCTCAGGCTCAGCCAGCGCCTGCACTGACAGGGACTGGGACGGTTCCCGAATGTGTTCTTTAGTCGTCATTGTACTCATAGGGTTAACTCCTGTTGTAAAAAAATGACTGACGGAGTTAACCCTCACGGGTTTCCCCGTCAGGGTAATCAATAAATTAGGCGTCCAATGCAATCAGTAACCGATCAGATTGATGTTTAAGCCGCAGCGCTTGCCATAAAAGGGCCTTCATGTTGCCGTCATGCGGCAAACAGAAAAAACCAAACGTCACCTCACACGTTCCCGGCTTGGCTGCTGACCAGACTTTGAATGCCTGGTAAATCAGTTGATGAAACCGTTCTGTTTCATATTCTGGCGCAGACGGATAACTTACCATTCGCAGCCAGACGGGCTCCTCAATCGCCACAGCCGGCATCACCGTCCGGGTAACGGCAGTCAACGTCTCATTGACCATTATGCGGCCTCATCATAAGCCTTCGACAAACTACGCTGTCTCAACAGACGCGTGAGCATCTGTTGCGCCGAATCCACCGCTTCCGTTTCGTCGATAAGGTACCGCTCGCCATAAAACGGCTCCGGACTCTCCTCACCGAAATACAGCAACTCCACACCCGGTTTGTAGCTGTGTCTATCTCTGACCACCACCGGTCTCCCGCACGACTTCGCGTCATCAGAAAGTTGCCATTTACCCGCATATACCGTGTGTCTTCGCGTATGAGCTGCCGGTAGTCTCACCTGTCTTCGACGTAATAGCCGGGACATAACATGGTAAAACGACAGCGAAATCCAACGAATAACGCTCCAAAGTACTGTCACAAAGATCATTAACATCGTTCGTCTCCTTTATCCCCATAACAACTGGAAAACCAGCAACAGCACACCTAACGTCAGGATCCCCGCAATTTTGAACAGCGTTATCATGCCCAAAAGTTTAAGGAGTGCGTCACGATCTCGGCAGTCACGCTCATCACGGATCACATCGCGGATAAGTGAACGTTGTTTCGGCGTTAACCTCTCTGAAGCCGACAAGGTTGTCGTATCAGTGGGGGGATGAAAAGCAGGCATTAACTACTCCTGTTACCGGGAGTCCGCCCTTGACGGGGACAAGCCCCGGGAAATGTAAGGAAGATGTTCCATCACGAACATCATACAAAGTGAATAAATCCGTCAGGTCAATCCCTGTCAGGATGCCTGATAAGCATCACCAGCCGGGGTAATCTCCCTGACTTAACTTTGTGCCCAATCAGCGCTTCAAACCGGACAGCTTGCACCGATATTTCAATGAATAACGATAAAGTGTGCATAATATTTCCTCAAATGTAAAAAATGAGGAATAACCTCATCCCTCAGGGAAAGGTATTCCCCATCAGGAGGTGGTTGATATGAGAGAGACAACAGGCTTCACTCTGTCCCTCGGCGGTGAGATCATCAGATAGCCAGTAGGCCACCGTGTGTTACTAAAAATGCACCTTCATCACTGTAATCAGTGATACCCGTTTTCAAAGGATAAACGGGTGTACCGCCCAAAGGCACCATCTCTCAGGTTACAATGGTTTTATGACGAGTCACCCAAAAGCGTCAGTCTCAGACTCATCTGACATTGGCCGTTGCCCGAAAACAACAAGTTAACGCACTGATATTAAGCCCAGGGCGGTTTCGATTCAAGTTAAATTCAAAAGCTGATTAATTGTCATCCTGCTGTTTATTGTAGACACGGGCAACATAATGCCCGCGCCCATCCCCATGTCCCAAATCCATTGAAACCATCGCTTCCGCTTCTTTTCGGCTGAATCCCTTTGACAGATGATAATTTATGGCCTCAACAGCATAAGCATAACGCAAACTGTGTGGTGAAGACTTTCCGGTTAACCCCGCTTCCCTGACAATATTCCGGTAACGATCAATGGCCGAATGTAAATTCGGCTTATCAATCAAACATCCCTGATTTTTATTGGCATACTTTATTGCCGTCCTGACGGCCTGGATCACTTTATCCCGATCAACCACCGTCGTGTCACGGGGACGTCCCCCTTTTGTCCCAAACACCACCCTCACTCTTTCATCCCCACGCAATAAAGCTTTTTCCCACGTTCTTAATGACTTTGCCGCCTGAACCGCTTCTTCCGTTCGCAGCCCCAGATAACGAGAAAGTTGCATAGCCGCAGCCACTCCTTCATCTTTCCCTCGGACAAAAACAAGCGTCGTGTGATAACGCTCATCCGAAATCGCCATCTTAGTCCCCTCCCGGCTGGCGCCAGATAATCCGAGCGCATGATTACTTAACCGTTCGTGATGAGGGTTAGCTAATTGAGATCTTCCCGCCATAGCGAATATCGCCCGAACAGCCGCCATCTCATTTTGTAACGTGCGCTTTGAAATATTCTCTGACTTTCGGCTATCGATATATTTTTCAATATGATTAATTTTCATATTCTTAATATCACGGATTTGAATATTTAATATCGCCATGCTTTCTGCCAGACGTTTGGCTATTTTCATTCTGTCTGAAACGGTTTTAAAACTGCCGCCAGCCTGACGAGCCAATGTGACTAACTGTTTACTCAACTTTGACATTCAAACGATTTCCTTTTTAACCCACACGACACCACCGCTTGTAACCTGACGGAGGCAGGCAATACAAAACGGTATTCTGAATGTCATCTCTCAACCCCAACGGCACGGTTTGATTTGCGCTTCCTGCGGCTCGACTGATATCTGTGCATCGGGGTGGCGAAATGTTGAGTTCTTACGAGGCACCCCAGCTCTCTGAGCTGTTCGCGGTTTACACCGTCCTGACCGTTGTCAAACTACCTCCAACGCCAGTTTTCACTGACGTCGCCATCAATACCGAGTCGATTGTTCTCCTTCTTCTGAATATAAAACCTTCTGAATATAAAACGTCAACATGATTGTTTTTTACTCAAGACGTTAAGGTGAATAGCGATCTTAAAACCCTCCGACCGGTGTACTACGTATTGGTCAGAAGGTAAAAGATGCGGGGAAAGCTTGTATTACGTGGTTTGGAAGGTTGTACGCTGGCAGCGTCACTTGGTTTTCGTTATCACGCCAACAAGTGACGCTGCCGGTTTCTTCTGGACCCAATGCGTTGTCCGCAAAATATCCAATAACCTGTCGAAGCTGGCAGCAATCATCCAGACTGCTGAACGAAACCACCCAGGCAAGCTAATCGTAGAAAGCAAAATTAACCCGCAGGTTGTTGTCTTGATGATACTGGCAAGTCAGAAAATTGTCTGTGAAATTGCACCTTCATCACTATTGCTAGTGATACCCGTTTTCAAAGGATAAACGGATTTACCGTCCGAAGACGCCACCTCTCAGGCTACAATGGCATTGAAATCAGTCACCCGAAGGCATTCCTCTCAGACTGCGGGAACATTAACGATCGCTTACGCGACAACGAATACTGCCTTAAATTAATCAAGGTCCATCTCAACGTCAAGAAAGCTTTTCATACTGCATAGAATCATCATTTATGCTCTTCAAAAAGTGAGCACAATGACAGGCCGAACAGTTAACAAGAAGCAAAACTGGCATAGATAAATCCGCAATAACATAGCGCCTGTTCTGACAACTGAGCTAAAAGTCATCATCTAACCTAATCATAAAAGGTAATACCCAATCACTAGTTAACGATAAATGTCACATTTCAATGTATTCTCATTCTGAAATTAAAATAAAAAATATGATCTAAATCACAAAATTAAAACAAAAAATGAAATTATTTTGAAATTATTAACATTGATTATTAAATGATTAATATTAATGCATTTTTTATATATTTTGTAACAGAATAATAACATTGGCCTGTTTTTTGTTTTAAAATATAACCCCCTGTTTTTGCTGCTATCTTAACCAAACCCCGGCTTTTA
>NZ_RCWA01000003.1 GCF_018448905.1 Photorhabdus heterorhabditis | reverse complement strand
TCTCGTTTATGCCGATGATTAAGTTGGGCTTTTTCATTCCAGGGTAATTCTTGGCGTAGAACATCACTGAGTTGCACACCGCCACTGACATTAATGACTTTGCCTTCCTCTTCCAGAGTGCGGATATCCCGCCGTACTGTCATATGCGAAACGTTCATCAGTTCAACCAAGGCGCTGATGGAAATTGTGCGATATTCATGTACATAGCGATAAATAAAGTCTCTGCGCTCTGATGGGAGCATATTTTTTCCGGTTATTTCTGTGCCTTGATCAACCAACCCAGACCATTTTCAGTGTAGCCGATGGGGTGATACTCACAACCTAGCCAGCCTTGATAGCCCATTTCATCCAGTTTATTAAATAACCATGGGTAGTTCACTTCGCCACTATCAGGTTCATGGCGTTCCGGTACGGAGGCAATCTGGATATGACTGAATTTTCCCCATAAACGTTCAATGGTGCGAAGTAAATCACCTTCCATAATCTGGCAGTGATAAAGGTCTAGCTGAATAAAAACATTTTGGCGGTTAATTTCTTTAAGCAATATTTCAGCCTGATGCTGAGTTGTCAGAAAATAACCTGGCATATCACGATTATTAATCGGTTCAATTAATACGTTAATGTTATGTTCCGCCATCACATCAGCGGAATGTTGAATATTTCTGATATAACACTCACGTTGTTGTTCTGGTGTAAATTGTTCATCCAGTTTTCCTGCCATAGCATGAATTTGCTTACAGTTCAGAGCCAATGCATATTTCAGAGCGGTCTGTACACCTTCGGCAAATTCTTTTTCACGACCAGGAACAGAGGCTATCCCTCTTTCGTTCGCCGCCCAGTTTCCGGCAGGCATGTTGAACAGAACCTGTGTTAATTGATGCTGTTTTAACAGGACAGCCAGGTTTTCAGCGGTTTCTTCATAAGGAAACAGATATTCAACGCCTTTAAATCCAGCTTTGGCTGCGCGGGCAAAACGTTCTTTAAAAGGAACGTCGTTAAACATCGTACTTAGGTTTGCCGCAAATTCAGCCATGATGAATTCCTTTTATTCAGTTTTTGGGATAACGAGTTTCAAGTTCCTGCACTTGCCCTTTATTTAAGGTGGTGAAACCGTATGGTAATAATGTCAGATACAACCGGGCAGTATCTTCCAATTCTTCCGCATTGAAAAAAGCTTGCCGTAAAGTTTTGCCACCGACAACAGGTCCGTGGTTAGAAAGCAGAATTGCGTTGTGTTTTGCGGCCAGCTTCGCAATTTCCTCACCGATTTTCTCGTCGCCTGGTGGTAGATATTTCACCAGAGGAAGTCAGATCTACCAGACCTGTTTTTCCCTGGGCCTGTTGCTCCATCAGGCGTATTAGATTAGCGTCTTTCATGGGTGTTATTGGGTGGTGTTGCATACCACTTTTATTGACCCGTTGCCCGTTAACAAACAGATGTCCATGCACAACGGTACGCCCATTAACCGGCAGTGCAGGGCAGATCAGCGTGATATCTGTGTTCAGTTCCCCCATCAGAGCATCTGTTACTGGCCCGATATTACCCTTGCTGGTGGAATCAAATGTTGAGCAGTATTTGAAGAATATTCGCTGACAGCCTGCTTTTTGGCGTAACCAGCGGCAGGATTTTAGTGAGTTGTTCACCGCTTCATCTACCGGGCAAGAGCGGCTTTTTAGGCTGATAACAATGGCATCAATATTCTGTGGGACGACTGTATTTTCATCAGGTGCAACCAGTAACTGAACAACCCGCCAGCCGCTTTGCACCATAAAACTTGCGATATCGGTTGCGCTGGTAAAGTCATCGGCAATAACACCTAATTTAATGGTCATAATTCTTTCTCCGGTAAAGTGATACCTTTAAAAGTTTTGATAACTGCGCTGTCATCCCATTGACCAAAACCTTCGTTAGTAGCAGCAAGGAACATTTGATGTGCTGTGGCTGATAGAGGTAATGGGAATCTCAATGCCTTGCCTGTCTCTAATACTAATCCCAGATCTTTGACGAAAATATCTACGGAGGATGTTGTTTCGCTGCGCTCAACTCGAACCTTGGCGAAGGTTCTCGACCTTCCCCTGAATGGGGAATATGCTGTTATTAGTTTCTTTGGAATGCTTGAGTGCATATTAAGCGGTGGTGGTGGGGGAAGGATTCGAACCTTCGAAGTCTGTGACGGCAGATTTACAGTCTGCTCCCTTTGGCCGCTCGGGAACCCCACCAAGTTTTGAAATGTATCACTGTTGATTACAGCGGGCAGAATCATATCAAATGAGCTGCTGCTGTAAAGTCTATTTTGAAAATAAGTAACCGTATGCCGTTTTTTTATCCTTAATTGGTTCGGTTGTGAGCAAATAAGGAGTCTGTTTGCCGGTGGTGGGGGAAGGATGATTCGTCACTGCGTTCCTCGCCCTGCGGGCCAACGCGTCGCAAGCGCCGCATTGTTGTTTCGCTGCGCTCAACTCGAACCTTCGAAGTCTGTGACGGCAGATTTACAGTCTGTTCCCTTTGGCCGCCCGGGAATCCCACCAAGTTTTGAAATGTATCACTGTTGATGACAGCAGGCAGAATCACATCAAATGAGCTGCTGCTGTAAAGTCTATTTTGAAAATAAGTGACCGTATGCCGTTTTTTTATCCTTAATTGGTCCGGTTGTGAGCAAATAAGGAGTCTGTTTGCCGGTGGTGGGGGAAGGATGACTCGTCACTGCGTTCCTCGCCCTGCGGGCCAACGCGTCGCAAGCGCCGCATTGTTGTTTCGCTGCGCTCAACTCGAACCTTCGAAGTCTGTGACGGCAGATTTACAGTCTGTTCCCTTTGGCCGTCCGGGAATCCCACCAAGTTTTGAAATGTATCACTGTTGATGACAGCAGGCAGAATCACATCAAATGAGCTGCTGCTGTAAAGTCTATTTTGAAAATAAGTGACCGTATGCCGTTTTTTTATCCTTATATTGAGCCTATGAACAAATAGAACCCCATCAAGTTTTGAAATGTATCATTGTCGGTTACAACGGGCGGAGTCATATCAAATGAACCGCCGCTGTAAAACATATGTTTGAAAATTAAATTATTGAATGCTGCTCTTATGTCCCAATTGATTTAATTTTAAAGAATTATAGTGCGGTTCCCATAAACAAAAACACGTTGAGCAAGAACCCAGTATAAAGCATGACTTAGGACGTTTTTTTCAACGTCTCGGCCCGCTCTCATCATGTCTTCCGCTGTGTATGTATGGTCTATGTTAATGACGTTCTGAGTAATAATTGGACCTTCATCCAGATTGTCATTCACGTAGTGAGCTGTTGCTCCTATGATTTTTACACCTCTCTCGTAAGCTTGATGATAAGGACGGGCCCCTATAAATGCAGGTAAGAAGGAGTGGTGAATGTTAATGATCTGATTTGGATAATGTTGAACGAATTCTGGTGTCAGTACCCGCATGTATTTGGCTAGTACCACGTAATCAGGTTTGTATTGATCGATCTGGGCAATCAGTTTTTCGTCGTGTTGTTCACGGGTTAAATCTTCGTGACTGATTAAATGAAAAGGAATACCAAATTGCTCAACTAATGATTGCAATGTTGCGTGGTTGCCAATAACTGCCGCAATTTCAACATCAAGTCCATCATAAGCGCTTTTCATGAGTAAATCCCCAAGACAATGCGCTTCTTTTGTCACCATAATAACGATCCGACGACGACCCGCAGAGTTTAATTCCCGTTGAGATCCAACCGGAAGTGCGTCATCTAAATCAGCCAGAAATGTTTCATCGTTGAAGATTCCTTCAAGTTCAGTGCGCATGAAAAAACGGCCAGTGCAATGATCGACGAATTCGTTGTTCTGAACTATATTCAGTTGGTGTTTGTAGCAGATATTGGTAATTTTAGCGATTAATCCTTTCGCATCAGGGCAAATAGTACGCAGAATTTTCTTTTGTATATTTTGGTGTGGCATGAATGAGATGATTCCTTAAATCTTTTTCGTTTCTTGTTTATCTGGTTTTTGTCTGTGGTTTTTAACCACAACATTTTTTGTATTTTTTACCCGAACCGCATGGGCAAGGATTATTACGGCCAGTTTGAGGCTTTACACCATCAATATAGTACCAACGCCGATCTATACGAAGAAAACGTGAGCGTTCATGGATAAGTTGTTTATCTTGAGCTTTCTGATCAAGAAAGCAAGCTGAAAATTCAACATAGGCTTCGTTGTCGTCTTTGCCTTTTTCAGTCGCGATTACATTTAACCCGATCCATTGAGTTGCAATAAAACTTTGTTCTATATCTAAACGCCACTTTTCAGCCTGACAGTCAGGATGCCAACTGGTAATAAGATAATCGACATTGTGTTTTACATAAGCACTGTATCTGGAACGCATTAATGATTCAGCGTTGGCAGCAAATTTTATGTTTTGCAGATAAGGAGAACAACAATCTGCAAAAGTTATTGCACTACCACAAGGACATAATTCTGTCAAAATAACTCCAATTTTTTAAGGGTGAAATACCATTTTATGCGTTTTCTATTGCAAAGAAACGTAAGAGAACAAATGATAGTCACTCAATTGAACTAATATGATTGATAGTACCTAAGATAAAGGTGAAAGTCGCAATATTAAGGTAAGGGAGCGCGTTTATGGAAAAAGCACTGGCAGGCAAAGAAATTTTGATTGTAGAGGATGAACCTGTTTTTAGTTCTTTGCTGGCAGGGTATTTGCGAACGTTGGGTGCTAGGGTGTTGGTTGCATCTAATGGTGCTGTTGCATTACAGATGCTGGGAAGCGAAGCGCATATTGAACTTATTTTATGTGATTTAGATATGCCGGTTATGAATGGTATTGAATTTGTTGCCAAATTGACTAATGAGGGTGTGAGTATTCCAGTTATTATTATTTCAGCAACCAACAAGATGGCAGAAGTTGATGAAGTACTTCGTTTAGGTGCAAAAGATGTTTTATTAAAACCCGTTTCAGATCTCAATGAGATCAAAAAGGCTGTGTTGGCCTATTTGCATCCTGCGGTCTTTATGTCCGGTGCGATTGAGCAGAATAATTTGAATAAAGATTGGTTAACGTTAAAACATAATTCAGATGAAGCATTAAATATGCTTAAGCAGTTGCAACCCCCGGTTTCACAGGTGATTGCTCACTGTAGGGTCAATTACCGAAAATTAAATATGATTGATAAACCAGGGTTAATTCTCGATATGGCTGCATTGTCTGATAATGAATTAGCTTTTTATTGTCTGGATATTAGCCGTTCAAAAGAGTATGGTGTGATTTCAGCATTATTACTAAGAGTTGTATTTAATAGCTTATTACAAGAACATATCATCCATCATTCTCGGCGTTTACCCAGCATGGCAGGTATTTTGAACAGGATTAATAACTTGTTGGAGAATGCAGGGCTACAAGGGCAATTTCCACTGTTGCTCGGGTATTATCATACCGTTAATAAAACGGTTTTGCTTACTTCTGCGGGGTTACATGCCAGTATTAAATCGGGTAATCGCCAAATTCAATTAGATAGTGGTGTTCCGCTTGGAACATTGCGAACGATTTGTTCGAACCAAGTTTGTTCTCATAGTGCTGAATGGCAATGCCGGATTTGGAATACAGATAGTCAAATAAAATTGATGCTTTCTTCAATGTGTTCCAGATGAATATTACCAGAGTGACATTTTGCTTAAAAAAGCAGATATTAAACATCAAGTCACGGTGATGTAATTAAACATTACGGTGCTGTTTATCGGATAGAATTAGCTGGTATACTCAGCCCATTACGTCTGGAACCTATCTCATTAGGCTATATTTATTGGCTGTTCTTTGTAGTAAAAAGTGGATTTGCTAGTGCTTAGATAAAAGCACTGGCTTTTGGACGTGCTTAATCTAGTCCAAAAAGAGCGAGTGAAGCGGCGTACTATACCCAATAGATTTCAAGATGCATCGCGACGGCAAGGGAGCGAATCCCCAGGAGCATAGATAACTCTGTGACTGGGGTGAGTGAGTGCAGCCAACAAAGAGGCAACTTGAAAGGTAACAGGTATATGTGAGAGATAATAATGCTTTATTGGAATAGGTTCTGAAAGAGTTAGCACTGATTTTGAGTTGAAGACGGATTTGTTTCAACCAAAAACAGCAGGAGATAAGATTAATGCCATCAGTAAACAAAGTAGTTAAGAAAGCCGTTATTCCCGTCGCGGGATTAGGAACCAGAATGTTACCCGCCACGAAAGCGATTCCTAAAGAGATGCTACCTTTAGTGGATAAGCCCCTTATTCAGTACGTTGTTAATGAGTGTATTGCCGCTGGCATTAATGAAATTATCTTGGTTACTCATTCATCGAAAAATTCAATCGAAAACCATTTTGATACCAGTTTTGAGCTGGAAGCGATCCTTGAAAAAAGGGTGAAACGTCAGTTATTGGATGAAGTTCAGTCTATTTGCCCAAGCCATGTCACTATTATGCAAACCCGGCAGGGAATTGCTAAAGGGTTAGGACATGCTGTGTTATGTGCGAAGCCTTTAATTGGTGATGAACCTTTTGCTGTGATACTCCCTGACGTTATTCTTGACGAGTATAGTACAGACCTAACTAAATATAATCTGAGTGAGATGTTGGCTCGTTATAATGAAACCGGTGCCAGCCAGATATTAGTAGAGCCTGTGCCTCATGAAGAAGTTTCCAGTTATGGTGTTGTTGATTGCCAGGGAGCAAGTCTTCAACCAGGTGATAGTAAGCCAATCAAACGTGTAGTTGAAAAACCTAAACCGGAAGAAGCACCATCAAACCTTTCTATTGTTGGCCGTTATGTGCTGTCTGAAAGAATTTGGCCGTTATTGGCAAAAACAGCACCAGGGGCCGGCGATGAAATTCAACTTACCGATGCGATTGCTATGTTAATGGAAGAGGAACCCGTGGAAGCATACCACTTGCAGGGTTTAAGCCATGATTGTGGCAATAAGCTTGGATATATGCAGGCGTTTGTTCGGTATGGTATGAAACACTATGAGTTAGGCAAAGAGTTTACTGATTGGTTAGGGCTAGTGGCTTTACAGAATCAGACTAAAGAATAATTTTGCGGAAATTTAGGTATCATATGAAAGTTACGGTATTTGGTATTGGTTATGTTGGCTTGGTGCAGGCTACGGTTTTAGCTGAAGTAGGGCATGATGTACTTTGTATTGATGTAGATGCAAATAAAGTTGAAAACTTGAAAAATGGTCAGATCCCTATTTTTGAACCTGGCTTGGCACCGCTGGTTAAGAAGAATTATGAAGAAGGCCGTCTGAATTTTAGTACAGATGCAAAGGCCGGTGTTGCACACGGTAAATTACAGTTTATTGCTGTAGGAACGCCTCCTGATGAAGATGGTTCAGCAGATTTGAAATATGTAACCGCTGTTGCCCGTACTATAGCGGAGTACATGGAGAGTTATAAAGTTATTATCGATAAATCCACGGTTCCTGTTGGTACCGCCGATAAAGTTAATGCTGTTGTCAATGAGAGTCTGCGTCAGCGCAATCTTGATATTCCATTTGATGTGGTTTCTAATCCAGAATTCCTGAAAGAAGGGGCCGCTATTGCAGATTGTATGCGTCCTGAGCGAATCATTATTGGGTGTGATAACGAAAGAGTCATTGATCTGGTGCGTGAATTGTATGAACCATTTAACCGTAATCATGATCGTATGATTGTGATGGATATCCGCAGCGCAGAACTGACGAAATATGCCGCAAACTGTATGTTGGCAACAAAAATCAGCTTTATGAATGAGATCTCTAACTTAGCTGAAATGCTGGGAGCTGATATTGAACATGTTCGTCAAGGAATTGGTTCTGATTCTCGTATTGGTTATCATTTTATTTATCCGGGTTGTGGTTATGGTGGCTCCTGTTTCCCGAAAGATGTACAGGCGTTAATTCGTACTGCGGAGCAAATTGGTTATCAGCCTAAAATTCTTCATGCGGTAGAACAAGTGAATGAACAGCAAAAGAGTAAATTACCTTCTTTTGTAAAACGTCACTTTGGTGAAGATTTATCCGGTAAGACATTTGCTGTTTGGGGATTAGCGTTCAAACCGAATACCGATGATATGCGTGAAGCATCAAGTCGTGTTTTGATGGAAACATTGTGGCAGGGCGGTGCAAAAATACAGGCTTACGATCCTGAAGCTATGCAGGAAGCCCAACGTATTTATGGTCAACGTGATGATTTGTCATTAATGGGTACTAAAGAGGCGGCTCTTAAGGGAGCGGATGCCCTGATTATTTGTACTGAATGGCAAAGTTTCCGTGCACCGGATTTTGATGTCATCAAAGAGTCTCTTAAGACCCCGGTTATCTTTGATGGCCGGAATCTCTATGATCCTGAACGCCTGCAATCCCGAGGTTTTATTTATTATGGGATTGGTCGTGGTGCATCCATTAACCCAGTTATCTGAGTAATACGATGAAACTCTTAGTGACAGGTGCTGCTGGTTTTATTGGTTTCCATGTGAGTCAGCGGTTATTGCAAATGGGGTATGAGGTTGTAGGTATCGACAACCTTAATGACTATTATGATGTGAATCTCAAGCAGGCACGGTTAGACCTATTACTTGGCAAGCCAGGTTTTAAATTTGAAAAACTGGATTTAGCTGACAGAATAGCTATTCCCGATCTTTTTGAGCGACATCAATTTCAGCGGGTTATCCATCTGGGGGCTCAGGCTGGTGTTCGCTATTCATTGCAGAATCCAATGGCTTACATTGATTCGAATATAATAGGGCATATCAATATACTGGAAGCTTGTCGTCATAATAATGTTGAGCATTTATTATATTCCTCTTCCAGTTCAGTTTACGGGCTAAATAGAAAGCAACCGTTTTCTACAAACGATTCTGTTGATCATCCAATTTCGTTATATGCGGCAACTAAAAAATCAGATGAATTAATGTCTCACAGTTATTCTCATCTTTATCAGTTGCCAACGACAGGTTTGCGTTTTTTCACCGTATATGGCCCATGGGGGCGTCCTGATATGGCTTTATTTAAGTTCACTAAGGCTATGTTATCAGGGCATCCTATTGATGTGTATAACCACGGCAATATGGTTAGAGATTTTACTTATATAGATGATATCGTTGAATCAATAATCAGATTACAAGACATCATTCCTGTGCCAAATGAGAGCTGGGTGGTTGAGGATGGGCAAATATCTACCAGTTCTGCTCCTTACTGTATTTATAATATTGGTAATGGTCAACCAACTAGATTAGGTGATTTTATTGAAGCGATAGAAGAGTCATTAGGCATTCAGGCCAAGAAAAATTTTATGCCTATGCAAGATGGTGATGTTCTATCGACCTGTGCCGATTCCAGTGACATTTTTCAAAGAATAGGATTTGCACCCAATACTTCGGTCAGGCATGGTGTGAAGCAGTTCGTAGAGTGGTATTTGAGTTTTTATCATAAATCTAAATAAGGAAAAGGAGCCAGTTGGCTCCTTTTCTATTGGATCAACGACAGTTACCAAAAGAAGTAAATAGTTGTGTCTGTTTGATTATTATTTGCCTTGGCATTAGCTAGGTTACAACTAGCTCTGCTTTATCACAAAAGAATGATACAAAAACGCACAACTTGATTAAATCCTTGTCAATGATACTCAAACAAATTGATATGATAGCTGTTAATTCTTTTGTTATTTAAACAATTTAAATAATAAAAACACCCTTCTATTTTGAAAGGGTGTTTTTAATTAAATCAATTCAAAAACAACAAGTTACAGCAAGAAGCTTTCCAGAGTTTTACCTTCCTCTTCAATTGCTTTTTTGATAACAGCTGGTGTACGTCCCTGGCCAGTCCAGGTTTTAGTTTCACCGTTTGTATCAACATATTGATATTTAGCTGGACGTGCAGCACGTTTTGTTTTACCAGCAGATTTGCCAGTACTCATTGTTTGGAGCAATTCGCTTGGATCAATTCCTTGTTCAAGAATCATTTTACGAACTTCTTCCAATTTACGTGTGCGTTCTTCTAATTCCGCTTGTACCAGACTTTCTTCTTCACGGCGTTCTTCAACAACGACGGTCAGTTTTTCTAGTATTTCTTCTAAGAACTCAAGGTCACATTCTCTTGCCTGAGCTCGTAAAGTACGGATGTTATTTAAGGTTTTTAAATCGCTCATTGTCCTGGTCTCAAATTATAATGATGATGGCTGATGTGGATATAATAATAGAATGCTATTTTATTTTCTGCAATAGTCAATTTCTCATATTCCGATAAAATGACTCTTTTTTTTAAACGTAATTTCTTTACAAAAGTTATATAGCGCTTTTTATACAGCTATTTTGATTGTCATTCACCAATAACATGTTCAAAGTACCTTTAAGAGGGTACATGATTATCTCTCTAATTTATAAACCATCTATATACTAAATCGGTAAGTAATTTTAACTGTTTCTTATCATACCAGTTAAGGAAGAATAATACTAAGTTTAAAAAAACTTATGACTAATCCATGAGTTATCCTTGATTTTCTGTTGTCATTTTCTGACAGTAAATCACGCAGTTTATTAATTTGCATACAATATGCAACAAATCAATCAATCTTTCATTTGCTTAATTTAAACATGAGCATTTGCCACGCAGATGAGTCTTAATTGCCCATGTGATGTAATAATGATCATGAATGATTAAGACATCACTAAGCTAAATATTTTACGATATCAACGGATGTAGCTTACTGAGATGGATAATCACTACTAAAGTTTATGGTAAACTCATCTGACTATATGGCTTTATAAATTTTGTTAAGGGGTAGGGCCTATGGCTCAACTTTATTTTTATTACTCTGTAATGAACGCTGGAAAATCGACATCTCTGTTGCAGTCTTCATATAACTATAATGAGAGGGGGATGAGGACGCTGATTTTTACCGCAGAAATTGACACTCGGTTTGGAAAAGGAAAAGTCAGTTCTCGGATTGGATTATCCGCTGGTGCACTCCTGTTTAGCCAACAGACGGATATAGGTGAGTTGATCAGAAATGAAAATAAGCGGGAGAAAGTGCATTGTGTGTTGATTGATGAATGTCAGTTTCTTACAAAAGAACAGGTTGAACAGCTGTGTAAAGTGACTGACTACGATGATATTCCTGCCCTATGTTATGGGTTGAGAACTGATTTTAGAGGGGAGCTTTTTAGCGGTAGCCAATATCTTTTGGCATGGGCTGATAAGTTGGTTGAGCTGAAAACTATTTGCCATTGTGGACGTAAAGCAAGCCGTGTATTACGTTTTGATAGTGAAGGTGTGGCCATTTATGATGGTAAGCAGATTGATATCGGGGGTAATGAAAAATATGTGTCTGTTTGCCGCAAACACTATACGGATGTTATCAATGAAGCTAAGGAAAAACGAAAATACAGCGGTAGTTAATAATTTTTTAAAGCTTCCAGAGGACGTTTGAGGGCTTATTAGGATTGAGTCGGCGTTTTTATGGCATGAGTTAAAGGGTACTGATATCAGCACCCTTTAAGTGATATTAAGTTAGTTGATGGTTAGTTTTTGCCCGGGTTTTGTGCTGGCTCTGTTGTTTCCTGTGTGACAGTTGTTTCTGTGAATTCACGTCCATAGTATGAATCCAACAAGAGTTGTTTCAGCTCAGAAATCAGAGGATAGCGAGGATTCGCGCCAGTGCATTGGTCATCGAAAGCATCTTCAGACAATTTATCAATTTTTACTAAAAAGTCCGCTTCCTGAATACCGGCGGCGCGGATAGAGGTTGGGATACCCAGTTCAGATTTCATCTCTTCCAGCCATGCTAGCAGTTTTTCAATTTTTGTTGCGGTACGGTCCCCGGTAGCAGATAAGCCAAGATGATCTGCAATTTCAGCATAACGACGGCGTGCCTGTGGACGGTCATATTGGCTGAATGCAGTCTGTTTAGTTGGGTTATCGTTAGCGTTATAACGGATAACATTACAAATCAGCAATGCGTTAGCAAGGCCGTGCGGGATATGGAACTCAGAACCCAGTTTGTGTGCCATAGAGTGACATACGCCCAGAAAGGCGTTAGCAAATGCAATGCCAGCAATGGTTGCAGCATTATGAACCCGTTCACGGGCAATAGGATTAGTTGCACCTTCGTGATAGCTGGCTGGAAGGAATTCTTTTAGTAGTTTTAGTGCTTGAAGTGCTTGTCCGTCAGAGTATTCGTTTGCCAGCACAGATACATAAGCTTCTAGAGAATGGGTGATAGCATCCAAGCCACCAAAAGCACACAGTGATTTTGGTAAATCCATTACCAGATTAGCATCAACGATAGCCATATCTGGAGTCAGGGCATAGTCAGCCAATGGATATTTTTGACCGGTGGTATCATCAGTGACAACGGCAAATGGTGTCACTTCAGAGCCTGTGCCGGAAGTTGTGGTAATTGCTACCATTTTAGCTTTAATGCCCATTTTCGGGAATTTGTAGATGCGTTTACGGATATCCATAAATCGCAGGGCTAATTCTTCGAAATGCGTTTCAGGGTGTTCATACATTACCCACATAATTTTGGCGGCATCCATTGGAGAACCCCCCCCTAGTGCAACAATGATATCTGGTTTGAATGAATGCATTTGTTCAGCACCTTTACGAACGATGCTCAATGTCGGGTCAGCTTCAACTTCAAAGAAAACTTCTGTTTCTATCCCGTGGGATTTCAGCACATCAGTGACTTGATCAGCATAACCATGATTGAATAAGAAACGGTCTGTTACGATAAAGGCCCGTTTTGCACCATCGGTTGCCACTTCCCCTAATGCGACAGGTAGGGAACCCCGACGGAAGTAAATTGATTTTGGAAGTTTATGCCATAACATATTTTCTGCTCTCTTCGCCACGGTTTTGGTGTTGATGAGATGTTTTGGCCCCACATTTTCGGAGATGGAATTTCCTCCCCAGGAACCGCAACCTAGTGTTAGAGATGGAGCAAGTTTGAAGTTGTAAAGATCACCGATACCACCTTGAGATGCGGGTGTATTCACCAGGATGCGTGCTGTTTTCATTTTGTCGCCAAAGTACTTGACTCTTGCTGCTTGATTATCTTGATCGGTATACAGGCAGGAGGTGTGACCAATACCGCCCATTTCAACCAGTTTTTCTGCTTTTTCTACCGCATCTTCAAAACTGCTTGCATGGTACATAGCGAGCAGTGGAGACAGTTTTTCGTGAGCAAAAGGTTCAGTTTCATCAATCTGGCTGACTTCCCCAATGAGTATTTTGGTTTTTTCAGGAACATTGATGCCTGCCATTTTGGCAATTTTAGTTGCAGGCTGACCAACAATTGCTGCGTTCAGGTTACCGTTTTTCAGGATAATATCCTGAACAGCTTGCAGCTCTTTGCCTTGTAACAAATAACCGCCGTGAGTAAAGAATCGTTCACGTACCTGTTCGTAAACAGAATCCACTACGATAACGGACTGTTCTGAAGCGCAGATAACGCCGTTGTCAAACGTTTTGGACATCAGAATAGATGCAACGGCACGTTTAATATCAGCTGATTCATCAATGACGACGGGGGTGTTACCCGCCCCAACGCCGATTGCGGGTTTACCTGAGCTGTATGCCGCTTTTACCATACCTGGGCCACCGGTAGCGAGGATCAGGTTGATATCCTGGTGGTGCATCAACGCATTAGAAAGTTCAACAGAGGGTTCATCAATCCAGCCAATAATATCTTCAGGTGCGCCAGCCTCAATTGCAGCACGTAGGACCAATTCAGCGGCTTTGTTGGTTGCTTTTTTAGCTCGTGGGTGTGGTGAGAAAATAATACCGTTACGGGTTTTCAGGCTGATTAGCGCCTTAAAAATAGCTGTAGATGTTGGGTTAGTGGTTGGCACGATGCCGCAAATTAAGCCTATAGGTTCAGCAATAGTGATAGTGCCGAATGTTTGGTCTTCGGACAAAATGCCACAAGTTTTATCATCTTTATATGCGTTATAGATGTATTCGGAGGCAAAGTGATTTTTGATGACTTTGTCTTCGACAATACCCATACCCGATTCTGTCACGGCTAATTTTGCTAAAGGAATACGTGCATCGGCTGCCGCAAGAGCGGCAGCTCGGAAGATTTTGTCAACTTGTTCTTGAGAGAAGTTAGCAAATTCACGTTGCGCTTTTTTTACTCTGGCAACCATTTCATTCAGTTCAGTAGCATTAGTTACAGTCATAAAAAACGACTCCTGATAAATATTAAAAATCTTTAATATTAGGTAAAAAAGTATTTTACAGACTATTTAGTCTGGTGATTTTATGATAGCTACAGGTTACCATTTGGTATTAAATATATATTGATCTTAATCACACAAATGCAAAGCTGACTCCTTTCAGCTTTGATGGGTGATAATATGAATTGAATGGCAAAAGAGTGAATAAGATTAAGTTATTAACTTGGCGAAAATATCGAGTAAACAACTTTTTATATAAGAAATTATTAATTAAAAAATGGGTTATAGTGGATAGAAACCGAAATCTTATCGGTATAATGTAAAGAAAAAATTAAGTTTTCCATAATATTCTGGTGGATGACCATATGGAAACAGACTTACTAATACTGCGTAGCTCAATGAGGAGTTATTTGTGAGTGACTTGCTACTGGATCTTCCTGGTTACATTAAGTTTTTTGTTGGATTGTTTGCGCTAGTTAATCCCGTTGGTATCTTGCCGGTTTTTATTAGCATGACTCATTACCAGACTCAATCTGCCCGTAATAAAACTAATTTTATAGCCAATATTTCTGTTGCCATCATTTTATGGACAGCTTTGCTGTTAGGTGATTCGATCCTGCGTATGTTTGGTATTTCCATTGATTCTTTCCGTATTGCTGGTGGGATTCTTGTTGTGACTATCGCTATGTCGATGATTAACGGTAAGCTTGGGGAAGATAAGCAAAATAAGCAGGAAAAATCAGAAACAGCGATCAGAGAGAGTGTCGGGGTTGTGCCATTGGCATTACCGTTAATGGCAGGTCCTGGTGCAATCAGTTCTTGTATTGTTTGGAGTTCTCGCTACCAGGGGTGGCAAAATTTTATTGGACTTGCGCTAACCAGCGCGTTGTTTGCTTTTTGCTGCTGGTTATTATTTCGAGCCGCTCCTTTAGTGGTCAAATACCTTGGGCAGACGGGAATTAACGTTATCACCCGTATTATGGGGCTGTTGTTGATGTCTTTAGGAATCGAGCTGATTGTGACAGGGATTAGGGCATTATTTCCGGGGCTAATCTGATACGACTTGCGAGAAAAGAGGTGAATTTTTTTCTAGTCAAATTATAAATTATAATATTCTTATCATTTTTATGATAAAGCTTGTTTTATCATCTTTTCTCGTTTTTTTTATCGGTACTTCCTGAATTTTATACAAATAATCCAATATTTTTTAAATTATTCTGGTCTGTTTATACAATGTGTAACTGGCTGCTTCCACCATGGTTTTGTGATGAATGTAGGTTTTTAATTTGCATTGATTGCAATTTGTTAAAATTATGTTTATTTTCATTTGGGTTTACCTTTATATCCTGTTTTAGTTAATCATATTGTGTAAAAATCTTTATATATCAATGTATTGTTGTGTGATTTGGGATCTTTTGCCAATTAATGTAATAGGTTGTAATAAGTTGTTTGTAAGGTCAATCTTTGCAATATGAAAGGAATATTTAACAACTGGTATGATAAGCAGTCTTTAATATTTAATCCGTAAGTATTTTACTTTGGGGTGTATAACGCGAAGATGCCAGTCTTTATGGGATATATGCAGAGTGAATGAGAAGATTCACTAAATCTGGAGGAAAGAAATGAAGATCAAACAATTAAAATTATATAAGTTTGTTTCCAATATATTTTTATTATTGGCATTTCCTGTTACGGCGGTGTTTGCTGCTGAGGTACCAGAGGGGGTGAAACTTGCCGATCAACAGCAGATTACTGTAGATAATGGCGTAGAAGTTGCCTCACTTGATCCACATAAAGTTGAAGGTGTGCCGGAAACCAACATTATTCTTAATCTATTAGAAGGGTTGGTGAGTACCGGTCCCGAAGGGGAAATCGTTCCGGCAGTTGCAAGCCATTGGGAAAATCAAGGTGACACGGTATGGACTTTCTATCTGCGTGATAACGCTAAATGGAGTGATGGAACGCCGGTCACTGCACACGATTTTGAGTATAGCTGGCAACGATTGGCTGATCCAAATGTGGGATCACCTTATGCCAGTTACCTTCAATATGCTTACGTTGAAAACATTGATGATGTTCTGAAGGGTAAAAAATCTCCCGATCAGTTGGGTGTTAAAGCGCTAGATGACCATCGTTTACAAGTTATTTTGACGCATCCTGTGCCTTATTTTGTCAATATGCTCAGTCATACAGCAATGAAACCCGTGAAAAAGGATATCGTCGAAAAGTTTGGCAATAAATGGACACTGCCAGAAAATTATGTGGGAAATGGGGCATATCGGTTGAAAGAGTGGGTGGTGAATGAGCGAATAGTACTTGAGCGTAACCCACAATATTGGAATAACGAGAAGACAGTGATTGAACAAGCTACTCTTTTGCCTCTTCAGTCGGAAACTAGCGGTATTAATCGTTATCGTAGTGGGGAAATAAATATAACCAACAACGCCATTCCTCCTAATCTGTATCAGAAAATGAAGAAAGATATCTCTGATCAGGTTCGCGTTAGTCCTTATCTTTGTACATTTTATTACGAGATTAATAATAAAAAGCCACCATTTACTGATGTGAGAGTCCGTGAAGCAGTCAAGTTAAGCCTCGACAGAGATATTATTGCTAGAAAAATTATGGGGCAGGGGCAAATACCCGCTTATGGTTTTACACCAACGTTTATTGGGGGGGGCGATTTTTCTAAACCAGAGTGGGCTAACTGGACACAGGAACAGCGTAATAAACGTGCCAGAGAATTATTGGCGCAGGCTGGTTTTAATCAAGCAAATCCTCTGAAGTTCACATTGTTATACAACACATCGGATCAAAATAAACAACAGGCTATTGCCGCAGCTTCTATGTGGAAAAAGAATCTGGGAGCTGATGTGATTTTACAAAATCAGGAATGGAAAACCTCTCTCGAAAGCCGCCATGAGGGGAATTATGAGGTGACCAGAGCGACTTGGTGTGCTGATTACAATGAACCTACTGCATTTTTAAATATGCTGCTCTCAAGCAGCAGTAACAACACGACTTTCTATCAGAATAAAAATTTCGACGACTATCTGGAGCAGGCGTTAATCACTAAAGATGCTGTTGAGCGTAAGAAATTATACCAGCAGGCTGAATTTCAACTCGATAAAGACTCGGTATTGATTCCCGTTTATTACCGGGTGAGTGTACGGCTTGTCAGCCCATCAGTGGGAGGGTTTTCAGGGAAAGACCCATTGGATTATATGGATATTAAGCGACTGTATATGATAAAAAACTAGACACTAGTTTTACTCAAAAGAGTTACTGGTCCTGCAAACAAAATCGTTCCTTTTGAATGCAGGTGATAATCCGCCCCTTATTTCTGGGCCGTCAACTTATAAAAGTCTGGCGATGTAAAATTGGAGTAGAAAAAGATGATAAACACAACTAAAAAGAAATTACTTACTGCCAGCATTAGCGCTGCACTGAGTATGGTAATGGCAAGTCAGGTCTTTGCTGCACAAGTGCCTGATGGTGTTCAATTAGCGGATAAACAGGTTTTAGTTCGTAATAACGGTTCTGAACCGCAATCGCTGGACCCGCATAAGATTGAAGGGGTGCCAGAGTCACATTTGTCTCGCGATCTGTTCGAAGGCATTACTGTTGTTGGACCAAATGGTGAAATTTTGCCGGGTTCTGCAATCAGTTGGGAAAATAAAGATTTCACCGTCTGGACATTCCATATGCGCAAAGATGCTAAGTGGTCTAATGGTGACCCTGTCACTGCTCAGGATTTTGTTTACAGTTGGCAACGTCTGGCTGATCCCAATACGGCTTCTCCCTATACAAGTTTTCTCCAGTATGCTCATATCATGAATATTGATGACATTATCAGTGGTAAAAAGAAACCGGACACTCTGGGTGTAAAGGCGCTAGATGACTATACATTACAGCTAACATTGAGCGAAGCGGTTCCCTATTTGGTAAAACTTTTGGCTCATTCACCCATGTCGCCGGTGCATAAAGCTACAGTGGAAAAGTATGGTGAGAAATGGACTCAGCCACAGAATTTTGTCGGCAATGGAGCTTACAAACCGAAAAACTGGATAGTCAATGAGCGTATTGTGATGGAGCGTAGCCCGACATATTGGGATAACAAAAATACGATTATTGATCAGGTCACTTTCCTGCCAATTTCCTCAGAAGTAACGGATGTAAACCGTTATCGCAGTGGTGAAATTGATATGACTTATACCAACTTGCCGATTGAGCTATTCCAGAAGCTGAAGAAAGAGATCCCGGACGAATTACGCATTAGCCCACTTTTATGTACTTATTACTACGAAATTAATAACGAAAAACCCCCATTTAATGATCTCCGCGTCCGTACTGCACTGAAATTGGCTATGGA
Source organism: Photorhabdus heterorhabditis (assembly GCF_018448905.1). Lineage (GTDB taxonomy): Bacteria > Pseudomonadota > Gammaproteobacteria > Enterobacterales > Enterobacteriaceae > Photorhabdus > Photorhabdus heterorhabditis. The sequence continues at coordinate 200,139 of NZ_RCWA01000003.1, read as the reverse complement.
TCGAGACATTGTGACCAATAAAGTTAAAGCACAGGGTGATATCCCGGCTTCAGGTTATACACCGCCGTTTACTGATGGTATGAAAGAAATAAAGCCAGTGTGGTTTACTGGTTGGAGTCAGGAACAGCGCAACCAGGAAGCCAAAAAATTACTGGCTGAAGCTGGCTATACTAAAGATAATCCATTGAAGTTTAACTTGCTTTACAACACCTCTGATCTACATAAAAAAATCGCCATTGCGGTAGCTTCTATTTGGAAGAAGAATTTAGGAGCTGATGTTCGTTTAGAAAACCAAGAGTGGAAAACGTTTCTTGATACCCGACATCAGGGCAATTATGACGTAGCTCGTGCGGGCTGGTGCGCTGATTATAACGAACCTTCTTCATTCTTAAATTCAATGATTTCTTATAGTAGTAATAACACGGCTCATTATAAGAGCAGTGAATTTGATAAACTGATGAAAGAATCCCTGCAAGTAAAAACTGATGATGAGCGTACCGCCGTTTACCAAAAAGCAGAAGAGCAACTAGATAAAGATTCGGCTATTGTTCCCCTTTACTACTATGTGAATACCCGGTTAGTGAAGCCCTATGTTGGCGGCTATACAGGGAAAGATCCTTTGGGTAATTTACGCACCAAAGAGCTTTATATTATCAAACACTAATGGTTGTAGGGCAGCCTGGAAATGGCTGCTTTTAGTGGCAGATTATTTTAAGGCCAGGGTTAAGGGCCAACACATAGGAACGGACAATGCTTAAATTTATTTTACGTCGTTGTTTAGAGGCGATCCCGACACTTTTGATTCTCATTACTATTTCGTTTTTCATGATGCGGTTGGCGCCAGGCAGTCCATTTACCGGTGAACGGAAGTTGCCACCAGAAGTACTGGCAAACATTGAAGCGAAATATCATCTAAATGATCCAATTTATAAACAATATTTTGATTACTTAATCCAGCTTACTAAGGGGGATTTTGGGCCTTCTTTTAAATATAAGGATTATACCGTTAACGATCTGGTCGCCGTGGCATTTCCGGTATCTGCCAGGTTAGGTGCTGCGGCATTTATTATGGCGGTTGTGTTGGGAGTCAGTGCTGGGGTGATTGCTGCACTTAATCAGAATACAAAGTGGGATTATACAGTGATGGGTTTCGCCATGACGGGGGTTGTTATCCCAAGCTTTGTTGTGGCACCGTTACTGGTGCTGGTATTTGCTATTCACCTTAAATGGCTACCGGGAGGAGGCTGGAATGGCGGAGCACCGAAGTACATGATATTGCCAATGGTGGCATTGTCTTTGGCTTATATTGCCAGTATCTCCCGTATTACCCGTAGTTCAATGATAGAAGTGCTGCACTCTAACTTTATTCGTACTGCGCGAGCCAAAGGGTTGCCATTGCGCATCATTATTTTCCGCCATGCTTTGAAGCCCGCATTGTTACCGGTTATTTCTTATATGGGACCTGCTTTTGTCGGCATTATCACTGGCTCGATGGTCATTGAAACGATCTTCGGTTTGCCGGGAATAGGGCAGTTGTTTGTTAATGGAGCATTGAACCGTGACTATTCATTGGTATTAAGCCTAACTATTTTGGTTGGTGGCCTGACTATTCTGTTCAATGCGATTGTTGATGTGCTGTATGCCGTTATCGATCCGAAGATCCGTTATTAAAACTGGAGCGCGCAATGATAGTAAATAAACAAAACAGCGAAGCTCTGGAAAATTTCTCTGAGCAACTGGAAGTTGAAGGTCGTAGTTTATGGCAGGATGCACGACGTCGTTTTATTCACAACCGGGCGGCGATTGCCAGCTTGTGTTTGTTATCTTTGATTACCTTGTTTGTGATCCTGGCACCGATGTTAGCGCAATTTACTTATGATGATACTGACTGGGCTATGATGTCGATGCCACCTGATTTTGAATCAGGTCACTATTTTGGTACAGATTCTTCCGGTCGTGATTTGCTGGTGCGTGTTGCCATTGGGGGGCGCATTTCATTGATGGTTGGGGTGGCAGCCGCTTTGGTTGCGGTAGTCGTCGGAACCTTATATGGATCATTATCCGGTTATCTGGGTGGAAAAACCGATTCAGTTATGATGCGTATGTTGGAAATTCTTAATTCATTTCCATTCATGTTTTTTGTGATCCTATTGGTGACTTTCTTTGGGCAGAATATTTTACTGATATTTGTCGCTATCGGTATGGTGTCATGGCTGGATATGGCACGTATTGTCCGCGGTCAGACGCTGAGCTTGAAACGTAAGGAGTTTATTGAAGCAGCGCTGGTGTGTGGTGTATCAACCCGTCACATTGTGTTGCGCCATATCGTCCCTAATGTATTGGGGGTGGTGGTGGTTTATGCATCTTTGTTAGTACCAAGCATGATCCTGTTTGAGTCGTTTCTTAGTTTTCTGGGATTGGGAACTCAAGAACCGTTAAGCAGTTGGGGAGCATTGTTAAGTGATGGTGCGAATTCGATGGAAGTTTCCCCGTGGTTGCTGTTGTTTCCAGCCGGTTTTCTGGTGGTGACACTGTTTTGTTTTAACTTTATCGGCGATGGCTTGCGTGATGCCCTCGATCCGAAAGATCGTTAAGGAGGTAACATGAACAGCGTTAAAAACCAGAATAGCTCTGAGCCGTTGTTGGTTGTTAAAGATTTGAACGTGACTTTTAGCACCCCGGAAGGGGATGTTACCGCAGTGAATAAGTTAAATTTTGATTTACGGGCCGGGGAAACATTGGGGATCGTAGGGGAATCTGGTTCTGGGAAATCACAAACAGCTTTTGCTCTGATGGGATTGCTTGCCAGAAACGGGAAAACTGGCGGCTCTGCTATTTTTAATGGCAGGGAAATTCTTAATCTGCAAGAAAAAGAACTAAACCGTATGAGAGCGGAAGAAATATCGATGATATTTCAGGACCCAATGACTTCTCTCAATCCCTATATGCGCGTCAGTGATCAGCTGACAGAAGTATTGATGTTGCATAAACATATGAGTAAAAGTGAAGCGTATCTTGAGTCAATTCGGATGTTGGATGCGGTTAAAATGCCGGAAGCGCGTAAGCGTATGAGCATGTATCCTCATGAATTTTCTGGTGGTATGCGTCAACGTGTAATGATCGCAATGGCATTGTTATGCCGACCAAAATTACTTATTGCTGACGAACCGACAACCGCACTTGATGTAACGGTTCAGGCTCAGATTATGACCCTCTTGAATGAGTTGAAACGGGAATTTAATACCGCGATTATTATGATTACCCATGATTTGGGTGTCGTGGCAGGTATTTGTGACAAAGTGCTCGTAATGTATGCAGGGAGAACGATGGAATATGGTTCAGCCCGTGACGTGTTTTATCAACCAACTCATCCTTATTCTATTGGTCTTCTTGGTGCTGTTCCCCGTCTTGATGGTCATGAAGAATCATTGATAACGATCCCGGGGAATCCGCCCAACTTATTGCGGTTGCCGAAAGGGTGTCCGTTCCAGCCACGCTGCCAGTTTTCAGTAAGTCATTGCGTGGATTGTGAACCAAAATTAGAAACCTTTGGCAACGGGCGCTTGCGAGCTTGTTTTAAAGCACCGGGAGAATTGGTATGAATCCGATTGAAGAAAGACGCGTGCTGCTGGAAGTAGCAGATCTGAAAGTTCACTTTGATATTAAAGATGGTAAACAATGGTTCTGGCAACCAGCAAAAACGCTGAAAGCGGTCGATGGTGTCACATTGAGGCTGTATGAAGGCGAAACCCTTGGTGTGGTTGGTGAATCCGGTTGTGGAAAATCGACTTTTGCTCGTGCAATTATCGGATTGGTTAAATCTTCTGGTGGTTCAGTAACTTGGTTGGGGCAAAATCTGCTGGATATGAATGATAAGCAGTGGCGAGATATTCGCAGTGATATCCAGATGATATTTCAGGACCCATTAGCATCGTTGAATCCGAGAATGACGATAGGCGATATTATCGCTGAGCCATTGCGTACTTATCATCCCAAGATGAAAAGGCTGGAAATCAAAGACCGGGTAAGCGCAATGATGATGAAGGTTGGATTATTGCCTAACCTGATTAACCGTTACCCTCATGAATTTTCTGGTGGTCAGTGTCAGCGTATCGGGATTGCACGGGCGCTTATCCTTGAACCTAAACTAGTGATTTGTGATGAGCCGGTATCCGCACTTGATGTATCCATTCAAGCTCAGGTAGTTAACCTGTTACAGGAATTACAGCGTGAAATGGGATTGTCGCTGATTTTTATTGCTCATGATCTTGCTGTGGTTAAACACATATCTGACCGTGTATTGGTAATGTACCTTGGGCATGCGGTGGAACTGGGAACTTATGATGAGGTTTATCATAATCCACAGCACCCTTATACCAAAGCGTTGATGTCGGCGGTACCCGTGCCTGATCCAGATAAAGAGCGAAATAAACACATTGAGCTGTTGGAAGGAGAATTACCATCACCCATTAATCCGCCGTCAGGATGCGTTTTTCGTACACGTTGCCCGATGGCAGATCCTGAATGCGCTAAAACCCGACCATTGATGGAGGGAAGTTTCCGCCATGCGGTGTCTTGTTTGAAAGTTGATCCATTGTGATGGTTGGTGACGTTGTCATATTAGATGGTGTGCCTCACTGGGTTTTACATTGAGGCATCTCTATAAACCATAAATATGAGAGTTGTTTTTTTGGTTCTGCTTGGGATTCAGGCATACATCTAGATTAGCAACTCTCGCTGGTTTAGCCGTAATCAATTCAAATTCAGTAATTTATTGATTTCATTGATTTCCTTATGCCAAATAGCTTGAAGAGCCGGTTTTTGATGCTTATTCTTTCGTCTTTTATCTTCTTGCAATAATTCTTCAAGCACAAAAAGGCGTTTTAATAACTCATCGTCGTTCTTGTCATTAACTGGCACAGACTGAACTGATGAATTTTGGGGTTCGTAGTGATTATTGATAGACGAGTCTGAGTACATACTTTTGTAAGCTGAATTTGAATCGTTGTACTCGATAAGTTTACCGTTATTGATGACAAAAAAACGGTTACACACTTTTTCCAGAAACTCACGATCATGGGAAACCAAAATGAGAGTTCCTCGATATGCTCGAAGTTGTTCTGCCAGCTCAGTTTTGCCAATAAAATCGAGATGATTAGTTGGTTCGTCCAGCATAATGATATGACTATCAATTAGAGATATTCCCAATAATAGGACACGAGCTCTTTCGCCACCACTTAATGTTTCAATCTTGGAAAATAAACGGTTATAGGTGAATCCGGCTTTTATTAACGCTTTCTTGCAGGTTTCATTATCAACTGATACGCCAGCAAAATCACAGTACATTATTAAAGCATCAATTAATGAATATTTATCATCGAGTCTGTTTAACGCCTGATCGTAATAGGCCATTATTGCTTTAGGATGGATCTGGATTTCTGAAGTATTATCAGCAAGAGTAACATAATTATGCCAAACATATTCTAAAAAGGTAGATTTCCCACATCCATTCTCACCAAGAATGGCAATACGATCACCTGATGCTGCGGTAAAGTCAGTAATATTGAATAATTTTAATGTGCTGTTTTTAAGTTGGACATTAAAATTATTTATATCAATAATCTTGTTGGCGGGGAGAGATCTCCCTAGGAATGTTAAATACCAAGGATAGTCATCTATCGTTTCGCATTGTTGCTCTTTTAATTTATCAATTCTTTTAAACATAGATTGAGCCTTTCTGGAAAGGCTGTTACTGTCATAGTTTTTACCCCATATAGCCAACTGTTTTGCGCTTGATTCAAGTCGGCGTATCTCTTGCTCTTCAGCGGCATGTTGTAATTGTAAGGTGTCTTCAAGTTTTTGGTGTTCGATTAGTGCATTGCTACATGGATAGCCGTATTTATAAAGGGTATTATTGGAAATAATCCAGCTGCAATTTGTTACGTTGTCTAGCAATCTACGGTCATGTGACACGGTGATTAAGCACCCTTTCCAGGTTGATAAAAATTGTTCAAGCCAAAGCATAGTGGGTAAATCAAGATGGTTGGATGGTTCATCTAGTAAAAGAGTATTTGGTTCCAGAAGCAAAGCCCGTGCAATCAAAATTTTCGTTTTTTGTCCACCACTCAAGTTTGAACATTTTATATGAAAATGCTCACTTCTGAAACCAATGTCAGTAAGTACAGTTTCAGCTTTCCAGCCACTGGAATAACGTTCATCACAAGGCAACACGGATAATGTAGCGTCTAGTAGACTGAAATCCAATAAAGAATCGGGAAAATGTTGCTCAATCATATAGAATTTCAGGTTATTGGCATGTGTTACTGTACCGCTATTAGGCGAAAGGTTTTTAGAAATAATTTTTAGCAAAGTAGATTTGCCAGAGCCATTAAACCCGATCAGACCTACTTTATCATTCTGGTTTAACGATACAGACAACCCCTTAAACAGATCGTTTTTTGAGCTGTGGTAATGTATATTTTCAGCAGTAATGAATGTTTGATTCTTATTTTTCATGAACAGCCTCTTTATTCCTGAAAAAAATCACAAATATTGCAGCAAAAATAGCCAGTAAGAATTCCCAAAAATAGATGTTTTGGACATCAATATTTTTACCCTGGTAATTCATTAATAAGTATATGGTTAATATGCCTATGCCGGATAGACCATTGAACGTTGATTGTAGTCTCCCTTGATAGGCTGGATCACTCATTATTTGAGCCAGGGTAATTGATAGCGCCCAGCTGGATAAACCAAACCCAACCAGGAAATAAATAGGATATGCCAAAAAGGTGTTTGAGTTTTTTGATAAGAAAAATAATGAAAATGCCATTATTACCAACAGGCAAAAAATGGTGTTCTTCATGGATATTATGCGGCATAAAATAGGCGAGAAGAAGCCACCAAGCAGAACGCCAGCTGAATACAGTGCTTCGAGAGCGGCAAACGTATCTGTACCAGCATGTAATACTTCATTGGTATAAGGAACCAACAAAATTGGAACAGTCATTAAAATTAATACACCTATTACTGGCCTATTATAGTTCCTAAATGGACTTTTTATTAAATTTTTTGATATTACTAATGGATCTACTAATTGTTTGATATACAGATCAATATGAGACATTTCATGAATTAAATTTTCCATATAATCAATTATTTTCCAGTGTTTCTTGGGTGCTATAATAATGGTTCCGAGAAATTTAATTGAAGAGGATGCGATAAAATTATCACATTTCACAATCAAAATATCATTAATATACAAATTCATTGCATAAGATAAATTTTCATTACTCATACAAATGTTATTTATTGCCACTAGAGTCTTTTTATATGTCCATTCGTTATCACAATATTCGAATTGTGATAAGCTATCATTTTGTTCAACCATATTACTGCTGATTAATTTTATGATATGGTCATATTTACTCTTATTTTTTAATGAGTATAATTTTACTTTTTCTTTCCATTATTTTCCTTTATTATCTAGCAAAGCAGTATCACAATTAATTGAATTTAAGCTAGATTGCTGATATTTGTTCCAGAGATCAACCTGAAAATCTATCACATATTTATTAATTATGATAGAAAAAAGTTCGCGTTTAGTGACAGTCATAATATTGCTCTCCAATTAGTTCTAAACTCGTAGGATTTAATACTTTTCTTTTGTTGAGTAATTCTACAGGAGCAAAAGGGTAGAAATAGCTAATGATGCTATTCGCTAATATTGATGCAAGTAAAGAATTAGTTGAAGCGATAGAGCCTTTAATTGTAGTGGCTTTTATTTTTTTGTATTCTGATATTGATGATATCTAATTTTCTATAGATGATGTGTTGTCTAGCAAGGGCCCTGCACTAACGATATCATAACCAACTGCTCCATAGATAATTGGAATGTTGTGCTTTAATGCATATTCGGCTGTATATATAGAAGACATGATAACAGGGGTGTCTATGGCTGAAATTATTATATCTACCTTTTTTGAGAAAAAATCAAGGGATTCTTCTGAGTCTAATTTTTTGATATGGATATTTGTTTTTAATTCTGAATTTATTTTCTTCAGTTTGTTTTTAAGTGCTGTTACCTTGAATTCACCAATGTCGTATTTATCAAATGCGAATTGTCTGTTTAAATTAGTTATATCAACTTTGTCATAATCTATCAGCGTTATTTCACTAAAACCTGATGTGGCAAGACAGATAGCAATATGAGATCCAATTCCACCACAACCAATAATAAGAGCGTGTAAGTCTTTTTTAAATTTAAAGGGAGCTTCGACAGTGGATAAATGATAATTTAAAAATTCATGGCTTTTTTCCATTGATGTTTCTTTATAATCATCCAAATATGAAATAATCAATTTTGTATCTTTTAGTTTATTATAAATTTTTTTGATTAAATTATCTTTGCTGACAAGTTTTTTTATATGTTCTTCATCTATTCCTTTGCTTAAAAACTCTATAAAAGAAATTATTTTCTCTGATTTCTATTGGATTTTTAATTCATAAGAATTCTTGCCATGAAGAAGCAATGAATTATTTTTCATTATTACAGATGCGTTAAGTTTATATATCATTTAAATTTTCCTTCCGTGTTATATATTCACCTATAGTCATGAGAGTTTCTTCGGATATGTCTTTTTTGCAGAAATATCCTGTTGGAAAAATAAAAGGAGGAATATATGCGCATTGCTGTCTTAGATGTAGATCAATCAAAGAAAATATCTTTTCTTGAATCAATTTGTCACTACAGAATATAAGTTGTGAATAATGTTTTTGGGGCTGTCCTAGATAACGATTATATTTTTCCTTTAACTATTTGTTTTAGAATATGTAATTGGTATTTTACACCCGGTGTATTAAACCTTTATTCACATTCCTTGAGAAAGAGCTCAAAATGCTCCTTTGGGATGCCATTAAATCTGTGCAGATGACGTTTGGCCTGGTTCCAAAATTCTCTATTCCATTGATATGATTTTGATTATTTTTAGCGTCTACAAACTCTGTACTATGGTTGATACGATAGTGTTTAAAATCGGATACATCTAACACATCATAGTTGGCAAAATTGTCTATGTAGATCAGCCTGTTAGGCTTGATTTTCGCCGTGATTATCGGCATTAACGTATCGGACTTCGCGTTAGGTATTAGCCGGGTATAAACCTTGCCACTTTGCTTGAGAAGGTTTCTCATCAGGCCGATAGGCCGTTTATGTCATCAATTATCAGTCTTCGCAAAACCAGTGGGGTAACGTTTAAATTTATTCATAATGACGCAGAATCAGGCGTCAAATATCGTGTGCTGTGTCGTGATTGCCCAAGCTATCCGGGCAAATTTATTCGCCAGTGCACAGGTCACTACATTGGAATGTTTTCGTTCAAACTGCTGCCTGACCCAGTCAGCCAGTTTTCCTGAATAATGATCCAATCGCTGTATAAATACTCATGCACATTGCACCAGTAATCTGCGCAAGTTCTTATTGCCTCGTTTGCTGATATCCAGCAGGGTATTTTTTCCTCCCGTGCTGTATTGCCTGGGGACTAATCCCGTTGAGGCGGCAAAATCACGACTTTTGGCATATTGTCGGCCATCTCCCAACTGTGAAGAAAGTAAGCTAGTTGTGATTGGACCAACACCCGGGATGGTCATAAGACGCTGGGCGGTGTCATCCGTTGTTGGCTGGTGAAGGAGATGATTTTACTACCGATTTACCGGGATGCTGAGCTAAGTCTGACGCCATTTTAACGAGCCTAGCCGTTCTTCTTGGATCACCAAGTTTAGCGTGCCCAAATTGTTCTTTAGCCCATTCATTATTACTTTTTATCATCTCAGAAACCCTCAATTAAATCCGTTAAGGATCTGATCGTGAGCTAAGCATTTAGTTTAAAAAAAAGTCCTTCACATCATGTGAAGGACTTCTGTATAAAAGACAGCCGACTTTAGTCGGTGGTTGTTGAGTAATGTTTATTATTTTGAAACATAATACAGAAAGTTTTTCGCCGGTAAAATTTGTGCTGTAACGGTATTTTGTATTGGGAGCAGGTGGGGCAACGTGATAGAGATGACTAACTTTGTTTTTCTATTCTTTCCACAAAATATGGCAAATTTGGTGAGATTTTTCCCGGCAAATAAGAATACGGGCAAAAATATCATTAATCTCTGTATCTTCAGATTCTGCTAGCCCGATAATGACTTCGGCAAAGAAGTCAGGGTTCAGATCGAAATCTACATGTTCAAGCCATTCATCAGAAGGATTTAATAGTTCGGCACCGCCACGTACTTCGAATTGTAAGCTAAATAACAGAATATCAGCAGGATCAAGATTGGATGGGGCCAGCTCAAGAAAGATGTCATACGCCTTTTCAAGAGTTTCGTCTTCTGTCATTCGGTTATTGAGATCTAAATTCATAGTTTGCGGGGGCCTGTTGTCCATATTGATTTATGCGTGAGTCATGAAGGAGGAATTAAAACATGATGACGCATTGATTGGTACCCCCGTCTTTACAAGACGAGGGGATTGATCACAGTAGCGGGCTAAAGAAGTAACAAATACGTTCAATAATTCGATGCCACAGAGGTCGTTGCTCCCACTCATTGGCTGCCAACAATGTAGAACGGGAAATGTAATCGTATTGCACCAGAGTTAGGTCATGGCCAAAGTTTTCATCATCGATAACCACGGTAATTTCAAAATTTAGCCACAGGCTACGCATATCGAGATTAACTGAACCAACCATGCTGAGCTGACCATCAACCAAAACGCTTTTGGTATGTAATAAACCATCTTCAAATTGGTAAATCTTAACCCCTGCGTTTAATAGTTCAGAGAAGAATGCCCGACTTGCCCAACGGACAAGGAAAAAATTATTTCTACGGGGAACGATGATAATGACGTCTACACCCCGTAAGGCTGCGGTACAAATAGCATTCATGAGGTCATCACTGGGAACAAAGTAAGGGGTAGTCAGAATCAATTGCTTACGGGCAGAGAAAATAGCGGTCATTAAAGATTGTTGAATCAACTCTTCAGGGAATCCTGGACCGGATGCAATAATCTGAGTCGTGTGCCCACTGGCCTGTTCAAATGGCATAATGTTGTTATCTGGTGATGGCGGGAAGATACGCTGACCCGTTTCCATTTCCCAGTCACAGGCGTAAATAACCCCCATAGTCGTGGTGACAGGCCCTTCCATTCTTACCATGATGTCAATCCACTGCCCAACACCGGCATTTTGTTTAAAGAAACGTGGATCGACCATATTCATGCTGCCAGTGTAAGAAATATAATCATCAATCAAGATGATTTTGCGGTGTTGGCGCAGATCCATCCGGCGTAAAAATAAACGGAAGATATTAACCTGCAAAGCTTCAACAAATTCAATTCCTGCTTGGCGCATGATGTCTGGGTATTGACTGCGACAATATAACCAACTTCCCGCTGAATCTACCATGACGCGACATCTGACCCCTCGGCGTGCCGCGGCCATGAGGGCATCAGTGACTTGTTCGACCAAGCCGCCGGATTGCCAGATATAAAACATCATCTCAATATTGTGTTTGGCGTTATCAATATCTTTGATGATGGTTTTTAATGAAGTGTCATAGGTTGTCAACAGTTGGATCTTGTTACCTTTAACACCTTCAAGCCCTTGTCGCCGCTCGCAAAGCTGGAATAAAGGTGTTGCTACTTCACTGTTTTCTGTGGCAAAGATATGGCGAGATTTGCGCAATTCTTCAAGCCATGTGACTGTTGATGGCCACATGGCTTTTGCCTGTTCAACTCTACGTTTCCCCAAATGCAGCTCACCAAATGACAGGTAAGCAATAATTCCAACTAAAGGTAGGATATAAATAATCAATAGCCAGGTCATAGCGGAAGTTACAGGTCGGCGCTTTATCAAAATGCGTAAGGTAATACTGGCAATAATCAGCCAATAGAAGAAAATAGCAAGCCAACTTAGGACGGAATAAAAGGTTGTCATGTTCGGCAATCAATCCTGTTTTGTTCAGACATCTTTGGTGGCGTTTAACTCGTTTTCCCAGAGGCACGGGATATAAACGATCTATTAATCTGATGAATTTACCAAAAAATCCGCAAATATACTGCAAGCATCATACTTGATATTAGTCATTTCGCATTATTGATATAAAAAGTACTATCCAGATACGTCTTGGATATCATTTTTAAAGGCTTATACCTGTTATCTTTCAAGTTGCCTCTTTGTTGGCTGAACTCTTTGCTATGCTCCCGGGGATTTGCTCCTTTGCCGTCGCGATGCATCTTGAAATCTATTGGGTATATAATGAGCGGGATTATTTTTACAGGGGTATTTTATGAGACATAGCAGGAATGAAGTAGGGAGGTGGCGGATGTTACGCCAGAGTTCCCACCATCGTCGCCGGTGGCTGGTGGGGCAATCAAGACGTAATTTGCGAATTTATTCACTACGTAAATTAAATGGTTATAAACAACGTCGTGCTTTATTATTCGTTCAGTATGGTGAATGGATGCATTAAAAAATAGTATTTTTGGCCTTATATTCACGCTCATCTACAATCTTTATTGAATATGATTGCTATTTGCATTTAAAATAGCAGTTATTCGAGGATTGACTATTATGCTGCTAATAAAGAACTTTCTTATGCGCTGGATACGTTGGCCAGTATTTTTATCAGTTTGTTTACATATCTCTGTTGCTGCCGCACTTTTTGGTACTGTGATACCGGAAAGACAGCCTGATGTTGCACCTATGTCTGTAGCTATGATTCAGTTAGCTGCTGAAGAAGTTTCTGTATCAGAACCTGCTGCACCGGAACCTGTATCAGAACCAGAGGAACCACCAGAACCTGAACCTGTTCCAGAGCCGGTGATCCTAAAACCAGAGGTGAAAAAACCGAAGCCAGAAGTGAAGAAAAAGGTTGTTAAAAAGCAATCTGAACCCGTTGAGAAGAAAGCAGATCAATCGGAAAAACCATTGTTCAACCAGAATACACAGGCTGACCGTGTCGATAATAGTTGGAATGATACGGTGATTAAGCCGCAGAGAGGCCCAAAAGCATTAAGTAAATCTTTGCCTATTTACCCATCAAGAGCTTCAGCATTGGGGACCGAAGGTTATGTTAAAGTCAAATATGATATTGATGAAGACGGCAGGGTAAAAAATATAGAAGTGATTGGTGCCAATCCACCGAATGTTTTTGACAGGGAAGTAAAAAAAGCGATGAGAAAATGGCGCTATGAAAAAATACCCGCTGTTGGCTATATTACAACAGTAGAATTTAGAATTACTGGTATAACTCAATCCTGATTATTGGAAAAGAAAAAGGAGCATTATTAAGATGCTCCTTTTTTCATCCGTACCAGGTTTATTCGCAAGTGCTGCTGGCTAGTTGGAATTGGGTTTTACCTTCTGGTAAATGGCGTGGAGTATTATCCTCATTAACAGCAACATAAGTGAATACAGCTTCGGTTGCACGATAGCGTTGACCTACAGGCTCAGATGCTACTTTCTTCACCCAGACTTCGATATTAATGGTAATCGAGCTGTTACCAGTTTTGAGACAATGTGCATAACAGCATACTACATCACCAACAGCGACAGGTTTTAGGAAAGTAATACCATTTACTCTGACAGTGACAACGCGGCCTTCTGCAATTTCTTTTGCTAGAATTGCGCCCCCAATATCCATTTGTGACATTAACCATCCGCCAAAAATGTCTCCATTTGCGTTGGTATCGGCAGGCATAGCCAGTGTGCGGAGTACTAACTCTCCGTTGGGTAATTGTTGTTGTGTCATTGAAAACTTTACTTTATTTGATGAAAAGACAATACCTGCCTACAGATTACAGAAGACAGGTATTCATTTGAATATGGTTACTTCTGTTCGCGTGGCAGATGGCGATAAATATATACTACACTGAGCACGGTGAAAACCAGAGTCAGGGCAGTTAGACCAAATACTTTAAAGTTGACCCAGACATCTTGTGGTAACCAGAATGCGACATAAATATTAGCCAGTGCACAAGCAATGAAGAATAGCGCCCACGCCATATTTAGTTTATTCCAGACAAAATCCGGTAAAATCAACTCCTTTCCTAGCATTTTCTGAATAAGTGGTTTTTTCATGAACCATTGGCTGCCTAGCAAAGCTAATGCGAACAAACCATAAATTGCTGTGACTTTCCATTTAATAAATAGATCACTGTGGAAAGCCAAAGTTAAGGTGCCGAAAACCGCAACCATAACAAAAGTAATCAGGGAGGATTTTTCTACTTTTCGGTAGATGAGATAAGTAATGGCTACAGCTAAACCAGTCGCTGCAATTAAGGCCCCGGAAGCGTAGAAAATGTCATACATTTTGTATACAACAAAAAACACGACTAAAGGTAAAAAGTCTAAAAGTTGTTTCATGTTTGAACCTATCGTAATTCCGATATCTGACTGTGCCTGATGTTGGTGATTAAGTGTACCAAGCGGCAACAGTATGACTTTAATTATCAATAAAAAAAGAAATTTATCGATCCGTTTCGCACAATTTTACCATAAAGGGCGGCGTAATTAACTTCCTGTTGTCAGTAAACATATAACACAGCATTATAACCAAGACCCATTGAAAAATAAGAGGGCATAAACCAGATGCAGTGGAAAAAACTACAGCGTTGGATGCCAGGGTTAGGCAATTTCTCTCATTATCGTAAGGAGTGGTTTAGTCATGATCTAAGAGCCGGGTTTTCTGTGGCTGCTGTCGCTCTACCTGTTGCTATTGCTTATGCTGAATTAATGGAGATAAGTGCAATTATAGGTCTTTATGCCTGTATTTTACCTATGTTCGTGTATGCATTATTTGGGACTTCAAAACAGTTGATTGTCGGGCCGGATGCAGCAACGTGCGCTGTCATTGCAGCAGCAGTTGCGCCTTTGGCTTTGGGTAATGAAGATGTACGTTGGCAGCTTACGATCGTGATGACTTTAATGACAGGGATATGGTGTGTTCTCGCGAGTCATTTTCGATTAGGTGCATTTACTGATTTTCTTTCAAGACCGATCCTTAAAGGGTTAATGAACGGTGTTGCATTGACAATCATTGTGGATCAGTTGGCTAAAGTCTTTGGCTTTGCCGGCGTACCCGTTGGGTTGATTGAACGGGTGATAGCATTGCCAGCCAAACTAATGAGTACGCATTTACCAACGTTAGCAATGTCTGTTGTAACGGTGTTGATTTTATTAACTGTGCGTTTCTTACGTCCTGCCTGGCCTGGGCCTCTATTGGCTATGGTATTAACGACTTATATAAGTTGGCAATTTGGGCTTGAAAAATATGGTATCCAGATTGTTGGTAGTGTTAGTGGTAAGGGATTACCCATTGTACCCGTGCCAGATTTTCAGCCTGGAATTATGCGTGAGCTGGTTATTCCATCTCTGAACCTCGCTGTTATCAGTTTTGTTAGTTTTATGATGACTGCTCGTAGCTTTGCCAGTAAAAATGGCTATCAGATCGATGCGGATTCTGAGCTTAGGGCGTTGGGCATTGCGAACATTGCTTCTGCTTTATCGCAGGGGTTTGCGGTCAGTGCTGCTAGCAGCCGTACCGCAGTTAATGATGCTATAGGCGGGAAAACTCAACTGGTTTCTGTCATTGCCGCCTCTATTATTTTGTTAGTTTTGTTGTTTATGACAGATTTCCTGAATTATATTCCGTTGTCATCTCTTGGTGTGGTGCTTATTTATTCAGCATCGTCACTGTTGAGTCTGCGGGCGATTCTGTCATTGAGGAAACGAAATCGTCAGGCATTTACTCTGTCATTATTTACACTGATTGCAGTGGTGGTGGTTGGTTTGATTAATGGGGTAGGTTTTGCTGTTCTGCTGGGTTTATTGCAGTTTTTGCGAATTATATTCCGCCCGACAGATCAACTCCTGGGTGTTAATGAACAAGGGATGATCCATTCAATTAATCAGGGTAATGAGATTAAACCGATAGACGGTGTGATGTTGTACCGGTTTAACTCACCATTGACTTATTTCAATGTCAGTTATTTTAAAAAGCGGCTGTTACAGCATGTTGACAGAGTGCAAAAACGTCCAGGTTGGTTAGTTGTCGATGCTGCTGTTAGTTTCACCCATGATGATGTCAGTGTATTTGCGGCTATTGATGAATTGATTACTGAATTGAAAGTGAAAGGTATCACACTGGTGCTCGCTGGTCGTCGGACAGAACTTACTCGTTGGATAAAGCAGAACAAACTGAAAAGTAGTGACGACGATCTGATTGTGGTGCCCGATCTCTATTTTGCGGTACGAATGATTCAAAGTAAGCCTGAGTGGTACTCTAATTACATCAAAAGATAATGGTTCATAATTGTTCACTGAACTTGAAGTTCATTGGATAAAAACATATGATTAGGTCATAATAAACAGGGAGGTTTTTAGTAATGCAATTTGATTCAGGTTTGAACGTCTTACTTGAGTTGCATGGTCAGCGAGTCAATAGGGATTGGTTATTGGTGGAAAATTGAGGTGTGGGCAGTCCAGCCAACGAATTTCATTCCGCATGGTATCCGTTATAACTTAACGTTGCATGACAAATACAATACAAGAGTATTTGGTATGGATAATGCGCACGCAATTACGCCATCAAGAAAAGATCAGTACCGGGGGCGATTAGTGTATGACCATGTTCATAGAACTCTATAGATAAGGGTGTTCCGTATGAATTTACTTCTGCATATCAGTTAATTGAGGATTTTTTTACTAAAATTGATGAAATTATCGCTGAACGCGAAAAAAGAGGGTAATACGATGAAAGCACTCATTGGCGTAATGAATGAAGAGCTTATACGCAGGCGCACACTGGCTATAGTTAAAGGTGAATATGTTATTCAGCCGGGTGAACCTAAGATTTGGTTTACCTCTATGATTGCTCTGGCTCAAGTACTTAGTAGTGATAATATTGTTCTTTTACGTCTAATCAATGAACAGAAACCGGAGACAATCGCAGAGCTGGCCAAGCTGTCTGGAAGGCAGCCAAGCAACTTGTCAGCTACATTAAAGACGCTGAATCGACACGGTTTTGTGGCTTTGGAAAAAAACGGCAGAAATGTAAAACCAAAGGCGTTGTTTACTGATTTTGAAATAAAAATTGAGCAAGAAACCGTTGAAAGGGTTATGTCATCTTGTGGAGCTAAGAATATAGCGGCTTGAAGTAGCACATCTAATACAATGTGAGCCTATGGCCTGTCAGCCTCATAGTTTTTATAACTATGGGGTTTGTTTGGGTAGTGATTTTATGTTTATTTTTGCTATGAAAAGGCAGTTAGCATATACCCAATAGATTTCAAGTTGCAGTGCGGCGGCAAGAGAACGCATCCCCAAGTATAAGTACCTATAATAATTTTTTGGTCAGTTATAATCGAATTGTATAAACCAGCAAGCGAATATTGGCGAATATCTACTATAAGGTATATAAGTAGTAGTGGGGACCATTTCGCGAGTTGGCTTACTAATAAATCAATTATCTATGATAAGTAAATACGGTTTTCTGCTGAAATGACCACAATTATAGTATTTCTCTTTATTAAACGATAAATTAACAATAAACAGGATTTAGTTGTTTTCTATTAATGGTTGATAAACAATACCGGCTCGCAATTAGTTGTTTTTATAATTTATACAATATTAGGGATTTTCAATGAAAAAAACATTGGTAGCCTCAGTGGTAGCAGTTAGTTTATCTGTATTCGCGTTTGCAGCAAATGCGGGTGAGAGTACTATTTCTGGTGGCTATGCTCAGAGTCATGTTAAATTCAATAGTGATAAGCTTGATGACAATCCAAAGGGTTTCAACTTGAAGTACCGCTACGAGTTGGA
Organism: Photorhabdus heterorhabditis; assembly: GCF_018448905.1. Classification (GTDB taxonomy): domain Bacteria; phylum Pseudomonadota; class Gammaproteobacteria; order Enterobacterales; family Enterobacteriaceae; genus Photorhabdus; species Photorhabdus heterorhabditis. The sequence goes on along the minus strand of NZ_RCWA01000003.1, from coordinate 182,272 downwards.
TAATAATTTTGGTGTTATTAGCTCATTTACATATACACATAAGAGCTTAGAAGAAAATCCTGTTAAATTTGATGTAGACTATTATTCCCTGATGGCTGGGCCTGCATATCGTTTTAATGAATATGTTAGTGTGTATGGTATGGTTGGTGCTGCACATGGAAAGGCTAAAGTGTCTTTATTGGGTGTGAGCGCTGAAAAGAGTAAGACATCTATTAGCTATGGACTGGGATTGCAATTTAACCCTATGCCAAATTGGACGATTGATACGTCCTATGAATATTCAAAACTGGGTGGCTTTGCAGATCTGGGTGATTTGAAAGTAGGCACTTGGGTAGTTGGTGTTGGTTATCGGTTCTAATCAAATTTGCTAATTTATATTTAACCTAGTTAGCACTATTTTGAAAAAATTCCCTGTCTTGTGACAGGGAATTTATATTTATTTTTGCTGTGAAGAAGTAACTAGCATATATAAGCGGAATAAGTAGATCAGCAGAATAGCGGAGATCAAGTTATTCAATACGCCAAGAGTGATTTCTGCCATCTCATTATGAATGAATGTCAGACGATCAATAATGAATGCTATCAAGAGTTTTGCAGTCAGCCATAATAGAATTGCTGGAATCAGTAAACGAATATTGGCAAATGCCAGTTTCCAGCTTGTTTTCATTGAAGCAAAAATACCACTACGCTCAACGGTCACAATAACGGGTGCCAAGGCCAGTGCGATAGATAAAATAATTCCTGGCACCAGCATTGCCATCAAACCAAGTTGAATTAGCAGGGTACATATCAGCAGTAGCAGAAACAACTTCGGTAATTGGCTTGCTGATAAACCGATTGCTTGTAATGAAGAGATACGGTTTCCGGCTGAAATTGCAGCGACCAATGTCAGCACACCACCCGCGAGCAGTACATTACCAATCATACTTGAGAAAATAGTTCCTATTCCCGCACGCATAATCATTGACTGTTGTTCTGGTGTCATCTGAGACACTAAATCCTGAATACCTGCCTTGCCCGATGTTGCAAAAGTGAATTCTGCTTCTGTTAGCAGCTTCATCTGTTCGCTATCAGGGATAAACAGATGCCCTAATAGGGTAGTAACCAAGGCCGCAAGGATGGCCAGAGTCAGAATACTTAACAGTTGATTCTTGAAAAAGTTAAAACTGTCACGGTACAGGGTATTCGCCGTGATTGGCATGAAGACAGCTCCCATCAGGTTAAACAATGATACATAATGGTCAATTGTACTCTGTATGGACAAATGTGGATAGTTGAAAGGAGATTACATGGATAAATTAATAGCTGATTGTAATGGTTGATGAGAGAAAAGAGTTCTTCATATGATATTTTCAACATAAAAATAAACATAAATTTAACCTTGTTAAAACATAATGGAAATATAATTAGATGAAATGTAAAATATTGGCATTGGTATATAAGTATGAAAAAACTCTAATTAATAATAAACATTGATTTGTATCAATTTAAAATAATTTATTTTTGAAATAATAATATTGCAAGTATGCGATCTTACTTAAATTATTTAAAAGATGTGATCTGTCTTGGATCATAATTTGAAATATATCGGTATATTTCGGTCTACTTTAAATAACAGGAATGGGATGAATAATGAAAAAACTTTCTGCATTTGTATTGGCAGCGGCAACTTTAGCACCATCGTTTGTTCTTGCTCATGAAGCAGGCGATTTTATTTTCCGCACGGGTACTGCGACGTTAAGACCTAATACTGGCTCAGATAATGTATTAGGGGTGGGTTCTTTTAGTGCGGATAATAATACTCAGATGGGTTTAACCTTCAGTTATATGATTACCGATAATATAGGTGTTGAATTACTGGCAGCGACACCGTTCCAACATCAGGTAAGTTTACCGGGTGTTGGTGATATTGCTAAGGTAAAACATCTGCCGCCGACATTAATGGCACAATACTATTTCGGTTCTAAAGAAAGTCAATTTCGCCCCTATGTTGGTATTGGTTTGAACTATACCACTTTCTTTAATGAAAAATTCAATGGTAATTCAGCTGTTAAAGATATTAACTTACATAGTCTAGATTTAAAAGATTCTTGGGGTGTTGCGGGACACGTTGGTCTGGATTATGAGTTAGATCAGAACTGGATGCTGAATGCTTCTGTGTGGTGGGTAAATGTTGAAACGGATGTAAAATTCAAAGCAGGTGACCAGCAATATAAAATTGACACCCGGCTTGATCCGTGGGTATTTATGTTTGGTGTGGGTTATCATTTCTGATGAGAACAGAGTTTGTTTGATATGGAAATTATGGGGCAAATTTTGCCCCATTTTTTGCGCTAAATTTGGGTGGCAGATTTCATTTTTGATACAAATTCAGTCAATTTTTTCAGCATTATTTCTGGCTGAGAAAGGTTGTCTTCAATAATTTTAACTATTGCAGATCCGGAAATTGCTCCTGCCGCTCCGCTGGCTAACGTTTCTTTTACCTGCGTGGGTTCTGAAATACCAAATCCCTGTAATGGTGGTGCTGCATGATATTCTCGTAGCTTATTGACTAGATGATCTAAAGGCTGTTCAGCGCGTCTTTCTGTACCGGTAACTCCAGGTCTGGATAATAGATAGGTATATCCCCGACCATGAGAAGCGATTTCACATAATAACTCATCTTCAGCATTGGGTGGGCAGATAAAAATAGGGGCAATTCCATGTTTCATTGCTGCGGTACGGAATGGCCGTGATTCTGATATAGGAACATCTGCAACTAATACCGAGTCAATATCGGCATCTTTGCAGCGGCGATAAAATTCGTCTATCCCATTGTGAAAAACCAGATTCGCGTACATTAATAAACCAATTGGCATATCAGGATGTTTTGCTCGGATTTTTGCGAGTAGTTCAAAACAAAGGGTGGGGGTGACGTTTGAGGAGAAAGCACGCAGATTGGCATTCTGAATTGTTGGGCCATCAGCTAATGGATCAGAAAAAGGAATACCCAACTCAAGCGCATCAGCACCTCCGGCAATTAATGCATCAATAATTTCCAACGATAATTCTGGATTTGGATCGCCCAGTGTGACAAAGGGGATAAAAGCACCTTGTTTAAGGTTTTCCAGCTTTTTAAATAGTTGCTTGTAACGTTCCATTAGATTTCCCCCCTTGATTTTAAAATATCATGAACAGTAAATATGTCTTTATCACCACGACCGGATAGATTAACAATCAATAATTGCTCTTTATCTGGAGATTGATGGATCATTTTCAAAGCATAAGCCAGTGCATGAGAGGATTCGAGAGCTGGAATAATGCCTTCCTCGCGAGAAAGCGTTTTGAATGCCTCTAATGCTTCATCATCAGTGATAGAAACATAGTCAGCTCGCCCGATACTATTTAGATAAGCATGTTGAGGACCAACTGAAGGGAAATCCAAGCCTGCTGAAATAGAATAAGATTCTTCAATCTGGCCTTCATTTGTCTGCATCATTGGTGATTTCATACCAAAATAGATACCCTGCTTACCATGTTTCAGCGGGGCACCATGTTTACCTGTTTCAATACCGTGTCCGGCGGGTTCAACACCAATCAGCCGTACTGAGGTTTCTGGAATAAATTCCGCAAACATGCCAATGGCATTTGAACCACCACCAATACAGGCCAACACGGCATCGGGCAAACGCCCCTCTTTTGCTAAAAACTGGGATTTGGCTTCTTCACCAATCATACGTTGGAACTCCCTAACCATCGTTGGATAGGGATGAGGGCCTGCGGCAGTACCTAATAAATAATGAGCCTTGTCATAGCTACCAGACCAGTCGCGCAGTGCTTCATTACAGGCATCTTTCAGAGTTGCAGAGCCGCTGTAGACCGGGATAACGGTGGCTCCCATCAGACGCATGCGGAAGACATTAGGGGATTGGCGTTCCACATCTTTAGCCCCCATATAAATACGGCATCTCATGTTTAAAAGTGCGCAGGCAAGGGCGGTTGCTACGCCATGCTGGCCAGCACCGGTTTCTGCAATAATTTCATCTTTACCCATACGTTTGGCCAGTAACGCTTGACCAAGTACTTGATTGGTTTTATGAGCGCCGCCATGTAATAAATCTTCACGTTTCAGATAAAGGCGAGCTTTAGTGCCTCTGGTCAGATTACGGCATAAAGTTAATGCAGTGGGTCTACCCGCATAATTTTTCAGGAGATTCTGAAACTCTTGTTGGAATTCAGGATCTTTCTGAGCAGTAATAAATGCCGCTTCTAATTGATCAAGGGCTGGAATAAGGATCTGTGGGACAAATTGTCCACCGAAATCACCAAAATAGGGGTTAAGTTTACTCATTATTTTATTTATCCATGTAATTAATCGGAAAATTGCTGCTACTTAGTAACAGCGCAAACGTTGAAAAACTTTATTCAATTTATGACTGCTTTTGATGCCAGGTGAGCTTTCGACACCAGAGTTAAAATCAAGTCCGAGACAGCCATATTTTGCTGCTTGCTGGCAATTTTCCTCATTTAATCCACCTGCCAGAATGATGTTATTGAGTGATTGTTTGTCAATTAATTGCCAGTCAAAAGTCTTGCCGGTTCCACCTTTGCCGTTATCAAGCAGATAACAATCAATGTTTCCGATTTTGGTGTGGAATGTATCTTTTGACATCTCAATGGCTTTCCATATTTGGCAATTTTCAGGCAATATCTTTCGAAGTTCTTGAATGTAAATTTTGCCTTCTGCCCCATGCAATTGCACCGCCGTCAGAGAAAGGGTATGGGCGGTATGGCTGACGAATGCAGATGATTGATTTTGGAACACTCCTACATATTTGAGAGCAGCTGCATTGATGATTTGTTGGGCCTGTTTGATATTAATTTTACGCGGGGAGTGTTCAACAAATATCAAACCGCCATATACAGCACCGGCTTGTAGCGCGGCTTTGGCGTCCTGTGGACGGGTTAACCCACAAACTTTATTTTCACCCAGAATTAATTGGCGTAATGCCAGATCTAAATCGGACTGAGCCATCAAAGCGCTGCCAATTAGAAAACCATTGACATAATGACTGAGTTCACGAATTTGCTGATGTTGGTGAATGCCTGACTCGCTAATAACAATGGTTCCTTGCGGTAATGGTGGAGCAAGTTGTTTGGTACGGTTCAAATCAATAGAAAGATCTCTCAGATCACGATTATTGATACCAATCACTTTGGCTTTTAGTGTAACAGCTCTGCTTCGTTCTTCCTCTGAACTAACTTCAGTCAGCACGCCCATATTTAGGCTATGTGCAAGTTCAGACAGCGTAATATATTGTTCGTCATTAAGGACAGAAAGCATCAATAAAATTGCATCTGCCTGATAATAACGAGCGAGATAAATCTGATAAGGGTCGATAATGAAATCTTTACACAATACTGGCTGATGAACAGCATCACTCACCAACCGAAGGAAGTCATAGTGACCTTGAAAATATTTTTCATCAGTTAATACTGAGATTGCGGCGGCATAAGGCTGATAAGTTTTTGCTATCTGGATTGGATCGAAATTCTGGCGAATGAGTCCTTTTGAAGGAGATGCCTTTTTGCATTCCAGAATAAAAACGGTCTGTTTATTGCTTAGTGCTTGATAAAAACTGCGGTTGCTGGCAACAATGGAATCAATAAAACTTTCCAGTGGTTGTTGCCGCTTACGTCCAATAAGATATTCTGCTTTATCATTAACAATTTTCTGTAAAACGGTAGCTTGCATTGTTAACTCCTTGCTGCAAGTGCAGTGACTCGTTCATAAGCTCGGCCACTATGAATAGTTTCAAGAGCTTGTTGTGTGTTGTGACGTAAATTTTCCTGTCCATGAATTTTCATCAGAAGGGCAACGTTAGCGGCAACAGCATCAGCATGGGCTTTTTCACCTCGGCCCTGTAGCAATAGACTGAGCATTTCGCGGTTATCTTCTGGTGAACCTCCTTTTAATGCATCCATTGGATGATTTTGTAAACCAAAATCTTCAGCATTTAATTGGTAACGGGTGATTTCCTCACCATTAAGCTCTGCAACTTTTGTTGGTGCATGTAGGGCAACTTCATCCATTCCACCACTGTGAACAACGGCTGCTCGTTGATAACCCAGAACTTGCAAGGTGCGGGCTATGGGGTCAACCAAGTCGGGGCTGTAAACGCCAATTAATGCTAACGGCGGACGTGCCGGATTGATCAGAGGACCTAACACATTGAATAGAGTCCGGGTTTTTAGTTGCTGGCGTACCGGCATTGCGTGGCGGAATCCAATGTGATATTGGGGAGCAAAAAGAAAACAGACGCCGATTTCATCCAGAGCGTTGCGTGCACATTCTGCACTGATATCAAGTGCGATACCAAATGCAGACAGCAAATCAGATGAACCTGAACGGCTGGAAACACTGCGGTTACCATGCTTAGCAACTTTGATATTACAAGCCGCTGCGACAAATGCACTAGCGGTCGATATATTGATACTGTTGGTGCCATCACCACCGGTTCCGACAATATCGCAAAAAGTGTAGTCGGGCCGTGGAAATGGCAGGGCATTTTCCAGCAACGCTTGAGCGGCCCCCGCGATCTCTTCTGGCTGTTCGCCCCGTAATTTCATGCTGATAAGTACAGCCGCAAGTTGTGATTCGCTTAATTTTCCTTGAATTATGGCTGAAAACAGTTGCTGGCTTTCTTGCTGTGTCAGTATCTGCGCACTGAACAATTTATCGAAAATAAACTGCATTTTCACACTCCTTTTAATTCAGTGCCCAGGTCAGAGTTTGTTCAAGTAATCTGGCCCCATGTGTTGTGAGAATAGATTCTGGATGGAACTGAAATCCACAAACCTTATGTTTGTCGTGGCGAACAGCCATAATAGTGTTGCCACAACGTGCCGAAATAGTCAGTTCAGATGGAATTCTGCTACCTGTCAGCGAGTGGTAACGTGCAACGGGCAAAGGATTTTCCAGATTAGCGAACATGGCCTGATTATCATGTTCTGCCAGAGAGGCTTTACCATGTAGGATTTCATCAGCAGCGCCAATTTTTCCACCATATGCTTCAATAATTGCCTGATGTCCAAGGCAGATGCCAATCACCGGAATTTTGCCGATTATTTGCTGGAGTAACTGAGGCATACATCCTGCATCAGACGGTTTGCCGGGTCCCGGTGAAAGCATCAGTAACGGAGATGGTAGTATTCTGAATTGTTCCATAATGATTTCGGTTGCAACGGTATTGCGATAGATAACAACCTGATGATTATTGCTGCGTAATTGATCGACGAGGTTATAGGTGAACGAATCCACGTTATCGAGCAGAAGAATATTTGCCATTAGAAAATCTCCTTTGCTTGATGAGCTTCCGCAATTGCGCGAATGACGGCTCTCGCTTTATTGCGAGTCTCTTCAGCCTCTGACAAAGGTACAGAATCCAGTACTACACCCGCGCCAGCTTGAACGGTCGCTATGCCATCTTCCACGTAGGCAGAGCGGATAACGATGCAAGTATCCATATCACCTTTGCTGGTGAAATAGCCGACAGCACCACCATAGCTGCCCCGACGTTCATTTTCATAACGGGCGATAAGTTGCATGGCCCGTACTTTTGGTGCACCAGTGAGAGTTCCCATATTCATACAGGCTTGATAAGCATGAAAAATATCCAGGTCATGGCGTAGTGTTCCCACGACGCGGGAAACCATATGCATAACAAAGGAATAGCGATCCACTTTTGTCAGGTCGGCGACATAGCGGCTGCCGGGTTCACAAATACGGGCCAAATCATTGCGAGCCAAATCAACCAGCATCAAGTGCTCAGCTAATTCTTTGTGATCTGTACGCATCTCGAGTTCTGTCCGGCAGTCCAGATCTGCATCTAATTCTCCGGTGGCATCGCGTCCACGAGGGCGTGTGCCGGCAATAGGATAAATTTCAATCTGGCGGTTGGATGCATCGTATTTAAGAGCGCTCTCAGGGGAAGCACCAAACAGGCAGAAATCTTTGTCCTGCATGAAAAACATGTAAGGGCTTGGATTACGATGTTTAAGTTTTTGATAAGCATTAAGCGGTGCTGGACATGGTAGAGAAAAGCGTCGTGATGGAACTACCTGAAAAATATCGCCTTGATGGATAGATTGTTGTAACCGTGCGACTATTTCTGCATATATCTTGTCATCCTGATTACACGAAACTTTCATTGCAGGCACAGCGATTTGTTTTATAGGTTGAGCGGGTTCGGTGATCAATTCTGTGAGTATTTTCAGACGCTGTTTAAGGCGTTGATTTTCTTCTTGAGAATCACTAAAGAGACTAATTTGCAAACGGGCATTTTTATTCTGGTGGTCGATCACCAGTAAAGTTTCTGCCAAATAAAAGCAAAAATCAGGACAGCGCTGAACCGTTTTTACTGTTGGTAACGGTTCAAACCCGGCCACTAGATCGTAGGAAAAAAGACCGCCAACGAATATAGCCTCTGCATTATATTGTGATGGCACTTCCATTAGAGAAAGAAGGGCGCGTAATGCATCAAATACTGACATAGCTTTCAGTCGATTATCTTCATCCATCATATTGTGGTTGGTCTTAGGAAAGATTAATTGAAGAGAATCGCGCGTAATTTCGGCTTGAATGTTTTTGGTAAATTTTTGGGCGAGAAAAGGTAATAGATTTCGACCATTTTCTGTCAGAGCATCAAAAGTGACCGTATTGCCATTTGCATTGACACGCAAGGCACTGTCAATGATTAGTAGGCTTTTCACGCTTTTTTTACTGTTAATTTCCGCAGATTCCAGCAATAACGTTGCCGGACGTTCACCGCAGAGTTGATTGAATAGCTGCGCAGGATCGGGCTGATAAGCGGTTTCCTGCTCAATTATGATTAGTTTTGGTTGTTTATCCGCCATTTTTTATCCTGATAATGAATTACGTATACAAAAAACCCGCCTTGTGGCGGGTTTTGGTAATTTGGCACTGATGATTTATGTGCGTGACCATTCCGCCCTTAATGGGAAGTTGTGCCACCAACGGATAGTCATCATAAATATAGTCATTTTCAGTGCCTCTTTAGTATTGAGAGAGTATATACCCGTCATCAAATCCATAGGGTATATAAGACGACATTGCCTTAACTTGTGTACTAGTAAACTGGAGCGATGTTGATATGTCAAGGGGGGATGAAAAAAATATTAGGTAGATTCACATAATAAGTGCAACATCGTTACTCTGGAAGTAAACATGTCCGTATTCTTTTAAATAATTCATTGGGTGTTTTACCCCTAAATTTTTCCAAATTAACTATTTTATCCACCTTATTTATAATCCGGGTAAGCCCTATTATTTGAAATCTATTGGTGAAATAAGGAAGAATTCTGATTAGTCTTTAACGCTTAAAATGATAATGCTCAGTTCGATATTTTATATCTGAGCGCTAATCTTTGCTATAAAAATATGAGTTCGGGAGTAGATTGATAGATATTTTTTTGATACTGTGTATAAATAGCTTGGTATATTTTTTTGACTTAAAAATTATTTATCAATGCTTAATTCATGTGGTTAAATCTTTTATAAAATAATTTGATCATTAGGTTTTTTCCGAGAAATGTTAACTATTTACCTCGAGGAAAGTATATGAATAATAATAGCGATGAAGAATTAGTAGCCATAGCTAGTTGGCAAAAGGATAGCGACCCCCAAGTCATTCAACAATGGGGAATAGTCACCAGAGTAGCAGATAAAACACCAGTCCTTTTCCCCATGCCATTTCCTAATGTCTGTTACAATGTGCAACTGACATTGAAAGCAGTTGATGATAATGGGTATAATGTGGCTCCTGTAAGGGCGAAGAATGTATCAGCATCAGGGTTTACATATTGTGCTGGAGATGGTGAAACAGTAGCTTTCTGGTTTGCTATAGGTAGTTAATATAAAAATATGATATTACTACAGTAAAAAATAATTCATTCTACCCTTAGAACTGAAACAAAATTATATTGAAAGCCGGAATCAACCCCGGTTTTTTCTCAACGTTGAAACTCATCATCAGTACTTTCCCAATCTCTGTAAGCTTATCTGTTACTATTGATCTATTTAGCGTGAAACTTAGTGTTTTATGGTGTAGATTTAATTCTTATTTTTAATTATTAGATTGATTTTAAATAGATTTATTTGTTTTTGATGTAAAATGCTGCTATTTACCGTTAAGCTATCGTCTCATATGTTCCAAATCTATTCAGGCAGAGAAAGAGATAATGACAAATTCAGTCACTGAGTTGGTGACAATTTATGATCTTCATAGCCATACGACTGTATCGGATGGTTCACTTTCACCATCGGAGTTAGTCGAACGCGCGGTAGCAATGGGCGTTAATGTATTGGCCGTGACTGATCATGATACGACGGACGCTATTCCGTTAGCCCATGAGCATATTAGCCAACACAATTTGCCATTGAAACTCATATCAGGCGTTGAGATATCGACTCTGTGGCAAAATATAGAGATTCACATTGTGGGGTTGAACATTGATATTCAGTCAGATGCAATGATTGAATTACTTAATAAACAATCTGAACTTAGGAAAGAACGAGGAATTGAAATAGGCCACAGACTGGCAAGGGTAGGTATTCCAGATGCTTGGGCAGGGGCAAACCGATTAGCGAATGGTGGGCAAGTGACACGAGGCCATTTTGCCCGCTATTTAATCGAAATAGGTAAAGAGCCAACGATTGCGAAAGTATTTAAAAAATATTTGGCAAAGGGAAAAATCGGATACGTTCCACCGCAATGGTGTACAATTGAACAAGCTATTGATGTCATTCATCAATCAGGTGGACAGGCAGTCATTGCGCATCCGGGGCGGTATGATTTATCTACTAAATGGTTGAAACGTTTGATTATCTGGTTTAAGCAACATGGTGGTGATGCAATGGAAGTTGCACAGTGCCAGCAGGCGCCTAACGAGCGGCAATATCTTGGTCAATTGTCACGGGAATATGATTTGATGGCTTCGTTGGGTTCTGATTTTCACCAGCCTTGTGCATGGATAGAGTTAGGGCGTAAATTGTGGTTACCCGGTGATGTGGTACCAATATGGCGCAACTGGTCACTGTAGGGGCTGCATAAAATTAAGAGGTAATTTATGAGCCAGTTTTTTTATATTCATCCTGATAATCCGCAGCCACGCCTAATAGGGCAAAGTGTGGATGTGCTTAAGAAAGGTGGAGTCGTTGTTTACCCGACTGATTCTGGTTATGCGATTGGTTGCCGTTTGGAAGATAAAGATGCGATGACACGAATATGTCGTATTCGTCAGTTGGATAGTCATCATAATTTTACCTTGATGTGCCGGGATTTATCAGAAATATCGACCTATGCCTACGTCGATAATTCAGCTTTCCGTTTGATTAAGAATAATACACCGGGCAATTACACGTTTATTTTGCGTGCGACTAAAGAAGTTCCTCGTCGCTTGATGAATGATAAACGGAAAACAATAGGGTTACGTGTTCCATCCAATCCCATTGCTCTGGCTCTGCTTGAACAAGTGGGTGAACCATTGATGTCCACCAGTCTGATTTTACCAGGTAATGATTTTGCTGAATCTGATCCCGAAGAAATTAAAGATAATTTGGGGAAACTGGTTGATTTGATTATTCATGGTGGTTATTTAGGGCAACAACCTACAACTGTAATTGATTTAACTGATGATACGCCGGTTGTAATACGCGAAGGAGCAGGAAATATAACTCCATTTTTATAAGTTAAGTAGTAATTATTTTCAGAATTTATACCCTATGGATTTCAAGATGGACCGCGGCGGCAAGGGAGCGAATCCCCGGGAGCAGAGATAACTATGTCATAGAGAACTCTGTGACCGGGGTGAGTGAGTGCAGCCAACAAAGAGGCAATTTGAAAGATGACGAGTATAAAGCCTGTGTTATACGCAGGCTTTATATTTTTGGTTTTTTAATTTAATCGAAATGGTTATTGTTAATTTTGAATTATTAATCTCAGAGAAACAGTCCCTGATTCACTGAAAAGTATTGCAAATTTGTCATCAATTCAGGAATGATAAAGATTAGAGTTTGATAAAGTGTGGCGGGTGGGGTGGATTAATATCTCATGACCACTTTCATCTTGGTTTATCTTGGTTTTGATATTTCAACGTGAATTTGTTTCGAAAGAATGCTGGCTGGAATTTCGATAATTAACAGCTGTCGGTCGTTGTTTATTTTGTCGTATTTAGGAATTTTCTTATCTTTTGAATATCATGGATATTCATATCTTTAAGTATCATGTTTCAACTGATTGCCACAATAATATATTTGTGTTATTACGACGAATTTAAGCACATTCAGCTGACTGAGTGATTTATTGGAATCATTGATTATAAAATTAGTGTAGAATGTTCGGCCACGAACTAGAGTGTATGACCTGTTTTTTCACATTCTATGTTATAAAATGTATTAAAATCAGTTTGTTATAAGAAAATTTTATTATAACGTATTGATCGATATATAACACGACGCCTGTGAAGGCGACAACAGAGGTTGCTCAATGAGCGGTAAGACACAAAAATCTGAAAAGTTACAGAAAATTCTCGCGCGTTCCGGCCACGGTTCCCGCCGCGAAATAGAAGGCTATATTCAACAAGGGCGCGTCAGTGTTGACGGCAAGATTGCGACTTTAGGTGATCGTATTGAAGTACAGCCTGCGACAAAAATCCGCCTTGATGGCCGGATATTAAACATCAAAGAATCACAAAAAGCGATTTGCCGTGTGCTGGCTTATTACAAACCAGAAGGTGAGCTTTGTACCCGCCACGATCCGGAAGGACGGCCAACCGTTTTTGATCGTCTGCCTAAATTACTGGGTTCCCGTTGGATAGCTGTAGGGCGTCTGGATGTAAATACCTGTGGTTTGTTGCTATTTACTACGGATGGGGAGTTAGCTAATCGTTTAATGCATCCAAGCCGTGAAGTGGAACGCGAATATGCCGTTCGTGTTTTTGGTGAAGTTGATGATGCCAAATTGAAGCAACTTGCTAAAGGTATCCAGCTGGAAGATGGTCCAGCAGCATTCCTCACCGTCGCTTTTAAAGGCGGTGAGGGGATGAACCAATGGTATAATGTGACGCTGACAGAAGGGCGTAACCGTGAAGTTCGTCGTCTTTGGGAGGCTGTTGGTGTACAAGTAAGCCGTCTTATTCGCGTGCGTTATGGTGATATTGGTTTGCCAAAAGGTTTACCACGTGGAGGTTGGACAGAGCTTGGTCTGGAACAAACTAACTATCTGCGTCAATTAGTTGGTTTAAACGAAGAGACTGTCTCCAAGGTGGCGGTCGAACGTGATCAACGTCGTATGAAATCCAACCAGATCCGCCGTGCGGTTAAACGTCATGCTCAAGTGGCATCACGTCCATCGGCAGGAAAACGTCCGGGTAGTTCCCGCCAGAATGCAGGTCGTACAACGGCATCAAAAGGCCGTTAATTTCTAGTTCTTTCTATTTCTGGTTAATTGCTATTCCTGTGGGCCTCGTGTAATAACGGGGCCTTTTTCCTACCAGTCGATGCCTTTTTGTGCCTTAATGCCAGCATCAAAAGCATGTTTTACCGGGCGCATCTCTGTGACGGTATCCGCCATTTCCAATAATTCACGATGACAACCGCGGCCAGTAATAATAACGGATTGGTGCTCTGGTCGGTGGTTTAGGGCGGTTATAACATCTTCGAGAGGAAGATAGCCATAACTCACCATATAAGTCAGCTCATCCAGTACAACCAGATCCAAATTAGGATCGGATAACATCTCCAGCGCGTGCTGCCATACCTGATGACAAGCGGTGGTATCCGTTTCTCGGCTTTGGGTTTCCCAGGTAAAACCGGTTGCCATAACATGAAAATTTACACCATGCTGTTCTAGGAGATTTTTTTCACCATTCTCCCATTTGCCTTTTATAAATTGAATAACACCGGCACGCCGTCCATGACCTACTGCACGGGTGACCGTGCCGAAAGCCGCAGTGGTTTTACCTTTACCATTGCCGGTAAAAATGATGAGGATTCCCCGTTCTAACAGTGCGGCTTCAATGCGGGAATCTACTTTTTCTTTCAGACGTTGTTGCCTTCTTTGGTGTTGGTTGTCATTTATTGTCATTATTCGGCTGGTCCTGCTTTGCGTCCGGGTTGCGCATCAAAACTGATGCCTGTTTTATGCAGACTGTCGCTGCCCATTAAATAAAGGTACAGTGGCATAATCTCTGCTGGAGTTTTCAGTTTAGCAGAATTTTCGTTAGGGAATGCGTTGGCACGCATATTTGTGCGTGTTCCACCGGGATTGATACAGTTAACGCGTAGGGAACTGTTTTTATATTCTTCAGCTAGAACTTGCATCATGCCTTCGGTGGCAAATTTAGAGGCAGAATAGGCTCCCCAGCCACTGCGACCTTCTCGGCCAACACTTGAACTGGTAAAGATGAGTGAGCCGTCAGGGGATTTCAGTAACAGTGGAAGCAACGTTTGAGTCAACATGAAAGTCGCATTGACGTTAACTTGCATAACATCATGCCATAACTGAACCGGCTGTTCTACCATTGGGGCAACAGCGCCCAGTAATCCGGCGTTATGCAAAATGCCATCCAGACGCGGATAATATTTTGCTAAATCATCAGCCAATTCTTTGCATTTTTCGGCTGTGACAGTGAGTAGATCCAGGGTGTAGATAGTGGCAGAGGCTCCACCTGCTTGTTCGATTTCTTTTTTGACGGCTTCCAGTTTATGTGTAGTTCTGCCAAGCAGAATTACTTTCGCGCCATAACGGGCGTAAGTCAACGCCACTTCACGACCAATACCATCTCCAGCGCCTGTAACCAGAATAATACGTTGCTGTAGGAGGTCATGTTTGGGTTGGTAATGTAACATTTGAAGATTTCCTATTATTGATGGGGCGGTTTGTTGCCGTCAGAGTAACTCTGGTTATCAAAACAGAAAATTATGTACTGAGTCAAATTCGTCAAAGTCTATTGCTTAGGAGATAAACGGTGAAACATTGAAGGCGTTGGTATTTGTCTTTAGTTAAATCTGTTCAATTACTCATACCTGTTATCTTTCAAATTGCCCTTTGTTGGCGGCACTCACTCCCCCCGGTCACAGAGTTATCTATGCTCCCGGGGATTTGCTCCCTTGCCGTCGCGATCCATCTTGAAATCTATTGGGTATATACCTCATCAAATAGATGGAATTGCAGGAAAAGAGAGATAAATATAGTTTCTACATGTTAAGTACAAGTATTTTGGCTATATTTTCGGTTCCAAAATGTTGAATGACTTATTGCTGGCAATTATATAAAAATAGTTAATCTTATAAGTAATAAGAACACTGCATTATTCTTTTTCTAAACTAGACTTTGATTGGCGTGAGTGGCAGAGAGATTATTTTTACAATGATTTAAATATGTTGATTATGAAATGGTATTATTTATACCCTTCATCTTTCAAGCTGCTGCTTTGCTGGCTGCGTTCACTGGCCGCCGCGCTGCAAATTGAAATCTATTGAGTATAATTTAAGGAAGGTATATGAACCAAAGAAATGATTTTAAAGCCTTTTCTATTAATGATAATGTTAATGTAGTGAGTCAAGAGAGATATGAAGTTAGTCCGGGGTTGCAGACAGGATTTTCTCCAAATGATATTTCCACTCATTTGTTAAATAAAGTATTGCGTCAATCATCAACTATATCAGCTATCGTAGCTAATTTTATTGCGGAACAATCTGGCGAGGATATTTTGGATAATGGTGATATAACCAAGCTTACTGCTCAATTAAATGAAGCATTAGAACAAAAAATTTCAAATATCTCAAATAGCTCTGACATTCCTGTAGGTGTTCCTGTTCCCTGGCCGACTACCATACCACCTGCTGGGTGGTTGCAGTGTAATGGTTCGGTCTTTGATAAGTCGAAATTTCCGAAATTAGCAGAGGCTTATCCTGATGGTAGATTACCCGATTTAAGAGGGGAATTTATTCGAGGTTGGGATGATGGCCGGGGTGTTGATAATAACCGTAGAATTCTAACTCATCAGGGGGATGCCATCAGAAACATTCAGGGTTCATTCGCCAGCACGATAGCACCAAACTATCATTTGGCAACAAGAGGGGCTTTTTATGCTAGTCAAGTTGTTGGAATAGGGACAGACGGCAGTTTTAAATCGGTAAATAATTTTAACCCAGATACTCCATACGGCTTTGGATTTGAGGCGTCAAGGGTTGTCCCTGTAGCCTCAGAGAATCGCCCTCGCAATATCGCATTTAACTACATTGTAAGGGCAGCATAATGATGGGGCCATTTGGCCCTTATTGTTTACAGCGATAATAACGGGCTTTTTCACTGTTCAATGATTTCTCTCATTTTTGAACTGATCCCCATTTCTCTGTCTAATGGTG
The DNA here is from genome assembly GCF_018448905.1 of Photorhabdus heterorhabditis. Classification (GTDB taxonomy): domain Bacteria; phylum Pseudomonadota; class Gammaproteobacteria; order Enterobacterales; family Enterobacteriaceae; genus Photorhabdus; species Photorhabdus heterorhabditis. The sequence goes on along the minus strand of NZ_RCWA01000003.1, from coordinate 165,843 downwards.
TAGAATTAGTTACTAAGCCCGATATACTGGATATTTTTTATTTGTACATATTTGTTTTGATTGAATATGAGTTTATTATAATATTTTGTTTTTAAATGAAAATAATGAAATATATTTATTTTTAGTTATTGTGAAAAAAAGGTGGATTTGTGGAGTATTTATCTCTTTATGGGTTGTTTTTAGCCAAAGTGGTAACGCTAGTATTGGCTGTGATTGTTCTGGCTATATTTGGTATTGGCATAGGAATGCGTAAATCCTTGCCAAAAGGAGAGTTGAAGCTAACAGATCTTGGTGAGGTGCACCGGGATAAACAGCGTCAAATGCAGCGAGCGCGTATGACGGAAGCTGAGAGAAAAATCTGGCAGAAAGAGTTTAATAAGCAGCAAAAGCTCGAATCTAAGCAGAAGAAGAGTCAAGCTAAAACTGGCCAGAAAGGGTTACAGAAACCTTGTCTTTATGTACTGGATTTTAAAGGAAGTATGGATGCACATGAGGTCGATTCATTACGTGAAGAGATTAGCGCGATTTTAGCCGTTGCTGATGCAAAAGATGAAGTGTTGTTGCGTCTTGAAAGCCCCGGAGGAATGGTTCATGGCTATGGGCTTGCTGCCTCTCAGCTTGCCCGTTTGCGTCAGAAAGGGATTCGCTTGACTATTGCTGTGGACAAAGTTGCCGCCAGTGGTGGTTATATGATGGCTTGTGTTGCTGATCGCATTATTGCTGCACCATTTGCCATTATTGGCTCTATTGGGGTGGTCGCTCAGATCCCAAATATTCATAAGCTATTGAAAAAGAATGATATCGATGTAGAACTGCATACGGCGGGTGAATATAAACGCACGCTGACTTTTTTGGGTGAAAATACAGAGCAAGGTCGGAAAAAGTTTCAGGAAGATCTCAACCAGACTCACGAATTATTCAAAGAGTTTATTCATACACATCGTCCATTACTTGATGTGGCAAATGTGGCTACAGGCGAATACTGGTATGGCACTCAAGCGAAAGAGAAAGGATTGATTGATGAAATTGGTGTCAGTGATGATCTGTTAATTGCTCAAATAGATAATTGTGAAGTGATTGGTGTCACTTATTCACGTCGTAAGCGCATGGTAGAACGTTTCACCAGCAGCACAATGGAAAGTATTGATAAGTTATTATTACGCTGGTGGCAAAGAGGAGAAAAACCTCTGTTTTGATAAAATACCGCTGTTTTTATGAATAATAGTATCTCGGCGTACCTCAAATGGCGTTTTATCTTGATGCTTAGAGGCGCCTTGATATTATTTCCAATAAATTGCCTGATTAATGTCCTAATTGAACAGATCGATCCTCATTTTTCATTTATTGTTACAATGTCATTTCCCTAAAAATCAGAGATTTTGCTCCTTTCAAAATATTACAGGCATTACATAATTTGCTTCACGTCCCCTTCTCCTGTGTGATGAGAAGCAGGCTTTTCTACACCAATAATTGATACTCTGACTTCGCGTTTATGTGTTTTATTTGGTGGATATTCAAAACAAATACAAATCACTTTTGCATAGCTCTATTGGCCGACACACTTAAACGTATTATGTAACTCCACGAAAAATTGCGACTTATAATAAATACTCATAAGGAAATAAGGTGTTATGGCTATTTCACAATACGATATTCATACCAGTCACGCTGTCATCTCTATTACTGATACTGGTGGTGACGGGTTACCGGTGCTCCTTATACATGGTAATTCAAGTTGTAAAGACATTTTTCGCCATCAAGTTAACTGCTTTGGTGACGAATACCGGGTTTTGACTATCGATTTACCGGGGCATGGTGCTTCATCGAATGCAGTAGACCCGCGTCGGACTTATTCGATATCCGGTTATGCCCTCTGTATTATTGAAGTATTGGAAAAATTAGGCATCAACAAAGTTGCTGTTTTCGGCTGGTCACTGGGGGGACATATTGGTTTGGAAATGATCCCGAGGTTTTCAGGCATTGTAGGGTTGATGATTTGTGGTACGCCTCCGGTTAGTCCGGGTCCAGAGAATGTCAGTCTTGGATTTAAATCAAACCGGTTTATGGCAATATCCGGTAAAGCTTCACTGACTGAAGAAGAAATTACCGATTATACCCTTGCGTTGTATGGAGAAAATGCGCTTTGTGAGCCATTTCTTAGAGCCGCAGTTGCACGGACTGATGGTTTAGCTCGGCAATATATGTCTGAATCATCTATTTTACCGGATGTCATGGATCAGCGATTGTTAGTTGAAACCAATCCAACTCCACTGGCGATTGTCAATGGTGTAGACGATTTATTTGTCAATATCGACTACATAAATGGAATTACTTACAAAAATCTTTGGACTGGTCAAGTATATAATTTGCTCAATCTTGGTCACGGACCATTTTGGGAAGCGCCGGAGTTGTTTAATACCCTGATGGCAGGTTTTTTCTCCGATCTTACTCTGGAAGTATAAGGGATATCTGGGGTTTCTCGTCTAACTATGCCCGGCAGATATATTCTTATATGAATTTCATATATCTGCCTATTTGTTGGTCAATAGGTTTTTATTATTAATTTTCGAGATGATATTAGCCTGGCAGGATGTGTGTCAGATGCTTGAACATATTAAAAGCAGCTGGACTTTTGGTCGTTGGTCAACCATTTTCATTTAGAGAAAATTCACCACTGGACACGAAGATTTCTCCTTTTTGTTCCGCACTGTTTGCATACATACCATCAATAAAATCCTCATGTTGGCGGATAATAAAGTTGGTTTTTTCTAATAATTGCTTACGTTTAATCGATGTCGTTCTCTTTTGCGTTTGTCTGTCCTTGTCAAAAATAATTTGTTGCGCATCATTTTTTATCAGGTAGAGTGTGGACTTTTCGTAATGCAGATGGAAGATTTTGTTTACGATGATCGTTTCATTCATTTGCATAGCCCATGGGCGGTATCTAAAATACCTTAGATAATTCAACGTGTTTTGAGTTCGGGCAAATCAACTGGATAAAAATAAGTTGATATATTGAGAATCTATCGCAATATAAAAAGAGGTTTTAAATACCGTGATATGGCTCTGTGAATTCCATCATCTGAAAAGATAACTAGGTAAAGATAACTATGGGTAAAGCTCTTGTAATAGTGGAGTCCCCGGCAAAAGCCAAAACAATCAATAAATATCTGGGAAGTGACTACGTGGTGAAATCCAGCGTCGGTCATATCCGTGATTTGCCGACCAGTGGCTCAGCCAGCCAAAAGAGTTCAAACTCATCTAGCGATAAGTCTAAGAAGAAAGTTAAAAAGGATGAGAAAGCGGCGTTAGTCAACCGTATGGGGGTTGATCCATACCGCGACTGGGAAGCTAATTATCAGATTTTGCCAGGTAAAGAGAAAGTTGTGGCAGAGCTGAAATCACTAGCTGAAAAAGCAGATCATGTTTATCTCGCAACGGATCTTGACCGTGAAGGAGAAGCCATTGCATGGCACTTGCGAGAGGTGATTGGTGGCGATAGTGATCGTTTTAGCCGGGTTGTTTTTAACGAAATTACTAAAAACGCTATTAAGCAGGCGTTTGATAAGCCGGGTGAATTGAATATTGACCGGATAAATGCCCAACAAGCCCGTCGTTTTATGGATCGGGTGGTTGGTTATATGGTTTCTCCACTGTTGTGGAAAAAAGTTGCGAGAGGGCTTTCTGCTGGTCGTGTGCAGTCCGTAGCAGTGCGTCTTGTTGTAGAAAGAGAGCGTGAAATTAAAGCATTTGTACCAGAAGAGTATTGGCAGTTACATGCTGATTTGCTGGCGAAAGGTGAAATTTCACTGCATATGGAAGTGAGTCATAAACGGGGTAAACCGTTTAAGCCAGTCAATAGTGAACAAACTCAGGCTGCCGTATCTTTACTGGAAAAAGCCCGCTATAAGGTTATTGATCGTGAAGATCGCCCGACATCCAGTAAACCTGGTGCGCCGTTTATCACATCCACATTGCAACAAGCTGCCAGTACGCGTTTAGGGTTTGGTGTTAAAAAGACCATGATGATGGCTCAGCGTTTGTATGAGGCTGGACATATTACTTATATGCGTACTGACTCAACTAACCTGAGTCAGGATGCGCTGGATATGGTTCGTGGTTATATCAGTGATAATTTTGGTGACAAATACCTACCGAAAGCAGCGAATACCTACAGCAGTAAAGAAAATTCACAAGAAGCGCATGAAGCGATTCGTCCTTCCAGTGTTGATGTCGTGGCTGAACAACTGAAAGATATGGATGCCGATGCACAAAAGCTTTATCAGCTTATTTGGCGTCAGTTTGTTGCTTGTCAAATGACACCGGCAAAATACGATTCCACGACGCTGACCGTACAAGCTGATGATTTTGAGCTGAGAGCTAAAGGCCGTACATTACGTTTTGACGGCTGGACAAAAGTGATGCCTGCGTTGCGTAAAGGTGATGAAGATCACACATTGCCTATTGTTGAGGTTGGTACTGAACTTGACTTACAACAACTGATTCCGAGCCAGCACTTTACCAAACCACCAGCACGTTACAGTGAGGCATCTTTGGTTAAAGAGTTGGAAAAGCGCGGTATTGGTCGTCCATCTACCTATGCTTCTATTATCTCTACGATTCAAGATCGTGGTTATGTTCGGGTCGAAAGCCGTCGCTTTTACTCGGAGAAAATGGGTGAGATTGTTACTGATCGGCTGGAGGAAAATTTCAACGAGCTGATGAGTTATGATTTTACCGCACGGATGGAAGATCAGCTTGATCAGGTTGCAAGTAATAAAGCGGAATGGAAAGGGGTTCTGGATGAGTTTTTCACTGATTTTAGTGAACAGCTAGACGTCGCAAATAAAGACCCGGAAGATGGGGGGATGCGGCCTAATCCTATGGTGATAACGTCCATTGCGTGCCCGACTTGCGATCGTCCTATGGGAATTCGAACTGCAACTACGGGGGTTTTCCTGGGTTGTTCGGGTTATGCACTATCACCGAAAGAACGTTGCAAACAGACGATCAACCTTATTCCTGAAAATGAAATTCTCAATATTTTGGAAGGGGATGAAGCGGAAACAAACGCGTTGCGTGCTCGCCGCCGTTGTAAAAAATGCGGTACAGCAATGGACAGCTATCTCATCGATAACCAACGTAAATTGCATGTCTGTGGTAATAACCCTGCTTGTGATAGCTATGAAGTGGAAGAAGGTGAGTTTCGCATTAAAGGGTATGACGGCCCGATTATTGAATGTGATAAATGTAGTTCTGAAATGCACCTAAAAATGGGACGTTTTGGTAAATACATGGGTTGTACTAACGAAACGTGTAAAAATACCCGTAAAATCTTGCGTAGTGGAGAAGTCGCTCCACCAAAAGAAGATCCCGTACCATTACCAGAGTTGCCTTGTGAAAAGTCTGATGCATATTTTGTTTTGCGTGATGGCGCTGCCGGTGTATTTCTCGCTGCTAATACTTTCCCTAAATCTAGGGAAACGAGGGCACCATTGGTAGAAGAATTGGCTCTCTTCAAAGACCGCCTGCCGGAAAAATTACGTTATCTGGCTGATGCGCCTGTGGCTGATGCTGAGGGTAATAAAACTGTTATCCGTTTCAGTCGTAAAACTAAACAGCAATATGCTTCTTCAGAGAAAAATGGCAAGGCAACGGGGTGGAGCGTGTTCTATGTTGATGGAAAATGGATTGAGAAAGATAAAAAGTAACAATTATTGAGAGAATTAACCCTCTCTTTTTTCTCAAAAAGAAGTCATTTTCTTCTATTAGCCAACCTTATTAGGTTGGCTTTTTTCATCTATCAACAGAATCTTAAAATATTTGAATTGAAATACAGCTATAACTTTCATTATGATTTTTCAATTATTCGTTATATAAATATATAATCGTGTTATAGTGGTTATATGCGACGATAAAATTATTTCTATTAGTTATAATAAATAGCAAACAGCAATATCAGGCCAAATTTTAAGTCATAATTGTTCACAGCGTTTATTCTGGGATGGTACTTATATGAAATTACAACAACTTCGTTATATTGTGGAGGTGGTAAACCACAACCTTAATGTTTCATCTACAGCTGAAGGGCTGTATACGTCTCAACCTGGGATCAGTAAACAGGTTAGGATGCTTGAAGATGAGTTAGGTATTCAGATTTTTTCCCGTAGTGGTAAACACCTGACGCACGTTACTCCCGCAGGTGAAGAGGTTGTCCGAATTTCCCGTGAAGTATTGTCCAAAATTGATGCAATACGGTCAGTTGCTAGTGAACATACTTATCCAAATCGTGGTTCACTATATATTGCCACTACCCATACACAGGCTCGTTATGCATTACCTCCGGTAATTAAAGGGTTTATTGAACGTTATCCGCAGGTCTCTTTGCATATGCATCAGGGATCGCCAACGCAAATTGCGGAAGCTGTATGTAAAGGGAACGCTGATTTTGCTATCGCAACTGAAGCACTGCATTTGTACGAAGATCTGATAATGTTACCTTGCTACCATTGGAATAGGACATTAGTTGTTACACCAGATCATCCGTTGGCGGGTAAAGAGAATGTTTCAATTGAAGAATTGGCTAATTATCAATTGGTCACTTATACATTTGGTTTTACTGGCCGCTCTGAATTAGATGTTGCATTCGATAAAGTGTGCTTAAAGCCTAAAATTGTTTTCACAGCTACTGATGCCGATGTGATCAAAACTTATGTCCGATTGGGATTAGGTGTGGGGGTTATTGCGAGTATGGCCGTTGATCCGATACAGGATAAAGATCTTATTTGCATTGATATGCGTGAGAGATTTGGCTATAGCACAACTAAGATAGGTTTTCGTCGCAGTAGTTTCTTGCGCAGTTATATGTATGATTTTATGTGGCGTTTTGCACCTCACTTGACGCGTGATGTTGTTGATCAGGCTGTTGCTTTGCGTTCAAATGAAGATATTGAAGCCATGTTCAAAGATATCAAGTTACCCATTGTGTAGTAAAAGGTGAGGGAGATAATGATGGCCGTTATCTCCCGGAATTTATTTATCAGAGTGCGTCAAATTCACCACTGAAGAAATCATCTGACTCTTCTATTGATGTTTTTCTTTGCTTATTAATAAAATTATCAAAACTGGCTTTAACATCAGGATGATCGAGAGCTTCATAGTCGAATACCGATACTAAAGATGAATATTTGAAATCAACATTGACATTTTCATTAGAAGCACAACTTGATAAAAAGTTTGCATTACTGCTATCAAAATTAACTTGGTAAAGCTTCAATTTAGGAATATACACGGTTTTCTCTCCTACAACTAAGGTATCGATGGCAATTGCCAACGTTACAGTAGAATAGAAGCCTTTATTTTTCCGTATACCTAAACGAATCGTTTCTCCTTGTTTTGTAAGAAAATGGGAGAAATCTGCCAGCATATCTGTATTTTCAAATACAACAACATTCATAATAAAATGCAGGAAACTTTTTGAAATACTTAAACCATTTAATGAATCTGTGTAGCTTTTAGACTCAACTTTGTTAGTACCCATTAAAGGCAGTTTGCTTACTGCTTTACTCCAGAATGCCATATCTGTCTTATATTGCTCTCCATGCTTTTCTGCATATTTATTTACATAATTAGTGACGATGGAGGATAAGGCAATCAATGTCTGACTTAAACTATTGGTTTTTTCTAAAACGTCTTTTTGATCAGATAATTGTGTTGCTACAATGAATTGCACCAAACCATCTTTTTCATTATATTTGTTTGTGTTCTCTATATTAAAATAAGCTTCATCAATGTGAAAGAACTTATTGGCTTCATTGATTTTTTCGATATGTTCCTGGTGATTTGTAATTGAGTTTTTCATATCCATAATTTATCCTTATTCTTTTAATTAATCATTTAAATCCAATTTGATGGAAAACGAATTCTATACGATTATCATTCGATTGTTTACCTGACTAAATTATCAAAATTTATTACTGAAATTATGATAGATACGCTGAATTGACAAATTGTGTGGTAATAAAAAATAAATACCTGCTTATATGTTATGTTTAATTTATGTCATCATCGTTAAGATGGCTTTAAGTTATACCCAATAGATTTCAAGATGGATCGCGACGGCAAGGGAGCGCAGCCAACAAAGAGGCAACTTGAAAGATAACAGGTATATACCAGCATAATAAGAAGGAGGAGTTATGTCGTTTGATTTGAAAAAGGTTTGTGTTTCAACACTTTCCACTGCAAGTAAAGAGTATGATTATTACAGTTTACCACTGGTTGCTAAACATTTAGGTGATATTTCCCGCTTGCCTAAGTCAATGAAAGTTCTTCTGGAAAATCTTCTTCGCAATATTGATAGCAATTCTGTTGTTGTTGATGATTTAAAAGCTATTATTGATTGGCAAAATACAGGCCATGCAGATAGGGAGATTGCTTACCGGCCAGCACGTGTATTAATGCAAGATTTTACTGGTGTGCCTGCTGTTGTTGATTTAGCCGCTATGAGGGAAGCCATTCTGCGCCTTGGTGGAGATGTTGAACAGGTTAATCCGCTGTCGCCAGTTGATTTGGTTATTGACCATTCAGTTATGGTGGATAAATTTGGTACGGAAAATGCGTTTGAACAAAATGTTCAATTAGAAATGGAACGTAATTATGAACGCTATTTATTTCTACGCTGGGGACAAAAAGCATTTAATCGTTTTCGTGTGGTACCGCCAGGAACAGGGATCTGCCATCAGGTAAATTTGGAGTATTTGGGTAAAACAGTTTGGCATGAAATGCATAATGGCAGAGAGCTGGCTTATCCTGATACTTTGGTTGGTACTGATTCTCATACCACAATGATCAATGGCCTTGGTATTTTGGGATGGGGTGTGGGTGGTATCGAAGCGGAAGCGGCTATGTTAGGGCAACCTGTTTCCATGCTTATCCCTGATGTCGTTGGTTTCAAACTTACTGGCAAGTTGCGCGAAGGTATTACAGCGACAGACCTAGTGCTGACCGTGACTCAGATGTTGCGTAAGCATGGCGTAGTCGGGAAATTTGTTGAATTTTATGGTGATGGATTAGCTGACCTGCCATTGGCTGACAGGGCAACAATTGCCAATATGTCACCAGAATATGGGGCAACTTGTGGTTTCTTTCCGGTAGACGATATTACCCTGAGTTATATGCGTTTGACGGGGCGTACAGAAGAGCAGATTGCTCTGGTTGAAGTATATTCTAAGATCCAAGGATTGTGGCGAAATCCAGGTGATGAACCGATATTTACCAGTAGTCTCGAATTGGATATGTCGATAGTGGAAGCCAGTCTTGCAGGGCCTAAACGCCCACAGGATCGCGTCGCTTTAGCGCGAGTACCACAGGCATTTCAGTCAGCCATTGATCTGGAGATGAATAAAGCTCAGGGGAAAGTCGCTTCCGCACCGATTAATTTGGATAACCGCATGTATGAGTTAGAAGATGGTGCTGTCGTGATTGCCGCGATTACATCCTGTACTAACACATCTAATCCTAGTGTTCTAATGGCCGCTGGCTTGCTGGCGAAGAAAGCGGTTGAGAGGGGACTAAAATGCCAGCCATGGGTAAAAACCTCACTGGCACCGGGTTCGAAAGTGGTAACTGATTACCTTGAACTGGCGGGTTTTATGCCATATCTGGAGAAACTTGGTTTCAATCTGGTCGGTTATGGCTGTACAACTTGTATTGGTAACTCTGGGCCATTGCCTGAACCTATTGAAGTTGCAATTAGGCAAGCCGATCTGACTGTCGGTGCGGTCCTTTCTGGCAACCGAAATTTTGAAGGTCGTATTCATCCTCTGATAAAGACTAACTGGCTGGCATCACCGCCATTAGTTGTGGCTTATGCTTTATCCGGCAGTATGAAAAAGGACCTGACTAAAAAACCGATTGGTCAGGATCAGCAAGGTAATGATGTCTATTTGAGAGACATATGGCCTAACAGAAAAGAAATTGCTGAAGCTGTTGATAAAGTTAAAACCGATATGTTTCACAAAGAATATGCCGAAGTATTTGATGGTGATGAGACATGGCAGTTACTGGAAGTCGCAAGTTCTGCAACTTATGACTTTCAGCCTGAATCTACCTATATTCGTCACCCGCCATTCTTTAGTGATATGACAGTAGAGCCGGAAGCTATAACGGATATTCATGACGCAAATATACTGGCTATTCTTGGGGATTCTGTAACCACGGATCATATTTCTCCTGCGGGAAATATCAAAGCTGACAGCCCAGCAGGGCGTTATCTTCAGGAGCATGGCGTTGCTCCTAAAGATTTTAACTCTTATGGATCAAGACGTGGTAACCATGAAGTTATGATGCGTGGCACTTTCGCTAATATCCGTATCCGTAATGAAATGATTGCTGGCGTAGAAGGAGGATATACCCGTCATATACCATCACAGACACAGTTAGCGATTTATGATGCGGCCATGTGTTATCAGCAAGAAAAAATACCATTAGTTGTGATTGCGGGTAAAGAATATGGTTCTGGTTCGAGCCGAGACTGGGCTGCGAAAGGAACCCGGTTATTGGGAGTTCGGGTGGTTATTGCGGAATCATTTGAACGTATTCACCGTTCGAACCTGATTGGTATGGGGGTATTACCGCTAGAGTTTACTCAGGGTATAAACCGTAAGACGTTGAATCTGAGAGGTGATGAGACGATTGATATTGAAGGGATGAATAATCTCAAGCCGGGTCAAACTGTGTCGGTAAAAATGACTTATGCTGATGGACGCAAGGAAATTGTTAATGCTCGATGTCGTATTGATACCGGGACTGAATTGGATTATTTCCGTCATGGCGGTATTTTGCATTATGTTATCCGTCATATGTTGAAATAATTTTTACACGGTATAAAGACGGCGCTGATATTGGCGTCGTCTTTGCTTGTTTAAGTGAGTGAAAAAACAATTTAAAGTTCTTAGGTAATATCTTTAGGTAATAAATGCCCCATTTTTTTGGCTTTGGTATCCAGATAATAAGCATTTTTAGGGTTACGCCCGGTAATTAGCGGAACGCGTTCCACAATGTTAATACCTGCTTCGTTCATAATTTCTACTTTTTTAGGGTTGTTTGTCAGCAAACGAATAGCATTAACTCCCAACAATTTATACATGTCTGCGCATAAAGTGAAATCACGTTCATCGGCGGCAAAACCTAACTGATGGTTAGCTTCTACGGTATCTATTCCTTGATCCTGTAAAGCATAGGCCCGAATTTTGTTTATCAGGCCAATATTACGGCCTTCCTGTCGGTGATAAAGTAATATACCTCTCCCTTCTTTCGCGATCTGAGCAAGGGCTGATTCAAGTTGAAAGCCACAGTCACAACGTAAACTGAATAGGGCATCACCTGTCAGACATTCTGAATGGATTCTGGAGAGAACAGGTTCATTATCAGAAATATTACCGTATACCAAGGCGACATGATCTCGTCCGGTGGCAATTTCTTCAAAACCGACCATTAAAAAGTCACCCCATTGCGTGGGTAATTTAGCTTCAGATACTCGTTTTAATTGCATTTTATTTTTCATATGTTGATTCAGACTCATTGTAAAAATAGATAAAGAAAAACAATACTGGTCTGGGAAATCAGCTGAAACTGCATAGGAGATTTTCTCTGGTTATAACGTGTATATATTTTGCCATATTTGTAAAAAATTATCTGTGGAAATTTTTAAATAATTATATGTAAGTAAGCGTTATAACATCAGTATGTTAAGCTATAAGCAGAGTTCTAAAATGTACATAAAAGTATTTAGTATCAGACATGAATCAATTCATCAAGCCTATTGTTGTAGTAACACTGATTTTATTGCTGCCTCGTTGCCGTTATATTTTATCCTCAATAGTGACGATATGGGTGGTCAGTGTTTTGATTAGCAGGATGGCGTTAGGTATGCATTGGCCGCAAGATCTTATGATGTCAACGTTAATTAGTGCGACATTGGTGATGGTTATGTGCTATCTCACAGAAAAATGGCGCTTAATTAACGATTATAAGTACCTAGACCCAAAATAGATTTCAATTTGCAGCGCGGCGGCAAGTGAACACATTCCCAGGAGCATAGATAACGATGTGACTGGGGTAAATGCAAGCAGCCAACAAGGCAGCAACTTGAAAGATGAAGGGTATATAACGTCCTCACTTCAAATAAGGTCTTAATATGTAATTGCTTCCTATTTACACTAAGTTAATGAGAAGGCATTAAGAAAACGCTGAAAGGGGCATTTATCGTGATAAATTGCTTCCTTTGTCCAGACTGGAAATGCTAATTTAACGAGCCGTTATGCCGGTTATTTGGCATAATATCCGAGCAACGATAGATAACAGGAAAAAATGTGAAATATTTTCTGATTTTATTACTGGTATTGGTGATCTTTATCATCTCTGTGACCCTTGGATCAAATAATGATCAGGTTGTTACTTTTAACTATCTGATTGCTAAAGGGGATTACTCGGTATCTACACTTTTGGCCGTATTGTTTGCTAGTGGTTTAGTGTTAGGCTGGGTTATTTGTGGATTATTCTATCTTCGTGTTCGTTTGTCATTAGCAAGGGCAGAACGCAAGATTAAGAGATTGGAAGCACAACTGGAGCTTCCAGTTGCTCATTCATCACCTATACTTAACAGGGAATAAACTCCTATGTTAGAGCTGCTGTTTCTGTTGCTTCCCGTGGCCGCTGCTTATGGTTGGTATATGGGGCGCAGAAGTGCTCAACAGGATAAGCAACAAAATGCTGATCGTTTGTCTCGGGAATATGTAGCCGGGGTTAACTTTCTCCTGTCAAACCAGCAGGATAAAGCCGTGGATCTGTTCCTTGAAATGCTAAAAGAGGACAGTTCCGCTTTTGAAGCTCACCTGACTTTGGGGAATCTGTTCCGTTCCAGAGGGGAAGTAGAGCGAGCTATCCGTATTCACCAATCGCTTATAGAAAGTGCATCTCTGACGTTTGAGCAGCGTCTACTCGCAATTCAACAACTAGGTCGTGATTATATGTCAGCGGGTTTATATGATCGCGCTGAAAATATGTTCTCTCAGTTGGTGGTTGAAAAAGAGTTTCGGCAAAATGCCTTTCAATCGCTTCTGGTTATTTATCAGGCAACTAGTGATTGGAAAAAAGCGATTGATATTGCTGAAAAATTAGTTAAATCCGGTAAACATGAGTTACGACAAAAAATTGCCCATTTTTATTGCGAACTGGCTTTGCAAGAAATGAGTGGTGATGATCTTGATGAGGCTATTGGTTATCTCAATAAAGCTGTTCAAGCCGATAAAAATTGCGCCAGAGTTTCTATTATGCTGGGACGTCTATTTATGGCCCAGCAGGAATACACCAAAGCGGCAGATTCTTTGAAATCTGTTCTTGAGCAGGATAAAGAACTTGTCAGTGAATCATTACCCATGCTCCGGGAGTGTTATCAGCATCTGAATCAGGGTAATGAATGGGAAAATTTCCTGAGACGTTGTGTGGAAGAGAATAGTGGTGCAACTGCTGAGCTTATGCTGGCTGATATTATTGAGCAGAAAGAAGGGCATGAGGTCGCGCAAATCTATATCAACCATCAACTGAAACGTCATCCGACAATGCGCTTGTTTTGTCGTCTGATGGATTACCATCTGGCTGAAGCAGAAGAGGGCCGAGCGAAAGAAAGTATTGTTTTGCTGAGGGACATGGTTGGTGAACAAATTCGGACCAAACCCGATTATCGTTGCCATAAATGCGGCTTTACTTCTCATTCACTTTATTGGCATTGCCCATCATGTCGTTTATGGGACTCTATTAAACCTATTCGTGGATTGGATGGTCAGTGACAGTGTCACAGTAATATTTCTTTGTTGGTTAAAAAGGTTAAAAAATGACATCACATACCTTAACATCATTCGGTAAACAGATTAACTCGCCTGTAATTGTGGCTTTAGATTACGACAACCAAGATTCTGCATTGGCTTTTGCCGACAAAATTGATCCACAGGATTGCCGTTTGAAAGTGGGTAAAGAGATGTTTACCCTTAATGGTCCTCAGTTTGTTAAATCGTTACACCAACGTGGTTTTGAAGTATTTCTGGACTTAAAATTCCATGATATTCCCAATACTACAGCCAGAGCGGTGGCGGTGGCGGCTGAAATCGGGGTTTGGATGGTCAATGTACATGCCAGTGGTGGTGCCAGAATGATGACTGCTGCGAAAGAAGCGCTGCTACCTTATGGTAATGATGCGCCATTATTAATAGCTGTCACTGTATTAACCAGCATGGAACAATCGGATCTGCAAGACATTGGTATTAATATTACGCCAGCGCAACAGGCTGAAAGATTGGCAAAACTGACTCAGGAATGTGGGCTGAATGGTGTAGTGTGTTCTGCTCATGAAGCTCAGCAACTGAAAAAGGTTTGCGGTCAGGATTTCCAATTAGTCACTCCGGGAATTCGTCCGGCAGGCAGTGATGCGGGTGATCAGCGTCGTATCATGACACCAGAACAAGCGGTATTGGCTGGTGTTGATTATATGGTTATCGGGCGCCCGATTACTCGTGCAGCTGATCCTGCTGCGGCATTGCGTCAAATTAATCAATCCATTGCAGGAGCTTATTAATGCAAGATAATAATTCGCGCCTGGTCTATTCTACGGACGGAGGCCGTATTCAGGAAGAAGCGGTTAAACCTCCGCGGCCAAAAGGTGATGGTATTGTACGTATTCAGCGCCAAACCAGTGGTCGTAAAGGAAAGGGGGTCTGCGTAATTACTGGCATTGATACTGATGATCAGGCACTGATCAAACTGGCGGCTGAATTAAAGAAAAAATGTGGCTGTGGGGGTTCAGTAAAGGATGGCGAAATAGAAATTCAAGGCGATAAAAGAGACTTATTGAAACAATTACTTGAAGCCAAAGGTATGACAGTTAAATTAGCGGGTGGCTGATAGAAGGGCGGATATTCGCCCTTCATTTTATATTTCTCATTTTGATTATTGGTGGCGTTTTAAGATATTAATTAATAATATTGTCAAATATTTAAATTAAAAATTATTTACAATAAAGAGATGCGATAAATTATTATAAGTTTTCTATGAAAATAATTTAATGATATTATTCGCCTATGCTTAATAAATAATTCTATTTTTTACTGATATATCTTAGCAAGAAACAGTAGTAGGAAACTTAATATTATTTTGTGATTTTTCTTTATTTAAAATCGTTATTATGTGGAAATGAGTACCTTTGATGGAAAAGGTGGGAAATATTATAATTGTTTTAAAATCATAGAGATAACAATTTAAATCTATTTTTTTAGTAAAGAGGTTGACTATGGAGAACGATCGTTCTACCCTAAAAGGCATGGAAGGTGAGCAGGTGCCCAACATCAGGGAAAACATGTTGGATGCGGTAGAGGAATTGATTTATACAAGGGGGATTTCTGCTACAGGTATTGATCTTATAACGCGTACCACAGGTTCTTCACGTAAGACAATTTATCGTTACTTCGGTACGAAAGATGGGTTGGTCGAAGAGGTTCTTCGCCGACGAGATGAACGCTGGATGCGGTGGTTTACCTCATCAATCGCCGAATATAATACGCCTAAAGAAAAATTATTAAATATTTTTCTGGTATTACAAACATGGTTTGAAAGTGATGATTTCAGAGGATGTGCATTTATCAATACATCTGGTGAACGCCTTAATCCTGATGATCCGGTGAGAATCATTGCTAAGGAGCATAAAGAGAAAGTTTTTACTTATATTCTCTCTATTTGTGAAGAAATATCGCCAGACTCATCAGTAGATTTAGCCAGGAAATTTCTACTTTTGATAGAAGGTGCTATTACCATGGCTCATGTAATGAGTGACAAGAATTGTGTTTTAGATGCAATGAATATTGCAAAAGTATTATTAAGTGAATGCAATGTGAATTAATGGAAAATTTAATGAGGAGACAACATGTCTGATATAAAAGAAATTCGCCAGCCAGTACCCCCATTTACCCGGGAAACTGCTATTCAAAAAATTCGTTTGGCTGAAGATGGCTGGAATAGCCGTGACCCTGAGAAAGTATCATTAGCTTATTCATTGGATACTAATTGGCGTAATCGTTCTGAATTTGTTCACAGCCGTAAGGAAGCTCAAGAATTTTTAACCAGAAAATGGGAAAAAGAGCATGAATATCGACTGATCAAGGAGCTATGGGCGTTTACTGATCATCGGATAGCGGTTCGTTATGCTTATGAATGGTGTGATGATTCTGGCAATTGGTTTCGCTCATATGGTAATGAAAATTGGGAATTTAATGAAGAGGGTTTGATGTATAACCGCTATGCTTGCATTAATGATCTTCCAATAAAAGAGTCTGAACGAAAATTTCATTGGCCTTTAGGCCGTCGCCCTGACGATCATCCCGGATTATCTGATTTAGGATTGTGATTTAATCATTAGGTAAAGCCGTAGGTTTGGCAGCCACTCTTTTTTCAGGTGACGGCCAGGACGCTGCCGATGTGCGGTATTCTCTGCCGTCGGTGCTGTCGGATTCTGATTAACAGAAGAATCTATAAGGTTCGTACCTTGAATCTATCGTTTGAGGCAGGACAGATTTCGGTTAATGCAGTCCGTGACCTGATGAAGTTCGTCAGCGGGAATATCATCAGTTACATTCCGTGCAGTATGAGCGAAATTGGCGGCGACATCCGCTACTTCATCAATAATGCTGTTCATTCTGGCCGGTGAGATGCCCGCATTATTGGCAACCTTCAACAATATGGTGCGGGTGATATCCGTTCCGTGGCCAGTCACCGAGGTCTGATGTTGTCCTCCGGGGCCGTCCGCAAAGGTCAAATCATAGGCGGGGGACACTACCCACTCATTGCTTTTATTCAAAATGAAGGAGAAATTCTTCACATGATCATCACGATTATGCATCAACACATTGAACACCATGCGGCGGGCTTGGATTTCTCGTTCAACAACAGAGCGCGTGATAGAGCCAGTCGCCCGTAAGATATCTATGTAATCCATACAGGGTAATCGGAAGTCGGCATGTAGGGCGCCGGCCATACTCAGTACTGGCATTCGCATTCCATTCTCGCGATCAAATCGCTGGACACCAAATGCGGCGAGTCCTCCTTCAAGGCGGAAATAGCGACTTGTGGGGAAATTAATGCCCGCCATTCTGGCAGTACAGGCATACGCTTCTTCAAGGGCACAGACCCAAGGATTTTCCTCTGCTGCGGGGAATTTGACCAACCAAGGCTCACTCCCTGGGAACGCCGTCGTTTTCATTTGGCCGGTGGAGGGATTATATTCTACCTGTGCTTTTGGTCTGGCTCCGTGAGGCGAGCCACCAAGCAGGAAAAGTTCACGCAGTGCTTCCGAGTCCTGACCAGTGACTTCCTTACGGATTTGTTTGGCCAGCCCGGTCAAGTTTAGAATACTATATTTGTCTTGCTGGTCGTCTGGTAAAGGCAGAGCAGGTTGGTAGGTCAAAGCCCCCATCGTGTTATCGCCTAGCAATGCAAGGCGTTCCAGGACGGAAATCCGCCCAGGATCGACATAATTACGGCGAAGGAACCGGTCCATAAGCAGCCGTCCCCACCCATCCGGCAGAGAATCTGCAATGAAGCCAGGGAGCCAGTCCTGAAAGTGTTCAAAATTTGCGTAAGTATTAGTGGAAAGTGGCAGTTGCAGAGGCGAGAATTCGATGCCGCTCTCAAGAGCTTTGTGGGTGTACTCAAATAAATAGCGGGCATGTACGGTACTTTCGGCCAGATGACCCAATATCCACTGTTCTCCATGACCGTTGTAGATCACCTGTAGTCGGTCCAGTGACCGGTACTGAAAGTTTCGCGTCGTCATTTTTTTGCGTTCCCTGATTGATGAGCGAGGCCATTGCCGGAGAGTTTCCGAGACGAACGTTGGGTTCGCCGGGCGCGCTGGCGAACCGGCGCTTTCATGGCTTTGAGTTGAGCAATGCTGGTCGGTTGTAGCATAAACAGGGACTTAATTTCGTTCTCCAGCCGCAGAGCAAAAACGACTTTCATGAAATTTTCAAGCGTACCCCGCCCGCTGCTTTCAATTTTTTTGAGCGCTGAGACAGAAATACCGCTTCTGGACGCCAGCTCTGTCTGGAGCATGTTACGTCGTAGCCGATGTTCCCGGAGGCGCTGTCCAAGTTCTGCTAGCAACTCCGATTCGGTATAAAGTATTAGAGCCACAAATGCACCTCTTAAGTTTAAATTTTATGGTTAAGAGATTTTATCATATCTCTTATTTTACCAAAATTTGACATGAAAAGAGAAGGATTTAAGAGTTCTATTTGAAGCTTATAAAGGTATTTAAGATACTTTAAAGTGTTATATAAGTCTTTTAAGAAAAAAATATCAGCGATATACCCGCCTGCTGGTAGGTTCATCAGCTAAATTTTCAGTCGATCGGAACTGAGCAAAAAAATTTGCTGAGTGACGAGCCAAATGGGGGCCTCGGCTACGTTTCAAACAGTTCATAAATCGGGTTTATTCGTGTTGACCTCCTTAAGGATTTATTGTCATACTTACCTATACATCAAATTTTGAAATGTGAGGTAATGTGGCAAAACATCCTGTAGAACAATCACCTAAACTTGATTTCTCAAATTTAGATTTTGTTAAATTCGGGGAATACCTCAGTGAATATAGTATTGTTGATAAACAAGGAAGATACCTTCATTGGAGTCAGCTTAAGTGGCGAGTTCCTAGTAAAGAAGCTGAACACATCTGGTATGCAGTAAAGTTCTGTAGAGATCAGGTAAAAAAAAGTACGGGCTTATTTGATAAAAGCGGGAATGAGTTTAGTTTTTGTATACATGATTCACTAGAGCCAAAGTTGCACAAAATTGTACAACTTGGTGCAGGTAAAGTCGCTGCAATTGCAGGATCTCAAGCATCAGATAATATTCAACAGAATTACTTAGTATCATCTTTACTGATGGAAGAAGCCATCACCAGCGCTCAATTGGAAGGCGCAGCAACTACCCGAGCTGACGCAAAAAAAATGCTAGAGGAAGAATTAGCGCCCAGTACTCCTGATGAGAGAATGATTCTGAACAATTATATGCTATTAAAGCTAGCGGATAAAAGAAAACAAGAACCCCTTACAAGGGATCTGATGCTTGAATTTCACAGAATAGCGACTAATGGTGTATCTGAAAACGAAAATATACCGGGGGAATTTAGATGCAGTAATGATATTTACATTGGAAATGATGACAATCCATTATTTTACCCGCCAAACTATAAGGAGTTAGAAAATAGGTTAGAAGCATTATGTGCTTTTGCTAACGAAAATCATAATGGAGAGGATGGCAGGAAATTTATACCACCAGTAATAAAAGCGATTATTCTTCATTTTATGATGGGGTATGAACACGCATTTAGAGACGGGAATGGCAGAACTGCAAGGGCAATATTTTATTGGTATATGCTAAAGAATGGATATGACATTTTTGAATATATTTCAATAAGCAAGGTTATCAAGGAGAACGCTAAAGACTATGGTATGTCATATCTTTATGTTCAAAAGGATTATGGGGATTTGACTTATTTTATCAATTTTAATGTTAATATTATTCTAAATGCATTTGATGAATTACAAGAGTATTTAAAAGTAAAAACAAAAGAATTCTATGAAATTGTCGATGTGTTGGAACATTCAAAGTATAAAAGTAAGCTAACCTTCATTCAGAAAGATTTAATCAAAAAAGGTGTAAAAGAACCCGGAAGATTGTTTAAAGTAAAATCAGTTCAAAATATATATGATGTTAGTGAAAATACAGCCAGGAAATTACTTAGAGAGCTTGAGTCAATGAATATATTTCTTCCTATAAAAATAAAACGAACAACTCATTATATTGCCCCCGCAGATCTACGTAGTCGGCTAAATAAGATATCAAAATCGTAGGATGCTTTTTCTTACTCCTCACGGCGCGAGGAGTGAGTCTGGATTCTAGTACAGTTTAAAATAAATAAGGCGAGAAAATATTCCTCGCCTCAATTTAGTGTTTCAAGTAATACAAAAAGACCTTTTAATTATCGATAAACAGAAAAGGGGCTATGCCGACGATTTTCTCTGTTATGAAATTACGATGCAGATTTACCGCAATAACTGAATAGATGACTGCGCCATCGGGGGTAAATGTTGCTTCCCGTCGCCGGCGTGAAAGAATAACAGTTGGTTCCAGCTTGGGTTCATAACCGCCGCCAAGGCCGGTATCATGAACTGATTTCATATTTATTCTGTTCAATTCTTCACGACAAGCAACAAAGGTTATTTCGTCGTACTTTGACATCCTTTCGTCTGTTTTCATCAGAGTAAAAATATCAGACAATTTTTTACGATTTCCCGCTTCTGGACTAACTAATAAGGCATCATATTTACTGGTAACAGTCTCGTCTGCTCTATTTTTCCATATTGCTGCTTTAACTTCCTCATCCGGCATTTTTTCGTAATATTTGATACCGTAATTTCTAACCTTACCATGGTTTGATGTATTAGCTTCTACTCCGGTAGCAAGTAAATAATTTTCAACATCATCGGCAGTCATATTCTGAATATCGTTTACGGTAAATGTCTTATCACCTATTTTTACACTGCTGGAGCTTGCTTTGCTGCCTGATTCAATCGTCGCATAAGGTTGCACAGTAAAACCACTATTACCCAATGTGACATCAAAAGGGGAATTCAAGGGATTTTCCGGTGCTTCCAATAATGTTTTGCCGTGAGGACCCAGAAATTGGATTGTTTTTCCTGCGGGGACTTGTGTCGCTGCACTATCAGAGAAAAAATATCCGTGGGAACTCAGCATCAATTTATTCGCAGATTGATTCGGTACCGTCCATAATTGGAATGCACCCCCAAGCTCAATTTTTTGTGGTTCAAATTGAGGATAACTTTCTTTCAAATGTTTAATTCTGGTTTCCGATTTTGTCTTTCTAATATCACCCGTTTCGATATCTGTTCCAGGTTGCTTATTTGCTTTCCTCCATTCTCTCACTCTATTTCGATAATCCGTTGCTGATTCGTTTGGCATTTTTTCAGGTTTGCCATTACCCACGCCCATTACGTTTCGGTGTGATTCATTGATGTTTATTTTGGTATTTGTCAGTGGGATTTGACTATCTCCTTTACCAGTATACGGTCGGATAACATACTCACTTTTGCCTTTAAATATGGCATATTCTGCTCTGAATCTATTTTCCGTCAATAAAGCGGAATTATTTTCTAGTAAATAATTAAGATCACTGAAATCAAATAATGTATTTTTATCGTTGACATAATATTTTGCTCCCACAATTCGCGACTCTTCCAGTAAAGAAAAGCCACCACTCACTTTCTTATCAATCACTTTGTTATCAATAGAAGTAAACCATGTTGGATAGCGATTATAGTAGATATGTAACATCTCGTGATATAAAGCGATAGCGGGTTCACGAGAGCGCCAGGGTTCCTCAATAAGCTTCTCTTCTGTATCAATAATATGATTATCAGGATCAAAAGTGATACTGCTGCCAGCGCTGTTACGGGCATAGAATTGCCCCTCTTTTTCACGTACAATTGCGTTCATGGTAGGTGGCTGAATATTTATACCTTGTTTCTCAATCTCTTGAATAACAATATTGCCGGATGGTATCCCCTCTATTTCATTGAGTATACGAGTGACTTGATTGATGAATATATCATTACCTGTTATTGTGATCCCGACAGGGGGAATATCGATATAGTTACTCTCTAACGATGTATACTGTACCGTTTTTAAGATATTACCCGAACTATATTTTGGCATCAGTGTGGTAGGTATTTCCTCGATGGAAAATGCAATTTTATTTACCACTGATTCGTTGTCAAAGGGAAAGGCTTTTCTTAATAAATAAGGAAATTCTGTTTTGATCGCATTAATTTTTTCAACCGAAATACTTAGGTTATTTTGCAATGGTAAGATGACTTCACGTATCCAGATCTGTTGGATATCTATTACCTCTGTGCTGAGTAGAATCGTGTTATCTCTAAGTTTTAGCGATTTTTCGAAAAAATGGGTTAACGTGTCAGTAATATCTGATAGTTTATCAATATCATATCTTTCACCATCTTTGAATGCGGTATTGATATGAATAAATGCATCCAATATATTATCATTATTAATATTTCTGTGTGCAGCTTCAAGTTCCTGATCTATTCTTTTACTTTGCTCCAGGATAATAAATTGATTAGATATATTGGCATGAGTAACCCAATGCCCATCTTTATCTAATTTAACTGCGGGCCAGTAACTAAATTGTTCGGGATAAGTTGGATTGACAACGCGCCAGGTGTGATTTGCATCATCCCATTTAACTTGATAGTGAGTGCCTGATTCCTTTATATAGTAGTTCTGTTTAACCGCTACTTCTACATTAGCAGGGCGTATTGAATAAATTCCTTTATATATTCCTTCATTTGTATGAAGGGCCATCCTATCGAGTGAAATATTTTTGACTTGCCATTCATTTTTAAGTTTACCTAATCCTCTGGTACTTTTTCCAAAAATATCAGCGAAACTTTTCTCAAGTTTAATGCTATTTCTCATGGCACCGACTGCGCTGATGACTCCCCGGTAAGTTAAGGTTAGTGTTGATCTGATAGGCAAAGGTTCGATTAAATCAATTAATCCACCGAGTATAATTCCAGAGGATTGACGTAAGGTTATTATTCCATGCTCTGGTAATGTCCTGACAACCGCTGTAATTAAAGCTCTTCCGGTCAGACCAGCTTGTCTGAGGCGCAATGTAGTTTGTGTTACTTTTGCGGCCATTGATTCAGTCAATGACATACCTAGGGTAGCAACAATCAAAAGCACATTTGCGGTATCAAAGACAATGGAACCAATATCCTCTCCCGTTAATTTATATTCACTATCGGTCGTTGATTTATAGATAACATTATAGAAAGGAATAAGAATGGTTGCTGCTATATGCCAACCAGAGGTAATGTCCAGCGCCTGTTTACTTTTTATTGCAATATCATTTAAACCTTGCTGGATGACTGTTGTCGTAACAGAAAGTAAGTTCTCTTCTTTATAAAAATTAAATCTAGGTGAACCAGTGAAACTAATTCCTACATTCATTCCTGACGTTATACCATAATAATCATTCCAGAATGCATCGTAAGAATGTTTATATCTGCTTGTTTCTGCGAAGCCGCTCAAGGTTTTGGCGCGTTCATAACCCGTTGGGAAAAGTCTTTTTCCGGTGTTGACTATCATATTTGGCATTAATATTCCCATGCCTATCTCAATTTTTCTTTCAATTAAAAATAATGCATTGGGTTTAGACATGGCACGTAAGGTCGGATTGTTATCAACTTGCTGCTGGGAGTATTTTTTTGCTTTCACGCCGCCTTGGATCGTTGAAACAACCAACCAATTACCTTGATACATTTTTATCATGGCGACATTTCCCATACCCTGTTCGACTGAATAGAGAAAAGCCTCTTCTGGTGGGTTAATAATCTCTTCGACAGTTAAGTGTGCAGCGGGAGATGAAAGGATTAATTTACTGAACGAAATAGATTCATAATGACTGTATTTGTTTTTATAAACATTAAATTGCTCATTAAAATTGTATTGTGAATCAAATTTATCTCTCTTTTTGAAATCGATAAAAGAAAAGTATCCTGCGGGCTTTACGTTGTTTTTATTGAAAGGGTTAAGTTTTCGTTTGTCGTTTTCGAATAATTTTATTGTTTCTAAGGTGGAGTAATTAAATGCTTGTTCTGTATTAGTATTCTCTTTTCTCATGCGATAAATAATTGCTGCTGTTAAAATAATACAGCCTTCCATTTCAATATGTTTTGATTCTTGGTAAAGAACATGGTCAGTATCATAGTGAATATTATTTCTTTTAAATAATAACTCAGCCTGATCTTGGGAAAAAATAATATCGCGATAATCACCATGACCTTTAGTCATTTTTTCGACTTTAGGGGCAATTTGATAGAGTAGAGCGCCTAACGAAGATAAGACTAATAAATGATATTTAGCAGCTTGTAGTGTTTGCAGGTCAAAGATGTCTTTCTGATTATATTCACTACGGTTTTGTTTTTTTATTGCTATCTCTTCTTTCGCTAATTGGGCTAATAGTATATCATCACCAATGTTAATACTTTGTTCTGTTTCTGGGTGAGTAATAGGTATACCTGGATTAATATTATTTAAGGCAATTAAATTCTCTACTTTTTCAATTCCTTTTTTATAGGATTTGAAAAGATCTGCTTTATCCTTAATTCGTTGGTTATAATCTGATTTTTCTTTATCGCCTAACTCTATATTACCATCTGACATGAAAGTGAGTAATACATCTGAATAGATCTTATCATCAATATCTCCTGTAGAGAATGCCTGACGATATATTTTCAGTAAAGGTTCTTCGGCATTGATACCAAGTTCTTCCCATATATCCACTTTAGTATTATTTGAATCTGTTTGGTCTTGATCGATTTTTTCCAGTTTGTCATAAATTTCTATTTTTGCTGTTAAAATATTTATTGCTGCATCGATATCGCTTGTATTGTAATTTTTTATAAAAAACAAGTTGAATATATTGTTAATATTATTCAGTAACTCAGAATATTTTATTTCAGTATATTCATTGAAAACAGCGCTCACTGCATTTTTTAAAGTATGTTGTAATTCGGCTGAAAATTTGTGATAAGAAAATAGACCTTCTACTATATATAAAGCCATTTCTTTAATATCAGATGTTATCCAGATTGGATGATTTTGATTACCTTTCATGAGGGAAATAAAATCATTATTGTCATTTTTATTACCTTCTATCTCATATTGCCAATATTTCCCATTGACTACAGTATATTCCTTTTCTTTTTCCTGATAAACTTCGTTTTCATTTGTAATATCGTATTCGGAATTTGACATATAATCCTCCAGGTTGATTAATTTTATTATTTATATAGCTATCGTAGTAAGCTGATTCACAGAGATTACTATTCATGCCAACATATTATGTTGTAATTTTTAATCCTAATCGTAAGGCAGAGTGATTATAATCAAACTGGTGTAATATCAAATATCAATTAATAACAATATAAAACTATTAATTAGTCCAATTATATATAAATGTTTATCTATTGTTTTTTATATACGGATAACAAACAAATCGGTACAGCCGTTGAGAAAGATAGTGGAGGGATGTTCTTAGGGGATAGGAATATTGGTAAAGACTTTCTGTGATAAGTTGTAAATAGGATAAATGATAAATATTTGTAAATAAATGAAAGGAGAACGTTCTCATTGAGTTAAGAGGGAACGGGCTAAGTATAGGATCTGTGATGTGTGATGCAGCCGTGTATTTAGGGAATAATGTAATTAAATCACGACTGCGCAATTGAAAATGAATTTATAAAATTATTTTATGTTTTCCACTTGTTGATCGTAGTTGCTTGTTGTACTGCTTCATTAGCAGATTGTTCAATTGACTAGGGGGAGTGGTGAATTATGGTTTCTTAGGCTCGTAGTTGAAGACTTCGAATTGTTGCCCTAAACCGATTTCCAGGTTGTACCAGGATTTTGGCCAGAAATCGTCAGTGAACCAACGAGAAAACGAAGTTGTGTTCGGGAAGCTAAACTCGCCGAAGTTGGGATCAAAAAAAATGACACCTTTCTGAGCATCCACATAGGCAGCTACAGTATGTCCAGCCATTTTTCCGAAAAAACTTATCTTCTTGTAGCCTGATCCTTTATCACCCGTATCTAGAATGGCGTCTAATAGGTCTTTTGTACCTTTGGTACCGGTTTGACCCACTACCTTGGATGAGTGTTCGTCCATGTCGTCGTTTTCTTGCATGCTTGGTTGAATGCCTTGCGTACCAAGCCAGTACTCGGTCATTGTACTTTGTTCATCATCCAGATAGCCGTCCATCTGTAACTGCTTAATGGAAAATAAAGTGTCTATATGAAATTTTCCCTTTTGGCCCCCGACATAGAGTTGGTCAAAGATACTTTCACCCTTGGCATGGGCGCTTATCCAGTGAGCCGATATAGACTCACAGACACCGCCTGAGGTGTCTTTGTGTTTCATGATTTGGTCCAGGAAGGTACCTTTAGTTTGGGCAAATTTGAAGGTGACTTGACCGCCATATTTGCTCGCCGAATTTCGGACTTTGCCTAATCTGGTTCTGACCCCGAAATGCATCATCCGGTCCATTATCATGTTGGGAGAGAATCGACTCTCTTGGTTTTTTTTGCCATCGGTGGTTAACTCACGATCGAGCATAGAATGGCTTGGTAGGTTACGTTGTAGAGTGGCTGAGAAACGTTCGCGTAACCCGGGTCTTTCTCTGTTAGTGTATTGAGAATTAAGTTCTAATGGAGTCGTGGTATTTATACCCTCTTGATCATGTTCAATAGAATCCGTTAGCTTTATTGGGTATTTTTTGGGTTTTTCTTTTTCACTGTATTCGTGTTCCATATATATTACCTCTAAGTTAATTCTCTGCTAATAATTCGAATTTATTTTTGATAAGTAATTGCGATTCTCATATGCAAATCTCGTAAAATATAATCAGCTTCTTTTCTTTGAAGAAGAAAACACTCTCCCGAACAATGTGTTTAATCTAGATATTCTTTCACTATTTCCTTGAGCCGTTACATTTCTTTTATTACTCTTAGGCATATAATTTTGCCATAGCTCTGGATTTTCATCCCAAGGTGCAATAGCTTCTTTATCATCCTTGTAAAAATGAATTCTATCTCCGAGCCTTTCTCTATTTCGATAAGCATAACGTAATTCAGAAGCGGTAATTGACTCACCGGGGCCGGCTTCAAAAGAATCAGAACCTTTGGTTTTATTAACAACTTGTTCGATATTCAGACCATCAAGAACAAAATGTATCTTTGTTCTCCCATTTTTGGCAGCCATTTCTATACCTAATTTGCTGCCTCTTTTCCAAAGCAATTTAGGTGCTAATGCGGAAAGAGCCCATGAGTGATAATAATCAGAATCATACTTACTGGCTGTTTTTTCATATATCTTAGAAAGATTAAATTTAGGATTTTTCTTTCCAGTATTAAAATAATCATTCCATAGAGGATACCATCCTCTTTCATCTGAAATAACATCCTGCTGTAATTTCTTTGACACTTTAATATTTCTAGAATATTTTTTGGGATCATCGAATAATTTTTCTATTTCCTTATCTATCTCGTCTGGGTCTTTTCCTGTATGCCTATCCCAAACATTCTTGGAAATACTATTATTATAAACATCTATAATCATTGGAATGCTCTCAGATTTCGTTGAATCAAAATCAGGATTAGCGCTTTTTATATAGCGTCCCCTTTTAGTCGCAAGCCCATAAAACAGATCGCCATTTTCTTGATTATAATGGGGTATTTCAGGACCCAATTCCAATGGGCTAGTCATATCCATATTTCCTTCGTTATTTGCAATAGTATCATTCAACTTAATTGCTGACTTTCTCTGTTTTTCTTTCTCATTATAGTCATGTTCCATATTATCACCTTTAGGTTGTTTCTCATTATATTTGTAGTCATTGGAATAAATGTTTACATCTTTCAATTATAATTGGAAAATTAAGTTTAATTTTCCAATTATTGAATATTGGTTTTGATGTTTCAAAAAAATATGTCTTTCAAGGCTTAATTTAGCCTGTTTTTTGCATCAACTATCCGTGCGTGATCTTATATTTCTCGGTTTCTTGCGTTTTTGAAAGATAAATGATGATGACGGTAGATTGGCATCACTATCATGAATAGGAGCAGATTTTTTCTCTTCAAAAATTATTTTTTCTTCAGGAATGATGTTCTTTTTTTCTATAGGCGATTGGCTTGGATTAAGATTAGCAATCTGTTTGATCTCTTTTGGATCATTAATTACCCGTGTGATAGCGTGGCCTGGAATTTCTGGTGAAATTAGCACTTCTTTATCGGCAAAAGCGTTTTGAGAGATGTCGCTATTTGCGGTACTAAAGAAGGTATTACTCGGTTTATTCAGATCGAAGATTTTAGTCGTGTCAGGCAGCTTATTCACGTCGATCTCTATTATTGGCGACCAATTTTTTTCTGGTCTTAGCCTTCTTTCTGATACTGGCCCAGCCTGATTCCAACTCCTTACCGTATTCTGCGCGGCCCCTAGTTCGTCACCTGTAGAGATATAAGGGCTTAATATATTATCCCCGGAAACATGTTGTGCAATAGGGATATTAGCGTTGGGGGAGGTAGCTATAATTGAAGCATGTGTCGGCCATTCTTTTAATTTTTTATATTCATCGGCTCTACCTTGATGTGTCTTTTCAAGTTCCGTAAATAGATTACCATCAGGTGGCACTGAAACTTGATCTTGTGTAATAGGATCTCGTTTATCTGAGGCTATCATACGGATTGCACGGAATAATTTTTCTCGACCCGTTCTATTAATAAAATCCTTAGGTGTTTCATATTCATCTTCCATATTAGGCGTATTTTGATTATTTCTAGGTAAATCTAATACTGGTGCAAATAGTTTTTCTTCGTAATTATCTGACTGTGTTGATCGTTTTCTTTTTCTATCATTGGTTTTACCGTATTCGTACACCATAATTATCACCTATAAGTTTTTATACTTGTTATCTTTCAAGTTGCCTCTTTGTTGGCTGCGTTCACTTACCCCAGTCACATCGTTATCTATGCATCCTGGGGATGCGTTCACTTGCCGCCGCGCTGCAAATTGCAATCTATTGGGTATAGTGAAAAGTATTCATCTTTGGTTTTGTTATATTAGCAATTGTACTGTAATCAAGATGTTAATTGAATACGGGGTACTTCAACCACATCATCATAACGTTTGCGTTGGTTGATATCGTCGGCCTGAGCGGTAAAACGATTATTTTCATCTACCTTGAGGGCTGGCAATCCAAGACGATGGGTAATGCCTGGTAAAAAGTGATCAATACCTTCATGGGATTGCAGATGAGCATTACCATAGATGGCAACGAACTTCTCTCCCGCAGGCAATTGTTGTAAACGCTCAACTGCCACATTATTAGCCGCCCCGGCACGATACATCAGGCCATGCTTTCCTTCGGAAGGGCGAGTTGTGCTGTTGTTATCTAGAGCAATGATTTTCATCTGCTTGCTTCTGGCCTGTTCAAACAAATTTGTAGATAAATGCTTGGTCTTAAGCATTGCGGCCAGCTCAGCGGGCATGGGTTCATTCTCGCTTGTCAGGAATTTATCTATCAACGGTTGAGCTAAATCTGAGCGTAAGTGCTCCAGACCAATGACCGTCACGCCATGCGCTTTTAATACATCCATCTGCTCTTCGACAAAACGTAATCCGTTCAGATCTGAGCCATGACTTTCACCGATCAGTAACCCTTGACGATCTTTAAGTAAAAGAGACAACTGGCTATTCAGATCCATGCTGTTATCCAATTGATGATTAAATTGCGTCAGCGCATCTGAGGAAAATTGCTTATCCCAGGCAGCGACATCCGTGTTATGTGAGCTGTGATATATTGCTTCCATTTGTGCCAATCTGCCTTGTTCCAGTTGGGTCAGATAAGCCGGATTAGCAAACCGGTTGAGTAAAATTGTCTCTTGTGATTTAGCAGAACCTGGTTCGGCTTGTTTGGCTGCTTCCTTAAGGAAATAGACTGCCATCTTCACACTTTCAACTCCTCCGGTCATATCTAGCAGCTCGTTATAGCTGTAGCCAAGATGGGCCTGTTTATTCTGTTCATCAAGCCGTGCATGAGTCAGTACCCCTTGACTTTGGGCAGTATCCAGCCACGTTTTGAAGTCATTAAATTGATCGCCTAGCTCCACGTGGAATTTAGGTTCAAAGGGAAGATTGTCGGGAACTTTTCCCTGATAGCCTGTTTTGGCCGCAAGATAGGGATCTTCTTTCACCCAGCGTACCATCAGGTCGGTCAGCCCAGGTGTATTACCTTTGGCCTCATCACGGGCAATCTGGTAGATCTGTGATGCCATTGCAGGGCGGGTTTCCGCCACTTCCAACAATGGGTTGCGTACTTCCTGCAAAGCACCGGTAAACATCAAGTCTTCCAACTGTGTCTGTGTTCTTCTCAGGGCAGTATTACGTTTAGAATCAGGATGTTCCTCAAGATAACGGGTAATACGTCGATGTAATTCGAAACCTGCCGTGAATTGCTCATTGCCACTCAGATTATGGAGATGCTCAAGTTCATCCAGAATTCCTTGATAGGAGGGACCAATCCGTTTGGCAAAGATCGCAGCCCCTTTACGTAAATTATCGCTGGTGATGAGGTCATGGAGTAATGGATTGTTCTGATGACTTTGAGGCAATTCTAGTGCTTGTTCCGATGATTTCTCTTTAGCATTGCCTAATTGAATCGACGGTTTTTTTGTTCTTTCGACGGTTTTATCGTGCTCAAATACCATATTATCACCTGTGAATTTTCAGTAAGAGGCATGTTGGAAATAAATACTATATGGATTGGCTATTGTCATTTTATTTTTTAAAAATAAAGTTAAGTGTATTTTAATATATAAATAAAGTGATTTTGTAAGAAATATTAATTGGTATTGAAATGATTGTTTTTATATCCTTTATCTTTCAATTTGCTGCTTTCACTCACCTTAGTCACATAGTCATCTATGCTCCTGGGGATGCGTTCACTTGCCGCCGCGCTGCAACTCTAAATCTATTGGGTATATATTAATGTAAATTAAAGGTTTTGAACTCCTTTTAATTGTTCTGATTTGTATTCTGAAACAATAATATCAATATTATTTATCCTGACAACAGCACTATGGCTATTTTTCCAGGTTGAAAGAATATCTTTTATTTTGGATGAATAATCAAAGTGGGTAGTGCCAGAAACTTCAAGAATAATATTTTTATTATTCTGATTTTCATTATTTTCCTTAATAGATTTGGTTATCAGATTTACTTTCGCAAGGGCAAGGTGAACATCTTCTGTACCCCCTAAATCGGCACACAATTTGTTAAATAAAGCTTGGTTGATTTGCACATTATCCAGATTTGATTTTTGATCCACAGAAGTGGAAATTTGGCTAACGGGTTTTATGGTCTCTTTAATATCTTGCAGTTTTACCGGTGCGGTAATTGAATATAATAAAGAAAGGCGAGGGCGATTGCCGAGCGCTTGCCAAAAGTTACCTAAGCTATTTAGATTTTCTTGTGGTGGAATGACTCTGGTATATGCACCAGGAATTTTAGGTAATTGTCGATTGTTAACCAATGCATTTAAAATCGCTGTCATGACTTGCGCAGCTTGATTATTTGGTTGACTATCAGGATTAGCGCTATCGCTTGATGATTTACTTGGATGCCAGTAAGTAATTAAGTAGTTATAATTAATATTTACCCATCCTGGCAATAATGAGTTGGTGATGGGATTATAGCTTTTTGGTTCAGCAGCGCGTAATTGTAGATCTTCGTGTATATCATAAAGAAATACACTGACTGTGGGGGCTTCTGGGGTTGAATTTATTTCGGGTAGATCAAAGCGGATATCAATATTCTTTAAATACTGAGATAAAATATTATTTAATGCGTTATTAACTTCAATAATAGCATTGTTAGGATCAATTATATTTATCATATTAACTCCAATTCTATTAAATGTTTAAAAAACCAATCGACCAGTTTTATTTAATTCAAGTATCACAGCTCGCTCTATGTGTTTATTTTCAATGTGATCACCATTATCATCCGCGGCTAATATTGATGATAATAAGGCAATATTTCTGATATTAGCACCGGTTAGATTTGTTTGTTTAGCCAAATGCTCAAAATCAAGTTTATCTGATAAATTAAGTTGTTCAGGCCAAATAGCTTGCCACATGGCTTTGCGTAATATTTCATCGGGGTAAGTAAAGCGGGTAATAAAGGTAAAACGGCGATTAAACGCACTATCCAAATGGCTGCGATTGTTGGTAGCTAAAATCACCAACCCCGGATAATTTTCTAATCGCTGTAATAAGTAAGAAACTTCAATATTAGCATGTCTGTCTTGAGCATCTTTGGTTTCACTACGTTTGCCAAATAGAGCATCGGCTTCATCAAAAAACAACACCCCGGAATCGGCTTCGGCCAGGTCGAAAATACGGGAGATATTTTTTTCAGTTTCACCGATATATTTATTCACCACGGTAGAGAGATCGACTTTAATCAGATCAACGCCAAGATGCCCGGCAATCACTTCTGCGGCCATTGTTTTACCCGTCCCTGATTCGCCGTAAAATAGGGCGCTAATACCGGTACCATAACCTATTTTCTCCTGAAAACCCGCGTTTAATATTTGGTCTCGGTAATGAATGGCGGCAATAATTTCTTTCAGTTGTTGAGTTAATCCCTCTGAAATCACTAAATCATTAAAACGGCGTTTGGGGGTTATCCGTTGGGCTAATTTGCCGAAATTTTGTTGGGCGCGGAAATTTAACGCTTTACGCAAATCGATCTCCTTTAATGGGTCTTCCGGTTGCCGGAGTATTTGATATTGACTCGCTTCTTTAATAATTAACGGTAACGTTTCGGGAGTAAATGAAAAGCGCTGACATAACTGAGTAAGATTAATTTCACAATCGGTATTATCTGGCAGATTTTCTGTCAGCATCGATTTTTTCTCTGCCAGCGTGGCTATAGGCATCTCAATGTGTACCATTGGCAAGTGTTGAATCCATATGAATGAATCTCCCGGTTCTACCAGACAAACCACGCGTAATTTTGGTTGATTCAGCAGGGTGGATAATTCGCTTTGCCATATTTTCTTTTCCCCTGCAAGTAAAGAAAAATTACGAATTAATAAGCAAGCATCGTGTAGCCGGGCTTCCCGTATTGCATCTGTTAACAGGCTAGGTTTAGTATTGGTATTCCCTTCGTCCGGTAGATGGGTTAAATCAAGAACTAAGGTACTGATATTATGAAATGCCATAATATTACTGACCGCTAATTCTCTGGCACTGTCCTGTTTTCCTTTGAGGATCACCAGTGGGCGTACTTCATCTATTTCATTTAACAATATCTTGTTAAGTGAATGATAAAGGGTTTGCGGATACCAAGTCTGTGAGATAGAAGAATGCCAATAAGCACAGGTTATCAGGGGAGGTAAAATAACCCGTTGGCCGGATAAAAAATGCCAGACGCTACTGTGCGTTAAGAATTGCGTTTGTAGCCAAATGGGTTCCTCTTGGTTGTTGATCCGTAATAAATGATTACTGATTAATGGAGCTTGCGGTAAAAAATGGTTTTGAAATAATTGCCAATCACTTTGGTGTTGACTAAATAATTCAATTGCTAAAGCAAAACTGGGCCACTGTTTTTTACTGTTACCGTGTAGAGTAGCAAATAGCGCATGATAACGGTTGTCGAAATGCGGCAATAAACCTAATAATAAGGCATCACGTTCAAATTCAGTGAGTTCAAAACGTTCTATCAACAATGATAATGTACCGGTGATAGATTCATTCTCTATTTCCTTGTAATCAATAATATCACTTTGTTTTAACCAATGAGGTATGCCTAATGGTTTTACCAAACGTTGTTCTATTTCATCTTCGGTAAGTAAAAAACTCTCTGGTAAGGAGTCGTACCAATCTCTCTTTTGATAATAGTAGCGTTGTAATAGCAGATCAATACGCTCCAAATGAGGATAAATCCAACGTGATTCTGCTGCCATACAGTGGTTATTTTTTAGAGGGAAGTTCATATAAACCTTTTAAATGTTTTGCCAGTTGATTAATAGAGGGCGATCTAGCCAAGGCAGTTTGGCGATATTTAATGGCCATGGCCAGTCGTTTAACAGTGCATCGAATGGTTGAGGTTGCACCGTGATTTTGATTTCCTGTTCATCTATTCGTAATTCTCCCGGGCGTTGTAAAAATAATTGGCGAACATCATTGTGGCTTAATTTTTTCCAGGCAGGAAGTTGGCTGATAACCCCATCCAGCCATTGTTCTGTTGCCAACTGCTTTTCTGGTTCAATGGGCGTTGATTCAATATTCTCATCAACCATGAGTCCACATAAAATATGATTTAATCCCTTACGTTCTATTGGTGCCTTTTCGGTTCCCCAAATTAGATAATCAAGGAGGGCTACGGCACTGAATTGAGCTTGACGATGGATAAATTTTTGCTTTTCGAGTAGACCGAGTTGATTAAACAGAACAGGTAATATCGGCCATAAAACTAATATTCCAGCATGACTCACTTGATGTGGAAGGGCTTGTTCAGGTAATAAAGTCGGTTCAGAGAGTTGCGTGTCATCAGTTCTATGTTGGTCGTGGTTATTTTCTCCTGTTGTAATAAAGTATTCCGACAGATATTGGTATTCTTCAACCGATAGATGTTTTTTACAATTTTGTGAAACGGGTGCTGTTTGCCAGAGTAGTTTTAACCAGTTATTTAATGTGGAATTACGGGTTGCAGCCTGGCGAAATAACGCAATAATAGAGGCTATATTAATCGTACCGTTATTAAGTTCAGTCGTGATACGTGAGATAATTTTCGTATCGGGTTTAGGCATTTCCTGTGTATTATACCGCTGGATATATTCCAGTGCATTAAGTATCAATTGTTCGGAGGAGACAAGCTCCTCCTGATGTTGTGATTTGTTTACCCTTTTGGATAATCTGCGGTTAATGGCGATTAATAAGGCTGGTTGTCTGATAGCTAAAAGCCGTTGTAGACCCTGTTCAGATAAACAGCCTTTCGCTAATAATAATGCTGATTTGTTCTCTATCTGCATTAATTGGTTGATTAATGGCTTAATCTTGATATTGCTATTCTTATTATCGGTTATTACCTCCATTGGATTGATTGGCGGATCTTTTTGATATAAGAAATGAATGAAATTCTCTGCATCAATTAAATGATTGTCACTGGATAAAGAGGTGTTATCGGTCAATTTATTGGATATTGGCTTATTCAGCAGAATTTCTTCCTGATGGTTATTTGTCTGATATTGGCTAAGTGCTTTATTTAGCTCAACTCTGAGGCGAGCATAGAATAATGAATTAAAGTTATGTAAGTTTATTTCTCCCAAATTTAGAGTTAGTTCTTCTAAATGTATATTCTGATCAATGTTATGTTGGTTAAAACATGAGTTGATTAGTCCATTTATATTGATTTTATTGAGCATAGAGTTATGCAATATTTTTTTAGCTATCTGAGCGTTATTAGTTTCAATAGTAATGACAATCCGATTTAACAGATTTGTCTTCATGACCATATTAGTATTTCCCTTTTGATTGATAATTATGCTGATTGTGAATGAATCTGCATGTAAAATACGTTATTATTAATTTGTCCGTATTTTATAGAAATTATTATATTTTCATTATGTATCTCATATAATGTATATATATTGTTCCACTAGCAACTCCAAGGGGAAATCCCCGAGAACTACTATACCGACTATTGCTCCCTGAAATAAAGAAAAGACTG
The DNA here is from genome assembly GCF_018448905.1 of Photorhabdus heterorhabditis. Taxonomy (GTDB): domain Bacteria; phylum Pseudomonadota; class Gammaproteobacteria; order Enterobacterales; family Enterobacteriaceae; genus Photorhabdus; species Photorhabdus heterorhabditis. Next base: position 130,347 of record NZ_RCWA01000003.1, on the reverse strand, counting down.
TAATCATTATCATTATATCTATTTAAATTAGGAGTGCTATTATTCCCATCACACCATGCCCAACCAGAGGGTGGATTATTGTCATCACTATAAAATGGCACGATTGTTCCTTTAGGAATAATTAAATTAGCGAGTGTTGATGCGATTGCATTTATATCAACATATAGTCTTCCACCTGCATCGTCACATTTCAAGCCATTGCCGAGATAAATACCCAATCCTTTATCAGTTATCATTATACCCGTAGTGGTGTCTGGGATTATACTCACACCCTCTTTATTAACAGCAATACCACCATGTGTCATTTTGGCTTTTACCGATACACCACTACTATTAACATTAATACCGTCACTGGCTTTTACCGATACACCACTATTATTAACATTAATACCGTCACTGGCTTTAACTTTTACACCTTCATTAACTATTTCAATACCATCATGATTATCTACCTCCAGTTTTCCTTTATTAATCCACAATCCTTTACCTGTATTTACTGCTAATCCTTCAGTATCAGATAGCAGGCTTTGATCCTTAATTTTTACACTTATTCCATTCTCATTTGCCTGTAAACCACCATTAGCGTTAACTTTTACCGCCAATCCACTATCATCTTTCAGTTCTAGGGCTGAATTTGGGTTCTCGATTTGATCGGGTGCTTTGCCAACCGCCCTACGACCAATATCAGCAATATCAATTAAGTCCGCAAAATCCGTCTGTAACGGAATACTGCCTTCTTTAAAGCGATTTTTTAATTCATCTATTTTAATATTAATTTTCAAATCTTTTTCTGTGCTCATGTTTATCACCTTATATTATAAGTGGGGTATTGTTCTATTCAATCATAGCAGGAAAAGGGCTATGGTGGTTGGAGGTGATCCAAAATTCATCATCTTCTTTGTTGATGGTTAACCTTAATAGTAATAAAAATCCGATTTAATAAATTTGTCCCAGAAACCATGTTAATATTCTCTTTGCGATTAATGGATGATTTAAATTTTCAGTTTTTTGTCAGTGTTAAATTTTCATAATAAAAGCAAGAATATAATAAGGAACTGTTATCCTGCTATTATGGGAATGCTTGCCAGTGTTCTTCAAATCAATATCATGATTATGCATCTCTTGACTATTTTGACTCACAGTTCCTGTGGAGCCGATGACGCCACTTGAATGATATTGGAATGTATCTCTGGTATTATTTGCTGTTGGTACAGCCCAAAAATTTTCTGACTTTTGGATTTCATGATATCCATATTGATTATTTTTTTGTGTGTCTATAACTATTCCACTAAGATGGTTGTGGTTAGGTATTTGATTAATAGATAGAGAGCTACCAGTTGTTTTTCCATTAATATTTAGCGTAGCTTCATCAGAGCTAAAACTAAATGATTTGCTATTTTTAATTCCTGAATGTGTAATATTACTTTTACCATTAATGTCATCGAAATCCCCACCTAGAATAAATCGATCGATTAAATTTGGGGTACCATTATCACCATCACACAATGCCCAACCTGTAGGAACACTACTACCAGAAAACATCACAATCATTCCTTTGGGAAGTACTCTATTTGGATCAATGTTGACACCGTTTGAATCAATGGTTATACCGTTGCCAGCTTTAACTACTAATCTACCATGGCTATCCAGTCTTAGTGCTGAATTCGGGTTATCGGTTTGATCGGGTGCTTTGCCAACCGCTCGGCGACCAATATCAGCAATATCAATTAAGTCCACAAAATCTGTCTGTAACGGAATACTGCCTTCTTTAAAACGATTCTTTAAGTCATCCACTTTAATATTATTTGTCAAATTTTTTTCTGCGCTCATGTTTATCACCTTATGTTATAGGTAATGTATAGTCACTCTATTTTAGATATTTTGTAACTATTACGGTGCAATGAATATAGATATTTTATATAGAGGAATCAGATATAAAGTAAATTAATGTTTTTTACAATAATGTTATGTTGATTTATCTATTGATTTAAAATAACTGTTGGGGTTTCATTAGAGTCGCCAGTATTTACTGGAATTTCATTAGAGCCGTCAGTATTTAATTGAATATGTTCTCCAGTATAAGGAACATATAATAACTGATTGTTTTTTATTGCTTCTTCATGCCATTTATTTTCATGTTGACCAATTGCCTCAATACGTTGTTGTGCAGTGGCAATTCGCATACTACCAATACCTGTTAATTCTGAAGGTAGACGTCCTAGGGTTAACGTTTCTAAAATTTTGTATGCCTCATCTCCTAAAGGGGCTCCATTGTTTTGCCAACGTTTATAAGTGCTGGCAAAATTCACGAAATGTTCTGGTGACAACCAGTGAATAATCATAGAAATATGAGCAGGAAATTCAGCTAAAATCTCGGTTTTTATCCAAGATTCCAGTTTGTAAGGATCAACATTGTCATTCTCAATTAATTGGCGATTAATCACTACACTGACAACAAATGAAAAGCGATCGGTATGGGTATATTCTTCGCCGGAGAAATACCAACGATAACGCCATGCTTCTGCTTTTAATGGGAAATTATTTTGTTGACTTTTACATTTTTTAAGTTTCATCTGTCCTTTAATGCGATCAAATTCTTTTACGTAAGCTTTAAGTACATAATCAGATGGAGACTCAGAACGTTCAAGCATTTCCATAGATGGATGAGACGGCTTATATGGTGAAATTACATATTTTAATGTGATTTCGTCATTTTCTTTGATCATAGCAGGAAAAGGGCTATGAGGGCTGGAGGTGATCCAGAGTTCATCGTCTTCTTTATTCTTTTGATGTGTTTCATCGGCATAAACCAGTTGATAATCCATATCTTCCAACCATATCGTGCTATCGCTCCAGCGCAAATTACCTTGATCAAATGCGGTCTGCACTCTTTTCAGATTGTGTTCCAGAGCAGCACTATTACGGATGTTGAGAGAGAATGATTCTCCTTCAATGTCGATAATCATTTGGCCTCGCAATGTAAATCTTCTATCACCTTCAATAATAATCAGGTTAATCACTTGACCATGTAGTAATTGGCCTGTTGTATTTGGTTGTGTAATGATTAAGAGATGATGACGAGAATTGGGGTCATTTTTAATTTCCAGTTGACTTGGTGTCTGTTCACTGTCGAATTGCTTATTAGGTTTTACTGGTAAAAGTTGGCGATGTTCAATTAAATAAAAAGGGAGTTTATTTAGCTCTGGTTTTTCTTTGAAACACTCTTCTCCCAAGCCAAGACGAGCAGCAATACGTTTTTGCAGTGCTGATACTTTATCAATACGAATATTATTACGATGATAGGCTAGGTCGGGTTGTTGAGCCAAATAGCCACGTTGAGTAGCCAGAAAATCTAATGCGTTTAATGTGAGTGGTCTGGCTGCACGATGAGTACCAAAATATCCTAACAGATAATCAAGAATAGCCAGTTCCTTAATATAGTTTTGATTTTTGATTTTTCCTTTATTGTAAATTTTAACGTCATTATCAAGTTTTTCTTGCAAATCAGATTCTATATTCTGATGGGTTTTTTGATTGACCGTATTAGCTTTAAAAGGCGGCTGAATACCATATACACTATTTCCCCGTAGCTTAAATGCTAATAGTTTTGGTAACAGAGCAAGTTCAGCACAACCATTAGCTAGCGTTTGCTCAAAAGGTAGCATAAATTGCTGCAATTGTACTTGTTGAGGGGTATCTGCATTGGTTTGTAATCCATAGCAGGCAGGTAATTTATTACTTATCGGGTAGTAATCCAGGACTTTACGATGTCTCCCTTGATGTAATAATTCCGGCGTAGTGTTAATCAGAGGATCTAAAATTATTTTTTCTTCTATCTGTGATTTAGTAACGGGAGTTTTAATCCCACCTTTTGCAGTAATGGTGAGCGGATTGTTTCCTGATACGGTAATCGAGGCTAATGGATCTTCTCCCCACAGCCTGGGATAATATTCTTTAGCTATTTTCCAAGACCAATTATCATTCGGTAACGGAGAAATAATGCGAGTATCATACTTACTTAACTCCAGACGGGTTACACTTTGAACGCCTTTAATCGTCAATAATCGGTTAACCAGAGGACTTAAGTTTAATACCGTAGAGTTGTTGTAATCTTTGATCGGAGGTAATTCGGGTATCCAGCCATGATGCAAATAAGGCCCATTAAAAATTTCTTCATTACTGAAACCCATTTCTTTCATTGCTTGGGTGGTATAACGTTGCGGTTTTTCAAGAATTATTTGTTCCGCCATCATATAAGCTTTAGCGAATATATCAGCAATATCTTTGGCATCATCGTCAAGTTGAATATCAATCTTCAATGGCAGCTCAATAGGTTTTAGCCAAATAATCTTGCTGACCAATTCCCCTAAATTTCGGTTATCTTTTAAAAAAGTTTTGAGCCTTTTTTCAGCTAGGGTATTGTCGATTTGCGTTTTCCTACTGGGAAGTAAGTAGAGCCAATAGTTTCCTCTTAATGTTAATTGTTCGCCGTTTGGGGTTTTCGCGAAACTATATTCACGTTTTCCTTTGTTATACCAGTATTCATAGCGTTCATTTTCAGGTTCACGAATGAGCTGTACATCATTAAAGAAAAAATAACTATTAGTGGTGTTGTCGCTATGTAAGTCCAGTAAAGCTTTGCGATAATCCTCTGCGGTAATCGGGTCACAAGTCAGTATTTTTTGTGGTCCAAATTCCTCAGGAAAAATACCGTCATCGGATGCCTGTCTTTCTTGCTTAGGTGTAAGAAGATCTTTCAGGGGTAATGAATGGCGGTAAGCTAAATCAGAGGCACCATAACAACAAGCTTCCAGTAAGGTAATACCGGGATCATTTTCGCCCATATCACTCCAGAGCTTTCCAGATTGTTGTTTAATAACGGTCTTTGCCTGAGCAAGTAAAGTATCAAAGGTAATATCGTCTTTAATAATGGGAAATAACATATCTCGATTATTCATTTGTTAACTCCTTCGTTTAGGGGATTTTTATTACCAGGTTAAAATCAGGACTTCATTGTCATTAGCGTCAATACTTTCACCTATGTCACTAGTGGACTTATTGTTTTTTTGCAGAGTTAAGCTAGCAACTCGCTCAACCCAAGGTGATTGTTGAATTGTGGCTAATAACTGGTAGTAGTCAATGCGATTACCTGGCGTTACGCCGATAGCAATATTTTCTCCCCACGGCATGTAGATTCGACTTAATTCCTGTTGTAATTGATGGTAGCCATAATCGGCGTTAACGTCTGACGCAAACTCCAGCTGATAGTTGATCTTCACGTCAACGTATGTGGGATTTTTAATTTCAATAGTTGTCCAGAGGCTGCTTAATTGATCTAACCATTCAACCATTTCAGTTAATCGGGCTTGGTTCAATTCTGGGCGGAGTGAATCATTATTATCTTTGTAGCGATTATCAGGGATAACGATTAATTGGCGATTTTCTGGCGCGGGTATTTTGGTTAATTCATTGGTAGAAGGGTATTTGACATCAAATATGCTGACAAATCGCTCTTTTAATAAGGTGACAATATCTCCCCAATTCAATGCTCGGTTACGATGGGACAGCCGGGTGGGAACCCGTTTCAGGAAGGTTTGCTCGTCTTCTTTCAGACGACCATTCCAGGATGTCCAAGGTTGAGTCACTTCACTGATTGCAACGGATGAGTTTACTGGTTGTTTAATGCTGCTGATGGCTAATCCATTGATTAAGTGAGCCGATTCAATGGTTTCTACGTTAATTAGAGTGGCGGTTATCGCGTTATATAATAGCCCTTTAATGCTTGGATAATTAGGCGGTTTTTTACCAGATACCTTTGATATCATCTCAGCTTTTAGCCAATATTTATCTGTTGGCATTAGAGAGGTTTGATTTGAAGCATCATGGGGTAACAAAGTACTCCAGGTTCCTCGGTCAAACAGGTTGCGAGTTTTATCGTCAATCAACTTATCCAGTGAACACCAGCTGTTGTTTTTATTGAGGTAAAACCAGGATAAAGGGAGTTTTTCAGAACCTTCTAACTGCCAGTACAGGGATAAAGTTTGTCTTGGTAATATATCAGTAAAACCTAAATAGAATGCGTCGTCGGTTAGTGATGTTATATCTTTTCCTGCTTTGTCCCAGCCAAAAGGTGTTAGGGGATAAACGGAATATTGGTCGGTTTTAACTTTTGCTTTGAATTCAATTTTCAATGAGCTGATCTGAGGAATATAGGGGGGATTTTTATCCAGAGGATTTTTCTGATACTGAGAATGCATAAAATCCTGTTCAGCTAGTTCTACACGAATAAACGCTGGCCAGTCATTTGGGGATTGACTATCTGCAATAGGATAATCCATTGCTGGCACAGAAAAATTCAGGCTTTTTCCTTGTGGTTTATCCGTATCATCAAATAATGGTTGAGGCTCAGTATTTTCTAGTTTGGTTTCTTTCTTAGGTGTGACTAAATACCCCATTACTTTGAATGCACTATTATTATTGGGTTGAGTCTCATACCCTTTATACCAATCTTTAAAACTTTTTGTTGGCAATCCCACCCATTGTGGGGTGATAGTGAGTGTTGCGTTTTTAACATGATACCATTCAGGGGAAATCAGATTAAAACCGGAACCTAGTGTCGGTGATTGCCCAAAAGGAAAACTAGTCGTACCTACGTTTTCAATACCGCTATCAGAGGCATAGCGCACATTACTGCTGCCGTTAATGCTAATTTCAATATCAGTAATCTTGGGTAGTATAGGCCCCTGAGTGGTGCCCAGCTTTAATACGGGTACATTAAACTCCATATTATCTAATTCATCAGGGGGGCTGATGGGTCCATCATTAGCTGATAAGCTTAAGGTGAGTTTAAGGTCGGTTTCTTTTTCTACGAATAGTGAAAGCCAATGTTTTCCAGAGCTGATCTGAGCAGTAATGTTGTTAGGATCACCCGTCCACTCACTTGCTAGAGTTACCTCGATACTACGTACTCCTTTCGACATAGCAAATAAAGAGGAGGTAATCAGATAACCGGACAAGACCGAGTTATCTTCGGAAAAGGGGCTAAAAAGCTTAATACCGTTTTCAGGTAATTCAATATTGTCTGAGTCGCTTAACAGTATTGCTGATTTCCAGCCACCGTTATCTTTCCGACACCAACGCAGATCGGTTAGTTTCCCTTGGTTCGCTAATAGATCGGTATCTGATGCATATTGTAATGGGTTTCCAGCGCTATCCTGCCCGGCATCAAACAAGGTTCCTTTAGGAATAAGATGTTCTGCATTATCTGTATTTAAGGTAATGCCTAAAGCAACGCTATCTGCTTGAGCATTTCTTGGTTTTAGTCCCAATAATTCCCGGTAATAAAGATCACGATGTCGTGCCGGAAAAGTATTAAATAATATTTTGGAGGTTTCTAAGAGTTTTAAAAAGGCTAAAACAAAAGCTTGATGGGCCGGTAAATGACCATTTGTTTTATTAACGTTTTGGTAAAGATCGGCTAATTTCTCAGGGCTATTTTCCTGAATAAAATAGAAACTATCCCAGAATTTTTCTTGCTCTTGAGCGAAAGGGATGTTTTTAGCATATTCTTGTAGCCAGTTTAAAATATCCAGCGTACTTCTTTCATCAAGTTTAAAATCTGTCTCTGGTACGATAGCGGCGAGTTTATTTTTTAATTCGGTGAGTCCCATATTATACCACCTGTTATTTAAATATATTGCTGATAGCTATTGAGCAATAGGATCGTTATTTAATAATGAGTTTTTAGAGGTTATTTATCCTGCGTTAACGCTATATTGACTGGCAATAAAACGGCCTTTTCCCATACTAGGTGTTGTGATATCTGGTCCGGTTGACGGATTACTCGCTGGTTGTGATGGGGTAAAACGGGCGGTAAATTGCTGCCCGACAACTATCACTGTGGCAGGGCTACGGCAAAAGTTTACTTGTTGACTGGCATCCAATTGCGCAATGGTGACCATCCCTAGGCCGGGTATCGGGTGGCTTGGGGTAATGTATTGGGCTTGAAGTTGTACCTTTTTTTCATCCCCCACAATGGCGATCTTTTTGCCCTGGATTTGCGCGTGTCCGCTGCCGCTGATGGTTGCTAGTCCCAAAATGGTGACCTGACGGTTGCCGAAGAATGGCTCGAATAGCAGGCTGTCGCCATCAATAATGAGTTGTTTACTCATAGATTCACCTTTGCCTGACCTTCGTTGATCTCAAGAACCCCTTTAAGCTGTTGACTGATTTGGCTGCCTCTCAGGGCATAGGTCACTTGAATATGTAAGGTATTCGGTGAATCTGTTTTCTGAGTTACCTGAATATCGGTGATTTCTGCGCGGGGTTCATAGCGCAATATGCGTTCTTCAATGCGGGTTTGAATCTCCGATAATAATTCATCACTGATATTTTCAAACATATAATCATTCAGACCACAGCCATAATCCTCACGCATAATCCGTTCACCGGGTTCAGTTAAAAAAAGGATTTTAATACTTTGGCGAACGTTTTCGGCTCCTTTTTCCATTGCTACTCCATTATCAAGAGAAAACTGTGGCGGAAATTTCCAGCCGCAACCATAAATATCAGCTAATATTTTGCTTGTCATTTCAATACCTCATTACTGTGTTAAGTTGATTTTCGTACCTTTAATATTGAGATTTTTCGTTGAATTGAGCGTAATATCTTTATCCTGTTGCAGAGAAACTTTATTTTCTCCGCTATTAAGGGCCACTGTGTTTTCTTTATTATCGAATATTAATGACTGTTGTTTATCTCCTTGCTTGATAACTAAAGTTTTCACCGGATTTTTTTCGCTGGGTTCTAACGGCGGTTTATTTTTCGGATTATGCATGGAACCTAATATCACTGGAAAACGGGGATCACATTCAAAGAATCCGATAATCACTTCATCTCCCGGTTCTGGATAAAAGCAAAATCCACTTTCATGACTGGCATAAGGTTTACCTAACCGGGCAAAAAGGACACCTTGGGTCAGGTTTAATGCCGGTATTCTGACCGGGATGCGCCCCAGCGATTGGCTGTCTTGTTGGTATTTTTCCACGATACCGATATGTAACTCTTTCACCTGTGGCACTGGGGCGGCCACATCTGGCAACATGCCTAAGGTTAATCGGGTACGCCAGCCTTGCCGCTGGTTAATTATCTGATTTACACCGGTGATGATCCCTTGACCATCTATTCCTTGACCAAAGCCATTTAACGCCAGAACATCCCCTGGTTGATAATGGTGATTGCCTTCGATCTCAAAACTACCAGATATATTATGACTGCGTAGATTATCCATAATGCCTTGAGCAAGATGTTTGGCTTGTTCATTATCCAATGGATAGCTGTAAGCCCATTGCCACTCTTTATCGGCCAGTGCGGCGATACTGTCCACCGCCAATCTATTACCGCCAAGCCTGCTGTTTTGAGTATTGATTGCTTGAGAAAGCTTTTGTTGAGCAATATCCCAGGCACGGACACTCACTGTCTTAGGGCTGTATTGGTTATTCCATTGGAGATCCGCTTCAAATAGCACAATATCTTGAATACGACTGGCATGTCGATGAAGGGTATGTACCGTTGATTGATTTAGGGCCTTGGGGGTTATCAAGGTCACTGACTCATTGCCGGGCAGCAGCCAGGTGTTAGTGGCAGTCAATCGGCTTTTTAGAAATGCCCAATCATTACAACGAAATTGCACCATTTGTTCATGAACGGTTTTGAGTTGAGGGGCCTGCTTTATCGTTGTTTGGATACCATTCTGATTGAAGAGTTTTTTGATAATTGCCTCATCACTCTGTTTATTGAATAGCTGTGAGTGAAAGCTATGGGTTAATTTTTGCAGGTGATGTTTTGCCGTCAGGGTAATGATGCTGTCCTGACCTTTAAGCCCCAATGTCTGCCGAACGATGATTCCCTTAAACAACACGGTTTTTTGCATTTGTACGATAATTTCATGGTTCGGGCGGCAGCTTGCCAATTCAGCCTGTGTCTTGGTGTCAAAAATAGGGTTGGCATCACCGGCGATACCCAGAGTGATGTTGGCCGAAGGGATACCGTTGATGTGATGGTTGGTTGTCAAGCTGATTACGGTAAATTGATTGAGGGTTTTACCCCCTATTTTGAGGGTTACTGTGGGTATTTTCATGTATCCCCCCGAGCTTGTAGGGTTTGTCCGGGGGTAAAGTCATCAAGATTATCCAGACTGTTTTGCCAGGCCAGCGAGAGATAATCGATACCACCGGCCAGCGAAGCTCCAGCACCTAAGGCGATCAAGGGTAGGGAAAGCATATCGGTTACGCTAACCGCAGTAGCCGGAGGCGATTTTAACTGTCGCTCGGTAGCTTGAATAACAAAACTCTCGTCTGCCACCAGGGATAAGGTCGCATTGGCGCGCAGTGGTGTGGCATCCCGGTCAAACAAAGTATAGTTGACGGCCAGACTACTGGCTCGGCAAGCGAAATAACCTTTGTTTTCCCAGCGCATTTTACCCCATTTAATTTTAAGGAAGTGGGGTACTTTGGTGCTGGCATCCACCGCACACAGGGATTTCAGGGTTGCAAGCTGTGTTTCTATGGGTGTGTTATTGCCGGGCATTGAGGCATCAAACAGCAGGACCAAGGATAATCCAGCAGGCTGAGATAATACATAACGGCTGCTTTGGCTGGTACGATTAACACTTTCATCCTGTTGGTAACGGGTTTGGTAATCAAGCTGGATCGTATCGGGGTTATACATGGCCTGTAAGCTACCCACGGAGACTTTTCCTTCCCGGTCTTTGAAGGCGGAAAGGGTGAGTCTGGATAAACCGCGTTCAATTAAACTCATAATCACCTCCTGTTTCACGTAATGCCTCTAATACCTCCCGTTTCACCATCTCAATCAAACGGGTGTTATCCAGTTTTTCCTGAGCTAATGTTGGTGGGGAGAGTTGATCACTCGTCGGATCGGTGACTTTTGCCTGAATAATCAGTTCCTTAATTTCAACAGTCATGCTTTTACTCCTAACCAGCGCATATCCTGATAACGTAATTCCAGAGAGTTCACCAGTACGGTGTTGCTATTAGCATCAAAGTCGCTGGTGGACCAACGAACGGGGAGTGCGTTACTGACCGTCCAGCTCGCCACGGGTAACGTGTTTTCGTTCAGTAGCATGATGACGACATCGGCATACACCGCTTTCTCACCACGCAGTACGCGATCAAATATCAAAGTGAGGGGCGTAATGGTCATGACACCACGCTCCAGCACCAGGCTGCCATGTTGGATCTTTTCGGTTAGCCAGACGTTTCTGGCATTTTCTCCGCCCTGGCTGTGTTGGGTGGTTTGCATCTCTCGGCTCAGGCCCGATATGCGCTGAAAAGCGATATCAAGTGGGCTGGGAATATTGTTAAACAGAAAACTGGCGATAAAACGGTGTGATACTGACGGGGTGTATAGGTTGTGCATGTTTTTCCCCTGTTTAGATTAGCTAGGTACGGTATTGTTATGGATATCAAATGTCAGACTTAACTCAATAAACTCTGCTGGAATTAACAGGGCCAGCCTGATTTTCATGATCATCTTTCCGGCCAAAATATCCGCTTCATTCATTGATTCATTAACACCCAGTAACACCTCAAATGCCTGATTTTCCTCAGTGCCTCGCAATCCACCTTTTAACCATAATTGACGTAACCAGTTGTGGGCTTGACCTTTAAATTTCATCCAGGTAATGGCGTTATTGGGTTCAAAGACAAAGGCTCGGCCCAGTTGGGTCATGTGGGTTTCGACATAGGAAACCAGACGGCGAATTTGGATATAGCGCCAGGGGGAACCTGACATGTTGTCCAGCGTGCGGCAACCCCAGATTTTAATACCTTTGCCCGGGAAGCTGCGAACCAGATTCAACGAAGTGCTTTCTTGATTAAGATTAAGGAGAGTCCCCGCTTCAAGGTAAGAACGTACCGGGCTGATCACTTTAGCTAAAGCGACATTGGCGGGAGCAGTCCATACGCCTTTCTGGTTGTCATTGCGTTGTATAACAGCGGCGACCGCAGCGGTAGGCGAAAGTACAATATATTCCCCCTTTTTTTGGTAAGTGCTTTTTAGCCCCGGCCAGTATACGGCACCCCATTGGCGATCACTTGAAGAAAGATCAGCCAGACAATCAGCGGCTAATGTTGGATCGTCCGGGGCGTCCAGTAATCCCATAATGCCGCGTCGGCTTTTGCAAAGGTCGAGAACTGATTGCCAGAATTGTAGCCAAAGGGCTTTTTGAGCGTTGGTATCATTAAAACGAGTGATATCAGGTGTGACAATCAGCGTAATTTCACTTTCTGCGGAAATCGCTTGTTTCACCCACTCTTGTTGTAGGGCAGTAATTAATGATTGAAAATCTTTTAACTGTTCATTGATCCCCAGTGACAATATATAAGCTTGCTGTCCGCCGTTTTCAAAAAAGTGGCGTACTGAATAATACGTTAATTCTGATTCACCGAAAGTTTGGGTAAAGTCCATCAGGCTATTTAGTTTTACAGCCGTTTTATGGCTTGAATTTTTTTCGGTATAGCCAATAAAAACGGGTATGCCGATAAATTCATTGTTTGGTTTTAGAGATATTGAATTTTCCGCTATCGTGATGCCAGGCTGTTTTATCTCCGTTATCATTATTGTTTCCTCTTATTCAACACTGGACTGAATGGACGCGGCGTTAAACCGCGCCTCAGTACGATTACTGTGCTACGTTTTGTGAAAATTGAAGGATAATAAATTCAGCCGGACGCACGGCGGCCATCCCAACTTTGACAATCATTTTGCCTTGCTTGATATCGTCATCGGTCATGGTGATATCTTTACCAATCTGGACAAAATAGGCTTCTTGCGGTTTATTTCCCGCGAGTGCACCTTGTTGCCAAAGTTGATAGAGGTAGTTGTCAATGGCTGTTTGTACCCGTTTCCAGGTTGGCTGGCTATTAGGTTCAAAGACGGCAAATTGCATTGCCTTTTTGATATCCCGTTCCGCTGCATTAAATAAACGTCGAACCGGGATGTAACGCCAATTGTCCGTTTGATCTAATGTGCGGGCTCCCCAAATTAGCGTGCCTTTGCCGGTAAAGGCACGGATGATATTAATACCCGCATCATTCATGGTTCCTTGAGCGGTATCTGTGATTGCTACAGACGGTTTAGCATTATTCAGTGCTAGGTTAGCGGGAGCTTTCCAGACACCACGGCTGGCATCAGTTGCTGCATAGGCCCCCGCAACGGCGGCACTTGGGGGTAAGGTAATTGGTGTTGTGGGTACGTTAGCCGCTTGCCATTTTTTATCGATTTCTTCCTTAGCTTTAGTATATTCATCTGATGCAGTCGCTTTCAGCGCGGCTAGCGTATTCACCTCTTTATTCCCTTTATAACCACTTAGCACAATATCCTCATCCGTTGGCTGGCTATAAGTAAAAGAGGTCTTTAAATCAGGGTAATAAACAGCGGTTTTATCCGGTTGGGTATCAGGTTTATCTGTCTCACTTTTGCCATCAGCAATCAGAAAGTAACCTACTTTTTTTTGCAACAAGGAGTTTATCGCATTGTAAACAGCCTGTTTTTTGCAGTTTACTAGCGTTTTATCCGTTTCAGCACAGAGCAGTAAAGTAATCTCCTGCTGTTTTTCAATCAGGTTTGGTAGCGTTGCTAATTCTGTTGTCACAGCCCCTGCTTCAATTGCTACCAATGGCAATAGATAACAGACACCACCGCCATTATTAAAATAGTGCTGCACAGCAAAGGCACTTAAAGACGTGGCCGTGACAGTGACAACATAGGTGTATTCAACCTTTTTGTCTTCGTCCAGTGGAACATCACCACCATTAGCTTCACTCTCATCTACATCAACCTCAGCTTCAACAATCTCAGGCTCAACCTTAGCTTCAGGCTCAGCCTTTACTGACACTACAGGCGAAAATGAAAACTGTGAGGTAAAATCCAACCAATTGGTGATTTTAATACAGCTACCCGGTTTTATCGGGTTTCCATCTTTTCTGAAAAACTTACCAATAAAAACGGGAATAGATGTTGGGCTGGAGTTAATTGATAGTGATAGTGAGGCATCTTCATCAATATAGACGCCCGGCGTGGCATAGGTTGCAGAAGTCATAGGTTTTCCTTAGGTAAGTAAATGTGCGGTTGACCTGAATCAGTTACCGGCCTCATTAAGACTGGGCAACATCTTGGGTGAATTGCAGAATAATAAATTCAGCTGGACGAACCGCCGCCATACCCACTTTGACAATCATTCTGCCCTGTTTGATATCGTCTTCGGTCATGGTGGTGCCTTTACCGATTTGAACAAAGTAAGCCTGTTCAGCTTTGTTGCCTGCCAGTCCTCCTTGTTGCCAGAGGGCATAGAGATAGTTATCGATAGCACGATGTACGGCTTTCCAGGTGGGTTGGCTGTTAGGTTCAAAGACCGCGAAACTCATGGCATTTTTGATATCCCTTTCTGCACTGTTAAACAGGCGGCGAACCGGGATATAACGCCAGTTATTGCTATCCTCAAGTGTGCGGGCGCCCCAGATGGTGACACCGGTATTTGGAAATTCACGGATCATATTGATGGCTTTACCGGTGTTATAGGTACCTTGCAAATCATCAGTGACTTTAAATTTCGGTTTCACCCCACCTTGTAATATGACGTTTGCGGGAGCTTTCCAGACACCGCGGGTACGGTCAACTGAACAATAGATACCGGCAATGGCCGCGCTTGGCGGGATATGGATATTCGTCCAATCAGCCGTTAGCCAAGGGTAATAAACTGCGGCAAAAGGGCTTGAATCATAATTAGTTCCGGGTTGGCTATCAGATTTTAACTCTTCGGTTGGACCGTCCAGAATGGCGAATAATCCTTTGCCCGATTGGCAAAGTGTAGTCACAGCGCTTTTGATATCTTCTCCAGCAGCAACCAGTAATGTGACATCGTCAAGTTTTGGAACTTGTGCTTCTAAGTTTTGGGTTTTCACGAGATAACCATATCCACCGCCATTAATAAAATAGGCACGCAGTGAAATATCAAGTTTTTCGTTAGAATTAAATGGCCCGCCTTTTAGTGTCAAATATTCCAACCAACTGTTAATTCGGATAAAAGGTTTTTGTGGTATTAATGGATGACCATTTGCAACTGCAAAAACAGGTACTGCCGTTGCACTGGAACGAATGGAGAGTGACAGTGAAGCGTCTTCTTCAATATAAACGCCAGGATAAGTTGTTGTTGTTGGCATATTGCCTCCAATTATTAAGCGATATGTTGAGTAAACTACAGGATGATGAATTCAGCTAGACAGGTGGCAATTATCCAATTTTTGATAATTATTTTGTCTTGACTGATATCGTCATCAGCTATTTTGGCTTGGCACTTTAAGCTGCCTGAATGGTTACTCGATCTGCGGTAAGCTTTATTTCTTGAACCGCAATATCATTGCTGGTGGCATCAAAAGAAGGGGAAGTTAATGAAGTTGGGAACGCATTTGCTACGCTCCAGGTCATTAAAATCTCGGTACCGGCTTCATTGGTCAGGTTAATGGCAACGTCTTTTTTCTCAACCTGATTAAGCTGAATGGAATTAAGCCAGTCAAAAAGTTTAGTATCCCCAGGGAATACGCCTTTACGTAGCGTAATATTGATTAACTGACGTTGACCCGGCATTTTATAGTAATTACCGGTACCATCTTTGTATTCTATTACGTCATACGTAATATCCAGTCCCGAAACACTGTTGAAAGGGATTTGTTCATCACCAACGGAGACAACAAATCGATAAGTAGGAATAGGATAGTCAACAGCGATTTGATCTGTAGTTGTGGTCATAATTATTTCCTTTATTTTTCATTTATACCCGTTATCTTTCAAATTGCCTCTTTGTTGGCTGCACTCACTCACCCCGGTCACAGAGTTATCTCTGCTCCCGGGGATTCGCTCTCTTGCCGCCGCGATGCATCTTGAAATCCATAGGGTATATATTGCGAATTAAAAGCGATTATTGTTTTGTTTTTATTAGCACTGAGCTATAGACAATAGCTACCGCACTAACCTGTTTTGCCTTGGTTACTCTTTATACCCTTCATCTTTCAAGCTGCTGCTTTGTTGGCGGCGTTCACTTGCCGCCGCACTGCAATTTGAAATCTATTGGGTATAGAAACGTTACTCGGTGAATTTGAGATCACAGTGATGATCACGTTGGATTATAGTCAACTCGTATTAATTTCAAATATCAATTATTAATATTTAAAATTATCAATCAATAAAATCATTGCGATATAAATCATTTTGCAATCACATTGTTATATTTTTCTATGAAAGGATGAATAAATAGTGTGTTATAAGTTTTGATATATAAATGATGACGAGTTTCAGTAAAGAGATTTATTAACAGAAGGTTACGTATGCTTTTTTATCAGGTTTAATATGTCAGGTTATTAAGTTTTAATAACGAAGAGTGGGGGATTTATAGTTTTCATATAATAGAGAATATTTTTAAATACAAACTACAGCGATCACGCTGTAGTTTGATATATACCTGTCATCTTTCAAGCTGCTGCTTTGTTGGCTGCGTTCTCTTGCCGTCGCGATCCATCTTGAAATCTATTGGTATAAATAGATTCAATGAGGAAAGTCAGGCAACAGGGCGAGCGACAATATTGCGGGTTTCCATTCTTACCTCTTCAATACGAACATCGATAATGTCGTTTAATCGGTAAATAGCTTCACCTTTGATAAGCACGGTACCGGTTTCTTGACTACATTGCAGTTCATCACGCACGGCATGCAGGAATGGGGCAGGTATGAAGGCAACTGCGCCGTTATCTACCAAACGGACACGTAAACCGCCACGGGTAATATCGATGACTTCTGCGGTAAATGGTTGCTCTGTTCCTGCATGTGGTTGTAGGAAACGCGCATACAACCAATCTCCGACATCACGTTCAGCCATGCGGTTCAATCGGCGGCGCTCCGCCAGTTGCAGACAAGTTTCTTCTGCTGGTTTTCCTGCATCCGTTTTTTGAATAATGGCTTTCAGTAAACGATGGTTAATCATGTCGCTGTATTTACGGATTGGGGATGTCCAGGTAGCATAAGAATCAAAACCAAGGCCAAAATGAGGACCCGGCTCAGATTTAATTTCTGCAAAAGTTTGGAAACGGCGAATACGGCTATCGAGGAATTGGGTTGGTTGTTTATCTAATTCACGACGTAACTTGCAGAAGCCATCCAGTGTCAATAATTCTTCCGCATTTGCATCAATATCGTTTTCTTTTAGTAATTCAATCACTTGTTCAATTTGGAGTGGTTCAAAACCTGTATGAACATTGTAGATACCGAAACCAAACTTATCACATAGTATCTTTGCTGCGCATAGGTTGGCTGTGATCATGGCTTCTTCAACAATGCGGTTGGCTGCCCGACGTTGTTCTACAACGATATCCAGTACATAACCATTTTCATCAAGGACAAAACGGTAGTCAGGGCGATCTTTGAAAATAAGTGCATGCTGATGGCGCCATTGATTACGACGATCGCTCACTTCTTTCAGAAGAGTAATTTGAGTAGCAATGGACTCAGAAGAAGGTTTCCAGTTACCTTTTTCTTCCAGCCAGTCAGAAACTTCGTCGTAAACTAGCTTCGCTTTTGATTCAACCCAGGTGGAGAAAAACGCAATATCATCACCAAGTTGCCCGTCTTCGAGAATGGAAACCTGACAAACCAGTGCTGGGCGGCGAAGATTGGGGCGCAATGAACATAGATTTTCTGACAGATCGCGCGGTAACATTGGAATGTTGAAACCTGGCAGATAGTTAGTGAAAGCCCGCTGGTGGGCGATCTTATCGAGTTCGCTGTCAACGGCGATATAAGCTGTTGGGTCAGCGATAGCAATGCTGAGTTTCAGGCTACCGTCGTCTTGCTTAGCAACATGCAAAGCATCATCCATGTCTTCTGTGGTTGCACTGTCGATAGTGACAAAATCCAGAGAAGTTAAGTCTATGCGCTCAAGAGTACCATCATCCATCTGGCAATCAGCCGTCATGGTTGGAGCATTGCGTTCCAGATTATGGCGGGTGAGTGTTACCCACCATGGGGCGTAATGGTCGTTGCTTTCAGTAATGTAGCCGGTAACTTCTGCATGAAAGCCACGGCTTCCTTTTAATGGATGGTGGCGCATTTCAGCGACGGCCCAGTCACCATTCTGAAACGAATGAGTAACCTGATTGGTTGGGCGGCAAGGGATAGTATCTTTTATCAGCGGGTGGTCAGGAACGATCCACAGTCGATTGTCATTTTCTTTTTTCTGAATACGGCCAACGAAGCGATTTAGAAATGGTTCGATCAATGATTCTGGTTCAGCGATCTCTCTTTCTTTATCAGTATGAATAGCAGCGGTAATCCGATCGCCATGCATCACTTTTTTCATTTGTGGAGGAGGAATGAAATAGCTTTTTTGCCCATCGACTTCCAGAAATCCGAAACCTTTTTCGGTGCCTTTGACCAAACCTTCTACACGAAGGGTTTGGGAGTAAAGTTGCTGTTTTAGCTGCGCAAGCAGCGGGTTGTTTTGAAACATAATATCCGGAGAAAGTTGGAGGTTATTATCAGATAGTTTTGGAACAATAGTTTTACGCGAATCGGCGGTGTCGAGCAAGCAACATCTGCAAAATAGCGTAAAACAGCATGGAAATTGCGGTAAAAATTATAATAGTTACTCTGGGTAAATTTTTTCTTTAAATTCGCATAAATCTTCAATAATGCAAGAACCACAGCGAGGTTTACGGGCTATACAAGTATAACGACCATGTAAAATAAGCCAGTGATGACAATCCACTTTAAATTCAGCGGGAACAACTTGCAGTAACTTCTTTTCGACTTCATCAACGTTCTTACCGGGAGCGAAGTAGGTACGGTTACAAACCCGGAAGATATGTGTATCGACAGCAATCGTTGGCCAGCCAAAAGCGGTGTTTAATACCACATTGGCTGTTTTGCGGCCAACACCCGGTAATGCTTCTAACGCAGCGCGATCTTCAGGAACTTCGCCTGCATGTTTTTCCAGCAGGATTCGGCAGGTTTTAATGGTGTTTTCTGCTTTCGTGTTATACAGGCCGATGGTTTTTATGTACTCTTTCAGCCCATCAACACCCAGATTAAGTATTGCCTGAGGGGTGTTGGCAACGGGATAGAGCTTCGCTGTGGCTTTGTTAACACTCACATCGGTAGCCTGGGCTGAAAGCAATACTGAAATAAGCAGTTCGAATGGTGTTGTAAAAACCAACTCAGTCGTTGGTTTTGGGTTGTTATCGCGTAAGCGCGTTAAAATTTCGATACGTTTTTGGCTGTTCATATTAAGTAGCGCTCTCCGATCCTTGTGACATAGCAACTGCATTGCTTTTTTCTTTTATTGCTCTGGTTTTCATTTTTTCATCAATAAGGTATTTCGCTGCCAGCATTAATCCAAGGCCAATAAAAGCACCGGGCGGTAGGATGGCTAGCAAGAAAGGGGAATCCATATGGACGATTTCTATTCGTAATGCTTTAGCCCAATGGCCCAGAAGCAGATTAGCGCCATCAAATAAGGTTCCGTTGCCGAGAATTTCCCTCATGGCACCGAGAACAAACAGGGCAAAAGTAGCGCCTAATCCCATTGACAAGCCATCGATGGCAGAAGGTATAACCGGATTTTTAGCGGCATAGGCTTCCGCACGACCAATAACAATACAGTTAGTCACGATTAATGGAATGAAAATTCCTAATGATTCGTACAGACCAAAAGCGTAGGCGTTAATCAGCATCTGTACGGTACTGACAACCGAAGCAATGATCATTACATAAATCGGGATACGGATTTCATTGGGTACCCAACGGCGTAGGCAGGAAACTGCAATGTTGGTACAGACCAGAACCAATGTGGTTGCCAGCCCTAAGCCAAGAGCGTTGGTTGCAGTAGAAGACACCGCCAGTAGTGGACATAGTCCAAGAAGCTGCACTAAAGCGGAGTTATTTTTCCACAATCCCTGGACAAATAAGTTTTTGGTTTCACTCATGATTTTTCTCCACAGGATTCTAAAGAAGAGAGATGTTCAGGTAGGGTTTTTAAATAAAGAGCGGTCCGTTTGACAGAGTTTACCACAGCACGTGGGGTAATCGTGGCACCGGTAAATTGATCAAACTCACCGCCATCTTTTTTCACTGCCCAGTGTTGGTCATGATCTGATTTTATGATTTTCCCTGAAAACACATTGATCCAGTCTGAAATTCGGGTTTCGATTTTATCGCCCAGGCCGGGGGTTTCATGATGTTCTGTTACTCGAACACCGAACACTTTTCCTGAGAAATCTGCACCAACCAGCAACTGAATGGCACCTGAATAGCCGTCCGGTGCTGTACTTTCCAGCGCAGCTGCTACTGGCTGGCCATTTTTGCGGGCCAGATAGAGACGATGAGGTAAGTTATTTCCCAGAGCATCAGCACTTACCAGATAGCATTCGGTTTGTATATCGTTGTCATACAGTTCTGGAGGAATGACCTGATCAAGCAATGACTTGTGCTGTAATGCGGCTTGCTCAGCGATAGTATTTTGAGTTAATGAGTTCACGACTGCGGTCAGTCCGGTGGTAAATGCAGCAAAGATAGCTAGTGTGATGCCGTGACGTCGCATGGTTTCTAACATAACGGCTCCTTATTTATGCCCGTAAGCGCGGGGTTGAGTGTAATGGTCGATGAGTGGAACGGTGATATTTGCCAGTAAGACGGCAAATGCGATTGCATCAGGATAACCACCATAAACACGGATGACCCAGACTAGCAAGCCAATCATAGCGCCAAAAATGAGACGGCCTTTAGGGGTCGTGGAGGCACTAACAGGATCTGTGGCAATAAAGAATGCGCCCAGCATGGTTGCGCCTGAAAGCAATTGCAGCAATGGCGGGGAATAACGAGTTGGATCAACCAGCCAGCTTGCGAGTGCACACAGACCTAATGCCAGGATAAATGCTACTGGAATTTGCCAACTGATAACTTTTCTGTTTAGCAGAATAAATCCACCAACAAGATAAGCAATGTTGACCCATTGCCAGCCAATACCTGCCAGAGAGCCTTGTAATATTGGTTGATGCAGAACGTCATCAATATTATGAGTGAGTAAACCCGTTTTGAAACTATCCAAGGGGGTGGCTTGACTTATTCCGTCGAAACCTTGTTGCAACTGTTGTAATGTCGCGCCATTGGGAGTGTGGCCGGTGAAGATCACCATCAGGCTGTCTAGTGGGGTAATTTGAGTTGCCAGTAAATCCATGGGAGGCAACCAACTGGTCATTTGGACAGGAAACGATATTAGCAGCACCACATAACCTACCATTGCGGGGTTAAATGGGTTTTGTCCAAGACCGCCATATAGATGTTTAGCAATAATCACCGCGAAAACTGTTCCCAATACAATCAGCCACCAGGGAGCGAGCGGCGGAAGGCTGATCCCCAAAAGTAAGCCTGTCAGTAGAGCAGAATTATCTTTCAAGCGCGTGATAATTGCTTGTTTACGCAGAGACAAGGCAAGTGATTCCGCAAGCAGGGCGGTAATCACTGCAAGCAGGAGCTGGAACAATGTCCCGTAACTAAAGAAGTAAGTTTGTACAACTATACCGGGTATAGCTGCCAGCACGACCCACAGCATAATACGGCTGGTGCTTTGCTGGTTGTGTGTAAAAGGCGAACTGGCGACTTTTAGCTTTTTATTATCAGTTTGAACGGGTCTGAATTTCATTTATAACAATCACTATTCTGTTGAAATTTTCTGCTGTTCCTGAGCTGCTTTCTTAGCCTTAACTCGGGCAATAGCGGCAGCCACCGCAGCTTTGCGTGGATCGATTTCTTCTGCGGGTGCAGGTGGAGCCTCGGTTTGGGTTTCAGTAACTTGCTGCGTTTGCGCGGTTTTTTTAGCTTTGACGCGGGCAATAGCAGCAGCCACTGCTGCTTTACGTGGATCGATTTCTTCTGCGGGTGCAGGTGGAGCCTCGGTTTGGGTTTCAGTAACTTGCTGCGTTTGCGCGGTTTTTTTAGCTTTAACGCGGGCAATAGCGGCAGCCACTGCTGCTTTGCGAGGATCGATTTCTTCTACGGATGCAGGTGGAACTTCGGTTTGGGTTTCAGTAACTTGTTGCGTTTGCGCGGTTTTCTTCGCTTTAACGCGAGCGATTGCGGCAGCCACTGCATCTTTACGGGGATCTGGCTTTTCACTGGTTATAGATTCTGGTTCTGCTATTTCAGGTGACGTTGTCACCTCTTGGCTCTGAGCAGCTTTCTTTGCCTTAGCTCTGGCAATGGCTGCGGCTAATGCGGCTTTGCGTGGATCTTCTGATTCTGTTTGTACCGATGTAGCAGTATGAATATGTTCAGCCGCTTGTTTTTCCGCTTGGCGAACCCGAATCTGCTCTTTTCTTGCCTGACGAGCCGCTATTGCTGCTGAATTATCCGGTACTTGTCCCGGTTCTATGGAAACAATTTTGCCTGTGTCAGCCTGTTTTTCCCTTGCTCGGGAGAGTGCCGCTTGTACTGTATTTTTATCTTGATTATCAATCTGAACAGCCGCTTTTTTGTGTCTTTCCTCACGAGCCTGCTTTTCTCGTTCCATACGAGCTTGTTTAACTTCAAAACGAATTTTGGCTTCTGCTGAACGACGGTTTTCCTGATCTAATGCCTTAATTTCCGCTTTTTCCTGGCGATAGTATTGCACCAGAGGAATGTTGCTGGGACAGACATAAGCACAGGCACCACATTCAATACAGTCGAACAAGTTGTGATCGCGGGCTTTTTCATGTTCTTGACCACGGCTGAACCAGTAAAGTTGTTGTGGCAATAAACTAGCGGGACAAGCCTCCACACATAATCCACAACGGATACATGCTTCTTCCGCAGTATTTGCATCCATTTCTTGATGAGAGGGTGCCAGAATACAGTTACTGATTTTGACAACAGGTACATTCAGATCGGGCAGAGTGAATCCCATTAGCGGGCCACCCATAATCACCATCTGTTCTGATTGTGGTTCAAAACCGGCTAACTGGAGAAGAAATTGAACTGGAGTACCGATTCGCGCCCAGAAATTACCGGGGGAGGTTACAGCGTCACCAGTGACGGTCACCACACGTTGAATTAAGGGTTCGCCATCAATAATGGTTCTTTTGATAGCAACCACTGTGCCGACGTTCTGCATCAGAACACCAATAGCTGAGGAACGGCCACCGGATGGCACTTCTTCACCTGTCAGGATTTTGGTCAGTTGTTTTGCACCACCGGAGGGGTATTTGGTCGGGATAACCCGGACGATGATAGTTTTATCGCCTTTTAGTGCGGTTTTCAGTGCTCTTATTGCTTCTGGTTTATTATCTTCGATACCAATCAGTATTTGCTTAGGTTTAAGCAGATGTTCCAGAATACGAATTCCTTCAATTAATTCGTTTGAGTGTTCCTGCATAAGGCGGTCATCAGCGGTAATATAAGGTTCGCATTCTGCGGCGTTAATAATCAGCGTCTTAATACCAGAACGGCCACTTTGAAGTTTGGCGGCGGTGGGAAAACCCGCGCCACCTAAACCCGCGATACCTGCCTGATGGATTCGATTAAGAATAGTGTTTGCATCAAGTGATTGATAATCAGGTGTCTGAATGCGTTCACACCATTGATCTTCACCATCTGGGCGTAGACGAACACACAATTCTTTCAACCCAGATGGATGCGCTGTAATGCAAGGTTCAATGGCAATGATTGTACCGGAAGTCGATGAATGAACCGGTACAGTACGACCAGAGCCAAATGTCAGAGGTTGGCCTTTCTGCACCTTATCACCTGCTTTAACCAGTAATTCGCCTTCCGTTCCCAAATGTTGTTGTAATGGGATAATTAACTCTTCCGGTAGTGGTGCAATGCGCAATGGTGTTTGACTGGATTGCAGCTTCATTTCCGGTGGATGAATTCCACCGTCGAAATCCCATATTTTGTTTTTATGGAGTAAATTTAACAAATTAAACATGGTGTTCAGCCTCAATATTGTTAACAGGAATGTTTTTAACGAAAACATCTTGAGATGGCTGAACTGGGATATTTTTTACCGGAATGGTTTTCAAATCCCATTTCCAGTTGGAAGTGGTCGTTGCCACCGGGATCATGGCAATACAATCTGTAGGACAGGGGGCAACGCATAGGTCGCATCCAGTACATAAATCTTCAACAACGGTATGCATAGCACGGGTTGCGCCGATGATAGCGTCTACAGGGCATGCCTGGATACATTTGGTACAACCAATGCAATTTTCTTCATCAATAAATGCAACTTTGCGGATTGGGTTTTGTACGCTTTCATCTCCTTCCAGTGGCTGTGGATCGACACCAAGTAATTCTGAGATTTTCAGCATTGCTTGTTCACCACCGGGTGCACATTTGTTAATCATTTCACCATTATTCGCTATGGCTTCAGCGTAAGGGCGGCAGCCGGGATAACCACATTGCCCACATTGACTTTGAGGCAGAATATTGTCGATGTTTTCAACAATAGGATCTTCTTCCACTTGAAAACGACGGGCAGCAAAGCCTAGGATTAAACCAAAAATTAACCCTAGTGCACTTAGTGCACCAATAGCAATCCATAACGATATCATCAGAACTTCACCAAACCACTAAAGCCCATAAAAGACAGGGACATTAAACCTGCGGTGATAAGACCGATAGATGAACCCCGGAAAGGCGCCGGTACATCAGCAACAGCCAGGCGTTCACGAATAGCGGCAAACAGTACCATAACCAGAGAGAAGCCTGCGGCAGCACCAAATCCATAAATGGCAGATTGTAGAAAATCGTGTGATTGGTTGATATTCAACAGCGCTACGCCGAGTACGGCACAGTTAGTGGTAATCAACGGCAGGAAAATACCCAACAGCCGGTATAATGTCGGGCTGGTTTTGCGTACAACAAGTTCTGTGAATTGCACGACAACGGCAATGACCAGAATAAAGCTCAGGGTACGCAAATAGATTAAGTCCAGTGGTAACAAAATAAACGTATTCACCAGCCATGAACACACTGAGGCCAGTGTCATCACGAATGTTGTCGCAAATCCCATCCCGATGGCAGTTTCCAGCTTTTTAGAGACGCCCATAAAAGGACATAAGCCGAGAAATTTCACCAGGACAAAATTGTTAACCAATACGGTTCCAACAAATAAAAGAAAATAGTCAGTCATTGCTGTGCCTGAAAATGAAGTTTGTTTACTTTTTATAAAATTATAAATATGCCCTCATCTTACTGAGGGGCAATCTATTGTTATGATAACAATCAAAGAAAGTTGCGGTTATCGATCTTGTGTGAAAGTCATTTTGACCCGATGAGAGCGTTTAATATAGGGGACAAAAATAGCGGCTGCCAGTAATGGCCATGCTAATGCACGTAGAGCCATTTGATCAGGAATAGGGGAAAAGGTGAAAGTTTTCAATGCAATTAATACGGTAACAATAAGCCAAATAATAAAAGTTTGAGGGAATCTTTTTGACCGAATAAAAAGCAGTTTTAGGACCCATAGGGTGAAGCACCACATTACCGCCGTAATGACGACGGAAAGAAACCACATTAGAGTAAAGTGATGACTTCCGGTACTCAACATATTGTTCTGACTGAAAAAAATCATAATGTATAAGGCAAGCATGACACTGGCACTGAGAAATGTCATGATCAGGTAAGCTGCTGGGGCCAGAATCCAACCATTAATTCTTTGGTAGTCATGGGCTTGATACATAAATCATTCCATTTAAAACTATGCGAAGGAAGAATAATAGGCGATTCTGTTGGGTTAGGAAATAGATTGATTGAAAGATTTTCAGAGCTGAGTTCAGAGATAATTTGTGAGACGGCTGTCGAGGGTGATATTTTTTACTGATATAACATTGCAGTTATTATTAAGAATAAATTTGAGGGGCTGTCATGAGTGGTTTGTTAAAGGTTGGGTTGGTAGGCTATGGTTATGCCAGTAAAACGTTCCATGCGCCATTAATTGCTGGGACTACGGGTGTTAAATTGACAGCAATTTCCAGCAGTGATGCAGAGAAAGTTAAATCAGATTGGTCAAATATTCCGGTGGTATCCAGCCCTGAAGATCTTTTTAATGATCCTGACATTGATTTAATCGTTATTCCAACACCTAATGATACTCATTACCCACTGGCTCAGAAGGCGCTGGCAGCGGGTAAACATGTTGTAGTGGATAAACCATTTACTATCACAGTTGAACAAGCTGAATCTTTAAAACAACAAGCTGAAGAAGCTGGATTACTCCTTTCTGTATTTCATAACCGTCGTTGGGATTCTGGTTTTCTGACCATAAAATCTTTAATTAAAGAAAATCGGCTGGGCAAATTGAAATATTTTGAATCTCATTTTGATCGCTATCGTCCAGTTATACGTCAAAGATGGCGTGAAGCGGCAGGGGAAGGAAGTGGTATTTGGTATGATTTAGGTCCTCATTTGCTTGATCAGGCGGTTCAATTGTTTGGTAAACCGCAATCTATTACGGCTGATTTGGGGATGATCCGTCCACAAGCCGAAGCGGCAGATTATTTCCATGTATTGCTGAATTACCCGGATATTAAAGTGGTTCTTCATGCGACAACAGTGGCAGCGGCTGAATCTGCTGTTTATACATTGCATGGTATGGAAGGCAGCTATGTGAAATATGGTCTTGATCCTCAGGAAGAACGATTGAAAGCAGGAGAAAGACCGCCACATGTTGACTGGGGATATGATATTCGTGATGGAATTATGACGGTGTCACGTGGAGAGGAGTTAGTAACTGAATATGTGCCGACTTTGCCCGGTAATTATTCTGCTTATTATGCGGCGATTCGTGATGCGATTACGTTAGGTAAACTCAATCCAGTAACGGCAAGTGAAGCTATTCAAATCATGAAGCTAATTGAAGCTGGTTCAGAATCGGCAAAACAGCAACGTACAGTGGCAGTTTAGTCGTGACTTTTATTGATTAGTCCGGTTTACCGGGCTAATTATTTGCAAAGCAAGGAAAATGATAAATGACCTGGTGGCAAAGATTAAAAATAGATCCTTTTTTGATGGTATTAGTGACAGTCGTTGTTATTGCGACGTTCTTTCCTTGTGAAGGTGAAATTAAAGTTTGGTTTCAACGGTTAACGACGGCGGCTATTACTTTGCTGTTCTTTATGCATGGTGCCAAATTATCCCGTCAAGCCATTATTGAGGGTATGGCGCATTGGCGGCTTCATTTGGTCGTTTTTCTCAGTACTTTTGTTTTGTTTCCAATTCTGGGGTTAGGGTTGGGTCTGTTGGTACCTGAGATAATGACATCAACGGTTTATTGGGGATTTCTTTATCTTTGTGCATTACCGGCCACGGTTCAGTCGGCGATTGCTTTTACTTCTGTTGCTGGTGGTAATATTGCTGCTGCTATTTGTAGCGCTTCGGCATCCAGTATTTTGGGGGTATTTTTATCGCCAATACTCGTCGGGCTAATGATCCATACACAGGGAGAAGGCAGCACTGATACGTTGGAAGCCATAAAATCCATTATTCTTCAATTGATGGTTCCTTTTATTGTCGGGCATTTGTCGCGGCCATTGATTGCTCGTTGGGTTGAGCGACATAAAAAACTGGTTAATATGACGGACCGGTCATCAATTCTTTTGGTGGTTTATGTGGCTTTCAGTGAGGCGGTGGTAGAAGGTATCTGGCACAAGATTGATGGTTATTCACTTCTGATGATTGGCGTTGTTTGCTGTATCTTGTTGGCGATTGTGTTGGTTATTAATACTTATATCTCCCGTTGGTTGGGTTTTAGTAAAGAAGATGAAATTACCATTGTCTTTTGTGGCTCGAAAAAGAGCTTGGCTAATGGTGTGCCAATGGCGAATGTTTTATTCCCGGCTGCGACAGTTGGCGTGATGTTGTTGCCATTGATGATTTTTCATCAAATTCAATTGATGGTGTGCGCGGTATTAGCGCAGCGTTATGCCCGGAGGTTAAAACGGGAATAGATATGTAAATGGTTGGAAAACACTTTCATTAGATCGAAGGAATACATCAGTTTTACAGCTGTGTAAAATATGCAAATAACACAAAGATGTGATATATATCACTACAAAAAATATAAAAAATGGGCATATATATAATAATAGATTCGGGACGTTCAGTATATATTAGGATTACCTATAACGGTTAAAGTGAGCCTATGGTTTACCTTTTTTCAGGATGAATAAAACACAAAAGGTAAAAACCATAGGCTTTTTATTAATTCAGATGTCTAAGAATTTCATCTGATAATGTTTTGGATTCAATTGCTTGATAAAATCCCTTTTCTGGAGAAAACGTAGAAACAATTCTTGTTTTTATCACAGGCTTACCGTCAAAATAAATGAACATCTCTTTCCCTAAGTTTTTTTCTAAAAAAAGCTTGAACTTATCATTACAATTCAATCCTTTTTTAACCTTAATAAAAATGTTATTGGAATTTACAGATAACTGATTACCAGTTTCTCTTGCAGAAAGAGCCTGTTCTACACACGACTTAGATAAATGGAATGTTTCATTACCTGCTGTATAATCAAGGGAAAGTGGTTTTTTCTGTGAAACACACCCTGTAAGACCAAGAATAGTAGATAGTATAAGAATTAACTTAGTCATAGCGGTTTGCCCCCATTTTTGACTTTTGACATTAGTATTCTCAATTATAGTTACCAAACTAAGTTCTTTTACGCAAGTAATTGTGATGTTCAGATTGGATATATTTTTTAAATTGAACTGAGTTTCCGGTGCTCTATTATTTTGAAAACTATTTAGGGTAAACCATTTAATTTTTTAATGTGTTTACAATACTCATGGCTTGTTTTTTATCGTTTGCCCCCATTCTAAATGAAGGAGATAAAGCGGTTTGAATAGTCGTCGTGTACATAGGAATACCGTTGAATGATACTGTCATTTTGGTTCCAATGTTTTTAGTGATTAGAGCATTAAATTTAGGAAAACATTGTTTATCTTTCTTCATGACTACTGATAACTCATTATCCATTCCATCATGTGCTCCTAAATAATCGATTTGATCTGTACACGCTTGTGTTAAGACAAATTTGTCACCGGATGAAAATTCAAATTTTAACCCTTCTTTCGTTTGAATTAGATTATTTCGATTGTTTTTGTCGGAACATCCGGCTATTGCGGAGAGGAACATCATAATAACAAATAGATTTTTCATAATTTCGAACCTGTCATATTTAGAAACTACATATAGCCCCACTTAAAAACTAAGTAGGGCCATTAATAATATACTCTTACCAATCCCAAGTAACAATAACATTTTGTACTGTAGAAAAGCTTTTACATCTTATTTTATCTATTCCGGCTTCTAAAGAGGGTAATTTTGCTGTCTATTTTCGTGTGGCAGGTGAGTCAACTCGGAAAGCGCTTAGTGGATATGAATAAAGGAGCATATGTTGACATATGCACGGTTTGGCATATACTATGCATATGCTAACTTATTAAGTTAATGGAGAGAATACATTATGAGAACAAGAACAGTTTCAGTGTTTAAAAATGGTAATAACCGAGCTATCCGTTTACCGAAAGATCTTGATTTTGATGGAGTGAACGAATTAGAGATTATCCGTGATGGTGATAGCATCATCCTACGCCCAGCAAAACCTAATTGGATCTCATTTAAAGAAGAAGAAAAAGCAGATAATGATTTCTTGATTGAACGTAATGATGTTATCGAAGATGGACGGGTTATTCTGTGAAAAAAGTCTACATGCTTGATACAAATATTTGTTCTTTCATTATGAGAGAACAACCTGTATATCTGCTTGAAAAACTTCAAGCGTGTGTAATGAAACGCCATACTATTGTGGTTTCAGCAATTACCTATTCAGAAATACGCTTTGGGGCAATAGGAAGGAAAGCATCACCTAAACATAATGTTTTAGTTGACGCATTTTGTGAACGTCTTGATGCGATTCTACCTTGGGATAAAGAAGCAATAGACGCAACAGTTATGATAAAAAAATGCTTATCTGATGTCGGAATGCCAATAGGTAATAATGCTACTGCAATAGCAGGACATGCAATTGCTGTTAATGCAATATTGGTAACAAATAATACCCGTGAATTTTCACGAGTCGAAGGGCTTAAACTCGAAGATTGGATGAAACCCTAATACTACAATTAAATTTTTTAACCTTAATAGATATAAATCTATGATAGGAAATAAGTGACATTATCGGGCAGTTAAACCGCCGAATTGTGATCCCACTGCTGCCAGTTGAAAAATATCCTGACAACAGTCGCCCTGTTCGAATGATCCCCCTTATCAGGCTGATAGACAACAAAGAATATGCTGTCATGACCCACGAACTGGCTAGTATATCTGTTCATGCTTTGGGGGCTGAATTTTGCGATGCATCGCAATACCGTAATCCGTTAAATATTTCTCGATTAATCAATGGGGGGATGAGTAGAGAAACATTATAAATCAGTATTGCTTACTATTGCTTTGGCGTATATCAAATAAAAAAACAGAAAAGAGCGAATAATTATGGTGCCATACGAAGCCGCTTCACTGACAAAAATCAGGAATGGAAAACCCATTCCTGCACTGTTTAATGTTTAACGGTTTGCTGCTTTTATTCGTAATGCTTGTTTTTCTGTATCACTGATAAAAGCAGTTTCTAATCCGTTTATCTGAGTCTGACGGATTTGAATGGCAGATAAACCTGCGGCAGGGGCGGCAACTTCATATTCATGGCGAATTTCGATACCTTCAACTGCCGGATCGTCTGTATTAATGGAAGCAAGAATACCTTTTTCCAAAAATCTTTTTAGTGGATGGTCCAGTAAAGAATTCACGGTGCTGGTTTGAAGGTTTGAGGTTAAACAGGCTTCAATTCCGATACGGTTTTCAACTAAATAATCCATTAGCGCCGGATCAGTAATCGCTTTTACCCCATGACCAATACGAGTTGCGCCTAACTCACGAATGGCTTGCCAAATACTTTCGGCGCCAGCCGCTTCACCAGCATGGACAGTTATTTTCCAGCCAGTATCACGGGCTTTAGTAAAATGAGACTGGAAAAGATGGCCGGGGAAACCTAATTCATCACCTGCCAGATCCAGTGCTGTAATATGCTGGTGGTGAGCCAGCAAGCCCGCCAATTCCTGAGTACAGGCTTTTTCTCCAAAAGTCCTGCTTAGAATACCGATAAGGCGAATGTCGATATCATTATTTTGGCGGGCAGAATAGATACCATCGATAACCGCTTCAACAACCCCTTCAATAGGTAATTGATGTTTCATTGCCATGTAATAAGGGGAAAAACGTAATTCTGCATAATCCAGACCAGCATTTACGGCATCTTCAACATTCTCGATAGCAACACGACGACAAGCATCTAAATCAGCCAGTACTGCCACACCCCAATCCAGTTTTTGTAAAAAGCTAACGAGATCGGGTTCATTTCCAATCACCTGTACATGAGGGCGCAGTAATTCCAGGTTATTAGCCGGAAGTTGAATATTATGCTGGTGGGCAAGATCTAAAATGGTTGCTGGCCGGATATTGCCGTCAAGATGGCGGTGTAAATCTGTCAATGGGAGCTGTATATCAATCATATTCTGGGTCCTTTTTTTATATAAAAAAGCCAGTCAGGTTTGTTGACTGGCTTTTTAGCGAAAGCGTTTATGGCTGTTTTATTGTGCCGGCGGCACAGTGCCTTCTACCTGTATATTTCCACTGCTGTGGGTATCATCTTCTGGCATCGTTTGCTCTGGTACTTCATCATCAGAAGATTCGGATAAACCATACTCAGACAAGAACTTAGGTAAGGACATTTTCTCACCGTTCATTTCTACATTACCGTTTGCATAGTTAAACTTGATGCTAATGGCGTCATTATCAACAGTGGTGATTTTAAACAATTTCCCAAATTGCTCCAATTGTTTTACTTGTTGCTCCGCATTTTCTTCAGCTCTGTCTTTATCCATACCATTAACCAATGATGCTTGGGTGGCGAATTCAAGTATCATTGGTTTTGGTAATGTCACATGCAGAGACATATCCTGAATCAAAGTGCGGATAGCTTCCTCTGTTTTCATTGAAGATAAGCTACTTTTATCTTTCGGTAAGTCTTGTAGATTCACTTTGTAATTAATCGTGCTTTCACCTTTGGTATTTTTCCAGGTTAATGGCTCGATACCAAATTGCGGATTATTTTTCAGCAGGATAGGCAAATTAGAAAAAACAGCGTCAATAACCGCTGTGTCTACAGCATCGGGAGAGAGATGATCAGAAGCGAGAGATTTGGCTGTGGCATCATTATATGCTTGGGTAAATTTACGCACGGCTTCACCATCCAGACGATCCGCTGTAATAGCAAATGTCCCTGAACCGAAATCAATATTTTTTAGTTTGAAACCATCTAAACTATACGTAATTTTCCCTTTCAGATTCGTTTCGTCTTCACTGATATTTGAACCCATTTTAAGGCCAGAGAGAACGATATCTTGGTTGTTGATACCTTTCAGGCTGATTTCCTGAATGTTGATGTTTTGATCACCCACATAGATATCAAATTTGCCTTTTTTATTGGACAGGTTTAAATCAACACCTTTAACAACGAAGTTTTCATCATTTTTGTTGATGGTCAGTTGGTCACTCTTTATTGTTAGTGAGATATCTTTCAGCTCGCGGCTGAGATCTGAAGTCAGTTTGGCGCCAGAGAAATTGAATTTAACGCCATTTTTTGCAAAATCGACGGGGATGATATCAACATCAGAAATAACAGAGCCACTATAGCTGACACGAGAATCAGCCGTGAACAGGGATTTTCCTTTCGTGACTTCAAATAATGGTTTTAGATCTTCATTATTTTCCAATTCGGAATGAACGGAAGCCATGCTAGGAATAAGGGTAAATTTCTTTATTTGTGCCAGCGGGAAAGGGCCATGATCAATCACAGATTTAATTGCAATCTCTTCACCTGGCTTGATTTCTGCGTTTTTAATACCTGCTTTAACCGTCAGGACAAGACGTACATCAGAACTAAACACTCCACGATGGAAATCTTTACTCTGTAATACCAAACCAGTTTCAGGGAATGCTTTTTCCAGCTCCGCGTTTGCGTGGGCAACAGATTGGCCGATATGTTGCTCGATTTGTTTACCAGTATACCATGAAGCACCCGTCCAGATTGCACCTAAGGCAACGATAACGCCTACTGCCACTAACGATTTTTTCATAATGGAGATCCATCCTTTTAGTACATATTTGCAAATAATATGTACTCTTCTAGTATAAAAATGGCTGTTAACATCACTTGAAATTTAAGTCGCACTTAACAGCCTGTGAATAAGTTTTAAACCCAGATTAGCGTATTATTGATTAAAAATCCGAGCAACCAAACCACAACCGTGAATAATCACAATCTTCTCGGCAGCAGATATAAATGCTGATTCGCCTGGGGAAATCCTTAATTGGTGTTCGCTAGATTGTATAACTGTTTGACCTTCAATACAAAAAACAATCGATGCTGAATTGTTCTCAAGAGTAATTGGCTGTTCTGATAAAGGATAAATGGAAAATGCAAAATCATTGATGGGAACAGGGAAGGTTTGCGCTGTTTTTTGCTGTTTTGGTAAGGTTAATAATGTGTTTACTGGTTTTGATACAAAATCAAGATTTGCCATTAACTCTGGAATGTCTATATGTTTATTGGTCAATCCAGCCCGCAGGACATTATCTGAGTTTGCCATGACTTCAAGAGCAACACCTTCTAGATAAGCGTGAGGTGTACGGGCGCATAAAAACATGGCCTGACCTGGTTTAAGTTCAATAACATTTAGCAAAAGTGGGCTAAACAGACCATTATCGTCAGGATAAAACTCCGCCATTTTTTTTATGGTATCCCAAGGCTCTCCGATGCGGCTGTTTAATGCTGACTTTAATACGCCAAGAGCCAGCTGTTTTTGTTTGCCGCTCATATTGAGTAATTGGCAAAATAAAAAAGCAAGATTTTGTTCATTCGGTTTTTGGATAAAAAATCGAATCTTGGGATGCGCCGCAGTAACAAATTCCAGTAATTGTACGATTTCGTTTAGCGGACGGAATCCATTGATTGCCCGAAAAGGGGTCAGGGCATAAACTAACTCAGGCTTATGGTTATCATCTTTATAGTTTCTTTCAGGTGAATCCAGTGGAATACCTGCGACATTCTCTTTGGTAAAACCTTCTTCTGCCGATTTTTTATCGGGATGAACCTGAATAGAGAGCGGTTGAGCTGCACACAAAATTTTAAATAAGAAAGGTAAACGGTGAAATGTATCTGCAACCTCTTTCCCTAAATATTTTTCTGGATCACTGGCAATGAATTCATTTAGGGCCACCGGTTTCCCCGTTTCAGGATTGACGACAATCGAACTGCTTTTAGGATGAGCGCCCATCCATAATTCAGCCATTGGCAGATTATCTGGATTTTCAACACCATAAATATCAGTCAGGGCGGTTTGGCTTCCCCAGGAATAGTGTTGGATCTGATTTATCATTTTAAACATGGCCGTTACTCTCTTTTTTAAAAAATCAATCTATTTCCTTGCGACTACAATACGATAAACACGACTTGGTCGGCATAATCAGGAACTAATATATGGCATGATAACAGAATGTTATACCCAATAAATTTCAATTTGCAGCGCGGCGGCAAGTGAACGCAGCCAACAAAGCAGCAATTTGAAAGATAACAGGTATATGCATATTCGATTATTCTGTGTGTTAAGGAGAGATAGTAATGGCAGCCACTCGCATTGAAAAAGACTCAATGGGGCCTATCGAAGTACCTGCTGACCAATTATGGGGAGCGCAAACTCAACGTTCACTTGAGCATTTCCGCATTTCGCAGGAGAAAATGCCGGTTGCATTGATCCACGCTCTTGCATTAACCAAACAGGCTGCGGCCAGTGTAAATATGGATTTGGGCCTTCTGTCGAAAGAGCGGGGTGAAGCAATTATTGCTGCCGCAAAAGAAGTACTGGAAGGTAAACATCCAACAGAATTTCCGCTTGCTATCTGGCAGACCGGTTCCGGAACACAAAGTAACATGAATATGAACGAAGTGTTGGCGAACCGTGGTAGCGAGATTCTTGGTGGGGTAAGGGGTAGCGAACGTCTTATCCATCCTAACGATGATGTCAATAAGAGCCAGAGTTCTAACGACGTTTTCCCAACCGCAATGCATGTTGCCGCAGTTATCGCGCTGCGTGAGCATCTTATCCCTGAGCTGAAAGTATTACAAAAAACACTGGCTGATAAAGCTGAAGCTTACAAGGATATCGTCAAAATTGGGCGTACTCATTTGCAAGATGCGACGCCACTAACACTGGGTCAGGAAATTTCCGGCTGGGTAGCCATGCTGACTCATAATCTGAAACACATTGAAGACAGTATTCCTCATGTTTGTGAATTGGCACTAGGTGGTACTGCGGTAGGTACAGGTTTGAATACACATCCTGAGTATGCCGTTCGCGTTGCTAAGAAGCTGGCTGAATTAACCAGCCATCCGTTTGTGACTGCACCAAATAAATTTGAAGCTCTGGCTACCTGTGATGCATTGGTTCATTCACACGGTGCACTGAAAGGTCTGGCGGCTTCAATGATGAAGATTGCCAACGATGTTCGCTGGTTGGCTTCCGGGCCACGTTGTGGTATTGGTGAAATTTCAATTCCTGAAAACGAACCAGGCAGCTCGATCATGCCAGGTAAAGTTAACCCGACTCAGTGTGAAGCCGTCACTATGCTTTGTGCCCAAGTGATGGGTAATGATGTTGCTATTAATATTGGTGGTGCATCTGGCAACTTTGAACTGAACGTGTTCCGCCCGATGGTTATTGATAACTTCCTGCAATCTATCCGCTTACTGGCTGATGGGATGCGTAGCTTCAATGAGCATTGCGCTGTAGGTATCGAGCCTAACCGTGAGCGTATCACTCAACTGCTGAATGAATCTCTGATGCTGGTAACGGCGCTGAATACGCATATCGGTTATGACAAAGCCGCCGAAATTGCTAAGAAAGCGCATAAAGAAGGGCTGACACTGAAACAATCAGCAATGAAACTGGGCTATCTGACAGAAGCTGAGTTTGACGAGTGGGTTCGTCCTGAAGATATGGTTGGTAGCTTGAAATAATTGCTGCTTTTACCATGAAAAACTAACCGGAGACGGGTGCTCCGGTTTTTTGTTTTACTATCTCATCTCAGATTATTTTTTTCCTTTACTAATCGAGAATCAATGCCGAAATCAAGGAGTTTAACCGTATTGATATACTTATGAAAATCCTTCGCCATGGGATTCAACATGACATTATTTTCGTAGGGGACGATGGCAGAGGGAACCATCAGACCAATGGAATGACTAACTTCGAACCATTCACTGCCTATTTCCATTGTGCAAGCCGGAGGGATGGGATCATTCCAATCAGGCGGTAACGTATCGATGTTTAAAATATCAATTTGGTTTTCTGGGATATCGATACTCAACAGCGAAAAATCAGCGAGAAGCTCATCATCTCCTACATGGACAAGTATTTCCAGCACAGCAAGAGAAATAGAAGTGGCGACATAGACCGCTGGTCTTCCTATATTGTGCCAGCGGCCACCATACAGTTTTCCTCCAGTACCGCTCCATGCTGATTCGACATACTTTGAACGGGTAAGTCGGTATAGGATCACGATACAATCCCGTGCTCAATTCTTCCTATAAGATTCATGACATCTAGTGCGCTACTTTCTGTATCGAGCATTGACTCAGGTGTGACGTATCCCAGACCTCGGATTGGGCGCTTCATCCATTGAGTTGCTTTATCTTTGTCACCGTTAAACAGATCTACCGCGTGATCCATTACACGAACGAATCGGGCAATCCGCTGACTTTCGTCAGCCGTGAATTTACCTTTACCTGAACGGCGCCTTGAATAGCTGCGTATTTGAATACCCGCGATCCGCAGGATATCTCCTTTACCGAATGTGGACCAATTTTGTATTTTCTCAACTATCGTGACTGGTAACCCTTCGTTTAATACTGCATTCAAATGTGGTCCACTGCTTGAAGGAAAACCCACTGTTCGCCAAAGTGGGGGAGGACTTTGGACTTTATGGCTTGGTGTAAAAACTTGCATAAGCACCTCGTTGGTCATCTGTCAATTTTATAATAGACAGATGACCTGAATAGGTCAAATAACAAGTGATTTGAGGATAAATCATAATAACTGTGTATACATACAGTTTTTCCTTGAAATGCAGGAGCTGATGTAGTAGTTTCGTATTCCCGGCATAGGGAGGGCTTTGGACTCAATACGTTATTCTGAAAAATTCATACGCTTTTTTAGCAAATCCGCCGTAAACTCTCTTTACGGCGGGTGGCATTCACTATACTGAATTTAGATTGTGAATTATACTCCATCGATTATTTTTGAATCCAAAAAGGACAAACTACATGTTAGGACCAGTATCGAATCATCAATATATCTCAACTAAAATCAGTAGCACTGAAGATTCACTTCCCCGGAGAGTAGACGTTCATTCCCTCTATGGAAGCGATAATGAAACAGGAGGTATTCTGAACAATAAAGTAGAGGCTCGATTAAATGATATCATCATAAAAAACAATGAAATGTTCGGGTTTAATTATTACCAGCAAAACCCATACGAGCGGAAAATACTCCTCGAAAGTAGAAAGGGGTATTGTGGAGAATGTTCCGACGAGGTATTGCAATATGTTGATGATAAATATTATGAAAAAGTTAACCCATCTAAAGAGCACTATTTTGTTTTGAGCAAGGACCAAATTGATATTATTGAGCCATCTTATAAGCAAATGTTTTTTAAAGCAGAAGCAACAGAAATGGAGTTTGATAAAACAAATAAAATCCTAAAAGAATTCCCTGATGTCTTTGTTGGTAGTAAAAATGATTTTGATTATATGATAATAAAAATTTGCGATATCTTTGGCATTAGCGCACCCCATACACTCGAATACTGGAATATTAATCGAAACTTACGTTAATTAGAGTCGATTTATATTTTTATATAGTTAAGTATGTTTTCGTTCCATTGTTCCATTGTTCCATTGAACCTCAAACCCTATAACAATTTATTTTTACTCTCTTAGATGAATCAAACTTGCATGAGAATTACATAATGACAATATCCTCTAAACCTAACCTTCAACTTGTCTACGTATCTGATATTGATCGTTCAACGGCCTTCTACCAGACACTTTTCAATTCTGAACCGGTGTTTTCGAGTCCCCGTTATGTGGCATTTTCTGCTGGCGACGAAGCATTGTTTGCCATTTGGTCGGGGGGAACAAAACCAGATGTTGCTGTCCCGCGGTTCTCTGAGATCGGTATTATGTTGCCATCCAGCGAAGATGTAGATCGCTTTTTTGCAGAATGGCAGAAGAACCCCGACATCAAGATTGTGCAGGAACCTTACACTGAAGTTTTTGGCCGTACTTTCCTTGCTGAAGATCCCGATGGTCATATTATTCGGGTATGTCCTTTGGATTAAAAATCTTGCAGGGCAATTTTCTTGCCCTGCAATTTGCAATTATTGTTGGCTACTTTTCGTTTAAATTTCACGATATAAATGTAGTCTGGGAATAATCAGCTCCAGTGGTTTAGCTTTGGGTTTATGGCGATGTACTATTGTATTAGCATTGTAATCACTAAGTTCACCTATCTTTGGTTTGTTATCACCAGAGTTAACATAAAACGCAATAATTGGTAGAGGGCAAGCATATTGCACCTGCTTTTGTTGATCGGTATACCAGACTCGTGCAATAGGTTGCACTTTTACAGGGCGTTTTATTTTTAAAACCACATCATTGGACAATTTTTTTATATCGATGATTTCTCTGGCAACTAATTCTGCCCATTGTTCCCGAGAATAAGGAGAAACTGCACGCCCAGAGTGATAACTTTTCTCCAAACGTTGCAGAATTTGATTTTTTGTGACTTTATTGATGATGTTTTTATTTGCCCAACCAAAACGAACGGAATCAGGATTGAGAAGGGGAGTTATGGTTCTGTAGGCATTTAGTGTAATCAATCCATGTAATTGATTGTGAACAAATTCAAATCGTTGTTCTTTATTTACGCCTGATTGAATAGTTACGATATGTTCAAGTTCTGCTTTCAACTTATTAATTTCTTCAATCAAAAGTAAAGCAGAGTGATATTGTGGT
Organism: Photorhabdus heterorhabditis; assembly: GCF_018448905.1. GTDB lineage: Bacteria > Pseudomonadota > Gammaproteobacteria > Enterobacterales > Enterobacteriaceae > Photorhabdus > Photorhabdus heterorhabditis. The sequence goes on along the minus strand of NZ_RCWA01000003.1, from coordinate 91,051 downwards.
TGGTTCACAGAAAAACACAATACACCAGGAAGGCGAACAGCTGCTTTACTGCTGATATTTTGATTGTTGTGATGGATAAATAGCTTCAGATAATGGCTTAAACCTAAATCTAATGCTTCATTACCTGTCGTTTTATTAACAGTTATTTCTGTTATTGGATCATGTTCACTGCCTTTTTCTACATTGGGCAGAACAAATACATGGGCGGCCAGCAAAGTGTAACTATGAAGAAGTTCATACAATTGTTTCAATCTGCTTTCTTGTTTTTGAAAGCAACTATTCAAGTTTTCAATTGATAAGTATTTATTCATATAAGTAACAGTTTTAGTTACAACATGCTTTTCATTATAGAACAAAAAACATAAACATCAAACTCGTCTGTCCACTAAAACAGCTAAGTAAAATTAAATAAATACCCATATCACATAAACTGTTGCTCCAATAGTGTAACGGCATTGATTGTTTTATGCTTAAAGAACATTGCGGCGACTTGCCAGTGGGGTAGGCTGCTGTGTCGATGTTTCTTTGGAGGTCAATATCATGAATAATTTGATAATCAGGTAGCAAGAGTGCATCGAGACGACCTGATTTTCCAGCAAATCTAGATATACCGGGTGATACTTAAAACAATACTTTGGAAGGATTATGTTGGCATTAATTAATGGTTTTATTTTGTGCTTAGGGCTGGTAATTTCGATTGGTCCTCAGAATATAGAAATCCTTCGGGTCGGTCTGCTGAATGACCGTGCAATTCTGCTCGCTTCAGTGTTTGTGGCTTGTGATGCAATCCTGATTACCATAGGTGCTTTAGGTGTTGGAAGTATCATTGCGTTGAATCGAGAAATAACTATGGTTTTGATGTCATTTACCATAGTGTTCCTTCTATTCTTGGCGTTCCAGGCAGGGCGTCGATCTATAAGTGAGAGTGGGGAGGCTATTACCCTCAGTGAGAAACAAAATACCAGACCTTTTAACATGGTGAAACGCGGACTCGTTCTCTCGTTCCTGAACCCTTTAGCGCTACTGGAAACCGTTGTCATCCTGGGATCAACAGCAGCGCCTTATCCTGCCAGTCATCGAATTTTGTTCATGGCTGGTGCACTTGCGGCCTCGTCTGTTTGGTTCTACGGTCTGGCCTATAGTTCTCGCAAGTTCTCAGCCTTCATATCGAAACCATGGCAGTACCGTATTATAGAATGCATTGCCGCAGTCACTCTGTTTATTACGGCCTGCTGGTTAGTACAGCGTACTTTCATCATTTAAGTTAAATTGAAACTAAAAAGGAACAGCGTTATGCTGTTCCCAATAATTATTGTCTTGCAACATCTATTGGATATCAGGCAGGGTTAATTGTTGTATCAATCACTTGGTAAAATGCATTCAGGGTATCTGCAACTGTCCAGACACCCAATATAACGTGATAACCTTGATAACCTTCTGGCAAAGTACATTTATTAATAACTTCATTCCCCGGCATTTTTTCCTGGTAATCCTCAAAGCAGAAAGGTGTACTATTAAATTGCTCTCTGGTTAAAGGCTTATTGGGGTCCCAGTCTAATTTAGTAATAAAATATTCCCAACTTGAAGTCTTGTGTTGGATTACAATTTCCCATTTGAATTCAATATCACCGGTAGTAATGGGAATTTTCTTCCATCGCTCTGCTGTTTGAACATCCAATGCGTCAAAGTGACCAATACCCGCACTGGCAATATGACCATCTTCTGGGCCAGCTTGCGGGAAGCCTTTTTTAGCTTCAAGAGATTGAGGTTCATATTCTACCAACCCACAATCTGTATTTTGTTTATTTCCCTGTGCAGAACAAAGGAATGCCCGACTTCCTGGACTATCAATGTAACCATGAGCCCATGCTCCATTAAATAAAGCTGCGATTACAGTAGTGGCTAAAGTCATAATTCTCACTTTATGTTTGTACATAATAGTGCCCTCCATTAGACAGGATAATTAGTCTATGACAAACAAAGCCCCGGGACTTAATTATTATCCTAGATGAATATAATATGATTATCCATTTCATAAATTAATTAATAATCTAATTACATTAAGGTATTGAAATTTTTCATTAAAAGTGCCTGTTATTATTTTTTGTAATATAAAAGGATAAGATTTCTATAATTTATTCTACCTTACTGATGAAAAAGACAATTTTTGCATTTTGAACGGGGCGCCTGCTCATTTAAAAACACGTATTTATACCCAATAGATTTCAAGATGGATGGCGACGGCAAGGGAGCATAGATAACTCTGTGACCGGGGTGAGTGAATGCAGCCAATAAAGAGGCAACTTGAAAGATAACAGGTATATAGTATGGTGATGTTGGTGATGTGTCACCGTCAGTCTGTTTTATTGAGTCATTGCAAAGTATGAACTCAATCATCCACACAATAGTTCCTAAAATGGTATTTGGCTGGCAAATGAATTTGTTTGTGGGGATAGCAGCAATATAGCGGGGGAGCATAATAAAACGTTTTGGCGAATTACGGAGTATCGATGTTATGATAAGCATAATTCAGTCTGGTTAGTGATCTTGTATTATTCAGCGATAGTTCTGATAGTTCAAAACCTAGTTGAACTGCTTAAGTGTTCTACTATTTATCTGGATACGATATTTGTTAAAATTAGTGCTGTAAAATACGGGTTGTGGCTGGAAAACTACACAAACGATTGGAGTAAGTAACTTGGAATTAAATCAAGTAATAACTGAGCTTGAAAAGTCTGATAACAATTGGACTGTAGAGCAAATAGGTGAATGTCTCGTAATCACTAACGAAGACGGCATTAAGGCACATTTAGCCATTTGTGGAAAACAAATCACAGTAGAAGCGCTGCTGTTCTCGGAAGAATATGTTTCGGATACAGCGGCCTTAAATAAGTTCATTTTAGAAACGCACAAGATGATCCCTCTGACTTCTGTTGGAATTACTGTAGTAGATGGTCAATCTTACTATGCAGCTTTTGGCGCTTTATCTTCAGAATCAAAAATGGAGAGTATTGTCATCGAAGTTTCTATGTTATTCACCAACATTGCTGAGCTTCTTGATGCGTATTCTGAGTTTCTAAAATAACAACATAGGGTAAAAATATTATGAGCAGTGTATGGAAAAAGCTTTTCAAAGCAATTAAAGGAACTGTAAACAACGCAGCAGAATCTGTAGCTGATGGGAAAGCGCTGACCATTCTTGATCAGGAGCTTCGTGAAACAAAAGCAGAAATTCGCCGCGCTGATGAAAGCCTGATTGGCATTATCGCTAAGCGCAAAGTGGCAGAAAAAAAGGTTTCATCTATCGAAACCAGTATCAGTGAATACGAAAATCACGCTCGCTCTGCGGCTAATAAAGGTGACAATGGGCTTGCTTTAGAATGTGCTCAGAAAGTTGCTGGCCTGCGTGGTGAATTGGAAACAGAGCAATCACAGCTTGAAGCTTTCAAGAAAGTTGAAGTTACCCACCGCCGCACTGTGCAAGAAGCTAAAGAAAAAGTGTCTCAGCTTGAGAACCAAGTAGACCTTGTTAAAGCAACTGAACAGGTACAAAAAGCACAGGCTGCTACCCACAACTCTGTTGTTGGCGCATCATCTAAAACATCTACCGCTCTTGATTCGCTTGAACGTATCAAAGCACGCCAGGCTGAGAAAGCTGCCCAGTTCGAGGCTCAGCAAGAGCTTCACGATAACGCAACTTCAAGCGATTTGGACAAAAAACTTAAAGCAGCTGGCATTACCTCAAGTTCTGCATCTGCGGAAGACGAACTTGCCCGTATTCTTGGCAAGTAATCCCCTGGTTGTTAGATAAAGGCCCTGTTCCTTAGGGTCTTCCTCTTCAAAGGATGTTTCTATGTTTTCCAAAATCGCTGACGCGTTTAATAAAGCACTTCGCCGCAAGGAAGTTGTGCCTGTTGGTCCGAAGGTACCAGAAATATTGGGGTTGCGGATTGGTGGTGCATTTGAGATAGACCCGCTCATACTAAAACTGATTGAGTCTGATCTTACCATCGAAAATGCGGCCTCAACTCAGCTTATATGCGCTGTTGGTGTTATTGACCTTGGCGATAATATGCGCTTGGTTCGCTACTACACCGATGATGAAGGCTACCTCCAGGTACTTCAAGAAGGTGAGAACGATGATGGTGTGAAAGAAGTGAGCCTTTGGTACTTCTACGAAACTAAACCGATCGATTCCCAAACACAGTGGGATGCGTTGATTGAAAATGGCATCATCACACCGAACGGTCAATATGACCTCGATGGCACTCAATTTTCTCAGTTGTGGAGTAATACGAAACCGGTAGCTATGACGGAGAAAACCTACCATAAGAACAGCAACATGACTGAAACAGACCAGTTTGTAATGGTTTACACACGTCAGGTTTCAGATAACAAAACAGAAGAGCTTCTGATTGCCGGCGAAGAGAAAATTGTAAGCAACAACTTAGACAGACTGATGGTACAAAGTACCGGTATTCAACTTAATCAAACAGGTTTTAGAGTGGTAGCATAAATGATTACACTAGTAAATGAAGAACAAGCTTTAACTCAATTTATTAATAGTGTAGCCAACTTTGGATTATGCTTTGGTCTGGCGCTCGTTTTCTTCATTATATTCAAATTCGTTTACATTATGGTGACTCCACATGATGAATGGAAGCTGATCAAAGAAGAAAAGAACACAGCGGCTGCAATATCGCTGGGAGGGGCTTTGGTAGGTTATACCATCGCAATTGCAAGTGCAGCAAGCAACTCTGTCGGCGTGACTGATTTCGTTATGTGGGGTGTTGTTGCATTACTCGCTCAAATTGCTGGCTTCTTCATGGTGCGCGTATTCATGATGCCGAAAATCGTATCTCGTATTGAAAACAATGAGATCCCAGCAGCTGTAGTTCTGGCTGCCGTTTCAATTTCTGTTGGTCTTCTAAACGCAGCTTGTATGACTTACTAATTCAGAGGTTGTATGACGAGCAAGAATAAAAAGCGCAGAATGCGCAGCACAGACATCAACATTGAGAATAAGCGTAAATACTGGCGAACTTTCTCATTCACTTCGCTAGCGCTTAGTGTTGGTTGTATAGCTAGCTGTAGCCAATCAACCGACAAACTGTCAATCAGGATCTATAAGGACTTAGCGGCTTGCCAAAATGATCCACAGAATACTATCACTACTGAATGTGAAGCCACGTACAAGGCAGCATTACGTGAAGCAGATCGTACATCACAAAAATTCAGGCAAGAAGCAATGTGTAAACTTGAGTACGGCGAATGTAAAGAGATGCCGGACAAGCTTGGTTATCGACCAAAAATGGCTGCCTTTATGATGGCTGATGTAAAGCCTGAGGATTTCAACAAGTACAACCTTTCTGACCAATACCGTAATGTGTTCTACCAGCCAATATTCACTTCAACATCAAGCTACAGCGACCTGTATGATAAGCTGTTCTTCGCTGATGGCAAAGTCATTGGCTCTTACTCTAATATGGACAATATCCAGTTCGAGATGAACCAACGTTATTTACATCCCCTAGAGACTGTTCGCCTGCCAGAGGTTTTTCAAAACTCAGGCAAGAGGGCAGAAAATACCTCTGCGACAAACTCAGTATTAAACATAAACACTCTGGGAAATGCTTATATAGCTTCTGAAATAGGCAATTATTCAGAGTGTAAGCAGAGAGAGAGGATGCATAGAGAGCGCCTAAATCGTGAGAAAGCGCAGCAATTAGAAACAGGTTACTACGGTGGCACTCATGTCAGCCCTTCAACAGGATTCAAGGACATGATTAAGACCGCAGATAGTAAACCCATCGTAACTACCAAATCTAAAGGTGGTTTTGGCTCAACCTCCTCAGCAAAGTCAAGCTGGGGAGGATGGGGCAGTTAAACCCACTCTGACATCTAATTCGGAGGCTGTTTTTATCAAGCCTCTTTGTTATCAGAATTTTGCATAAGCTCATCATTAATTACGGAATTAGACGTCTGGGCGATAATTTTCTCCGATATTCAGATAAGAAGTATCGAAAGGTTAAAGAATGCTACAAATTTCAACGGCACCACGCCATGATTGGAAAGAACGCGCAAAAGAATTCGGTTTTGGTTTCCACACGATTGATGATGAACCGTACTGGATCGAAGACCGTTACTATCAATTTACTCTCAAGCAGATAGAGGAACATATTGAAGATCCGACAGAGGAAATCCACCAGCTGAGCCTTCAAGCGATAGAACGAGTGATTAACAGCGACAAGCTGATGGCTAAATTCCAAATTCCAGAAATAATGTGGCGGTTGGTGCGTGAATCTTGGCAACGCAAAGACCCGAGCCTCTACAGTCGACTCGATTTTGCCTATGACGGTAAAAATCCAGCCAAGTTATTAGAAATCAACTCAGATACGCCGACCTCGATCTATGAACTGGGTTTCTTTGGTTGGTTGTGGCTGGAAGATAAGGTTAATCGCGGCAAAGTACCGCGCTCGGCAGATCAGTTCAACCTTCTGCAAGAGTTGCTTGTGAATCGCTTCCACGAACTTAAACCATTTTTGCCATTCAACACACTTCATTTTACATGCTGCAAGGGTACAGAAGAAGACAAGGGTACAGTCGATTATATGGCTGATTGTGCTAAGGATGCTGGCATTCATACTGAGTTTGTCTATGTTGAAGACATTGGCCTAAGCGAATGCGGCAAGTTTACGGACAACAATAGTAAAATCATCGATTCTATGTTCAAGTTATACCCATGGGAGTTTATGTTCCGCGAGGAATATGCTCAGCATCTAGCAACTGCTGGTGTTAACTGGTTTGAACCAATGTGGAAGTGTATTACCTCAAATAAAGCCATCTTGCCGTTGCTTTGGGATATGTTCCCAGGACATCCAAACCTGCTTGAGGCTTACTTTGCCGATGACCCAAAAGCCAAACGCCTGACTCATTATGTCAAGAAGCCAATATTTAGTCGTGAGGGGTCGAATATCAGTATTTATAAAGACGGCAAAGTGATTGAGAAAATCGATGGACCTTATGGGGAAGAGGGTTACATCGTGCAACAATATACTCCGTTACCAAAATTCGGTGAGAACCATGTACTTATCGGTAGCTGGCTTATTAATGACAGACCCGCTGGTCTATCGGTGAGGGAAGATATTGGCCGAATCACAAAAGATACATCGTTATTTGTGCCTCACATTATTTTAGGTTAGCTGAACCTCATATGATGGATTAAAAATGGAGTTTATTGCTATTTTTGTGTGTCATTGTGGCATACATTATTTTCGCGTGCCATAATGATACCTGATGGAATTTATTAATACTGATGACAATAGGTAAAATTATGACCACTAACGCAGAACGTAAAGAAACTCGCTTGGTTGCACGAACATCCGCAGAGATACAAGAAATTATTCAAAGGGCGGCTGATTACTCCGGTACAACCCTTTCACAATTCCTTATTGAGTCGGCAATGGATAAGGCCCGTAACGTGATTGAACGAACTGAAACATTACATTTGTCGATGGCCGGTGCGGATGCACTGTTCGCTGCGCTGGAAAATCCTCCAAAAGCAAACAAGAAGCTACTTAAAGCAGCGCTGGGCTACAAGGATGCAGTGAAATGATAACCATTGAAGAAATAACCCATCAACATAATCGCAAAGTGTTTGATTGCCGCGTCAATGAATTAAATAAGTTCTTACAGCAACAAGCCCGGCAGAAAACCGTAAAGCACATATCAAAAACTTACGTGGCCTGCTGGGATTCGACACCCAAAGCTATCATCGGTTATCACACGCTGACTGGGTATTCAATAACAACGCCGCCCGCCCATAAAGACTATAAAAAGTATCCTCATCCACTTAATGCAGTAAAACTAGCCCGTCTTGCGGTGGATCATTCGTGCCAGAGGAAACGATTAGGCGAAAAATTATTGATTGATGCCATCTATCGCACCGTGTTGGTCGCACAACAAATATCAGCTATCGGACTATTTGTTGATCCTATGACCCCAGAGGTCATTTCGTTTTATCGGCAGTATGATTTTTTACCCGTCGAGCCAGACGACCCTTCATGTCTTGGAATGTGGCTGCCCATTAAAACCTGTATAGAAGTTGCCAGTACCTTGCTGTGAGCAATTATAAAGACATCCAACGATTGTCAAATGCTGAGTGAGATCGCCGCAGTCAGCAATGTCAGCCCACTGGCGCGGTAGCTCTGATTTTCCAGCCCACTATCCCTGATTTCCCCCAACCGATGCATGAAAACGGCTCGGGCAAGGGCCTTACCTTTATTCAGTCCCGCCTGCACACGTCGACGCAGGGACGGGATCGCGAAACCAGTCCAGCAAACCGAGCTTGAATTTACGGGATTGTGATATCGCTATTTTTAAACGAAGCTGAGGTTAGTAATGTTGCTCATAACAGTATCTCATTACAGAGTGACAGAGAGCCGCAGAGCCAGCGCGGCCAGAGTAACAAATAGAACCGGCAGGGTCATAACAATGCCGGTACGAAAGTAATATCCCCAGGTGATCTTCATATTTTTCTGCGAGAGCACATGCAGCCACAGCAACGTGGCCAGACTACCAATCGGGGTGATTTTCGGGCCTAAATCGCAGCCAATCACGTTGGCATAGACCATGGCCTCTTTGATAACACCAGAAGCTGTGCTCCCGTCAATCGACAATGCCCCAACCAGCACTGTTGGCATATTATTCATGATCGACGACAGGAAGGCCGTCAGGAAGCCGGTACCAAACGTTGCAGCCCATAAGCCCTTATCTGCCAGCATATTCAGCACGCCAGACAGGTACTCCGTGAGGCCCGCGTTGCGGAGTCCATAGACCACCAGGTACATGCCTAGGGAGAAAATAACGATCTGCCAGGGCGCTCCACGCAGCACTTTTCCCGTATTAATCACATGGCCTCTCTTCGCGACGACAAACAGTACAACGGCTCCGATTGCTGCTATCGCGCTGACGGGAAGACCCAAAGGCTCCAGAACGAAGAAACCGATCAGCAGGAACAGCAGGACAATCCAGCCTGCCCTGAACGTCGCTAAATCCTTTATTACGCTTGTGGGTGACTTCAGTAACGAAACGTCATATGTCGTCGGGATATCCCTGCGAAAGAACAGATGCAGCATCATCAGTGTGGCTGCAATCGCCGCCACATCCACGGGAACCATGACAGAAGCATATTGCGTAAAGCCCAAGCCAAAGTAATCAGCCGAAACGATATTCACCAGATTAGAGACTATGAGCGGCAGGCTGGCGGTATCAGCAATGAATCCCGCGGCCATCACAAAAGCCAGCGTAGTCCCTTTACTGAACCCCAGCGCAAGCAGCATGGCTATCACTATCGGCGTCAGGATCAGCGCCGCACCATCGTTGGCAAATAGCGCAGCTACGGCGGCGCCAAGCAAGACTATCCAGGTAAACAATAAGCGCCCGCGCCCATTACCCCAGCGGGAAACATGCAGTGCTGTCCATTCAAAGAAACCCGACTCATCAAGCAGCAGGCTGATAATAATCACTGCGATAAATGTAGCTGTCGCGTTCCAGACAATGTTCCAGACAACGGGGATATCATCGAGGTGAATAACACCAGAAGCCAGTGCCAGTACAGCCCCGATACTTGCACTCCAGCCGATGCTAAGCCCTCTGGGTTGCCAGATAACGAGTACCAGCGTCAGTAAAAATATACTCCCTGCCAAAAGCATTTCAGACTCCAATAAATATGATCATATGCATGTGTTTTCCTGCCCTAGCAGGAGGTGCAGGCCGATTTGTCCAGCCATTTACGTACATCCTCCCGCAGGCACAGCCAGGAAGTCGTGATTGTTTCAGCCGCCCAGGCAGGCATGTGAGGTGACAGACGGTAGTGAACCCATTTCCCTTCACGGCGGTCCATAACCAGCTCAGCCTCGCGCAAGATTGCCATATGGCGCGAAATTTTGGGCTGTGATTCCGAGGTGGCCGCACAAATATCGCAGACGCATAGTTCTCCGGACTCCCTGAGAAGCAGGATGATAGCGAGTCGCGTTTCGTCCGACAGGATTTTGAAAAGTTGAACAGGTTGTAGCATTTTTTACTCCGTTCCCTTTAGAATACATATATGGTAAATCATATATATTGAGATTTGAATCCCCAAATCTTTCGGAGGAGAAAAATGGAACAATTTCCTGCCCTGAACGCTGATTGCTTTGATGAACGTATCGCGGAACGCCTGCACCTACAGGAACCACCACGAATCCTGATTTTGTATGGTTCGGTAAGAGAACGCTCGTACAGCCGTTTTGCTGCTGAGGAAGCGGGACGACTACTGGCCGCTATGGGGGCGGAGATGAAAATGTTTAACCCTTCCGGACTACCATTACCCGACGATGCACCGGAAACACATCCAAAGGTCGTCGAGCTCCGTGAGCTGGTCAGATGGTGTGATGGGATGGTTTGGAGTTCCCCGGAACGGCACGGTGCGATGAGCGCAATTATGAAGGCACAGATCGACTGGATACCATTAAGCGAAGGTGCCGTTCGCCCCTCTCAGGGAAAAACGCTGGCGGTGATGCAGGTCTGCGGCGGGTCGCAGTCCTTCAATGCCGTTAACCAGATGCGGATTCTGGGCCGGTGGATGCGTATGTTCACCATCCCCAACCAGTCCTCGGTGGCAAAAGCCTGGCAGGAGTTCGATGACAATGGGCGTATGAAGCCCTCCTCGTGGTACGACCGTATCGTCGACGTCACTGAAGAGCTGTTTAAAGTCACGCTCCTGCTGAAAGGGCATACGGGATACCTTGCCGACAGATACAGTGAGCGAAAAGAAAGTCACGAGGAGCTGTCTGTGCGGGTTAATCAGACAAAAATTTAAATCAAGTGTGATGTCTCTGCTTTGCTGTCGTGAAGTTTGCGCCCTTCATGGGGCAGTCAGCGAAATCAAGCATCATTACATGGCTGTATAAAAAACAGGCTTAGCGTGGGATATTTTCCGTTTTCCAAACGGACCCCTAGGAGAGCTTTATATCCATACCCGGCCTGTTGTTCAATATCCATGAATAACGGTTTCGCTTCACGTTGATTCAATCTGGTATTGCTACATTGGTGCAGTTCAGCAATACCCAAATTGGGTGGTTATATTTCCTAATATGTTATTTTTGCATCAGGTAACTTAATGAGTTTAAACCCCAAAAATAAGGCTAAAAGGGTAAGAATGGTAATAAATAACACAACCCCATTCCAACCTAATTGAAGCCAGAATATACCACCAAGGGTACCTGCTACACTTGAGCCAGCATAGTAGCAAAAGAGATAAAGAGAAGAAGCTTGGGCTTTAGCCCGGCGAGCACGACGTCCAACCCAACTGCTAGCGACAGCATGTGCTGCAAAGAAACCGGAGGTTAATACTGTTATGCCAATCATAATCATCATTACAGACGATAGCATAGTAATAAGAATACCAACCAGCATCATACTAATCGTAGCTATCAAAACTTTTCCAAGTCCATATTTACGGGTTAATGCGCCTGCTTTAGATGCACTGTATGTACCTGCAAGATATACAATGGATAATATACCTACAGTTGACTGACTGAAATGATAAGGTGAGTCTAATAAACGATAACCTATATAATTAAACACCGTAATAAAGCCACCCATCAGCAAAAATGCCTCAGAAAATAATAATGGCAATCCTTTATCACGAAAGTGTAACTTCAGGTTTATCAATAAAGATTTTGGTTTTAAGGAGCTTGGACGAAAATGACGCGATTGAGGTAACATACGACAAAACATAATGGCAGCAATCAATGCAAATGCACCTAATACGATGATAGAAATACGCCATGAGAAATAATCAGTGATAATACCCGATATTAATCGTCCACTCATTCCACCAATAGAATTACCGCTGATATAAAGCCCCATTGATAAAGCAACAAAATTTGGATGAATTTCCTCACTAAGATAAGTCATAGCAACAGCAGCTACACCGCTGAGAGACAAACCAACCAGAATGCGTACAATTAGAATTCCAGACCAACTGGTCATAAATGCACTTAGTAAAGTGAAAATTGCAGCGGCAGACAATGCAGTTACCATGATATTTTTACGACCAATGGCATCAGACAAAGGACCCGTTATCAATAATCCCAAAGCCAGCATGCCAGTCGAAAGTGATAAAGATAAACTGCTGGTTGCCGGAGAAACACCAAAGTCCTCTGATAACATCGGTAGAATCGGCTGAACAAAATAGAGCAAGGCAAACGAGGCTAATCCTACAGTAAAGAGTGACAACGTCACTCTAATGTACAAAGCGTCTTTTTTCTGAATATAATTTTTCTCATTTTGAATATTTTGGACAAGATTCTTACCAGAAACCCGGTTTTCACTAATGCTATGGATAGTGCTCACATGAATCCTTACTTAACTCATAATAAGTAACTTTGGTTTTGACTAAATCAAGCATATGAATTGTGAAATATTTTGTCTAATATATTAATCATTCATAATGATATGTATTAAATATTAAAGGTGATTATGGCTATTGAATTACGGCATTTACGCTACTTTATTGCAGTTGCAGAAGAATTACATTTTGGTCGCGCGGCAGAACGGCTTAACATTTCACAGCCGCCATTAAGCCAACAAATTCAATCGCTTGAAAATAGTATAAACGCACAGTTACTAGAACGTAATAACCGAAATGTGAAACTGACTCCGGCAGGTAACATGTTTCTGGAGGAAGCTTACCAAATTCTGGCTCAGGTTGATGCTGCTGCAACAAAAGCAGCGAGAATGCAAAAAGGGGAATTAGGTGAAATATCAATCGGTTTCACCTCTACAACCCCTTTTATGCCGAAGGTCACTCTTAGTTTACGCCAATTCCGGGAGTGTTATCCGGAGGTATCTATTCATATGCACCAAATGAATACTAAACAACAGATCTCACCATTACTCACTGGGCGGATAGATATCGGTATCATGCGTAATACTCAATTACCAGATAACCTTGAGTATCGGCTATTATTTCGCGAATCTTTTGTACTTGCTGTTTGTGATGGACACCCTTTGTTGGAATTTACCCAGCAGGGAATAAAACTCGAAATGCTGGCTGGTTATCCATTGGTATTTTTTGAGCGCGAAGTCGGGACGGCTTTATATGATGAAATAATCACTTTACTCGCTGAAGCTGGCGTGACACCTATGATCTCACAGGAAGCAGGCGAAGCAATGACAATTCTCGGTCTTGTCTCTGCTGGGTTAGGGATAAGTGTTGTTACCGAGTCCTTTACGCGAATGAAAGTCGATGGTGTCCAATATATTCCAATAGCGGATAATCACTCTTTTTCTGAAGTGTGGTTGGTAAACCATAAAAATCGACCGGTATCAGCAGCAGCGAACAGGCTGATAAAATTACTCATATCTAACATTTTGAACGAGAAAAATGAGTAGAAATTAGCTAAATTTCGTGTTTAATATCACATATTGATTGAAAGAATGATACCTTTTGCCTAAAACATCGACATAATCAGCCTTCAATTATTTTGGAGCACGAATTAATTAACGAGCAAAAGGGTGAATATGGATGGACAACCAAGTCACATTGATCAAATAAAGCAGAATAATATTGGTACTGTTTACCGATTAATTGATCAATATGGCCCGATTTCCCGTATTGAGCTCTCTAAAAAAGCTCAACTAGCTCCAGCCAGTATTACCAAAATTGTCCGTGAGCTGGTTGATGCTCATTTAGTCATGGAAACAGAGTTTCTGGATTTAGGATTCAGAGGGCGTCCAGCAACCGGGCTGAGGCTTGCTTCTGAAAGTTGGCATTTTTTATGTGTCAGTATTAGTCTGGGAAATTTGATGTTGGGTCTTCGCGATCTCAGTGGCAAATTAATTGTTGAAGATGTATTGCCATTACCTGCCAACAATGACAAATCCTTTTTAGACAGAATTGTTGATGAAATTGATTCATTTTTCAGCTGCTATCAATCCTGTCTTGAGCGTTTGACGGCAATCAGTATTACTATAAATGCTATTGTTGATCCAACCAAAGGACTCATCCATAGTTTTCCTTACTATCAGGTTCAGGAATTGCCAATAAGTGAATATTTGCATCGCCGCACTGGACTACCGATATTTCTTCAACATGAAATAACCGCCTGGACGATAGCTGAATCATTATATGGGGCGGCAAAAAACTGCCAGAATATTATCCAAATTGTTATTGATGATAATATCGGTGCTGGCGTTATCATTGCAGGACAAACATTACATTCAGGTAACCGTAGTGTAATGGAAATAGGGCATATCCAATCTGAACCCAACGGTGAACTCTGCCAGTGCGGAAACTTAGGCTGTCTGGAAACCGTTACAAATATCAGCCATATTTTATCCAGAACAAAACAGTTGTTAACAACTGCCCCAGATTCTTTACTTAATGATGAGTCGCTAACTATTGAGTCACTCTGTCAGGCAGCCAATAAACGCGATATTTTAGCCATGGATATTATTCGTGATATAGGTGTGAAAATTGGTCGTATTATCGCAATTATGGTGAACCTATTTAATCCAGAGAAAATTTTGATTGGTTCTCCTCTTAACACTTGCCAGCAGATTTTATACCCGATCATCAATGAATGTATTAAACAGCAATCTTTGCCTGCTTATAGTAAACAAGTTACGTTGGTTGCAACGGAATTCAATAACTCTGGAACATTATCGGCTGTAGCCTCAGTTAAAAAAGCTTTATATGATGGTTCATTATTGATCAATTTGATGAAAGGATAATGATAATTGACCTAAACATTGAGCTAACGCAATCTCCTTGATAGCCACATACTCTAAACTTAACTCCTTATTAACTGGATTTTATCTGTCATTATGGAAAACAAAATTTATGTTAACTCGCTTATTTGTGACGGGGACAGATACCAACATCGGTAAAACAGTTGTTACCCGTGCATTATTACAAGTTTTTAATCGTGACGGAGCAACAGCAGTAGGTTATAAACCTATAGCTACAGAAGGGTATGAAACAGAAGAAGGAATGCGCAATCGAGATGCCGTAGTTTTGCAAAAATCCTCTCCCATCCAGCTTAAATATGAAGAAATAAACCCAGTTATCTGGAAAAGCAGTTACTGTGAAGAAAATCAGATTGATTTCGAACAGATGAAAAAAGGATTAAATAACCTTAACAATAAAGCTGATCGCGTTATTATTGAAGGTAATGGCGGTTGGCGTGTATTGCTAAATGATGAGACTTTTTATTTTGATTGGGTTATTCGGGAAAAAATCCCAGTAATTTTAGTTGTTGGAATTCAGCCTGGTTGTATAAATCATTCGATTCTGACCGCACAGGCAATAATAAATGATGGTTTGCAGTTAGTTGGATGGGTAGCAAACAGAACTAATCCTGGTTTATCTTACTATGCAAAAGTTCTGGATAGGTTACGCCGTCACATCAACGCACCACAATTGGGTGAAATTCCTTATCTTTTACGTCCAGAAGAGAAAGATTTATCCAGCTATTTGGATATTTCTACCATATTAAAACAAACTGGAGAATAATTATGGATTTGAAATATTAAATAAGATATGGAAAGAGGGCATCCAAAGCCCTCTACGGAGAGTTTATTTTGCAACTGGCGAATTTGGGGATTGATTTACTTGCCGGGTATATACAATCTTTTGGGTATTATTCTCACAATGTCCAACGATCTTACCACTGGCTTGTTCAACTTGGTCATTAGGAACAATTTCCAACTTAAAGCTGGATTCCGGCACACCATTATTGATAATTTTTTGCGCAATCTGTGCTTTCACGCTTTCACATGAAGCTTGTGCAGAAAATGCAAATGGAGATACAGTAAAAATCAATGCACTAAATAAAAACGCTTTCTTCATGGTCATCACCTTTATTCAAATTTTACGGTCTAATAGGCATACCTGTATTGCTGTCTAGGCAACGTTCGGTATTCGGCTCCCAATAAGCGTTTATATTGGTACTTTTCATGCATGCATCACGGTTATCAATCGCTTTATCTAACTTATCAAATTCCTTCTCAGCACGTTTATTCACCTTGGTACGAATATTCTTGGTTTCATCCCATTGCTCTTTACTTTGACGGGCTGCTTCTTTCTCCATAGCCGTATCACCGCTACCATTTACTGTGACACAGGTACTGCTGGAGGTACAAGTTGCCGCCAATGCTGGCGCTTGCCACAGCAAAGGAATTACCAGAGCAATAGCTGATATAATTTTTAATATCAAAGACTTATAAATATTCATCTTTTATCCTCTTGAAAGAAAGTGGGACCCATTAATGGCACAATAGGGAATTATCAGATAGATAAACTATAAGATAGCATTGAGATATTCAACAAAATATCAAGAAGAATGTGATTATATATTTCTATGTACATTAAGCCCTGCGAATGACTGGCAAACTGGCATCATCTCTAATGTATTAATGTTGACATGATCAGGCAAGTTGGCAACCCAAAAAACAGCTTCTGCTACATCTTCGGCTGTTAATGCCTGTGCTCCATCGTAGGTTTTATTCACTTTATCGTTGTCACCTTTAAAACGTACTAAAGAAAACTCGGTGCCACCAACTAAACCAGGCTCGATATCAGTAACACGGATTTGTTTCCCCTGTAAATCTGCCCGTAAACCCAAACTAAATTGTTTTACAAATGCTTTAGTGGCGCCATAAACATTCCCGCCTGAATATGGCCAACTTGCAGCAGTAGAACCGATATTAATAATATGCCCACGGTCTCGTTTTACCATTTTAGGCAGCAGAGCATGGGTCATATTTACAAGCCCTTTGGTATTGGTGTCAATCATCATTTCCCAATCATCCGGGTTCGCCAGATACGCGGGTTCTAATCCAAGCGCTAAACCTGCATTATTAACTAAAACATCAATATCACGGAGTGATGCTGGCAATTGCTGTATAGCTTGGTTAATAGCCATCCGATCAGTAACATCAAGTTGAACAAAGTGAAATTTATCCCCTAATTCCTCTTTTAATTTTTTTAATCGTTCTTTACGGCGTCCAGCAGCAATAACACTAGAACCATGCTGAATGAATTTTCTAGCGATTGATTCACCAAAACCTGAAGTTGCTCCTGTCACAAAAACAATCATACAAAACCCCTTATTTACCGATATTGCTTTTATCCCAGCAAGTAAATGGGGTTCTGCATTTTTAGTCAAGAGATCATTGAAGAATTTCAGTAACTTTATTCTTATTCTTCAAGAATGATTTCTGGCAAAGGAAGTTGATCATTAATAATTGCATCTGCAATCCGAATTATATCTTTATCCAATGCACGATCTGCCTCCAGAGGAGAGCTGATTTCGCGTACCGCATGGTAAAACTTAGCTGTTTCAGGTGCAAGTTTACTAATATTGCCACGGAGATAAATTGCCTGACAAACTACCAGAATTGTCATTGAAACAATATTACGTAACTTCTGTTCCATCTCCAGAACATCTTGCGCGGCATGCAAACCCAAGCTCACAATATCTTGATTGTATTGCTCTGTCGCCAAAGTATGTATACCAGATGCAGCACAATCATGGCGAATTGCAGCAACCAAAGCTGTTTGTGAAAGTTGGATACCTTTCAGACCTTGGTACATACCGGGAGTTGGGCTAAGTGAATTTGGTAATCCACGGGAGAAACGGCTATCCATCATCAACGCTACAATTGCATGAAGATGATTGGCAATTAAAGCAATATCCAACTTTAATGCATCCATAGTCCGGGCAACATATTGCCCCATAAAATTCCCACCATGTAAAACATCACCATTTTCTGGATCAATCAAAGGATTATCATTAGCAGAAATAACTTCCCGCTCCAATATTTTTCGAGCTGTAGCTAAAGATTCTGGAACTATACCTAATATTTGCGGTGCACAACGAATTGAGTAAACTTCTTGTAAAGTATCATTTAGCCGGGTGATTTCTTGGTGACGCCAAGCTTTATTCGCTTGTTCTTTAATCCCTGCTAATAAATTGATCTGTGTCGAACCTTCCAATAAATTACGCAATGTACTAGCTACTGCTTTCTGTCCAGGATGGTTTTTAACTTGCTGAATTCTGGCATCATAATGTTCATGAGATGCGAGTAATGCTTCAACAGCCAATGCAATAGAAGAAAGTGTGGCTTTTAATAGTTTTTCCAGTTTAATAACTGTAACTGAACTGATACCCGACATCACCCGAGTGCCATTAATAAGAGCGAGTCCTTCTTTTGCTTGTAAGGATAACGGCGTCAATCCTGCACGTTTAATTGCCTCAGCCGCGCTAATTTCTTCGCCCATATAATTAACTTGACCAATACCACATAATGCCCGTGCAATATAAGATAAAGGAATTAAATCACCGCTTGCACCCACTGAGCCATATCGGGGAACCAGAGGCACAATATCATGGTTAAGATGATCGGCTATCGTTTGAGCGACAATTGGCCTAGTTGCAGACCAACCTTTGCAAACAGAAAGTAACACCGTAAATTGTGAAGCTCTAATACACGTTTTGGACATATAGTCCCCAGTGCCAGCAGAAAGAAAAGTTAACAAATTTTCCTGATGTTCTGAAATCTTCTCAAACGGCACAACTAAATTGGCATTTCCCCCAAATCCGGTATTAATCCCATATATCACCTCTCCTGAGTTTAATTTTTCCTCTAATTTTTCACGACCACGATTCAAAATATCTATGACACCCTTTGATATCTCTACTTTTTTCTGTTTTGTCGCAATCTGATCGATATCTTCCAGAGAGATAAAACCATTTTCATTAATAATAATGGTTGGCTGAATATCTTTAGCGGTCATTTTCATCTCCGTATAAAATAAGAATGATAATAATATATTAAAGAAACAAACTCCCTTAATGATACAAATTAGTATAAGTATAAAACACAGAAAAATAGCCACCTGAAAATAAAATTAAAATCAATGGTTCGTAAAAATTAATTTACGGAATTTTATTTAAATTGGAAGTTATGATAATGTCAAATTAATATATTTTCAAATTGAGACTATTGCTTTTAATTTTTCCATCTTATAATAAACAAGTGATAATATCATACACATTGACATAAAATTAAGTTAACCATTAACAATCAAAAAAATAGCAATTAGTTGTTTTCCTAATAAAACAAGTTAGACTGTAATTGCATCACTGTAAGAAATAAAGTTGCGGAATGTTAATCAACATAAATAAATTGATATATAATCGAGGTCATTTATGTCAAAAATAATCCAGACAGATTTTCTTAGTGAACAGTCTTACCAAATAGATAATTTCAACCCATCAACGGAGACAATAAATTTCAGTTACACATCAGGGAGAGTTTTATTACCTGTTTATAATAAATATGATACACGAAATAAACCGAAAATTTTCGGGTATTATACAGATTGGTCACAATATGATGGCAGATTACAAGGGAATCAAGATCCCACCAGTCGAGGTAGAGGAATAGATTTACAACACCTTTTAGATAATCCTTTCGCTTATGATAAATTAATTATTGGGTTCTGTGGAATATTAGGTGATGAAGGTGAAAAAAAGCAGCAAATTAAAGAACAAGCACCACTATTTAACCGTACCAATAATGGAGAAGTGACATTTACAGATGCATGGGGTGATTGCCAGTCTTATCAGAATTGTACTTATGCTGGTTGGCAGGATATCCAAATGCCAAGGGATTTTGATCAATCTAAAAGTATGGGCGTATTAGGTGGATTGGCTAAAATTCAACAGGCTGCAAAAGCTCAGGGCCATGACCTTATTATGTCATTCAGTGTTGGTGGTTGGACCATGAGTAATGGTTTTTATAATATGGTCAGAGATGAAACACTGAAATCTTATTTCTGCTCAAGTCTGGTTGATATATTCCAACGTTTTCCCATGTTTACTGAGATTGATATTGACTGGGAATATCCAGGAGTTGCAGGGAACGAAGGTAATATTTACGCGCCTGATGATGGTGATTATTATATTAGCTTAATTCAGGACTTAACAGCTGCTTTCAAAGAAGCAGGGCGTTCAGATATAAAAATAAGCATAGCCTGTTCCGCAGTACCAGAAAAAATGGAGAAATCAAAAATACCAGAATTATTGAAAGCCGGACTATATGGTATTAACGTGATGACCTATGATTTCTTTGGTACTCCATGGGCTGAAAAACTGCTACATCATACGAATCTCCGTAATTATCCAGAAGGTGAGAATAGTGTAGAAAAAGCGGTTGAATATTTACTAAGTATTGGTGTTCCAGCATCTGCAATCAATATTGGTTATGCTGGATATTCACGCAATGCTAGAAATACCGTTATTGATAGCTATTCTCCATTGTCTGGTAGTTATGATCCTGGCTATGTTCCGAAAAAAGATCCCAAAATTACGACAACAGGCTCGTTTGAATCAGGAACAATAGAATGGTACGACACAATATATAATTATCTGGATTTAGAAGGAAAGAAAGGGAGGAATAACTTTAAATTATATACAGATGAAATAGCAGATGCTGATTATCTCTACAATGAGGAAAGCAAATTGTTTATTTCGACTGACACCCCTCGTTCCGTTAAATCCAAGGCTCAATATGCATTGGAGAAGAACTTGGGTGGAATATTTACATGGACCGCAGACCAAGACCGAGGTTTGTTAGTCAATGCCGCAAGAGAAGGTCTTGGCTGTGAGCTAATTACCCAAAAAATAGATATGACGCCATTCTACTTCAAAGGTGTCAATGTTGATCCGGGTGATCAGGACAAGGGCGGAGATTACCCAACATGGGATGCAAATAATGAGTATAAAGCTGGCGATAAAGTCAGCTGGAAAGGTCAAAACTGGGAAGCTAAATGGTGGAATAGGGGAACCGTACCTGACGGCGCTGGAACATCTGATGATGCTTATCCCTGGATAAAAATTTAATAATTAATTAAACCCAAGCCACCAGTACAATATATGTACTGGTGGTGTTATTTCTTTCTTTAATCTGCATATATACCCGTCATCTTTCAAGTTGCTGCTTTGTTGGCTGCGTTCTCTTGCCGCCGCTCTGCAATTTGAAATTTATTGGGTATAGCATTTTAAGCACTACGCAATGAAATTCCAACAATTTCATTACCGAAGTGGACTTTTAGCTTTGTGTTTACAGTTTCTGATTTGTCATAAAATTAATATTTAATCGTGATGTAGGCATTAACTTGGTTTAGAGTTATTTTATATAAATATACAATATAGAGTGGAGGATATTTAAATAAGTTAATATTAATCTTATTTTTATTATTCCGCGCTTAGACTATTCAAAGGATTTATAAATATGTTCGAGAATGACTTTGGTGTTCGCCAGCAAGTTAAGAGAGAATTTATTTGGGAAGGGCACATGAAGGCGATTGAAAAAGCGTCTAAAATGGGTAATTTTGCTGTCAGTTTTCGGGCGGCAGGTGAACCAACTCTGAAAGCGCTTAGTAAAGGCGCTGCCGCGAAAGGACACGATATTCTTGAAAAAACAATTAAACCTGGTTCAATTAGAAAAGCATATTTTGGAGATGAAGCTTCAGATGTCATAAATAAGGTGCGGAAGGCATCTATTGAGGGTTATGTCGGTCACTGGGATAAAAAAAGTGGTCATCTTAAAGGTATATATATGAGCAGTGGTGACAGAAGAATTTATCCAATAGATTTAAACAATCTCGAGGCAAGTCTCTCTTCCTTAAAAGGAAAAGAAAACTGGGCCGCGCTGCCTTTCACTGGTGACTATGATATGCATGACATGATTAGTTTCACGACGCAACCACATTCAGTTCCATCTGCTTCATTAGAAGAAAAGAAAATAATCGATCTGATTAACCGATTTATTGCCCACGCTGATTTAAACCGGCCATTTGAAGATATAGAACATAATGTTATCAGACATGGTCCTCAGGTAAGTTATCCTGCTTTTGCTATGGACAAAGAGAGAGAAGAAGTCAAAAAACGAGGTGGGATTGTCAAAGTTGTTGCCGAACCTGGAGAGTTTCCAGTTGCTATCATCTGTAAAGGAAAATGGATAATAGCCAATGATATTTATGAATTAGAAAAGTTTTACAACAAGGTTGGTGCAAAAATGAAAGTGAGTTGGAAACCGGGCGCTGGAAATCCGGGCTTTGTTCCTAATCCTAAAAAACCGGGTATGGCAAGATTTAGTCGGAAAAAATAAACATTACTGTTAATTGTATTAGCTCAGGCCAAATCACCCTTTTAACTCATTCGTGAAAAGGGTGGTAAGACGTTTTGGATTTCATCGTACTTCTTTGTTGGCTCCGGTGACACTTGGGACGTCACTGGATATAGAAGTATTTGCTAAATCAGCATAACCTCTAACCCCAAATTTTGACTTAGCTGATTTCACAGCATCTAAAACCGCAACAGCCATAACCTCCGCTGCAAGCATACCAACAATATTCACCGATGAATCTACACCACCTGTTGTCGCTGCAAAAATAGTGTCCCCGTCACTCATGGTATGAACAGGATATATCGTCCTCGCAAGCCCATCATGAGCCATCTGGGCAACTTTTTTCATCTGGCTTTTATTCATATTTGCGTTACAACAAATTATGCCAATGGTCGTATTTTTCCCCTGAGTGAAATGATGATCTTTATAATTTTCTAAAACGTAGGAAATAAGATCGATAAGGTGGCCATTTTCATCACATGCACCTGCAATAGTTTTACCATTTTTAGGGTCTCTGATTTCACCAACAGCATTTACAACAACCATGGCGCCGACTGTCAGTCCCCCAGCTAACTTAACAGATGCTGTCCCAAGCCCACCTTTCATAGCTTTATCAAAACCGGCCATTTTACCTATAGTGGCCCCAGCACCTGCACCAATATTGCCCGATGGAAAAGAATTTGTAGAAGCATTTTTCGATGCAATATAGCCCATATTAGCGTCAGGACGAACAGCAGGATCACCAAAATTTAGATCAAATATGATTGCGGCAGGAACGATAGGCACAACAGCGACACCGACATCAAAACCTTTTTTTCTTTCTTCAAGATAGCGCATGACGCCAGAGGCGGAATCTAATCCAAAAGCACTCCCTCCACTTAGCACCAATGCGTTGGTTTTCTGAACAGTATTAATAGGGTCTAAAAGTTCGGTTTCCCTTGTCCCCGGAGCAGAACCTCTGACATCAACACCACAAACAGCCCCATCGTCGAAAATAATTACGCTACAACCGGTTTGTTTCAACTCATCTTCAGCATGCCCAACTTTGATACCCGGTACATCCAGGATTGTTCCATTTGTCTTATACATAAATTACCCACCTTAATCTTTAAAGTTATTCATAAAGTATATTAATGATTTTGCAGTAAATCATAGCAAAGACGACTAAACAAACTGTGATTTTTGGCATGAATTCAGCTTGATAAACGAAGGGGGGATATTCAAGGTTAGACAGAGATTATGCACTTATGAAAAGAAAGATGGCTCTCTTCGCCGGAAAAGGAAATTTCCGGCGAGCATATTTTTCATCATTTAGTTTAAATAAGTTTTTTTAAATCTTCGAGAATAGCATCTAGCTGATCACGGGACTGACCTGATAATGATTTGAGTGGAAAGGGAAGGCAAGGGGCGGTTACTTTGTTCAGCAACTCAGCGGCGGCTGCGGTGACCCTGAGGCTACCATGGGTTCTGAAAAGCCTCCAGACAGGCTCAAGGGCAGCCGACAACATCTGTACCGTTTTTTCATCATTATCCTTTGCTGCGCGGGTAATAGCCTGTGCAGTTTGCGGAAAAAGTCCACCTATAACAGAGAACCAGACATCACATCCCGCACAAAGACCCGTCGCCGCTTGCCAGTCCCCGCTGATTCCGAGCGAAACGTGGCCGGGAAGGCGGGAACGAAGTGCATTCACCCGTTGTGTAGCCAAAGACAGCTCTTGCGGCAAGCGAGCAAGTTTGAGCGAGCTGACAAACGGTAAACTGGCAATATTAATCAGTAACTCATCGTTGAATTCAAAACCTGTCGTTGCAGGATTATCATAGACACAGAGCGGCACGGATAGATGGCGGCTGACTTCTTCATAGAGTGAATACACCTCATCCGGTGTGGGGCGTTGGTAAGAAACAGGAGCCAGCATTACCGCGCTAGCACCCGCGTGCTGGGCATCTTCAGCAAGATTGAGTATATCTGCTACACGCAGCGCTCCAATGCTGACCATAACCGGTATACCGTTCGCATGTTCAACAGCTAGTCGGGCGACATGTGCACGTTCCGGCAATGTAAGATAGGCGTAGCTCCCCGTCGATCCCAGTGCGCCGACAGAATCCACTCCAGCCTCAACAAGATTTTCAATAAGCGAGATAAATGTTTTCTCATCCACCTTATTGCCACACAGCGGTGTTAAAGGAAAAGCACTCAATCCGGTAAACATTTTTTTCTCCTGTTTCTTAATAAATGAATAATTGAAGCTACCCGTGAGAATCAACTAATTATTTTTCTTCCAGACTGATGAGATTAGTTTCAATTCTAATAATAGCGGGTTCACCATCTTATGGATACGGCTTTACAAGCCTGTTTTAACGCATCCTCACGGACCCGCGATTGTTCAATTGACGGAATAACAGAAATCATTAGATAATCTTATATTGACTAATTGCCACAGGTCACCTACCCAATTATTTATGTACAAGGAATCCCATATGCGGCTATCTATTCAAACTTTATCACTCTTCTTTACATCTTTTGCTTTCCTCATTACTCCGTTTTTCATTCAAGCACATAGCAGCAATACTGCGGGTATTAACATTGAAAAATTGCTTGAGACTGAAAAATCTTGGGATGACGTGCCTTATCAGGGATATCCTAAAGGCACACCTCAGCTTTCAGTTCTCAAAATTACTATTGCTCCAAATACCAGTCTTGACTGGCATCAGCACCCGATACCTAATGCCGCTTACGTGCTGAACGGGGTGTTAACGGCAGAGAAAAAATCCAGTGGTGAAAAACGTCTTATAAAGGCGGGAGAGGTGTTACCTGAGATGGTTGACAGCACTCATCGCGGTTACACAGGCAAAGAAGGCGTTACTCTCTTGGTCTTCTACGCGGGGCAAAAAGATATCCCGCTTTCTAAACCCGCTGAGTAAAAATCATTCAGGCATGAAGACGAAAGAACGTGTCAGCGTTGGGATGGCCTGAATTCTCCTGTCAGCAAAAACAGCATGGATGATATTTTTGTAATGGCAACGAAAGACTTAAATGTATAAGTTTTCCGAGTTGGCTGATGAAGACATATTTAATATTGCCCGTCACACGATACAGCAGTAAGTTGTTATTCCAAGTTTAAAATGTCACTAAAATACTTAAGCAGGACTGAAATAACTTAATTAAGCGGTTGAAAGGCCGCTCTTTAATCAAAGAGAAGGTGTAAGCATGAGATATCCTATTTATTTACATCAGGCTGACGACGGATCGTTTTCTGGTTTTGTGCCAGACGTGATCGGATGTTACTTTGCTGGTGATACCATTGACGACGCTATTAGCGATGCTCAAAACGCATTAGATACTTATTTTGAATACATGAGCGAAAAGGGTGAGGCTCCAGTACAAGCCAGAACTGTTGCTGACCATCTAAGCAATGAAGATTGCACTGGCGGTAGTTGGGCTTATGTTGATATGGATTTAACTAAATACGATGGAAAAGCCATCAAGCTAAACATTACTATGCCTCAATTTTTGTTGGGTAGAATTGATGAATACGTGAACTCACATCGTGAGTATCATAGCCGCAGCGGATTCTTGGCTGAATTGGCTCGACGTGAGCTGTCGAAACACTCGTAAGATAATTCCTCTATCAAAACCATGAAAAGCCTGCTGTTAGCGGGCTTTTTCTTTTAAGAATACCAAAGTGATATGACTATATTGGTGTTATAACCATAGTGCGCCTAATGTATATTATGTTAAATTTAGTCCGCCATTCATTTAGTTCATAACCGCCCGCAGACCACGATCAATCATACAGTTACCCCGCCCCCATATTCTTCTTGCAGGACGTTATTGTCGGCGAAAAGCGGATTGTCTAATGTTACGTAAGTGATTATGGGTGATTTTATATGCCGATGAAATGTATTTACACATTAGCCCTAGGGTAATGTACAATTTAAACGTACACTATACTCGTACATATCAGGAAATAACCATGCAAACCTATACCACCACACAGGCCAGAGCCAATATTTCCACCGTACTGGATACCGCGTTAAATGGTGAGCCTGTTGAAATCACCCGTCGTGACGGCAGTGCCGCCGTGCTGATCAGCAAAGCCGAATTCGAGGCCTATCAAAATTCCAAACTGGATGCGGAATTTGATGCCATCATGCAACGGCATGAACACACGATCAAGGCGCTGACTGACCGATGATTTGGGTCAGCGCACAGGAAGTCATTGCCTTCCACGATCGAATTTTACAACGCTTTCCTGGTGTGGCAGGTCTATCTGACCCCGGCAGAGCACAGGCGTTGATTTATCGGGTGCAGAATCGTGTTCACTACGAAGGCGTCACTGATCTGTTTGAACTGGCGGCTACTTACTGGATCGCTATCGCCCGCGGTCATATCTTTCACGATGGCAATAAACGCACTGCTTTTTTCGTTACTATGACCTTTCTTTGGCGTAATGGCATCCGTATTCACGATACTGACAATACGCTGGAAAATCTGACGGTTGAAGCAGCTACTGGGGAAAAAACGGTAGACCAGTTGGCGCAGTGTTTGCGTGAACTGGTGGACAGTTCAAGGAATTAATGGAAGAAACCATGCCCCTACTTACCGATATCTCACGATCATCACTGGAGCAGTGACATTCATTTCCATCTAGGTAGGCGCTAGCAACCAGCGGTACAGAGTGGGAATTGACACACCCTTACTGGGTGTCGATTGCTCGTGGTCATATCTTTAATGACGGTAATAAGCGGACTGCATTTCTCGTGACTACGACTTTTCTATGGCGTAATGGTGTTCGTATTCGAGACAACGGCAATATGCTGGAAAACCTAACTGTAGAAGCTGCTACCGGTGAGAAAACTGTCAGTCAGTTAGCTCAATATTTGCGGGAATTGGTGGACAGCTCGGATTCACCTTGTCTGAACTAATATCTCTCAGGTGATATTAAGTACATTATGTTTTTTTAATATCTCTTTAACCCTATCTTTAGGAATAGGATAGGAAGTATTACTATTTCTCCCAACCATTTTTTTAGCGGCAATCATGGCATTAATTATTGCTTCTTCTGTTGCGTTTATTGTTGCTTCATATAAAGGATCTAGTTTGTCATTTGGCAGAATTTTTATTGTTTTTGCCTTATCTCTGGAGAATGCATCATTATTTGCGGTTGAAAATGCAATAAATATCTCACCGCTAGTATTTCTGGCTACACCACCTACTTTTGCAAGCCCAAGAGATACCCTTTTGGCTATTTTTTCTAATTGGTGAGGCGCTAATGGTGCATCTGTGGCTACGACGGCTATTATAGAACCCGCATCCTTTATTTTTTTCTTACTCCCATGATATATCGGCTCAAGATCCTGTATTTCTTTACCAACCGGAATCCCCGCAATAATTAAGTCATCACGATTACCAAAGTTGCCCTGAACAAGAACTCCAACAGTATATCCTCCATCTTCTTTATCCAGAACTCTTGATGAAGTACCTGTGCCCCCTTTAAATTTAAAAAGGTTCATTCCCGTTCCCCCACCGACATTACCCTCTTCTATCGCTCCTGATTTAGCACTATTCAACGCATTATATACATGTTCTTTTTTTACATGCATACCGTTTATATCATTTAATATTCCATCCCACGTTTCTGCAACCACAGGTAATAACCAAAATAAATCATCTTTTAGTGGTGATGTTAGATTGTTATCAATCATCCAGCTAATTGTTGAGTCTCTGACCACTCCAACGCTATGAGTGTTAGTGATTAATATTGGCGTTTCCAAGAAACCACTCTCTTTGACCCATTGATTGCCTGTCATATCTCCATTTCCATTTAAAGAGAATATACCCGAAAATACTGGGCTAAATTTCTTCCCCCTTGGCAATATAGCTGTCACGCCGGTTCTTATTGGGCCTTTTCTAACCTCTAGCTTGCCATTGCCTTCTATTATGGTTGAATAGCCAACTTGTACACCGCTGACATCTGTAATCGCATTATATTTCCCCGTTACGCCAGAGAACGGAATGCCTAAGTCCCTTGCTCTCATCTCATTGGCTAAAGAATTGGAAGCTATTATTGTCGATATAGATAAAATTATAATATTCAATATTTTCACAATTACTCCTTGTAATTAACTTGTAGGCTCAAGATCAGAATATCAAGATCCACAATATAATATGAAAAGGATTCGTTTTCGGCCAGTCTGTATGCCCTTTTGTATCTTTTTTCGGGATCTCGGTTAAAAAATTTCCATCACTAAATATTCAACATAAGTTAAATTGCTTACTGTCCATTCATTGTCTATACAAATGATATTGAAAACATAAAAATGAGAGGATGTATCATGAAGGCATTAGTGTTAGAGCTTCCCCGCTGTAGTCAGCGCTGTATGGATCGTTTTGAATGGTAACAGCAAAAATAGAGGAGCATCTAATAACGAAATAGCACCATAGCTGGTATACCACTGAGCGACACGCTCATTTTTGGCATCAATCAACAATGCCACTCCGCCGGCATGAGCAGCTACCAACAAACAACGCCGCCCAGCTGTAAGCAATAACTGCCCGCCAAGTCCTTGCCCCTGTACTGAAGAATCTACAGCTAGGCGGCCAAGCCGAAATACCGGTACTTCATGTCGAGTCAAACCGCGTTTAATCACTTCAGGCGCTCGTTCGTAAGCAATGGAGGCCGGGCTTAAACTGTAATAGCCCAATATCTTTTTATTGCCCCCGCTAACAGCCAGGAAAGTTTTTGCTCCACCTTTCTCATGGCTCTGCCTTGCATGGAGATGTAAAAACTGATTCAGCGCCTCATCACCGCAATTAAAGGAGGTACGATCATGATATTTGCCAATAGCTTCTTCATGCCAAATCGATAGCATCATGATTGTTTCGGCAAGGCAAATGCGGCAGCCATCAATTTGTCATTGGGTGCCGGTGGGTTATCTAAAAGATCCAGAACATGCAAACTATCTCTTTCTGTCAACTCCAGCCGCTCATTCTCGTCGATAATTTTTCGTGCTATTGGCATCACATTGCGGATCACGAACTCAGTCAAGTTGGTATGCTGTAAAGCGGCTGCACGTATTAACAGCGATTTTTCTTCTGAGGCGATACGTAGCGACATACGGTCGTTAGTTTCTACTGGGATCTGAGGCATGGTTAAGCCCTCCTATTTGTACGTATTAAAATTGTACATTAAAGCGTACCGGCCAGCAAGGTATACGCAGTGAAAGTGCTATTCGAACGGATTACACAGAGTTTCTGAGTGCCAACTCTCTCCTCTCATTGAAACCAATTGTTTTTGGGAAAAAGAGTTCAGCTTTGATTAGAAACCTGAAAACGAGGCTTCCATGTTCTTGAAAATAGTTCTCGAAACAATATTCTCACTACTCTATTATCTCAATAAGTTTCGATTAAGGAAAATATCCCTATGCTACGTTCAACCATTCACTATTTTCTCGCTGCACTCAGTACATTTATGCTGATAGCATTTATTCAGAGTGTACAAGCGGCTGGATTTAGCTTGATTGATGTTCCAGCGGACGAACAGGGTCCTGAGATGCATGGGGCTGTTTGGTATCCATGCCAATCACCTGCGGGTCAATTTCAACTTGGGCCATTTACCTTACCTGGGGTGCGTGATTGTGTAGCATCTGGATCAATGTGGTCATTGGTGATTATTTCACATGGAAGTGCGGGATCGTTCTTAGGGCATCACGACACGGCAGAAGCATTGGCTGATGCCGGTTTTGTTGTTGCAGCCATCAATCATCCTGGCGACAATTTTCAGGACGTGTCCGATCAAGGACACTTACGTGTGTTTGTAAATCGTCCAAATGATATAAAACGTCTGATTGATTTCATGACTGGAACATGGCCAGAACATACGCATTTAGCATCAGGAGAAATTGGTTTTTTTGGTTTCTCTCGAGGCGGTTATACAGGTTTAGCCGCAGCAGGAGCTAAACCGGATTATGGGATGGCTGCCAATTTTTGCTTGCGTGATGATTTGCCACTTTGCAAAGAAGCTCGTGAACGAGAATTTCTGGTATTACCTAAAAGTGACATTCGTATAAGAGCTTTCGTGCTTGCCGATCCACTCAATTTGTTCTCGCAAGATGGATTTAAAAGTGTTTCTGCACCAATACAACTATGGGCGTCTGAATTCGGTGGTGATGGTGTGGTACTGAAAGATATAGAATCGATAAGAAATGCCCTGAGATTTGCTCCAGAATTTCATATTGCAAAGAATGCAGGCCATTTTTCTTTTCTTGCCCCGTGCACCATTCGACAAAAACGTGATGTACCAATAATTTGTACAGACCCGGCTGGTTTTGACCGCATAAATTTTCACAAAGAGTTTAATGATGAGGTCATTCAGTTTTTTAAAAGAACGTTACAAAACAAGACGTTTTAGTCATATTTGTACACTATTATTTTTATATTCGCGTTTGGTCGATAAATGGACCACTGTTTTCAATGGTCCGTTTCACTACTGAGCATTTTCGTACCCTTTCATCACCTTATTCTGGGCGGGTTACCCGCCCTATCCTCAGTTAATGTAATGTAAGACTTCACCTACGGCGTCAAAAAGGCGATCCAAATCAGCTCGTTCAGCATTGAACATAGGCCCGAATTGCAGCGTATTGCCGCTAAAGCGGACATAAAAACCCGCTTTCCAAAGCGCTATGCTGGCATCAAAAGGACGCACAGCAGCATCACCATCACGGGCCGCCAACTGAATTGCCCCTATCAAGCCACAGTTGCGGACATCAGTCACATTTGGACAGTTTCCGAGAGAATGAAGAGCGATTTCGAAGTGAGGAGCAAGTTCGGCAGAGCGCTGGATAAGATGGTCTTTATCCAGCAGTTCCAAGGTTGCTAGTCCAGCGGCACAGGCTACGGGGTGTGCCGAATAGGTATAACCATGACTGAACTCCACGGCGTGTTCCGGTAGCGGTTGAGACATAAAAGCTTCATAAATTTCACTGCTTGCTACTACACCTCCCAGAGGAATAGCGCCATTGGTAATTTGTTTGGCAAAGTTAAGAATATCTGGTGTCACTCCAAAATATTCAGCCCCCGTCCAGCGCCCCATGCGGCCAAAGCCGGTAATAACCTCGTCAAAAATCAACAAAATATTATGCTGATCGCAAATTTCACGCAAACGCTGTAGATACCCTTTAGGTGGAATAATCGCACCAGCGGAGCCACACACCGGCTCGATAATAACCGCCGCGATATTGGAGGCATCATGCAGTTCAATCAACTTGAGCATTTCATTGGCCAACTCCACGCCGCCGGTTTTCGCCATACCTGGCGTAAATGCCATACCACTCTGTAACGTATGGGGTAAATGATCTACGTCCATCAACTGCCCGAACATTTTGCGGTTATTACCAATCCCCCCCAAACTGGTACCAGCAATATTGACACCATGATAGCCAAGCACACGGCCAATCAGTTTGGTTTTCTCGGGTTGGCCTTTCACACGCCAGTAAGCTCGCGCTATTTTAACTGCGGTGTCTATAGATTCAGAACCTGAACTGGTGAAAAAGACGTGATTGAGATTACCAGGTGTTAAATTGACAATTTTTTCTGCCAGTTGAAACGATAAAGGATGACCGAACTGAAATCCTGGCGAGTAATCGAGCGTACTTAATTGATCAGCAACAGCTTTCTGAATTTCTGTTCGGGTATGACCCGCTCCGCAAGTCCAAAGACCGGACAAACTGTCATAAATCTTGCGCCCTTTATCATCCTTTAGCCATTGTCCCTCAGCTGCGACGATAAGGCGCGGATCGCGTTGGAAATTTCGGTTGCCGCTGAATGGCATCCAGTGAGATTTCAGGTTTAACGATTCAGAAAAACGGGTTTCAGACATAGCTAACTTCCTCTCACAAAAGTAAAATTTGAGTTTAGTGCCCCACCTCTATTTTCGCCAACATATTTAAATACTTTGTATTTACGCACCTATTAATTCGGCTTCAACAGAGTCCAAAAAGAACGCTGTCAGGCTTATGATAGAGACTTGAATTAGCCCCATATCGCTTTGGCTTATGTGTTTTGATGAGTGTGGTAGATTTTGCTGACAATTGTCCACTTACCGTCCACTTTCAAGAGATGGAGGAAATCGGTGAAACGGAAACCAGAAAGGTCGTCCATATCAATACGAGCACTGGCGGCGGTTCCTACAATATCGATACTAACGATGCCAATTTTCGTTTCCGGGGATGGACAGAACGTGTTGTCGATGATGTCAAAAAGCCCCTGAATCGGACCACCAACCAACGTGTTATCGTCATCAACACCAAAAATGGTCGCTTGTTCATTAAAAGCAGGTTTCATCATGTCGCTGTTAGCTTTTGCACAGCCTTCTTTGTACTTGTTTATAACTTCAACGATAGCATTGTATTCCTGAATATAGGTTGGGTTGTTCATGTAATAACTCCTTAATTTAAGGTAAATATGGATGTTGAAAACCGTAAGCCGGAATAGCCATAGCTTTTATATCATACATAAAATAAATTTATGAGTTTTAACGGTCATATTACGAGAATTTAGTACTTTCCTTGCGGTGAATCGATACTGCTCCCGTATAATGACGCATTCCCCATACCCTGTTGTACTTAATATATGTACTTAATATATGTACTTAATACATGTGTGTTGTGTAGTTACGTTTATTTTCTTAAGAGCGGCTTCTACCCTACCCTTTAATTTAATGTAAACATCTATATTATTAACACTATGGTTTATAATCAAAAAATGATCCCGATAAAAGATATGTGATGGAATTCAAAAAAACCAGTTAAGTTAAACCATTTGTGAAATAACGTAATATTAAAACCAAATTAACTGTGCTTAATTGGTTGCAACAAAGAAATAATATTATGTGAATTTACTTATATTTAACAATAGCAGGATATAAAACATGATTAAATTTATTTATACAAATGATAAAGAAAAATGGAAAGAAGAAGAATTTATTACAAAAACAGATAAAAAACCCAATTTAATTATCACTAATAAACGAGGTCGTAAGTTAGACGGATTTGGTGGTTGCTTTAATGAGCTTGGAATGAAATCTTTATTAGAACTAGATAAAGAAAATAGAAAGACCATTTTAGATAAATTATTTTCACCCGATGGAGAGTGCAAATTTACATTAGCCAGAATGCCTATTGGTGCCAGTGATTATGCGGTTTCCTGGTATAGTTTAAATGATATTGAAGATGATTATAGTATGGCACATTTCTCCATTCAAAGAGATAAACGCTTACTCATTCCCTATATAAAAGAAGCTTTAAAAAGACAACCTAACCTAAAAATATCTGCTTCACCGTGGAGTCCCCCTATATGGCTTAAAACTCATCAGGTATATAATTTTGGTAAATTAAAGAGTGATTTTCAAAGCCAGGATGCATATGCTTTATATTTCACGAAATTTGTTGAAGAATATCAGAAAGAAGACATTGCAATTGCTCAAATTCATATTCAAAATGAAGTTGCCGCAGATCAAAAGTTCCCTTCTTGTGTGTGGAGTGGTGAACAATTAAGAGATTTTATAAAGAAATACCTTGGTCCTAAATTCGAACAAAATAATATAAAAACTGAAATTTGGTTAGGCACAATTAATGCACCAGAATTCTCCAAAGAAGTTGGACAGGATTATGATGATTACGCAAACTGTGTATTGCGTGATGCAGACGCCTATAAATATATAAAAGGTGTTGGTTATCAATGGCAAGGAAAAAATGCTATTCAAAGGACAGTACAAAGCTACCCAGAATTAAAATATTATCAAACTGAAAATGAATGTGGTAATGGTCATAATAGTTGGGAATATTCCCATTATATATTTACACTTTTCAGACATTATTTAACTAATGGTGCTAATGGTTATTTGTACTGGAATATGGTGCTGCATTCAGGTGGAGAAAGTAGTTGGGGTTGGCAACAAAATAGCATGATAAGTATTCCCAAAGGAACAAACGAAGTAATATATAATCCCGAGTATTATGTCATGCGCCATTTTTCTGGTTTAATTTTACCTGATGCGGAACATGTTGAGTTAGAAGGTAATATGTCAGGAAATTCTGTCGCTTTCGAGAATAAAGATGGATCTATTGTAGTTAATGTAAATAACGCGCATAAAGAAAAACAACCACTAAATATAAATTATAACAATGATGTTTGGCATATTTTCTTAGAGCCTAACTCTATTAATT
Organism: Photorhabdus heterorhabditis; assembly: GCF_018448905.1. Lineage (GTDB taxonomy): Bacteria > Pseudomonadota > Gammaproteobacteria > Enterobacterales > Enterobacteriaceae > Photorhabdus > Photorhabdus heterorhabditis. The sequence goes on along the minus strand of NZ_RCWA01000003.1, from coordinate 56,581 downwards.
CTATTATTTTTAGCTAAGTTATTATTTGCTTGGTCTATTTTATCAGATGATTTAGATATACTAAGCTATACACCATGGGAATGGCAAAAATATCTAATTAAAAACCATCCTGTTAATTTAACGGATGGTTTATTACATTAAAAATGTCATTTAACGTTTAAATTTTTTTAATAATTTTATATCTGTTCCGATATTCTTTAGGTGTTATATTATAATTTCTTTTAAACATAGAGTAAAAGTAATGTAAAGAAGAATATCCACAAATACTGGCAATTTCACTTATTGGAATAGAGGTATCTGTTAAAAGATTTTTGACTTTATCTAATTTATTATTATGAATGATAGTATGAATTGTTTGCCCAAACTCACTTTTAAAACGGCTTTCAAGATTAGAACGTGACATGCCCACGGCATCAATAACTTGTTCAACTTTTATCCCTTTGCAAGCATTATGGCGAATATAGTGCATTGCCTGAATGACAGCGGGATCTTTTAATGCACGAAAATCTGTCGATTGTCTTGCAATAACTTTTAAAGGTGGAATTAACTGACGATGATATTTTTTAGGCGCATAACCATCAAGCAGCCGATGAAGTAATTTTGCAGCCTGATAGCCCATTTGTTGTGTACCTTGCACAACGGAAGATAGTCCAGTACGTGAAAGAAAACGGGCTATTTCTTCATTATCGATACCTATAACACAGACTTTATCAGGAATAGGAATATCCAAATGTTCACATGCTGCTAAAATATGTCTGGCTCTTGCATCTGTTACCGCGATAATTCCTATATTTGAGGGTAAAATTTGGAGCCAATCTTTTAATCTATTTTGTGCGTAAAACCAGTTTTCTGGCGTTATCTCCATTCCCTGATATACAATACCTTGATATTTTTCTTTTTCAACCAATTGCCGAAAAGCATATTCACGTTCTATTGCCCATCGTTTACCACTAGCTGGCGGTAAACCATAAAATGCAAAACGTTTAATACCCTTAGCTTTTAAATGATTAAACGCACTCGCTATTAAAGCAAAGTTATTTGTCGCAATATAATGCGCCGCAGGATAATGATTTTCCTGGTGATAAGAACCACCAATACCAACAACAGGAATGTCTAAGTGACTGAAAAAACGTTGAATTTCCATATCATCAAAATCAGCAATAATTCCATCACTCTGCAAGGTTTTCAAGCCATTTAATTTAGTGGTGAAATCTTCCTCAATGAAAATATCCCAATTACATTGAGATGCCTGTAAATATCCCCCTATTCCTTCTATCACTTGACGATCATAAGCTTTATTGGCGTTGAATAATAATGTTATGTGATAGCGTCTAGGCATTGTTGGTGACCTTGAAGATTAAAATTGAATATATACAGTGTGAATCATAATTATTTTTCTATTTTCAGGATTAAATTAATGCCAAATTATGAGATAAATCACACAATTAACAATAATCTTAATGAAGAAATAAAATAACACAATTGAAAAAATAGCAGTTGATAAACAAAATTTTATACACTCACGTATGTCTATGATAACTCTGTGACCAGGGTAAGTGAAAACAGCCAACAAAGAGGCAACTTGAAAGATAACGGGTATATAGATAGAGGTTGATATGCACCAGTATTTTAAGAAAATCAATAGAATTATTTATGAAGGTAGGCAAAGCAATAATCCATTAGTTTTCCGCCACTATAATCCTGAAGAGATTATTCTGGGTAAAAAAATGAAAGATCATCTACGTTTTGCTGCTTGCTATTGGCATAACTTCTGCTGGAATGGTTCCGATATGTTTGGTTCTGGCGCCTTTGAACGTTTTTGGCAAAAAGGAGGTAATGCCTTAGAACGAGCTAAACTTAAAGCGGATGTTGCTTTTGAGTTTTTCTACAAGCTGAATATTCCTTTTTATTGTTTCCATGATATTGATGTCTCCCCTGAAGGTTATTCCTTAAAAGAATATATTTATAATTTGAATGTCATGTCCGATATTCTTGCCAACAAACAAGAGCTGACCGGTGTTAAGTTATTATGGGGAACGGCAAATTGTTTTACCCATCCGCGTTATGCTGCCGGTGCATCAACTAACCCCGATCCAAATATTTTCGCTTATGCATCAGCACAGGTATGTCAAGCCATGCAAATAACTAAAAAATTGGCTGGTGAAAACTATGTACTCTGGGGAGGACGTGAAGGTTATGAAAGTTTGCTCAATACAGATTTACGCCAGGAAAGAGAACAGATCGGTCGTTTTATGCAAATGGTTGTAGATTATAAATATAAAATTGGTTTTCAGGGCACCTTGCTTATTGAACCTAAACCCCAGGAGCCAACTAAACACCAATATGATTATGACGTAGCGACAGTTTACGGTTTTCTAAAACAGTTTGGCTTGGAAAACGAAATTAAGCTGAATATTGAAGCCAACCATGCCACATTAGCCGGGCACTCATTTCAACATGAAGTTGCGACAGCAATTGCATTAGGTCTATTTGGTTCTATTGATGCAAATCGCGGGGATGCTCAACTTGGTTGGGATACCGATCAGTTTCCCCATAGTGTAGAAGAAAATTCGCTCGTGATGTATGAAATATTAAAATCCGGTGGCTTTACAACAGGCGGTTTAAATTTTGATGCAAAAGTTCGCCGCCAAAGTATCGATATTGAAGATCTATTCTATGGACATATCGGTGCAATTGACACGATGGCCTTATCATTAAAAAATGCCATGAAAATATTATCAGACGGTAAATTAGATAAATATATCGCTCAACGTTATTCCGGTTGGCATAGTGAATTAGGTAAAAATATTCTTAAAGGAAGAATGACGCTTGATGAAGTTGCTGATTATGCAGCAAGACTGACACAAGAACCTAAACATCAAAGTGGGCAACAGGAATGGCTGGAAAATCTTATTAATCGTTATATTCATGGTTAAATGAATCGACAGATAATGGGAATGAAAGGTGGACTATGTACATTGGTATTGATTTAGGAACATCAAGTATAAAAGCGGTACGATTGAATGAAGAAGGAAAAATCATTGATATCGCGAGTGAGCAGTTATCAATTTCTCATCCACATCCACTTTATTCGGAACAAGAACCTTCAGAATGGTGGCATAAAACTGAGATAGTTATTCAAAAATTATCTCAAAGAAACTCCCTTCAATCAGTGAAAGCCATTGGCTTAACCGGGCAAATGCATGGCGCTGTTTTACTAAATAAAAATTATCACGTTTTGCATCCAGCGATTCTCTGGAACGACAGGCGTTGTACAAAAGAATGTGAAGAAATTATGCATCTTGTTCCTGATGCACAAGAGATTACAGGTAATATAATGATGCCTGGTTTTACGGCACCTAAAATAAAATGGATAGCCAAACATAAACCAGAAATTTATACGGAAATTGATAAGGTTTTATTACCGAAAGATTTTTTGCGGTTTAAAATGTGCGGTAATTTTGCAACAGATATGTCTGACGCCTCAGGTACAATGTGGCTTGATGTTGCCAAAAGAGACTGGAGTGATAAGTTACTTGATGCAACTGGATTAAATCGTTCTCACATGCCCTATTTATTTGAGGGCAATGAAATAACGGGTACGTTATTACCTGACGTGGCTAAACGTTGGGGAATGCCAATTGTACCGGTTATTGCCGGCGGAGGAGATAATGCTGCCGGCGCTTTAGGTGTCGGATTATACCGATCTGGGCAAGCAATGCTGTCTCTTGGTAGTTCCGGGGTTTATTTTGTTGTGAATAATGGGTTTTATTCTTCACAAAATGCAGTACATAGTTTTTGCCATATTCTACCTAATTCATGGCATTTAATGTCTGTTATGTTGAATGCGGCAAATTGTCTGGATTGGGTTGCAGAAATAACGCATCATTCTTCAGTATCGATTATGCTAGACACCATTGAATCTCAGACAGATATTAATATCGCTTCTCCTATTTTTCTCCCCTATTTATCAGGCGAAAGGACACCACATAATGATTCAAATGCTAAAGGTCTATTTTGGGGATTAACTCATCAACATAAAAGAATCGATTTTTGTCGAGCGGTATTAGAGGGAATTAGTTTTGGTCTGGCTGATGGTATAGATGCCCTTCACAAAGTTAAGGCAGGAGTGACACCAGAGAAAATTACCTTGATTGGTGGTGGTGCTCGTAGTCCATATTGGCGGCAAATGTTAGCGGATGTGACCGGGCAAGTTTTAGAATTTAGGTTAGGAGGTGATGTCGGGCCAGCATTAGGTGCAGCTCGTTTGGCACAAATTGCTCTCAATCCATTTTTATCGTTAAAGGAACTACTACCGGAATTACCTTTAGAACACGTAGTGCGGCCCAATGAGAAACATTATGAAATTTATCAAGAAAGAAGACAGTCATTTAGTAAAATTTATCAGGCATTGAAATCGATTTATCTCCCGGAACGACATAATGGTACGACATTCTGACATCATTGCCGCTCACTTATTGAGCTCAGTGAATCGACTTGGGTAATGAAAATGTATATATACCCAATAGATTTCAAATTGCAACGCAGCCAACAAAGCAGCCGCTTGAAAGATGAAGGGTATAAATCGAATCAAATACTGGTGTAATCATTGGGCGATATTCTGGAGAGTAACCAAGAACCCTAACTAAACTGTATTAGTTCAGATAAGAGGTGTCTGTTTCATCAAGCTGGTTGATATTCCACATCGTCTGTTGCAGTGAACTTAATGAATAGCTTCTCTCTCCATGTTGATTTTCTTCCACTTCTTCTGACTGAGTCGGCTTCCCTAATTGAATATCCTGAAAAAAAACAATTCTTGGCTGCTTAAGAAAGTCTGATACTTTCAGGTTCAAACCAAATTGCTCATTAATTTCAGCAATCAGCCTTACCGCAGATATGGAACTCGCCCCTGATGCATAAATAGAATCTTCCAGTGACTTAGCCAGCCCAATGTGTTTCTCCCATATATTCAGAATCCGTTGATCAATCTGTGACAGAGAAAATTGGTGTTGTTTTATTTGTGTAAAAGCATTATGTGTAAAGACATTGTGTGCAAACTGCTTTAACGCCTCTTCATCAATTTTTCCATTCAGGGTTGTCGGCAGGCGCTCAAGTTTCACGAACTCAGTTGGGATCATATAGTCTGTCAAGGTATCTCTTAGGAGTACCGACAGTTTCTGCCAACGGTCAAACGTCAAACTTGTACAAAAAAGTGTGATACGCCCAGCGATAAATCTCACCCGAAACTCTGCGGGATTGATGTGCATAGCCACCGCATGTTCAATCTCATTTAATTCAACTCGATGTCCTAAGATTTTTATTTGCTTATCTTTCCGACATGCAAAAACCAGATCGCCATCGTTGTTGTAGTAAGCAAGATCCCCCGTATGGTATGTCTGCCCCGTCAATGGATTTTGCTCAAAACCCGCCGTGTTTTCGTGGGACCCCTGATACCCTCTGGAGACACCGGGGCCAGAAATAGTCAATTCACCCATGACTCCATCCGGCAGCAATCTTTTATTGTGATCGACTATCAAAACCTGATTAAGGCCCAAAGGCTTGCCAATAGGGACGCTGGGTAATCTGACATCGGCGGATTTGGGATGGTGGAGTACTGCGCCTACCGTTGTTTCTGATGGCCCATAATGGTTAAGTACTTTGATACCGCTTTGTTGAACAGCATCAAGTTGCTGGCCCGAAAGTTTCTCTCCTCCCAAAATGAGACATTTTAAGGGGAATGTTGAGGCGATTCCCTCTCCCTGTGAAAGGCCCCATACATGGGATGGCGTGATTTTTAGAACATCAATCTGGTTCTCTCGGATGAATTGCGAGAATAACAAAGGATCGAGGCTGATGTGATAAGGCGCAATACTCAGGCTTCCCCCCATGTAGAGAGAAGCAAAGATAGAGGTATAACCCAAATCGGCTGACAGTGTAGATGCGACTGCAAAAGCGAGAGGCGATTCGGCTTCTGTCAATGCCAGTCGCTCCAGTTCAATCGCGATACTCTTGGCATAATGAATAACATTACCATGCGATATAGAGATACCTTTTGACGTTCCCGTAGTTCCAGAAGTAAACACCATATAGGCTTCATCGCTGACTGAGGCGACGTCATAACTGGTGAGGATTTGTGCTTCACCGTTATGTTGCAATATCTCTTCTATGCAGTAGCTTTTCTCATGCAATTCATGGTGTTCGGTTAGAGTAAGCAGGAGGGCCGCTTTCGCCTCAGTAAAGACACGGGTCTTTCTGCTTAAAATGGCCTGTTCGTCTATGCAAACAAAGCTCCCCCTGATTTTCCAGATACCTAATACCAGGCAGATGAATCGGTAATCCCTTGACGCCTCAAAAACTACTCTATCTCCAGCTTTAACACCTAAACGTAGTAATGATGAGGCGACACGGTTTGAAATGGTATCAATCTCACTCCAGGTTAATATTTGCTCATGGTCTACATAGAACGGCCTATCTCCGCAGGCTGTCACATGTTGTCTAAATCGCCCCAGTAATGTACCGTCTGGCTGAAATGCTCCTGTCGTTAACGGTGCAAACTTTCTATAAAGTTCTCGATTGGTAATATCCAAATGGTTGTTGGTATGAACGGCTTTCTGCGCCACTTCAATAATCATTTGGCATACAGCAGCCACATAATCTTGGTTAAAAATAGTGGTGTCGTATGTTATACATGCAGAAAAACATTCATGCCCTTTTGAGAACAGCACATTCAGCGGAAATTTAGATCCACCAGCAAATATCACTTCCCATGCAAGTGTGGTTAATTTATTTTCCGACTTCTCGGCAAAGCTGGTAAAAATGTGAAATGGATTTTCTCCTCCCCAGCCTTTTTCCAGCATACCTTTGCGCAATGCCTGAAACGGATAATGTCCATATTCAAGAATATCGATAGTCTTTTCTAACACTATTTCTATAACATCAGTGAATCTTGTCGCTTTCGACAGATCGAGCGGAAGGAATGTCGTATTAGCAAAACATCCTATACCTTCATCTTCTTCCTGACGGGCATTGGTCACTGTTCCCAGGAGAACTTTATCTGAATGTTGTAGTGATGAAATAACAATCGCAAGGCAGCTGTTGAGAAAAATTGCCGGAGTAGCGCCCTCTTCCTTGCAGAATTGGGTTATTTTATCTGACAGTTCCTGAGTGAATATTAAATCGTAGCGCCAGTCTGACGAAGGTGCATCTTTAGATTCAGGTGCTTTGAATCTAATTGCTTCATATGAATGTATTGACTGATACCAAAAGTCAAAAAGTGAGTGCTCAATTTCTTTGTTAGGTGATGAGTTTAACCTGACAGCAGGTGATTTGTCGTGCCCTTGAAAAATAAGGTCGAGATCTGTCATCAATTCTTCAAGCCCTTGCTGGTCAATGAGAATATGATGAAAAAGCAGTGCAAGTTCAATGCCAGCGTTTTCCAGATAAAATAGCACAATCCGAAATAAAGGATCGTCATCGACCTTAATAGGCTGTTGGAGATATTTCAGTAACGCCAGCTCTCTTTTCTCTTCCTGATTAAATTTATATTGTTCTATTGTCGCGTTTTCGGCAGTAAAAAATGTCATGCCTTGATCAAACGACAATTTAGAAAAAATATTTGGATGCCGTGCTATCCACTGATTTAGTGCGCTTAATATCTTGCTTATATCATACACACATTGTATCGACACCTTGACCGGAATTAAGTACTTCGTGTGGGTCTCATCTAATTGAGAGGCCAAATGAAAATTTTGTTGGTAGCTATTAACTGGATAACGCGTTGTATCGTACATAAGCATTCACATAGTTTGTTTAAGAATGAGTTGTGCCACCCTCAATACAGAGGGTTTTATTTTCTTGATTTTGTTTTTTTATGTTAATGCGGACTGATACATACATTTACTATATATTGCAGTATCGTCTATTTCTCCAGATGGTAGCCTTCGTTCGCATTTTAGAATGCCTTCTAGTTGATAATTATTTCTTTCTGCGACCTTCCGACTTTCCATATTACAAGCTGCCATACGAATTTCGATTCTTTTGGCTTTAAGATTTTCGAAAGCATATCTTTCTAAGAGTTTCACACCGTCACTGACATAGCCCAAGCCTACAGCATCACGACATAGCCAATATCCCATTTCGAAGAATGGGATTGATTTATCACGGACAATAAGCCCCAGTGCGCCAAGAAATCGATTATCAGCTAACCGAATAATGGAAAATCGCAATTCACTTTCACATTTATTAAAATTTTCCACCGCTTCCTTCATATTCTCGATAAAACTTTCTTCATCCGTGATGGCTTTTACCCAAGGCATATAACGAGAAAGGTGCTCTCTATTTTCTTTAATTGCGGAATACATTGTGTCAGCAAGGTCGATTGTAGGTTCAACCAGCATAATTCTTTCATTTTTCAGCATAATCAGCTCTCCCTTTCATCATCCTTTAGCAATGATACCGCTTGCAGTCGCACATAAACCGCCCCTCTCGCTATAGAGATGTGCTGACGCAAAAATCATTGTCCGAGTTTTTCTGTCTATCCGTGCTTTCACATGACTAAACTGACCGCGAATGATCTGCATCATTTTGATATCAAGAGCAACGACACCAGATGGTGTGCAACCGAATCCAATAAATCCAGAGATGCCAAGAGCTGATTCTAACCCATTAACACCTGAAAGTTTCTATAAATAACAATTTCATAATGAAATTACTTTATGAAACTAAGTAGTTAGCAATAATTAGCTTCATACTGAAATTGTGATGCAAGATAAAATTTTGCTTGATATTTTTCCTCTGTTTTCTTCTTTTTTTGTGATATTAGTCACACTAAGAATTAATATTAATAATAAATTTCCCATAAATTAACATATGGATAAAATATGCCGTTCATTATGGCGCATAGCCAATATAATTTTTTCGATCTTAAAAATATTTAATATATCACATGGGAATAAATGAATGATCTTTATTTAAACAACTGTGGCTTTCTGTACATATTTATCAGCATTAAATGCTGCCTAATTTGATGATAATGATTCAAACAGGTATTTCATCAATCGAATGTGTATAAGTTTAACAAGTAAAAATTAAATTATTTGAGTTAAATGCTCTGTTAATATTTCCGTTAAAGTAGATCACCAATCAATGAAAAAACATTATCGTATTATTCATAGACCTAACAATGAAATATTCTTTTCCCTAAATCTTTTTATTTTCTTAATTTAATTCTGATCACTTTTGCTTAGATCAGAAAAACCCCAAAATTCAGTTTTTTTTCTGGCAGTTAATTCTGTTTGGAAATTTCTGTTTTTTACATGGGGCGCTCCTACCACCACAAACTGCCTTTATATGCTACTGCTGATATATGCAGTTGTCAATTTATTAAACCAGGTGGTATTTATGTAGAAGCATATTATTGATTTGATTTATTAGAATAACGAATAACTTTAAAACCTAAACTCCTGTTTATTTATTTCATCACTATTACTGATAATTTGAACATAATAAGCTTATTTAATAAAACGATTTTTAAGTGCCTTCAATAAGCCCCCGCCAGTTCTATCATAATGAGCAAAGGCTTTTTAGACAATTTAGGGAAAGCGGTGTTTTCGTACCTTGCTTTCCCTCTATATTATTGATGATTTACGCCATTGTTACTTCAAATGTCTTTTCCAGCGACTTTAGCAGCATGGCGATGGTTTTATGTCTGAAAACATCCCTAATCCTTACTTTCATTTGATCCGGCATTTGAGCATTCATCTTTGCAACCAACCGGACAACGGATAAAGAGTTACCACCGATGTGAAAGAAATTATCATTGATGCCTACCCGCTCTACACCCAATACTGCTTGCCAGATTTGACACAGCTTACGCTCTATCTCTTTCACGGGTGCCTCGTAGTCACCATTTCTGACTTCTCCCTGCGCCGGCAAGCCTTTGCGGTCCAATTTGCCGTTTATCGTCAACGGTAACTTTTCCAGCGTAATAAACATATTCGGAACCATGTACTCCGGCAAAACCTTCACCAACGCATCACGCAGGCTCGATTCTGATTGCCCTTTTCCCGGTGTCGGTACGATATACGCAATTAAGTGGCTACTCGCTCCATTTCCATGGGCAATTACCACTGCCTGCTGTACGTCGTCTAGGTCCATCAGCGTATTCTCTATCTCTCCCGGTTCGATCCGAAATCCGCGGATTTTTAGCTGGCAGTCATTTCTTCCCAAATATTCCAGCTCACCGTCACCTCGCCAGCGAACCAGATCACCCGTTTTATAGAGTCGTGTATACCCTTTTTCTTTGTCATGTTCATCGGCAAAAGGGTTTGCGACAAATCGTTGAGTACTTAATTCCTCACGAGAGCCAATCCAATACCACCAAGATAAAGCTCTCCCGGCGCGCCCAATGTTAGAACTACACGAGCCTTCGTATCACGCAGCATAAACTTGGCTCGTTCTGGCGATACCGGCAGCCTTTAAAATCATCCACATTGCATTTGCTTGATAGGATATCCTGATCACTGCTTTCACGAGCCGAGTTGTTAACTGCCATTATTTCATCCTTAGACAATATACCTGTTATCTTTCAAGTTGGCGGCACTCACTCACCCCGGTCACAGAGTTAGCTATGCTCCCGGGGCTCCCGGGAATTCGCTCCCTGGTCGTCGCGATGTATCTTGAAATCTATTGGGTATAACTTAAATAAATCAAACCTTTAGTTATAACAAACATGAAAAGCTAGAATAATCTAGCTTTTTGAAAATATTCATAATTCTGTATTACATTAAACATGCTTAAATTAGAACTGGTCTTATTCGCTCATATTTGTTTCAGAATGCAATTGTGCCGTCAATACAGGTAACGGCACTTCCGCCTACAAAAATCTTGCCTCCACGCTGAACGAGCGATAACAACCCTTCACGACCCAGTTTTGCACCCTGTGAAGAGATCACGGCCACACCTTCTGGTGGCATAACATGATGGTGACGCATAAACGCCGCAACGCTGCCATTTCCACTACCACAAACCGGATCTTCATTTACACCACAAGCAGGGGCAAAAGAGCGAACTTCAATGTGCGCCTCCATGCCTTCCGGGTACGAACCATAGATACAAATTCCGGTGCAATTCATTTCAATGTCGTGAGCTTTTAAGCGGCTGAAATCGGGCTGTGCAGCGAGCACTGTTTCTGCATCAGGAGTACAGGCAACTATCCATCTGGCACCAACATCAACTAATGCTGGCGTTAATTCATCATTGATCGAACAACTAAGAATATCTTCAAGGCGACTGATTTGTTCTCTGCTAAGTAACGTGATTTTCGGATCTGGTAACTCAAATGAGATTGACCGTTCACCATTTTCCATTTCACTAACATTTAGGGTGATCAAGCCTGCGTCGCATTCCTGAATTAAACGCCCATCTGTTACTGAGATAACGCCAGCTTCAAGCAATGCATGTGCGGTACCAATAGTGGGATGACCCGCAAAAGGTAACTCACTTCCTGGTGTAAATATACGAACCCGATAATCAGCCGCCGAATCTATTGTTGGAAGGACAAAAGTGGTTTCGGAAAGATTGGTCCAACGGGCGATACTTTGCATTTGCTCCGTCGAAAGCTCAGAAGCATTCATAACAACCGCAACGGGATTTCCTTTAAATCGTTTTGAAGTAAAAACGTCAACTTGTTTAAAAGGTACACTAGACATAGAGTTTCCTGTTTTTTGTTTTTCTAAATTAACTTAAACCCTGACCCCAAAAAGAATAACACAGTAGTCAGTCTCATATTTATATGGTTTCATGCTACTCTGAGTTTCCAGATAAATACAGAACTATACCCAATAGATTTCAAGTTGCAGGGCGGCGGCAAGTGAACGCAGCCAACAAAGCAGCAGCTTGAAAGATGAAGGGTATAAAAATTTAGGTTTATTCGACAATAAAGATAGCGAAATAACAATTTATTATTTCGCTACTGATACGAAGTACTATGATTCAGTTTTTCTTTCTGAGCTCAGAAAACAATTTATCTGTCTCATTTGCCAAGATCCCTCCGACCAAAGAGATCGGGCTGTAAAATGATGATGCTCTTTCCGCAATCTCCTGCGCAGAAATATCAATTTGGCGTATACCCATATTACGAAGGCCACTGATAGACGTCGCCCAGATCACTTCCCGAATACCCGTCCAGACCAAGGCGCTCATGCACATTGAACAAGGCTCTGCTGTGGTATACAGTGCAACATTATTCCATCCTTGGTTGCCATATAAAGTAACATAGTGATTTATTGCCTGAATTTCTCCATGCAAAATGGGATTCTTTACCCATGAATTCACACCACGACTTAATATTTCCCCGCTGTTCCTGTTAACGATTACCGCACCAAAAGGATATTTAGCGCTCTTTTTAGCTTCTTCTATTGCTTCTCGCATATATTTTTCATGTTTGGCAATCTCCTGTTCTGATAATATATTATTTGTAAACTGTGTTTTATTTTCACCCGTTTGTGTAACAAAAGATATATTGGCACTCATAATGTCAGGCATTGCCAATAATTTTCTTCTGGTTTTATTCATGATTAATCCTTTTCTTGGTTATCATTTTATCGATTTTCTATTTCAATAGGATAAATTACAGTTTGAGTAATATTTTCCGATTATTCCATCATTTAAAAAACAACAACATAGTTTTATGTTAATTTTTTATCTGATATATAAATCATTAATATTGACGAGTAAATTACATAAAAAAGAAAATTATTAAGTAACTAATGTGATGTTTATTCTTGCTTTTATTAATATCATAACCGTCACACCCTTTTTTTCAGATATTATATAAATCAAGCCCGGTCGGTATTTGCCCGCGACACACAGGAGCACGATTTTGGATTTTGGTAACGTTCAATCCCGGAATTCGGACAAGTGGTGTTATTTTTCCCTCACTTTGGTATATTTGGTATAACTTTGAAGTTAGAAGCATGCTTATTGCTCGTTAGTATCTATTCTTTGAGCATAACTTGCCACAGATTCACAAGCTCCTGCTTACTCCGATATTATATAACTAGCAGATTTATCCCATGCTAGCTGATCTCATCAGAGCATAAGCACTCAAACAAAAAGGCAATAAGATGTACACAAGTTTACTAACCTTGGCTGACGATACATTCTGTCTACGTTTGCAACGCGCCGCAAGGATGTGGCGTAAGGTATCTGATGAGGAACTGAGCAAACTAAATTTATCCGAAGCGACAACAACTCCGCTCTGGCTGATTAATAAACTTGGAGAGGGTCTGCGCCAACGCACCTTAGCCGACCATATGGGGCTTGAAGGACAATCATTAGTCAGGCTACTCGATCAGCTAGAAGGAGCCGGGTTACTGATCAGGCAAGACGATCCTACCGATCGTCGCGCTAAGGCGCTTTACCTCACTGATGAAGGACGTAATTTAGCCGAGCAAGCCGAAATTGTCGTAAGAAATATCCGAGCTCGATTACTTGATGGTGAACCTAACGAAAATCTGGCCATTGTTGATCGCGTTTTTGACAAGATTATCAATGCAGCCAGTACGGCTAGTGAAACCAGTGAATAAACGAGTACGGATCTGACGAGATGGACGCCTCGAGTAAGTACCCTATGCAGCAAAATGGAGAAAAAAATTCATTTAACCCACGAGAGCGTCCATCGTACACCTAAATTCAGCGCGCAAATTTATATCAACGAAATCCTCAATAACACAGCTTGCGATTAGTTCGCATGAGATCTATTATCATAATCAGATAAGGTCCATTTTGTTATCTTGTTTCGTTATGCGAGCGGAGTCACTACATGTCCGAATTATCTGACACTACCGGTATCATCAATCAACAAAAAGAAGTATCCCCCGCAAACCCAAATTATAATCTGATCGAAAATCTGCTTGATCCAGGTAGCTTTTCAGAATTGGATGCGCTTGCAGAACATGACTGTATTCTCTTTAACGCAGATCAAAAGAAAATACCCGGAGACGGGATATCTACCGGATATGGATTCATCAATGGCCGTCCAGTGGTTGTTTATGGTCATGACAATCAGTTTATGGGAGGCAGTTCCAGCCGAATTCATGCCGTAAAGATATGCAAAGTCATAGAGTTAGCTTTACGTACTGGTATGCCGATCATAGCGCTGAATCAATCATCTGGCTTACGCATACATGAAGGCGTTGATGCCAACTCTCAATTCAGTTACGTATTTTGTAAAACAGTACAAGCTTCCGGCGTTGTCCCTCAAATATCATTAATACTCGGCGACTGTATAGGCGGAGCGGCTTACACACCAGCACTCACTGACTTCATAATAATGATTGATAAACAATCTACTTTATTTTTAACCGGTCCAGCGGTCATTAAACAAGCGACCGGAGAAAATGTCAGTAAAGAAGATATAGGCGGTGGGTTAATGCATGCAAGTCAGACCGGGCTGGCTCACTTTCTGGTCGATTCAGCGTTGGAGGCAATATCTTTAACACGACATCTATTATCCTATCTTCCCCAGAATAATGCCGAAACGCCTATCGTTATCTCAGATTCTACAGCGAGGCAGCGAGAAACACCCAACATTGAGGAAATTGTACCTCATGACAAATCTCTTCCTTTCGACGTCAAGGAAGTCATTGCAGAAATAGTCGATAAAGAAACTTTCCTTGAAATACAGCAATTGTATGCTCGCAATATCATTACCGGTCTGGCTCGCTTGGGTGGACATGTCATCGGCATTGTCGCTAATCAACCTAATTGGTTAGCGGGCTGTTTAGATATTGATGCTTCTGAAAAGGCCGCTCGTTTTGTCCGTTTATGTGATGCGTTTGGCATCCCCTTACTGACATTAGTTGATGTACCGGGCTACTTACCGGGAAAACAGCAGGAACAAGGTAACATAATAGGCGCTGGCTCTAAGCTTATGCACGCCTATTGTGAAGCGTCGATCCCTAAGATTGCCGTGATATTGCGTAAAGCATATGGAGGAGCATATCCAACACTAGCCAATCGGGGAGCCACGGATTTCATTTATGCCCTGCCTGATGCCGAAATTTCTGTCATGGGGCCAGAAGGCGCGGTCAATATCATATTTCGTAAAATTGTTGCGGCTGCTCAAGAACCAGAAAAACAGCGAGAACTTTTGATTACAGAATATCGTCAAGCCCACGCTAGCGCTGCATATTCTGCAAAAAAAACCTACATTGAAGGACTGATCCCCGCTTCTCATCTGCGTAACCGGCTTATTTCAAGTTTCAGAATATTAAGAGACAAAATAAGTGGTCATCCAGCCAGACGGCATTCGAACATACAACTATAAAGGAATTAAAATTATGGCAATTCCGCGTGATCGACACGATGACTATAGTCAGGCATCGGTAAGCCGACGGTTATCCTGGCTTTCCGAAACAACCGGGCAATCTTATCCCTATATTGCAGGCAAAACCATGGGACCCGAGTTAGCTCAAGGAACCTGCGAAAACATGATTGGTTACGTTGGGGTTCCTCTAGGCATAGCTGGCCCGCTTCTGATCAATGGCATATCAGCCAAAGGAACATTTGCTATTCCCCTGGCAACGACAGAGGGCGCTTTGATTGCTTCTTTTTCAAGAGGAATGAATTTAATCAGTGATAGCGGAGGTTGCCAAATACTGAGTCAGGAGAATTCCGTTCAAAACACACCAAACCCCGCATATCGCTTTTTGGGCGACGCTTTGACAAAAGTCTCTGCTGTTGTATTACACCGATCTGAGGATGCGCTAAAATTCGCCAACTGGCTGCAAGAGCACATGTCGCAAATCTTAATAGTTGCCAACAACACCAGCCGTTACGCTCGGCTGTTAGAAATTTCCCCGCTCTTTCAGGGTAATTTAATCGGATTAGCATTGACCTACCAGACAGGTGACGCAATGGGATTAAATATGGCGACTAAGGCGAATGAGGCCGTTTGTCGTTATATTCAGGAAGCGTGTCCCGAACTTATTTCACACTATTTCAATACCTTAGGGGGAGATAAACGTTTTGTCAGTGATCAGGCTAAAGGCCGATATGTTGCCGCGAGTGTCCGAATACCTCACAGTTTGGTAAAAGAACGATTACGTACAACGCCATTACGCATGCAACAATTTCTATTAGCATGTAACACATTACTTGCACAACGCGGAGCCACAGCGCCAAACATCCATGTCGCTAATGCGTTAACCGCAATGTTTATCGCCTGTGGGCAAGATCCGGCTTTTGTTACCGTCTCTTTTAAAAATGCCTGCACGCATTTTGAAGTACTTGATAACGGAGATCTCAACGCCAGTTTGACCATCCCCAACCTTATCGTTGGCGTGGTCGGCGGTGGAACTAAACTCCCCATCCAGCAAGAATGTCTCAGCATGATTGGGTGCACTCACGATGCCCGTAAATTGGCTGAAATAACAGCAGCAGTTGCACTGGCGGGTGAAATCTCCGTTGCTGGCGCGGTAAGTGCGGGAGAATTCACCCGTGCCCATACCGTATTGGGTCGTGGCTTAAACCCGACCAAGCCAACTGAATCATCCGAGGATACATCGTTATGATCCGCCATGTACTTATCTGTTGCAGAGGAGAAATCGCCCTGCGTTTCATACGTACATGTCGGCTAATGGATATTAATACCACCGTGATTTACAGCGCGGATGATGATAATGCAGAATTTGTTCATGCTGCTGATCAAGCGGTAAGAGTTGACGCCTGGATACCTGAAACGCTTATCACGACGGTGATTAACGTCGCGCTATCTTGTAAGGTAGATGCCGTAGCACCGGGATATGGCCCTCTCGCAGAAAACGCTGATTTCGCTGACGCCTGTGCTAAGGCCAACTTAATTTTTATCGGTCCTAATAGCGCAGTTATCCGCCAGACAGGTGACAAAATTGCTGCTCGCGCAGCGGCAGAACGGGCTAAAATTCCTATTATTCCGGGCATGCAAATTGATGCCGATGCTAATGCGGCAATGATTTTGGCAAATAATCTGGGTTATCCCCTGTTGATTAAAGCCGCTCATGGCGGCGGCGGACGTGGGATTCGAGTGGTAGATCAACCGGAAGACTTTATCACCTCTTATGAGGAAGTCAGGCAAGAGGCTCTACGGGCATTCGGCAACAATCAGGTCTATCTTGAGAAGTTCCTGGGAGAAGATATCCGCCATATAGAAGTTCAAATACTGGCTGACCAATACGGAAAAATTTTACATCTTGGAACTCGTGAATGTAGCGTGCAACGCCGACGGCAAAAAATTGTTGAAGAAGCACCCGCTCCCGGACTGACAGAAATGCAATATGAAAAACTTCATAACGCTGCGTTGGCGGTTGCTCATCAGGTAGAATACGACAGCGCCGGCACGGTTGAATTTCTGCTTGATAAAGAAGGACATTTTTATTTCATTGAGATGAATGCCCGCATTCAGGTTGAGCATCCGGTTACAGAATCTATAACCGGCATAGATATCGTTGAACACATGATTTATTCCGCGGCAAATCAGCCTTTGACACTGACTCAGCAGGACATTCATTTCTCAGGTCATGCAATGGAATTTCGTATTTGTGCGGAAGATGCCCACGGGAATTTTCTACCAAACGGTGGGGAAGTGTTGGATTATCGTATCCCGGAAGGACCGGGTATACGTGTTGATTCAGGGATACATCTGGGCGCTAAGATGTCGCCTCTGTTTGATAGCTTATGCCTCAAGCTCATTGTTTCCGGCGCCAATCGTGAACAAACTTTAAAGCGGTCGCGGCTGGCGCTGGATGAACTGGTTATTGCGGGTTTTAGTACTAATCTCGCAGTACATCGTTGGTTAATAGACAACCAATCATTCAACCAAGGCAATTATGATCTTTCTATCGGTAAAACAATCGAAAATACCCATTCCCTACCCCAGCGGAAAGCTCTGGCAATGCATGCAATTACCGCTTTGGTTCTACATTTAAATCTTATTCCTGATGTGCAAACACATTCGGATACACATAAACCAATATCACCATGGATTCAACGAAATAGCAGTTGGAAATGAGTCAACAGGTACGCCATAAATTCCTTCATATTAAGAGGACTGCATATGCGTAATACAGATCCAAGCTCTGTATCATCAACAATATCAACATTGCTAAACGGTGTCGTAGAAGGTGAATTGAACCAAGTCAGGACAACAATTCATAGCCTTGGTTCGCATCTTTACCAAGCGCAATGGAATGATATTCAAGGCATTTCATGTGAACTCAAGTTAGAAGATGTGCAACATATATCAAGCGATACAATACGATTAAGAATAAAGATTGACGGTATTCGAAAAACGATTTTATTAAAACGCAATTCATCAAATGACTTTCTTATCGACTATGCGGGAAGCCATCGAGCAATAGCTTTAAGTATGGGGAATTTATGGAAAAACAAATCCATTAAGCCTTATCAAGATAGCAATATATTGTCATCCCCTATTCCAGCCAATGTATTAGAGATTCTCGTCTCTGAAAACAGTGTTGTAGAAGATAAACAACCGTTATTACGTATAGAAGCCATGAAAATGGTTATAACACTTTACTCTCCAGGAAAATATTTAATCCAAAAAATAGATGTGGCAGTGGGAGAAAATGTCAGTACCGATCAGGTACTCATGACTTTCAATCCAGTTAGATAAATATTTAATTATTTTTAAGACTTATAGCGTGAATAAGACTTTTATAAACAGGAATTATCATGAACTTAGAATCTAAAATCGTTAGTTATTGTGATAGTCTTAAATATTCCTCAATTGATCACAATACCCGAGAAATCGGCAGCCACTGCTTACTTGATATTATTGGTGTTTTATTAGCTGGCACCCGTGACCCCGGCGTTGAACTATTGACTAAAATAACCGAAAAATGGGGAGGAAAACCAGAAAGTCGAGTAGTTGGGCGAATATTAGCTTTACCGGCTCCGGCCACAGCAATGTTAAACGGAGCGGCTGCCAGAGTGCTAGATTTCGATGATGT
This sequence comes from Photorhabdus heterorhabditis, assembly GCF_018448905.1. Taxonomy (GTDB): domain Bacteria; phylum Pseudomonadota; class Gammaproteobacteria; order Enterobacterales; family Enterobacteriaceae; genus Photorhabdus; species Photorhabdus heterorhabditis. The sequence continues at coordinate 37,571 of NZ_RCWA01000003.1, read as the reverse complement.
TGGCGACTCACTCGGAACACATCCCAGTGTGGCGATATTACCCGCGTTGCTTGCTATTGCCGATTCCCTTGATCGACCAATATCGCGTGAACAATTCATGACTGCCTATATTGCAGGTATGGAACTTTCTCTTAGACTTTCAAGGGCGCGTAAGGAAACATTACTTGAAAGTGGCCGGTATGACCTGTGTAAAGTTATTGCAGCAACAGCGGCCTCAGGAATGTTATATGGCCTGACAGGAGATCGACTGCATAACGCACTTGGGATTGCATATACATCCGCATTGGGTGAAACACAATGTATGATAGACGGTGCCTCAACCGTTTTTTACCAACAAGGCTTGGTCGCATCCCATGCAGTGAAAGCGGTAATATTCGCTGAACAAGGTTTTACCGGGGCAAAACAATTTCTCAGTGGACGCTGGGGCTATTATAGCGCCTTTGAACCTGGTTCAAATCTTGACTCAATTATTGACGAATTAGGCACAACCTTTGTACTCGATCAATTAATCGCATTTAAACCCTATCCTACTTGCCGCCCAAATACCTCAGCCGTGGCGTTAATAAAAGAAATGCTAAATGGTCAACAGATTGATATTAATGAAATAGAGCGTATAGATGTTCTTACCAACCAACAAATATTTGATCTCGTTGGCTCGCCAGTAGAACGAAAACAAGTACCACAAACCGTAGTCGAAGCCCGTTTCAGCCTCGCGTATAATATTGCGGCCGTACTCACAACAGGGGATTTATTTATTGATGATTTCACGGAAAACGCCATTCGTCGCAAGGATATCATTGATTTAAGTAGAAAAATTTATCTCAGAAGTGCAGCCGAATGTGAAATACCTGAATTAGGCACACATGGAAAAATCAAAATTATTATTCAGTTTAAAGATGCGACCCAACTTAAAGGCGAAGTTTCTTATGCAAAAGGTAATGCCAAAAACCCAATGACGCTTGAAGAGTTGATAGACAAGTTTAAAAAATGTGTGGTTTATTCCCAAAATGCATATATTCACAAAAATATTTCAGCAATATTAGATTGGATTTTAGATCGCGAAAATCATAATCCAGATTATCAAATGCTTGCTAACGTATTATTCCCAAGATAAAGGGATTTAACCGCTATTCTGGTATGGACATATAAATTTATTATTAATGAGAGTTACTTTGTGTTTTATATAAGAATGTAGCCAAATATTAGAACCAGTAACTCTCAAACTTTATTTTATTTAGAAATTAATAACCAATGATTATCACTTAATTCAGTTATTTATACAGAGCTTATTAATTAACTTCTTTAATGGGTATTGATGAATATATTGTGGCGCCACCATTCGCTATTTGATTAAGTAATTCATCCTGACGTTTATAAGCGACTGCAATTGAACGCTCCTTGATATGTCCATATCCTCTAATATTTTCGGGTACTTCCGCCCACTGGACAATCAAAGAGAGATTATCTGGTGAAACCTTTGATAATAAATCATTTAATGTATCCTTATATCTCGAAACCAAAAGCCGCTCTTCACGTCGTTCATGAGACCAGGCAAAGATGTCGAAAAAAGTGTGACGCACACATCGGAGAGCGGCAAGCCCGCGAAAAAAAGGAATAATCCAACCAGATACAGTAATTTTACGATGATACCCATTTTTTCCCAGCCACTTACCCAAGAATGGCGGTGCAAGATGAAAATTTAATTTGGGACGCCCAATGTATGATTCGGTCAAAGAATGCAGAAATTGCGGTGAACTATGCAGGCGGGCAACCTCATATTCATCTTTGTAAGCCATGAGTTTAAATAAATTGCGAGCAACTGCGTGAGCTAATGTGAAATCCCCCCAGTTAGCAGTAGCTTTTACAACAGCATTGACCTGTGCTCGATACTTTTCCGCATAGCTTTCATTCTGGTAGTCCGTAAGATAACGGCTACGAGACTCGACAACCTCACGGAGCCCCTGTTCACCGCCGCTGGCCCTGACAGATGCGGCAGGGACAACTAAGGATTGCACATACGCAGGATCAGTCGCTAGCAACCGACCACCAGCGAACGCAACTTTATTAGCAGCAACATCACCGCCTTGTAAATTAATCGCCTGCTCAAGAACTTGTAAACTTAACGGGATGACGCCTTTCTGCCAAGCATATCCCAACAATAATATATTTGTTTGTATGCTCCCCACGAATTGAGTTGCAAAATAACGTGCATTGATAGCGTCATAGCCATCTTCCCCGACTAATTCTATTAATCGTTTCTCAATATCAGAAGTGTCTATTTTGAGGTTTCTATCACGAACCATTGAACCTGTCTGCATTTCATGAGTATTGGCAATGATTTTAGTTTGTCCTGAACGCAGAGCATTTAATGCCTCATCCTCTGAAGCAACAGTTAAATCCGCAGCGATTAAAACGTCGGCACATCCTCGTTCAATACGATGCTGATGTAATATATGATCTTTAGCACCAATGCGTATGTGACTAAAAACCGAGCCGCCTTTCTGTGTGAATCCCGTAAAATCAAGCACGCTAACTGAAAAATCCTGTAGATGCGCCGCCAAACCGATAGTCGCCGCCATAGTAACAACACCCGTACCACCAACACCGGTTATCAATATTTCATAGCATTGATTAATACCGGGTAATTGCGGCAGCGGTAACTCATCTGCCCGTGTCATAATCAATTGCCGTTCAGTTTTATCCATATTAACTAAACGCGGTTTCCCTGTAACAGTGACGAAACTGGGACAAAAACCCTTTAAGCATGAAAGATCGGTATTACACGACTCAGAATCTATCGCTCGTTTAGCTCCAAACTCGGTATCAACGGGTACCACGGATAAACAATTCGACTGGATTTGACAATCTCCACAACCTTCACAGACCAGTTCGTTTATTGTTACATAGGTCTTTTTAGCAGGTACGGGTTGGCGTTTGCGACGTCTGCGATCTTCAGTGGCGCAGACTTGATCATAAATCAATACGGTGACACCCGGTATTGTTCGCAATCGAAGCTGCACCTCATTAAGCTGATCACGGTGGTAGACTTTGACTTGTTCTGGCAAACGGTCCTTTGTTTTATAACGCTCAGGCTCTTTAGCAACAATAACCACTTCTTTAGCCCCTTCGCTACAAACTAACGCCGCTACTTGCTCAACACTTAAGCTACCATCCAGTGGTTGACCACCGGTCATTGCGACAGCATCATTATATAAAATCTTATAAGTGATATTAGCTTTTGCCGCGATCGCTTGTCGAATAGCCAAATATCCAGAATGAAAAAAAGTTCCATCCCCCATATTTTGGAAAATGTGGTCTGTTCTGACAAACGACATTTGACCTATCCAATCAACACCTTCCCCTCCCATTTGTACACTGCCTGTCGTGGCACGTTCAGGAATACGAGCGGCCAGCGCGTGACATCCAATACCTAACCTCGCCTGACTCCCTTCTGGAATCATTGTGGAACTATTATGTGGGCAACCGGAGCACAAATATGGCGTGCGTTTTACCCAATTCAGAGAACGCTCTATGAGTTTCATTGACCAAAATGATGGGACTTCTATTGACAGGCCACATTCCCGAAGCTGTTTGACAAGAACATCGACAATACGTGATGGCCTTAACTCGTCCTCACTGGGTAAAAGTTTCATTCCATTTTCGTCTGACTTGCCAATAATTAATGGCCTGCTATCGAGAATTGAATTAAATATACTGGCCTTTAGCAAGTTCTCAACGATCCCGGTTTTTTCTTCGATAATCCATACCTTTTCACTCCGTTGTGCCCAAGCTTTTAAGACAGGAGATAATGGATAAACAACTCGAATACCGAGTAATGCAATGCCTGCCGTCTCTAATTCAGTCAGAGTGATACCCAGTTCATCTAATGCTCCGCGAACATCCAGGTAGGCTTTACCCACTGCGGCAATAAGCAATTTTGGGGTAGCCGGGGCGCAATCTACGCTATCTAACGAATTTTCGCTGATAAAACGACGAGCCGCTTCTAGCTTATAAGCAAAACGTCGCTCAATTTGCATACCCGGTAAATCTGGCCAACGCCAATGTAATCCATCAGGCCCAGTTTCTATTTCAGGTTGTTTGAACGAGGGAAACTCAGATACTTTAATTGATGCTGTTGCTTCTACAGTTTCAGTAATCGCCTTAAAACCCACCCATAAACCTGAAAAACGCGATAATGCCCAACCCCAGAGTCCACAATATTCATAGTCCTGAAGGTTAATAGGATGAATAACGGGTAATCCCCAGGCAATTAAAGCTTGATCTGATTGATGCGACATTGAGGAAGATACACATCCATGATCGTCACCAATAACGACTAATACTCCTCCGTGGGGTGATGAACCATATGCATTACCGTGCCTTAACGCATCACCGGATCGGTCCACCCCAGGCCCTTTCCCGTACCAAAGCCCAAAAACACCGTCAAAGAGACGCATTTTATCCGTTTCTACACGTTGGGTCCCAATGAGGGTCGTTGCCGCTAAATCCTCATTTATACCGGGTTGAAACCGAATATTTGCTTTCTCCAATAAATTTTTTGCAGCCCAAAGCTCTTTATCAACACCACCAAGTGGTGAACCTCGATAACCACTGACAAATCCCGCAGTATTTAAACCAACAGATCGATCAAGGGCTGATTGAGCTAATAACATTCGTACCAGAGCTTGTTGTCCACTGATAAATATTTTGCCTTGAGGTTCATCAATACCTCGACGATATCGAGATTCAAGACGATAAGAAGTATCGAGAATCATATCAATTCCCCTTGAATATAAGTTTTTAAAGGTTATTACGCGACTTAATTAGCGACTGTCGTCAGCCCCTTACGTGTAACAGTTATCGCTTCTCGTAAGATATTAGAATCACCGATATGATTAACGAGTAATAAAACCAATTGAGCGTAAAATAGATTCCCTGGTTCATCCCCCAGCTCTTGACACGCCTCTGTTATCATTTCATAACAGGCATCTGGGTCTGTTAAATGGCTGTAGGTAATTAACGATCCTGCCAAAAAGTGATTGTACGGTTTCATTATATTTTTCTCTCGGCATGGGTAGCTATTGGCATGGAATGAGCAAGTGTCCTTTCAATGTCATCACGGTTAAACGAGGGAAATACGTCTAACACATGTTGATCAGGTCTGAATAATACGATTGATCCACAAGCCAAATCATAACGCTTAGCAACCAAACCATAGTGATCTACCAAAGTGATATCAATTGAGGCTACAGTCGGTTGTTCTACTGTAGCCGACACGACTGTAATGATTTCTAATGGATAGGAATTACTAATATCTTCTATATGAATATGATTTACTCCTCCGTCATAATTGGAACTTAGCCGATAACATAGAAGTGTGAACCCTTTTCTACCGATAAAGTGCAATAACCAGCTACTCTCATCTCCATTTTTTACCGGAGCATCCAGAGCAACATCCCCGGGTTTCACTCTGCCTTTCACAGAGGTATCGGGCAAAAATTGCCCGATACCTCCTAGTCGAGCTGGACTGGATAAACGCCCAGAGTTTACAAAGGTACATCCCATTGCCGTCGTTTCAGACAAAACAAGACTGGCTTGACGAAGCGTCGCTATTGCGTGATTTGGCGGGGTAATGAATTGTGCACTGCGAGTCGAATTAATTATGTTCTCATCCGCAGCGTAAACTCGTTCTTCATCATAGGACTGCAATAGTTTTGGTGATGCTCCATGTTTTACAACGGCACAGAGTTTCCAGGCCAAATTATCTGCATCCTGAATTCCTCCATTTCCCCCTCTTCCTCCAAAAGGGCTGACTTCGTGGGCACTATCGCCAGCGAATACGATTCGTGAATGAACAAAATTCTCCAATCGCCTGCATCGAAAGGTATATATGCTTATCCAGTCGATCCTGAAAGCGATTTTCGGATCTAGCATTGCCTTTAAACGTTCGGTAACTCTTGCTGGCTGTTTCTCAAATGCTGGGTCTGCTTCTGCACCCAATTGAAAATCAACACGCCACAAGTTATCAGGTTGTTTATGTAAAAGAACCGAATGCCCCGGATGAAACGGTGGATCGAACCAGAAACGACGTTCCGCAGGAAAGTCCGGTTTCATTTCGACGTCAACAATCAAAAAATGATCATGAAAATGCCTACCAACTAACGGTAAATTCAGCGCATTCCGCACAAATGAGCGCGCGCCATCACAAGCTATGAGCCAATCACAATCCAGTCGATACGAACCATCTGGACAGGTGACCTTCACCGAAGCCCCAACACCACTCGATTCTAACGAGGTCACCGTGTTTAAACAGCGCAAATCAACCCACCCACTGGCTAAACAATCCTCAATTAGCCACTGTTCTATATAAGTCTGTTGAATATTCAAGAATGCAGGGCAACCAAAATAAGGCTCGGTTTTAAAGTCAAAACTGAAAGACTCTCGTTCTCTATGATAAATTCTGGACAAATTCCAATTGACGCCTTTCTCAGTCAATCGTTCCCCTAACCCTAACCGCTGAAGTATTTCTAAAGAACGCTGAGCGAAGACAATGGCTCGAGAACCTTCAATTAATGCCTGACGTGTTTCAAGCACGACACTTGGAACACCTCTACGAGCGAGATCTAATGCCAAAGTCAATCCTACTAATCCAGCTCCTACAATCACTACGGGAACCTTCCTTGGCACTGATAAATTGATATCCAAAGGTTTTTTATAATCCAAACTTGGAGGTTGATGCATTTTTTTAGCTCTCCGAAATGACGCGAGAACAGAGACGATAGATGAGAACTGAACGGGATTATTTCTTTTTTGAATTTAGATCGTTTGCGTGTAATAAGCAAATATATTCTTTAAATTTTAATGTAAATATAAACAGCTACAACATTGCTATTCGTTATAAGGGCCAAAAAATGAAGCGAACAGTAACCTTATGCTATTTTCCTATCATGATAGGGTCTAGCCAGCACAAAAATACCATTACATGCTTACTAATCGCATGATACCATTATTTGGTTCATTGTCCCTCGCATACTGATCGGACACTTCGAACGTTTGTAATGCACTAATATTGCACCAGCGCTTAGCTAAGGAAGTAACATATGACTGATTGCATTAGCGTTCTTCCCGTTAGTTCATCATCCACACCTCAGACAACCGTACTTTGCACATTGCTCTCCAGAGCTGACAGTTCGCCATTAACAGAACGTCGCAAAGATCCAAATCAAATGCTTGACGTACAAGGCCACCCTTTGGTGGAACCGCCTTTAGTCATAAATGCATTTGAAAAGGATGCAAATTTGGCTTTCGAAAAATGGACCGAATATTGGCGTAAAGTTCATGGTCCCAGGTTCCTTCATGCCTTACCACGGGAATCCGATGGGAAATATACGTTACTACGCTATGATCAAATCCACCGATTCTCATCGGGTCCTTCAAGCATCAACCCTCTTCCTTATCAGCCACCACTTGATAAAGACGGGCATTTGTTTAATACCATCATAGGGCATATTCCTAGCCATCGTCGGCCACAATGGGATGGCATAGCGTATTTAAGCTTCCCAAATATAGATAACTTGTATTCCTTATTCGAACATCCAGAAATTAGTAGAGCCATCTTGCCTGAGGACCAAGTGATCTTTCGAGAACTCTGTCCAGTACTTTGCCGTCAACATGTTTTAATTCCGAGCAAAACAAATAGCGATGCTATACTTTTAGTCAATATTCATCGACGGGCAACGGAATTAAATCGCAGTGATTTTCATGAAATTCTGTTATACCAATATGCCAAAGCAATAATCTCTCAACCTTCAACACAAAAGTTTGTTCAACGTTACATTCAGCTACATAATATTGGTCCCATCATGACAGGAGAGAAATTTTTCCATCCGATAGCAAAAGATATCGATGCCATCTCAATTATGGCATTCGCATCGATAACCGATTTAGAAGACTTTCTCCAGGATCTGGATTTATCTGCCACTCTAGAAAATAATTCTTTATTTAATATAGAAAAAAGTGAATATTGGAGTGCACTTTCTCACACATTAATAAATCAAAACTCGATAAATAGCCTTTTATAATTTTGGATTGACAATCAGATACAAAAATTCATCTGACAGACACCAGACAAATAATCGGGAGCAGATTTCGAGTTGCAGCGCGGCGGCAAATGAACGCATCCCCAGGAGCATAGATAACTATGTGACTGGGGTGAGAGGAAGGGTATATGTAAATAACATCAAAGACGCGTCATCATTGACGACTTATCAAAAGGAAAAATTTCCGATAGTCTTCCTTCATAAACTTTTGTCGGCCATTCTGGATCAGCTAATAACATTCGCCCCAAAGCAACTAAATCAACTGAGCCGGATGCCAACAATTCTATTGCCGGAGCTAAATCAGCTCTCCCTGCATCTGGTTTCTCATCTCCACGCAACTGCGCGATCGCATAGGCTTTATCCAAACCAACACTACCGACCATAATAGTAGGCTTGCCACTTAAACGTCGGGTCCAAACTGCCAGGCTGTCTGGACTCCCTTCAAATGCTGGTTCCCAAAAACGGCGGGTGCTAACATCAAATACATCTACACCCGCTTTAACTAGCGTTGTCACAAATTTCTCTAACTGATCAGGGGTTTCGATTATTTTAGCGCCATAGTTGCGTATTTTCCACTGTGAAAAACGGAATACGATAGGAAATTCAGGGCTAGTGGCTGCTCGTATCGCGCTGACAACCTCAGATGCAAGACGAATACGGTTATTAAATGTTCCTCCATATTTATCTTTACGCTGATTTGTCACTTGCCAAATAAAACTATCTAACAAATACTCATGGGCTCCATGGATCTCAATACCATCAAAACCAATGTCCAATGCATTCTTAGCCGCCTGAACATACGCATCAATAATATCTTTGATATCCTTCTCGTTGAGACCTTTCACTATTGTCTGGTCGCCGTCGCGTATGGTCATCGGGCCATATCCAGGCACTGAAGGATCTGGCCCAATACCCGGTCTACGCATTGGGCCAACATGCCAGAGTTGGGGAATTATCAATGCACCATATTCATGCACTTGCTTTACAACTGTTTTCCATCCGTTAAGCGCTTCATCTCCATACATTACCGGAACATCCGCGTAACCATTTGCTGCGATATGGGGAATACATACCCCCTCGGTAATAATTAAACCAACACCTCCCTCGGCACGTCGTCGATAATATGCAGCATTTACCTGCCCAGGAATACCATTGGGAGATAATTGCCGTGTCATTGGTGACATGACAATTCGATTTTTCAACATCTGAGAACCAAATGACATTGGCGCAAACAATGCAGCGTAATGCGTATCCATAATATCCCTCTAGCTATTTATCTATACCCGTTATCTTTCAAGTTGCCTCTTGCTCCCGGGGATTCGCTCCCTTGCCGTCGCGATCCATCTTGAAATCCACTGAGTATATATCGAATTAAGCCGTACTCGCTAGAAAACCCCCGTCGATCCTAAAATTAGAACCATTAATATAATTAGATTTCGGACTTGCCAGGAAAGTCACCAGATCAGCAATTTCTTCTGGTCGCCCTAATCGTCCCACCAAAGTCGGTGAAATATTAGAAGCCACATGAGATTCAATCTTTTCCCATTCATCAGCCCAATCATTACGTTTAGCTACAGTTCGCCAATGCTGTTCTGCGGCTGGGGTAATAACATCACCCGGACTAATACAATTGGCAGTTACACCGGTACCCGCAAATTCTTTTGCAATGGTGACCGCAAGGCTCACACAGGCCGATTTTGTTGTCGCATAAGCACCGAAAGAAGCAAAGGGACGGGATGCGGCAATACTCCCTAAAGTAATCACTCGTCCCCATCCATTTTCCACCATTGAAGGAACAATAAAACGAAGCAAACGAATAATAGAACCCACATTTTGATCGTAAAGATTTAACCAATCCTGAGCCGTACTTTCCAGGATTGGCGTTGGCGGAAAAGCGCCCGCATTTGCCACTAATATATCGATTCCGCTAGAGGCAATTTGAGCCGACCGGACAACATCTTGAGCTTGATCATCATTGGTCAGATCGCCGATAACCATATGTGCTTGCCCACCATGATCAAGTATTTCCTGCATGACTTCTTCAGTTTCCTTTTTCCTTCGTCCATGTACAACAACCTGTACGCCTTCATTTGCCAAGGAAATCGCTATCGCTCTACCAATCCCACTATTGCTTCCTGTTACCAAAGCTCGTTTTCCTGTCAGCTGCAAATCCATCAGATACCTCGCTTTTGCAAGTCAATTAATTACGAATGGCGTTTTGTTTTTCACGTCGTAGCAATAATGCACAAGCTAACGCACTCAACGCTGTTAATGCGGCTATTATCAGTAGAATTGAACCAAATGAGCTTTGATATATTGTTGCAAGCCAGTGGCCTAAACTTGTCCTATCTGCATCAGCAACCGATTCAAGTATGGATGACATTTGACCACTCGCGATCTTTCCTCCCCACTCACTGGAGACGATATTTGAAAAAGCATGATCTGCTTTGGAGGAAACCAGAATGGCTGATGTTTGAGCTGCCAGCAAAGCACCAATGATAGCGATAGCTAAAGCTTCTCCAGACACGCGCATCGTTGTAAATATGCCTGCTGCCATGCCTGCGCGTTCTTTAGGAACGACACTCATCGATAAACCATCCATGAGTCCCCACGGCAATCCACTACCAATACCGATCATTAACAAAGGACCAACTAAAGAATTTATCTCTCCGTTAACTTGGAGGCTGAAAGCTAACCAGCACCCGCCAACAGCAGCAACCAACAACCCAACACTACAAATCAGCCCAGGTGAGACATATTTCGAGAGATATCCAGCAATGAAAGGGACAACCAGCATCGGCGCTGTCAGTGGAAGGATTGCAAGACCTACTCGCCCCTCATCAAAACCTTGAATACCGATAAACCAGATTGGTAGAGAAACTAATAATGCGACAAAACAGAATCCGGTTGAAATGGGCAATAATTGCACGCCAATAAATCGCGGATAGCGGAATAGGCTTAAATCAAGCATTGCATAGCGAGACTTAACTTCCGCTATAACAAAAATAACTAAAAACAAAGCACTCGCAAGAAATAATCCAATAATATAAATATCAGTCCATCCTCTTTCTGGTGCAAAAACAATTCCCAGCGTTAATGTACTCAAGGCAAGTGTAAAAAGAATGATGCCCGGCCAATCTATATTTTTCGCGTCGGGATCTTTTGATTCATTTACCTTTTTGGCGCTGAACAAAAGGACAATTAGTGATACCAGCGCGATAAAGAAAAAAAGCGATCTCCAACCGAAATTAGCTATCATCATCCCCACAAGCATAGGGCCGAATGCTAATCCAATGCCAAAAGAGGTACCAAGGAAACTAAACGCGCGCAATCGTAAATGTTCATCGAATTCTTGCGCGATAAGCGCTGATGAACTTGTCAGGGTCAACGCGCCGGCGATTCCTTCTATGCCTCGAAGTATGTTGAGTGAAGTAATATCGGGAGCGAAACCAATGAGAAGTGACGTGATAAAAAACAGGATTAATCCACTTAAAAAACAACGCTTACGACCAAACCGATCAGCCAATGTTCCACCAGCCATCACACAACTACCAAAAGCAACGTTATAAGCGTTAACAATCCCGCCCAACTCAATCGAAGAACCACCAAGTTCGAGAGCAATCATAGGCGTAGCAATTGCAGGCCCTGTAAATACGATAGGGATGATGATTCCCGCAGCACATAAAGGAAGTAATACTGAATACCGGTTTCTCTCCTCACTATAATTATCAGGAGCTGGTATCTGCTGTGAAACGTTCATTTTAAACTCCATGACTCGGTTTGGTTAATCAGATGTCATCTTTGTTTCAGCTCAAGGAGCTATAATGACCATAATGGTGTCATACGAATAGATCGCATGCAATCTATTTTTATGAAGTATAGCGTAAACAGGATACAAGGTAAGTTGGTTGCAAGAAGGTCGTGATTTGAAGGCTAAAATGCCCTGAAAACTCACCAATAGGAGTAATAAAGTGATGTAATATATTTCAGAAGAAATTGCTTTTAGATAATACGTGCAGAAATAGAAGATGGAGAGGATAAAATACCGGTACTTAAACTATTAGCTTACGATAGCCAAATTACCTACTCATTTTGGCTATCTATTAGGGATTACAGTAATATAATCACTGACAAAATCTATCAGTTTGCTATCACTAGTGATTAGTGGGATCTTATTGTATTTCGCCTGAGCGATAATTAACCGGTCAAACGGGTCTTTATGTAGCTTTTCCGGTAAATCGCACACAACGAGCATATGCTCGCTTTTGATGGGTATTTCAATCAAACCAGCTTCAAACAGTCCATCCCTGAACTGTTCAGGATCTACAGAAAAATTAGGCTTATTCAGATTGCTTTTAATGACGACCTCCCATATAGACGCCGCACTAAAACAAAGCGTTTTACTGGTATCTTCCAGAAGATCAACAATATCAGTTTTCAGTTTTTCTGGTTCATATGCCATAAACAGCAAGATGTTGGTATCTAACAGTAATTCCATTAAGTGTATTTTCCTTCGAATATATCAACAATTTCGGCGCTGTTCATATCGTCAAAATTGGCGGGAACACTGCCTTTACCTTTGAGAAAACCTAATTTTCGCTTAGGCTTCTCTTCTCTGTATGCGACGACTTTAACCAGTGCATGACCATTCTTAGCAATCACGACTGGCTCTCCAGTGCGAGCAACTTCCTGAACAATTCTAGACAGGTTGGTTTTCGCATCGTAGATGTTAACCTTTTCCATAACATCACCTCTTGATGTACACACTTTAAGTTTATTTGTCTTTATTAATCTAGTCAAGTTAACTAGACTAGATTAAGGATTTATCAGGGGCTTGTTGAGCTTCGATTCTGGGTTGAACAAAACGCATTGAAGACCGTGATGCTCTGCCTCGCATATCGCTTCGACAACAATAAAATCATTTTTATTGCTTTTAACGAAAGGCCAGACAGACTGAGAGGAAATTAATTTAGCTTTATTTCCAATCGCTGCTCGATCTGCCGTTGGAAATATTCCGCACGAGTCAACAAAACGGCAATTGTTTTCTCATCATAACATTCGCCTTTTTCTATACGCAGACAGACACGTATTCCCTGCTGATATCGCATCAAAGCAAAAGCACCTTTCATACGATGTGCATGATGCGCAACTTTCTCATGGCGTTGTTGATTTTCCTGTTGCCTCAGCTCTGCAATATCTTCCAACATCCCTTTCTGTATCGCACTGAGTAATTGACGTTCTACAACTATGTCTTGTTGAGCCAACGTTTGAATCTCATCAAACTGGAGCGCTGCCTCATCATTGACTTGTCGGTAATAACGAGTAATTTCTGCCAGTAACTTGCTTTGCACCAGCGGCTTAATCAATACACCATCCATTCCCGCCTCCAGGCAGCGGGCCTGCTCGGTAGAAAACGCATTCGCGGTACACCCCAGAATAATGAATGGCGGTAATTGCCGCAGCCGTTCATGTTTTCTCAGTAACTGGGTCAGCTCGTAACCATTCATCACCGGCATCTGGCAATCCGTCAGCACAATGTCGAAATACCCATCTTCCATTAGGTTCATGGCCTGTTCACCGCTTTCAGCCAATAAAACACGATGGCCCGATGGCGCTAACTGTAATGATAGCACCTGTAAATTGGCAGGTAAGTCATCAACCACCAGGATATTCAGTGGTTCATTAATCTCTATGCCAATATTTTCAGTTCTTTCACTCGCAATCTCCTTTTCAATCGTACTGCGCATAAGCGGTAATACCGCGGTTACCTGTGCGCCACCACCAGGCACACCAGTGATTTTTAGGCTCCCTCCCATTAATTCAACTAACTGTACAGAGATAGGTAATCCCAACCCAGTACCGGTTTTACCGCCATTATTTTGCGTCACCTGTACGTAGGGTAGTAAAACCGCCTCATACAGGATTTCCGGGATACCGCAACCCGTATCTGCAACCACCAGCGTAATTTCATCTCGATTACTGTCTGGAATATGCTGATAGCGAGTGCTGATCCGCACACCGCCCTGTTCAGTAAATTTAATCGCGTTGCCCAACAGGTTATTAACTATCTGGGTGACACGTGTAGCATCCAGCAGATGATAATATTCAGATGGCAAATCGAACTGCCGGGTGAAATACAGCCCCTTCTCCTTTGCTCGATGGCTAAACGTCGCTGCACAACTTTCCAAAACATCCTGCAATGATTCTGGCTTCAAATTCAGCACCATGCGCCCAGCTTCTATCTTGGAAAAATCCAGCACATCACCGATGATTCCCTGTAAGGACATAGCGGCATGCCATGCGATATGCAACGGTGCGGATGGTTGAGTTTGCTGTTTTACTTCCAAATCGAGAATACCGATAATCGCTTGTAAAGGGGTACGGATCTCATGGCTCATGTGTGCCAGAAAATCTGATTTTTCCAAACTGGCAAGTTCAGCTTTATCGCGCTCCTGACGCAACTCTTGCGCTAGCAATTTACGCTCAGTGACATCAAACCAACCACCAATGATCCCCTGAACAATGCCTTCAGTATTTCGGTAACTTTCAAGCCATAAATAAACATGTTTGTCTCTGCCTCGTGCCACAATACTGCGGTCAGAAAAATGTGCCAGTTCCCCCTCCAGACAACGTAAGAAAATCATACTGATCTCTTGCTCATCATCAGGATCTAAAAAACAGAGAGAAAAAAGGCTGCGACCAATCACATCAGACTCAATCAGGCTCATTTCGCGTCTGAAATAGAGGTTCGCCGCCGTAATGCACATCGTTGGATCACAGACAAACATAGGCGTAGGGATGTTATTGAATAACGTTTCCCAGTATGCCAGCAAATTCTGTAAGTTATTTTCAGCCTTTTTCCGGCGTCTGATTTGGTGTGCAAGATAGCTCCCCCAAAAGGCTGAACTCAATGCAATCACAAATAACGCCCCTCCCCACAATTTCACCCAAGGAGAGATTTTATTGTCATCATAGGGCGTTACATTCGCCATAGATAACCATTTTAAGCGCAATACACGCAGCTCATTTGGCGGTAGTGCATCAATGCTTTTATTCAATATGCTAACTAGTTTAGGATAGGAAGGTAGGATGGCGTACTGTTCTGGTTGTAAGGAATCCCTAAAGAATTGAATAGAAATATTAGAACCATAGTGGCTTGCCTGTAGATAATCAGCACTAATCAAGCTATCAAAGGTTGCATCCGCTGCCCCAGCCAGTACCATATCAATGCCTTTCGTCACATTGTCAACTTCCACGACGGAAATCTCTGGGTATTGTTTCAATACTGACAATAGCGCATGATCGCGCTGAACAGCGACCCGGTGGTGCTTAAGCTGATCAAACTCATAAGGCGCATTACGCTCATTGCGGGTAATCATTACCCATTCCACCGTGCCATAAGGATGGCTGAAAGAGAGCCATCGGGTCCGCTCTGGTGTATTGACCAAAGAAGTCATTTGAGCTTCGCCGTTTTTTAACAGCTTTTTGACCCCCACAGCACCATCAGCCGGAATAAAATTAAAGGTGATGCCACTTTTCTCTCCTATCAGATGTAAAATATCGACATCTAACCCCGTAATTTCACCATTTTTATCTAAGAATGAATAAGGCGGTGCAGTACGACTGATTGCGACATTAATAACAGGATTTTTTTTAATCCAGGCTTTTTCTTGTGGTGAAAAGATCGAGGTGTCGTTATTACTTCCCAGCGCTAATCCAGAAATCCAACGTTGATAAACCTTATTTCTTATCTCATGGGGAATGGCGGTCAGGATGAGATTGATCGTTTCAACCATATCATCACCATTGTGACCAAGAAAATCGTACCGTTCTCCCTGAGAAAGATCCCGACGGTAGGTTAGCCCAGCAAACGGACGAAAAGCCAGCAAATAGGCAATCTGGCTTTGACCATCCAGATAAGCATCCACTTGACCATCTACCACCGCCTGAATTGCTTCCTGTTGATTTTGCGCCACTGAAACGCTGCGGTAGTATTTGCTCAATTGCTTAACGACATTCGGGTTACTGCCAGGTGCTGCCATAATATTCATTTTGTCAAATGGCATCTTCACTTGTTCTTTACGCACAATCAGGGCGAGCGGCTGCACCAGAATCGGGTAAGTATCATCGTTCCTATTTCCCGACTGTGATGAGGCAGAATGCGATAACAGCTGAATATCTCCACGCTGCAATGCTTCATAGGCGGATGCCCAGTTACCAAACAGACGTACCTCCACCGGCCTTTTCAACACCGTTTCAATCAGGCGAAGATAATCAGCATAAATCCCTTCCAGCTTGCCATCCCAACGATGGATCACCAATGGAGCCCCAATACAACAAAGAATGCCGACTTTTAGGGTTGGGAAATGCGGCGCCAGAATTTCGGGTTCTTTGACAGGTAATGGAACAAACTCCTGAGTGACGACGTTCGAATAAAATTCCACCGGCAGTCCACCTGAAGGCAGATCTTGCGCATTATGGTATTCAAACAGATTGAGACTCCGGCCAGATAATGGCAACAAAAGTAACAATATAGCTACCCATCGAGGTCCGTTCCACCAGCCTTTCATTTGTTACAATCCCAATCCAACCTGATGCAAATAATTATAAAGAGCAGCTTCATTGTCTAATCCCAGCTTTTTCATTGCGCTGATTTTTTGTGCGCTGATCGTCTGTTTAGTACGGTACAAACGCGCAGCGATATCATTCACACTCAACCCCTGGCCCAATAATTTCATCACTTCTAGCTCTTTGCCGGTGAGTGCTTTTACAACTTCCTCACCCGGAGATTCGAGAAATTGCTCACTTAAATAAGGCTCATCACGTCCCGTTGTGCTGTACAACCCTTTCACTAGCTCGTGAGATAGACTATTTTTATTTAAAATCGCTTTCACTTTGTAATCAATCAACGACGCAATTATCTTTCGGTCACTAATCATCGTGATCACCACAATCGGCAAGCTCGGATACTGCTCACGTATCCGACTAATCATCCTCAAGCCATCTATCTGGTTATCACCTGGCATATTGAAATCCGTAATCAGCATATCCACCTCTTTTTCCGCCAGCAGAGAGAAAAGTGCCGAGACATCATGCGCTTCCCCCACAACCTGATAATTCTCGGGTAATGTTGCCAATACTGTACGCAGTCCTAATAGAAATACCGGATGATCGTCAGCAATAATAACTCGTCTTGACATAGGTTATTTCTCCATATTATTTTCTATCTGCTATTTCACGCATAGTTCCTTCAATAAAACCGGCATTTTCCCCCACATGAACAATCAAGGCGATAATGACTTGGTTAAATTCACCTTTGCCATCAGCAATCCGCACTTTTAACATCTGTGGCATCAAAGAAACTGAACTCTTAAGCTGTTCAATTTTCTGTCTATCTTCTTTATGCACCCAGGCCATCAACTGTGACCAGTAGACAGGAGCTTTTCCACACCGCATCCAAACCGAATCATGGTGCCAATACAGATGTCCATCGGCACTTAATCGAAAACAGTTAATCTGTTCTTGTTCCAGCATCATCTTCATTAACAAAAAACGCGCTTTACAACGATGCAATGCATTGATTGCGTTATATAAACAGCCACAGCATAGTAACGCAGGCAAGGTAAACGCGGTACTGTACCATGCCGCCATTTGTACATTCTGTTGAAGGTTCATTGATGGAGATGAAAATGGCCCAAAACCAAAAATGGTTGCACTCACAATCCCCAGCGTACATAAAGATAAGAAGCTGCCTAATACCAATAAATCACCACTTAACGCTAGTAGCATCGGCAAACTGAAGGAAAACATGAGCGCTACTCCTTGCCACTGTATTTTCCCGGTTTCAGGTGACGGGCTGGTAAACAACGCTGCCATGACTAACAAAGCCACTAGCCATAAACCATAGACTCTCTTATCTCCAGCCCGACTCTTTTCGTAGGTGATACAAGAAATGACAAAAAACGTAAACGGCAGATAACTCAACACAGAGCCTACGGCAATTGATAATGAAATGGATATATCGGTAGGGTAGTCCAATAAATAAAGTACTAACTTCGCAACAAATCGCTCAATAATTCCGCTTAATGAGCAAAGCACTGTCAGATTAAAGATATCCCTTGCTCGTTTTGGCGCCCACATTACACCGTAAAAAAATTGCCAGATTAGCCCCGTCACTGCCAACATCACGACATTGATGCAAGCAAATATCAACGATACATTTACTGGTCTGCCATACCATTGGCTCGCGGTCAGAGAAATCAACGCCCCCGTTATTAACCAGACAGGCCAGTACCGGGGCGCCCTGGCACAAAAAATACCTTGTAACAAACCCGCCGGAAACCACACCAATGACGACAAGCTCCAGACATCACGCACTTGCAAACTTAGCAGTGCCAGCGCAAAATTAACTAGCGTAAAAGCAAACCAAAAGACCACTATCTTTTTCATTTTCATCAGGATCTCATTCCGTAACACTGATGTTACATCATAAGATAATAATAGCAGAGAGGGCAGCTTCTTACGCTAAGTTGATAATATTCTATGGTGATAGTTCAGTTTTGTTCTGACAATAACTGGACCTGATCGTCCATAACATCCAGCCAAACATCCTCATTCACTGGCGTATCTCCTAGTAGCAATTGATCCGATAACAACGGTAGAACAAACTGCATTAACAAGTTATCAATTTCACGGGCCCCACTTTCGGCAATCCGGCACCCTTCAGCGATAAAATCCACCAACGCAGCGCTATAGTGCAGTTCACACTGAGTTGCCTGACGATAACGCTCCACAACTTTATTCAGTTTATGGCGCACAATGGCATGCAGAACTGCACCCTGTACCGGCAAATAAGGAATAACCTGCAAACGACCTAAAAATGCGGGAGTAAAAATCCGTTGCAGTTCTGGTCGGATAACCTGCTGAATATCTTCAAGTGTTGCCGAGCGATTTTCGCCCTCCTCTTTTACCCCATGCATTACTGCCCGCATCACCCAATCCGATGCCGCATTAGTGGTAAGAATAATCAACGTATTGCGGAAGTTAATCTGTTGCCCTTCCGCATCTTCCATCATGCCCTTATCAAACACCTGAAAGAACAACTCCAACACATCAGGATGTGCCTTCTCCACCTCATCAAGGAGTACCACACTATAAGGCTGACGCCGAACTGCTTCGGTCAACACGCCACCTTGTCCATAACCGACATACCCTGGAGGAGAACCTTTCAGGCCAGAAACCGAATGAGCTTCTTGATATTCCGACATATTGATCGTAATCATATGATGTTCACCACCATACAATTCATGCGCTAATGCCAGAGCGGTTTCCGTTTTCCCAACACCAGAAGGACCTGCAAGCATAAATACTCCGGTAGGCTTGACCGGATCGGCCAGTTGCGCTTTGGCAATTCGAATTTGCCGGGCTATCTGACTGAGCGCATGATCTTGTCCCATAACTCGCTGACCAAGGCGCCTTTCGAGCTGACGCAGTACATCACGTTCATTTTCCACCATCCGACCAAGCGGTATTCCCGTCCAACCCGCAACAATATCCGCTACGCAGGCGGCATCAACACAGTCAAATACGTAGGCGTGTTGACGATGGCGTTGATGCAGTTCTGCCCTCAATACGGGTAGCTGTTCGTCATGTTCTTCACAAGCGAGGATGTCATTCACTAACTGACGCTGAACATGATATTCCGGCAAAATTTCTTCCAGTGACGCCTGTAATTCGGCCTGACGTTGTGCCAATTTCTTTAACTGAGTTTCATGACCACCTTCTCGTAATAATGCTTCCTGTTCGGTAGCAATATTTGCCAGCATGGCACGCAGATCTTCAATAGGCGCAGGTTCGTCAGTCTGTGAAACTGAGACACGGGCACAGGCGCTATCCAACAGGCTGACTGATTTATCCGGCAACTGACGCCCACTGATATAACGGCTAGCTAATGTCACGGCTTCGGTTACCGCCTCTGCGAGTACTTTGACTCCATGATGTGTTTCCATAGCCGGTGTTATGGCACGCAACATAGCTGTCGCCAGTTCCAGAGAAGGCTCTTCAACTTTAATCACCTGAAAACGACGTGCTAACGCTGCGTCTTTTTCAAAGTATTTCTTATATTCGGCCCAGGTAGTTGCAGCAATCGCCCGCAATTCACCCCGTGCCAATGCCGGTTTCAACAAATTGGCTGCATCGTTTTGTCCAGCTTGACCACCAGCGCCAATCAGAGTGTGCGCTTCATCAATAAATAAAATCACGGGTGCCGGATATTCCTGCACCTCGTCTAATAAGTTTTGCAGGCGACTTTCAAACTCACCTTTCACACTAGCACCTGCCTGCAATAGCCCCATGTCAAGTGTGAATAATTCGGCCTGCGTCAGCACCTCCGGCACACGGCCATCGACAATACGTTGAGCAAGCCCCTCTATCAAAGCTGTCTTGCCGACACCTGCTTCACCGGTTAACAACGGATTGTTTTGACGACGACGCAACAGCACGTCAATTAATTGACGAATCTCCTGTTCACGTCCCAAAACCGGGTCCAATTTGTTATCACGTGCCGCCTGAGTCAGATGATGAGCATACTGTGCCAGAGCAGATTGCGTATTATCCCTGGCAGCCGTCATTTGCTGCAGTTCGGTATGTACCTGTGTACACAACCACTGTTCTATCGCATCAATGTTACCCTGTAACGCCTGTTGTAGCTCCGAGGTGAGTGAATGTTGCAGTGATGGATTCACGAGCAATGCCACAATCAACGCCTGAGCGGTAATCTGCAACGATCCCAAGTGAGAACGAGTGCTGGCATACATCCAGGATTGTTCCAGCCATTCTGTCAGATTGGTAGAGAATACTGGCGGACGATGATTACCGCTACGCAATAGCGTCAGCGACCGTTGGCAAGCATTCAGTAACGCGATAGCATCAATACCACCGTGATGACACACCTGCTCCATCATCGACATCTGTTTTTCAAACAAAGCTAGCAGCAAATGTTCAATCTCCACTTCATGATGGGTGCGCCGTACCGCCAAATTAGCCGCCTCATCAAGACACTGACGCGCTTCCACCGTTAATTTACCCACGATCTGTTTCAGATAATTACTCACTTTTAGGTTTCCTTAATTCATTCCAATAGGTGGTGATTTGTAACGGCAGTGTGGAAAGAGAGCCTTTCGCCACTGTCGGTTCACTTAAATCCAGCAACTGACTATCCAGCCGGTTGCGTTGTTCCAACAACGCGGTTTGTTGCTGCTGACGTTGTTGCCACTGTTGATACAATGAAGAAACGGCTTTCTCTCCGCTGATCTGATAGCGCACGGTGACATTATTGATACCTAGCGAACTTAATTCATTGTGCCGCTGCGGGAATGCCTGTGCTGCCAGTGTCAGTTCACCACGGGAGAAAGCGCGTATAAATTGCAGCAAACCATCAGTACCAACGTAGCTTTTACTGAGCGTAAAACTGGGGAAATACACATCAATTTGTACCTTGCCGCATGATGCTGGGTTCCAACGCAGGGTCATGCTGTCATTGAAATTCATACTTCTGAGTTGCTGTTCACCATCATCACAACTCAATGTCACCGAACTACCAACTGGCAACACCCGTGCTCCCCGGTTAGCCGTCGCGGGCTGACTAGTCATCACGACTTCTGCCGATTGCTCTTGTTCTGGTTTCTGCTGCTGTACCGCCGCCAATTCATGTTCGTTTTCCAACAAAGTAAGCTTTTCTTGTAAACGGCGACGAATATCAGATGTAGATGAAAGCATGTTATTCGGTTGAATCAAGTTATTGATATAAAAAATGAAATTGTCGCTAAATGGAAAAGCCACCCCTTCAATTTCCTGACGCTTAATGCCTGCAGGACGAATATCCAGCGCATAATCTGCCGTATCCCGCACAAATGCATTACTGTATTCATACAATCGAGCATTCAGTTCCCGGCCATCGAACAGCGCTTGTCCGCTTAATTTTTCCATCGGCCAGATCACTTTACTTTCCCACTGTGTTTGCAAGCGGCTGGCGGCACTTAAGAAGGCATAACGCAGTACCAGATGAGCATCCCCCTGATAGAGCCGCCACAAGGTTTCATTCACCCCGGCATTCTTGCTTTCCGTTTCATGACGCCACAGCGCGAAGCGATTGAATAATGTACGCAAACCGTCATCGTTCAGTTCCCCTTTCCCATCACTCAACGCATTTTTGACTAACGATTCAGTTTCCATATCACTGAGTAATTCACGTTGGCTATTCAACTGTATGGCCTGCCGGTAATCGCGATAGCGCGTTAACGTATTGTCATCCAGTTGCACAGAGATCTGCGGTGAAATACCAAGCCATGACATTATGCGTTGACGTAAGGAAATATTTCCCAGCGAGACACGCTGCATCATGCTGCCTTTTTGCACATAGCCATGCAGTTGCCATAAACGCTGCTGTGTTTGCAACCAAGGCTGCCGATCTTCCTGCTTCACTGTGGACAGATCACTCTCCAACCGCGACAGAAAAACAATATAAGGACTGCCATACTGGCCGGTTGCTAATACCAGTGTTTGCCAGTTTTTCTTGCCACGTACCAACCCTTCCGCTTGTGGCATTGCTTGAGCAAATGCCAACCACTCAGACTGACGCTGATTCTGATATTGTTGATAAAACGAGCGTTGTAAAGGAGGAAAAACTGCCGGTCGGTTGAGAGCTTGCTCTAACTCGACCAATGTAGCCTGAATATCTCGTTCACCTGCCCGAGTATAAATGCCACGAATACGCGCGTTAGCCTTAGCGGCATCATCTCCCGTCAGCGGCCAGAAATCCGCCAACGTTAGCGAGTGCGTTCCTGTCGGCTGTTCATCCGCCAAAAGCCACTGCCAGTCGCTGGAATCTTCCAATAATGCCTGCAATGTATCCCGCCATTGATCAAACGCTTGTTGTGCATTGCCTTGACGGTATTGCGCTAAACGCAATGCCACACGCTGATCTGCCCGTAAAGAGTCGTTTGTACCGCTTAATAACGTAGCGGAATAAGCGGGCATGTGTTGTAAAGTTTCCAGCGAAGCACCACGCGCCATGGCCTGTTCGATATTGATAAAACGCGCCCAATGCAAAACCAACAGTCGTTTTTGCGGTGCTTCAGCATTCTGGAAACGTGTTAGCAAGCGAGTGACTGTCGACTCAGGATTGAACACATCAACAGAAACCTGCTGCTGATATTCCCTCGCCATACGTTGTTCTGTCGTATAGGTAACAGGATAAAAAAGCAGAGGAGGCAAGGTTTGCTGTAACCAGCGTTCAACCTGCTGATAACGTAAGTAGCTCCGTTCAAGCGGATGGGTTTCATGGATATTCTCAAGCTGCGTGACACCACGCCAGGTATTAACCAATGCGCTACCGGCGCCGTACACCATCGTCAGGCTAAACACGCTAACCAACGTGCGTTTGGCTAATGTTCGCCAACCTGTTAGCAAAACAGAATCACTACGTCGAATCTGGCCGGGCAGATATTCCCCCAATAAACGGTGGCTAAAAACGCCTTCGGTTTGCTGTAACTCGGTTTGATGTTCCGCAGTAAAAAACACGCCGCGTAACAGGCCATGCTCCAGATAATGATCGCGTTCGAATAATGCACTCAGGTAACAGCCCAATGCAGGTTTCAGTTGAGCAACGGTTTCCGGCAATGCCAGTACTTCCGACCGTGGTTGCTGCCGTTGCTGATTAAGCAGCTTAAGACGCATCATCTTCAAGGTATCGACCATCGTACGCATGCTCTTATCCAGCACATCAGTGACATTGCCATCGGTATGTTGACTGATAAAACTGCCCAATAAATCAGCACGCTGCTCTGCCGACAATTGCGAACACCAATGGCTGAACCCCGGTAATGCTTCACTGTGTGTCAGAATCAACCAGATCGGTAAGCGACGTTCCAAACGTATCTGCAACGGTTCCAACTGCGCACGTACATTACGCGCCATGATATAAAGCGCTCTATTGTCACTATTTAGTAACTGCTCCACCGACAAACAAACGAGTACACCAGCAGGGTTACGCACCAGTGCGATCCAACGTATCAAACGTAACCATGCTTGCCGATACAAGGATTGCCCTTCGGTATAACGGCCAGAAACTACCATGTACATTGCCCGGCGGAAAAACCACCAACGGCAAGTAAAGGCATTCTCCGAAAACGATGTCAGATCTCTCCCTGCCATAGGCACCACATTACTGTGTGCTAACAACGGTTGTTTACCGCTACCACGTTCTCCCACCACCAGAAACCACGGAGGAACAGGACCGTTACGGTGTAACCGAGAACGGAATCGACGCCAGCTTTGTAAACGTCCTCCCCACCACCAATGCTGATACAGTAAATATTCCAGACGATTATTTCCCTGCCGCCAGAACCTATTTATCCGACTCAGCCTATTTGTTATTTGCGGTATTAATGCCATCGTCCCACGTAGCAGTAATAACAACAGCAATAAGCAAAGAAATAATATCAGACCACCGATTGTTGGCCATGAAAATGCCACAGCAATGATTAAACTGAGTAACAGAAGGACGACCATCACGCTGAGCCAGCCAATGGCATAAAATAACTTTTTCATGTTTAATTTCCGAATTTATCGGCTAATATTCAATAAATAAACTGTGATAGAAATATAAATTGAGGTAAGAGACAATATTAATAACATTAACTTCCTACGCCATTTATTATTGGGCCGCTTATTTTCCAGAATATTATCGCACGTGTTCATCAACCTGTGATTTTTTGTAGCAATATAACGACGCAAAGTATCAGGGAAATTATCTAATTCCTGTTGGATAATATTGTGCAATTCCAAATTGTCACGTCTGCCATAACGCCCATAAAATCCAGAAAGCAGGCAAAAAACATAGACCAACCGAACTTGATAATTATCCGCAGATAATGCCGCCAGACGATCAAAAAATGTATTTCCGCCAAGTTCAGCATCATAAAGCTGCGCTTGCAACGATGACTGTCGCCAAACATTCAATTCTTTCTGACCTGCGCACAAAATAGCTTCATCAGCCCAAACCACCACCGCGAAATTCGCCTCTTCGATATCTTGCAATCCATAACCATGCCGCTGCGCTTCATTCTGCGCCTGCGTCAGCGCGGTTAACAATGTCTGCCGCAGCTCTTCGGCTTGATTCACCTGCTGTTGGATCATACGCAACACACAGGTAAATACCGGAATGTAACAATCCAACAAACACATCACGACACTCTCACTATAACGATTTCTATCTGTAAATCGTCCGGCGCATCAGCCCAGTGCACCGCCACGCGTTCGCTATCTTCTACCTGCCGCCACAACGCGCCACGATTCTCTACCCGGAAATAACGGGTATTCATTCGGTTAGGTAAACCGTGTGGGGCAATCTCCTGGTAATACAAACGCACTCCGGGCAAAGCCCGATTAATAATGCCGTCAATCTGTTCCGCTGCCGCCAACTTAATCAAACGATCATCAGGAATTTCACGCTCGCTGTGAGTTAAGCTGTCAGAGCGCAGCACCAAATAGATCCGTTGCTGTTCACTCGCACCTGTTACGTTGAACGCCGCATGATAATAACCGCTGTATTCCTGTTGCAGTGGGATGACCGTGTTCGGTTCTAGCACCAGCGCATTGAGCAGATCGATAATTGTTCGCTCACAACTATTGAGTGTTAAAGCCAGATCCAAATGCTGATATTTCTCCCGCGTCCCCTCCCGGCCATTCCATTCCCCCAAAAAAGAGCAACGGTCAGTAAAACAGGAAAGTTCACTGATCAGTTGACGCAATAGCCCAAAAATCTGCAAAGGATGAACATCACGCGTCTCCTGATAGTGATGCAACTGCACGACATAACGCACCAGAGTACGCAGTGTCAGTAATAATGTGCTTTTCTCCTGAGTATAAACTTCTGCTTCCAATGTTTGCGGGCGCTTCAATTCTTCCAGTTGATGGACACGCCCTGTCAATTCCTGACAAAGTTGATCAATACGCTGTCCCAGTTGTGGCACAGCGTATAACGTCAAACATGGCGGCAAGTAGCGGTTATCCAGTTCAATACCATCACCCGTACAGCGCAGTTGGCCCACAGGTAACAGCGTATAGCCCGTTGCCTGTGCAATCTCATCATGCAGAAAAAAACGTAAGTTATAAGTGAGTTGCTGCACTTCTGCCTCTGGCCCTTCCCCAAAAGCATCCCGCATCCTCTGCTCTTGTGGCCATGTCACCCAACGGCTAGTAATATCACCTACACTAGTCGCATCCGCGACACCGGTGACGTTACTCTGGTTATGATTAAACGTCCGCAAGCCAATATAAATGCGCTGTGGTTTTTCACGTTCCGGCCAGCAATCGCGCAGTGAGCGGGCACTGAGCACACCATTCACATCACAATCCACATAACAACCATCAGGAAAAACGAATGCCGCTTTATGAACACTGAGTACTTCATCACTCAGCGCGGCCAGATTAAACACCAGCCTTACGACACCGAAAGCATAAGGTTGAGTCAATAGCTGATAACGTCCTTGCCAATATTCATGTTGCAATTCATGCGCCTGAAAATGTTGCGGTTGTAAATACAATCCTGAATACCAATACATCGGTTTATGTTCAAACATGGCGTTTACTTCCTCAACAGATTCCCATTATTATCAGATACTGCTGCCTGCCCGGGGAAAATCACTTCATCTCCCGCATTGCCCGCAAAGACATGACTCCGGGTAATCGCATAACGCCCCAGCATTAAATCAATATTCATAGGAACAAACTCAGCACTCCAGGATTTATTCCACCAACCACTTTGCTCAAGACGCAACGGTAGCGATAATACCCGCACATGTGCGCTTTCTGGAGCCGGATAATAACCCGCAATCAGCGCGACATAGCGTGCCTGTTCCGCTCTGTCAATATGTAAAAATACAGATTGCCCCGGCATCATCACATAATTATCAAGCTGTAATATATTTTCTGTTGCACCCGTACCCGCAAATAAATTGCGTAATAGCGAGGGATTAGCCAGTAATTTATCCAATTGTTCACGTTTCTCCGCCTGAGCAATTAATATCGTGCAACTATTTGGCATATTATTAAAAACATTCAGCTGTGGATCAGCTGTCATTTTTAAACGAATCGCATTACTAGTGTAAATAGGTTTAGCTTGTTCAATCGCTTGTAATCGTTTTTCATTATTAGACATTGAATCACTACAACCACTGATTAAAAAAATCATTAGTAATACTAAGAAACTACGTTTAATAACATTATAAAAATTCATCTTATTCTTCATTATTTTACTCTCTATTTTTCTCTGGTCCTTTTATCACGCGCATAATTTCCTGTCGCGCTGAGGTATTATCTTCCATCATTTCCTCCAGCCATTCGGCCATTCCCATATTTGCCCAGCGCGCTGCCCGTTCCATTAAATATGGCACCGGGCTGGTGGGTTCATTCTTACGAAAATAATTGGCGATATTGATCATCTGCCCAATGGCAACAGCGCGTATTTCATGATGCGACCGATCTTCTGCCAACGTTGTATTGATACCGTTTGCCGCTGTTCCTCCCGATAACACTTCCCCACTGTGATATTGCTGCGTGGCTTCCGGCGCAACAATTTCATGAAAACGCGTGATTAATGCCACCATCTCCTGTAATCGCTGGGCGCTAGCACTCATACTGTTGCCAGTATCTGGCACCAGACCCGCCATAATTTGGTGTAGTTTTTCCAATGCTTGCTTGACTTGTTCTGCCTGTGCCAATAGCTGGTCAAATTGTTCAGCCGGCGTAGCGCGAATACTGTCATCACATTCAGCGATCCCGAAATAGCCATCACTGATCAGGGGAGCGCGTAATTCACTATTAGCCGCGACACGTTGTTCAAAATACTGCACTCGCTGCCAAACGCTCAGACTCAATTTACCATCACTAGTCAGTGTCAGGTTATCCAGCTGTTTGACCAGTTGTTTATCCAGCCAACTCAACCGACCAAGACGGGCATCAGCACGGTTTCCTTTTTCATCATCCAACGGCGGATACAGTACCGGCCAAAAAGTCTCCAGTAGGCTGGCAAGTAATGTCATACCGCCAGCAATACCTGCCAAACCATACAGTTTCCCTTGTGCCTGAGTTAGCCAACAAGCTATCTGTAAGTCTTTACTGTGCTTTTCCAATACTTCCTGGCACAACACTGAAACCTGAGGCCAGTCAGCCTGACGTGTTTCATATCCCCACTCATCATCCTGTGGGAGATCCTCATCAACTTCACGCGCAGCGCTTATCTGTTCAAAAAGAGGTTCATATTCGATATCACATCCCGCAGGTGTATCAGCAGAGATAGGATGTAAAAAACGTGTGATGTCTGTCTGTGCTAAATTCACGCTTGCTTCCCTTTCAGGCAATAATCACCAACGGATAGCCTGTCGTGATCGTGCCGCCATGCGCGCACAAATCGCCAAGTCTGGCCGCTGGCCGTCCGCCAATCAACACCGTTGGACTTCCCATCACCACCGTATCCGGCGGCCCCACACACACCAATAACGATCCCATCGTCGCAGCGGGCAAGCCACCAATCAGAACGGTTGGTACGCCTGGCGGCATAATCGGGCCGCCCACATGCGGTATGGGGGGTACAGCAGGAGACATCATTGGACAAATATGCATATCACCTACCCGAGCTGCTGGCATTGGCATCATTTTTCTCCTGATAACATAGCTTCATGGTATAGATAGTTTTTGCGGCCTTGATCCTGTAATGGTGTCAATTGCCTTAAGTGCCCATGCGCCAGTTGGAAAAACTGTTCGGCATACCGCGTTTGCTGTTCCGGCTGTTCACCATAAAAGTGCAGGATCAGACACAGCGCATCTGCCAGTGCCGCCAGTGACTGCCACGGCTGCGGATAAACATCTTCAAGATCCGGCGTGGTCATGCTGCCCTCGCTCCAGAAAACCGACAGCGCCAGACACGAGATAGGGTTATCAAACCCAATAGTCTGTGCCTGCTCGAACAATTCATGACGTAACAGGTCACCCCCATTAGCGCGCCAGTGTCGCACCTGCTGCAACAGCAACCGCTGTTCCTGCCCCAGATCCCGTTCATAAACACAGGAGATAAATGTCAGTGCCAGTTCCAGAGCCTGGGTGTAAGGCAACATGAAAATGGTGTAGAACACAGCATCCTGCCACAACATTTCCTGGCTAAGTGCCGATAGATTCTGCTCATGTGCTACATGTTGCTGTAATACCAACTCCGCCTGTGACGAAAGCTGACAGTGTCGTAATTTAGCCATTGCTCCAAACTCTCATTATCCGTTGATTCTACTATTAACCAATCTTGGTCAAGATCCCTTTCACCATCGCAATACCGGTCGCATCCACCTGAACAATGCCGCCTTTTAATTGTGCCATTGCACTGCCCTGTACTTTAGCTGTGGTTCCCGTGAGTTCTGCCACACCACTGCTCTTCAATGCCAGTTTCCCTGACCCTTCTACCGTGACAGATGGCGCTTTGATGGTGATCCCCGCAGGGGTAATCGACAATTTACTGGCACCCACTTTCAGCTCAATTCCCTGATTGGCCGTAATCGTGCAGTGTTGTCCAGCGTTAATTTTGGCGCTGCCTCTGGATACCTCCAGAGAATAGCTGCCAGCGCTGACAGTCGTGGTGAAATTGCCGCGATCCAGTGTTTGCTTCTTATCGCCTTTTTTCACCTCGGTGACAGCATTACCTTCATTCAGAATTAACGTATCGTGGCCTTTTTTAATTGTTGTATCGCGCTTCTCTTCAATTTCCCACGAGGCATTACGACCGATATTCGCCGAAAAATCATTTTTCACTTTTAGACGCAGATCTTTTTGTGAGTGAAGCAAAATAAATTCTTCACCCTTCTTATCTTCGAAACAAAATTGATGCCCTTGCTCCACCGTACCTTTTGCACTGCTGCGAGTAGCAATGCCGCTTTGCGTTTTTTGTCCCGGCAACGCAAACGGAGGCATCTTTACTCCGTTATAAACCGTTCCAGTCACTAGCGGACTATCGGGATCGCCGTCGACAAAACTCACCAGCACTTCACTGCCCACACGTGGCACAAATTGAGCACCAAATTTTGCACCATTCCAAAACTGACTCACACGCACCCAACAAGAGCTGTCATCATTTTTTTTGTGTTCTTTATCCCAATGAAATTGGATTTTGATACGCCCCTGTGCATCGGTATGGATCTCCTCCGATGCCGCGCCCACAACCAACGCAGACAACACACCCGCAATATAGGGCCGCGTAACTGAAGGACGTGGGCGGAATGTTTTATTTGCCGGAAACAGCGTCACCTGCGACGAAAACAACAACCCGCCTTCCTCCAGATTACTTTCCGCTTTTAATTGCTGACTGCCCACCGCATAACGCCCATCAGCGCTGATATGCCCTTTCAATGTAAATTGATGTCCAACTTGCAAACCAGGATAACTATTAACCGCATTTGCATAATGCGACTGTGATTCCCATTGTTCCATGCACAGCGCCGCCTGCGCCTCCAGCTGATTACGTTCCTCCTGCCGCCGATCGTCATAGATAGAAAGCTTCGGATTGACGGAATAACCACTATTCGCTTTAGCACTGGCGCTAACTACCGATGCATTTTTAACGTTATAGCCACTCATTTCCGCCATACCTGGGATCATCGTACGATGAATATGCCAGGCACGCAGCCCGTATCCTTGCTGACTACCGAGCTTCGACTGATACGGCAATACCGCCAGAGGGGCGTTAATAAACGTCGAAGGGTGATCAGCCAGTACCAACACATGGCGCCCTTCTTCATGGCGGAAAAAGTAGAAAATACCTGCCTGTTCCAGTTGGCGCGTCACAAAATCAAAATCTGACTCCTTGTATTGCATGCAATATTCAAGTTTCGGATAACTGCTTTTTAACGCTAATTCAACATCGTTAAACCCACGTTTACGGAAAATATCACACACCATATCCGGTACACTGATGCGTTGATAAACACGCAGGTTACTAGTTAACGTCAACATTTTCAGCCACGGTTCAACTCGCGCCTGATAACAAAACTGACCGTCGGTAAAACCTTGTTGCTGCAATTCCGTCAATATGCCATGCACAATACGGTGATTTGGTGCATCACCAATACGAAATGCCAATGGTTTACCAATATAAGACTCCAGTTTGTCCCAGTCCGCGCTGGAATAAAGCTCGGCAGAAAAGGAATAAGGACGAGACAAGCGCTCTTCTCCTCTGATTTTACTCAGCGCCACAATATCTGACAGACTGCCGATAACCTGTAAAAAACGATTCTTTTGCCCTAACAGCATATTTTCTCACCTGAATTTTTTGTTCAAACCGTATAAGGACTCACACATTCTCCCAGATACACATGCTGAATATGGGTATCGCCGGTATCCCCCAAACAACCGTCCCATCCCAATCGACGGCTGCCATTTAATCTATTGCCTCGCCCATCGTGCTGTACCAACAATTCCAGCGAGAAAGAGAGCAACGGACCAGCAAATTGCCACACCCACCGCGTCAATCTGCGATATCGTTCATTTCCCGGCATAAAATCGGCGCGCTGCTGGGCTGCAAACGGACCCAGCTGAATATGAAATCCTGACTGAATATCCCAGTAAGCACGCCCCAACATCGGGTTATCACCCAACAAACTGCGGCCCAGGCAACAACAGTGCATTTGCTCTACATATTGCCAACGTCCCCGAAACGGCTGAATACTGATCGCCATGTTAAATTCCCGCTGTAACAGATGTTGCAAATTCACCATTGAGCGGACAGATGTTGCCAACAAGCCAACGCAGGCAGGATAAACATGCTGAGTTTCACTTACTGTTAATTGCCCGGCAACTGCTGGAATGATCGCGGGTAACGCCCGACGGCTTCGCAATTCGGCATTAACAAATAACCGATATTTCTGCCACGCCTGAAAACGCAGACTGAGCAGACGATGGGTAAAAATATCAATAAACGCTTGAGCTGATTCATCGCCATAGCGATAACGCCGATCAATCAGCCATTCGGTATAGCGCAACGGCAATGCACCAAACGTTCCCAGCAAACCAAAGTGATACACCGCCATGCGATACTGTTCACCCTCTTGCTGCGGTGACAACAAAGCATCCACTTCACTTTCCGGCGCATCCAGCGTAAGGACCGAGCTAAATTGCACCACATCATCAGGAGTAATTTCTGTCTCACCACTCCGCCGATAGTGACAGCATTTAAGCAGACGACGAACATTCTGATAAAAGCGGCCACCAGCCAGACGTATCCTATTTTCTAAAGCCATGTCAGCCTCCCGCTACGACGAGGCCAACGACGCATACTATTATTGACCGACTCCAATTGAATCACTGTCTGCGTGAAACTATTAATTGGCGCATACATAGCGATAAAACGTTCCAGTAGACTGCAAAAAAGATAAAAATCGACAAACTCACCCGCCTGTGTCTGGAATGTCAACGTCACTTCCAATCCACGCGCCAGAGAATAGGGATCAGCCGGATTCAGGCGTGCACTCACCGGCACAACCGCAATCTGTTGTAACTGTGCAATTAACTGCGATATAGCGGGATCACTATGTAAGTTGTACAGCTCCAGCGTCTCTTTCAGGCACTGAACGCCTTGCGAGCCACTCAGCAACATTTGGTTCAGATTGAGCTGTGATACCAAACGCCAGTTCAATGCGCAGTTCGGTTGTGGGCGCACCGGAAATCGGGGGCGGATCAATCCCAGAATTTTTACGCCCGGCAAAGCAACTTCTGATTCAAAATCCCCATCAGGATGACCATTGCTCAACAGCCGTGGCATATCACGATTGGTACAGGTTAAATTCAATACCACCACATCGGTTTCTGACTTTAATTGCTCACCACTGCTATCGGAAAAACCGATAAACATATTCATTCCTGTTTCGTTGTGCCTGAGTGAAAGGCGCGGTGATGCTTGCCAGAACAACAGAGGCTGTTCGCCATCTTGTGTGTGTTCAATACCGAATAATGGCGGCACTGTTCTAGAACTCAATTGCTCCTGCTGACGGCTGACAATCTCAACCCGATCAATGGTATAGACTTCCATGCTTTGTGGACGACGCGCATCCGGCTGAACCAGATATTCGTGCTCAGTTTCCAACGGGATAATCGGTTCCGCCTGATGAGAAAAAAGATTTACTACGGGTACACAATTTAGCCGAAACGTTTCGTTATCCACTTTATTGCTCATACGCTCAATACGACGCAGCGCAGCACAATCCTTAAGCCGGAAACGATAATGCAGTTCTCCGGCTGATTTAGTGATTAAACCCGCATCAGGCAACGGAATATCCAGAAATAGGAACCGTTCAGGAAAACTAAAATAATCGCGGAACAGATGATGAATCGGATTTATCATCAGATCATCAGCGCACAAGTTATCCTGCGGCTCGAAACCCACGACCTGAATATCTCGGCCATCCATATTGAATACGCGCTCACCCAACCGACATTCCAGTTGCTTAACCTGCGCCGATAACAGTTCATATAAGCTATGGGCCAATATCGGCGTTCCATGTAAGTACAACCGAATATGGCGCGCCTGAAAGCTGGCCCCCGGCCACAGCGTGAAATTCAGCGTTAAGATAAAATCCCGATCATAAGGATCTGGCATCAGTTCTGCGTGGGTTAAATCCAATGGCAACATTTCCAGCGGATATACCGTGCGGAAACGGCAAGCCACATCACCGACTGGCTGAGAAATTAACGGCGTATGCCGTGCTACTGTCATCACGCCAGTCACACCCGATGCCAACGGGTCTTGCTGAAACTGTACCAACGACACCGACGGGATCTGACGTAAGAATTGTGGCGCCAGTACTTCCAGCATTGCGTTGTTCAATTCCGGCATATCTTCATCAATACGTTGATGAATCTTGGCCGTCAGAAAAGCAAAAGATTCTACTAACCGTTCTACATGGGGATCTTCTGAAACGCCCTCCGCAAATCCAAGACGTTTAGCAATTTTAGGAAAATGCTGAGAAAAAGCGGCACCATATTGCCTTAAATAACTCAGCTCCCGATTATAATAAGTCAGTATTTTCTGTGGTAATAACATCATATTATGATCTGTCCCATGAAATTGAATAGGTATAAGCGGTACTGCTCCATGAGATAGAAAACACAATCTGCTCGTTGAAAAAAATTCCACTCACCCAAAAAGTAATATTCTCCGGTGTATTTTTTTGTAATGTAATAACGACATTTTTCAGGCGTGGTTCAAACCAGGAAATAGCTTGGTAAATATTATTATTCAGTGCATCAATACGCTCATCATCCGAAATATCAACACTAATCA
Organism: Photorhabdus heterorhabditis; assembly: GCF_018448905.1. Lineage (GTDB taxonomy): Bacteria > Pseudomonadota > Gammaproteobacteria > Enterobacterales > Enterobacteriaceae > Photorhabdus > Photorhabdus heterorhabditis. Next base: position 3,098 of record NZ_RCWA01000003.1, on the reverse strand, counting down.
CATCAGAAACGCCATAATTTAAAACTGATTTCGGTAACTCACCAAATAAAGGTAAAACTGCGGAAATCGGTCTTGATGAAAATAACATATTCAGATCGAACATGAGGCTTTTCACAACTTCCTGATGTGACCAAGTGGGCGTTACACCACGTTCTTCATTTTGTGGATGATCATCTTTCAGACGATGGAGAAATGAAGGTTGAATCATAATATCCTTTCTTTCTGGTTAAAACTGCCGGCCAAAGGCCGGCAGTAAACAGTAAAAATTACTGTTTTTTGTTCTCGATGAGATCCCAACCTTCTGGACCTGCTTTGCTGCCTTTGGTGCCGTCTGGGCTGAGTGGTGTGAATGTCCATTTAATTTTGGAATAAGTGATGGAAAATTGCTCTTGCGGGAATTCGCCGCCACGTGAACAAGTTTCATGGACATCGGAGATAATACATTCGTCCATTTCAACTTCCGCGTAAGGGTGCATTTCTCCTTTGAAAATCGTACAGATTGCCAATTTCACATTCTTAATCGCAGTCCCCTGCGCTACCGCAGACAACAGTTTGATAGAACTGGTATCCATCACCTTCACACAATCGATGGTGCGGAAATCCGCTGCACCAACAGTAATCTTACGTTTACCACTGTCTGCAATACGTGCGTGGTTGAACACCCCAAAATTGACATGCTCCAGTTCAATCCAACCTTTATGTTGGCTGTCGGTACTTTCACCTGGAATACTATCAATTTGTAAAAAAATAGAAGAACTCATAATTAACTACTCCTGTTATTTGTAATAGAATAGGATAAATATTAATAAATAAAATAATTAGGCAGCCGAAGACGGTGGTAAATCTGCAACCAACCGTAAAGACATACTTAATCCCTCTAATTGGAAGTGTGGCCTTAAATAAGCTACTGCGCGATATGTTCCAGGCGAACCGGGAACTTCAACAACATCAACTCTTGCCTCCCGCAATGGATGGCTGGCTTTAATTTCTGCGCCGACAGTATCAGAGCCAACAATATACTGGCTGATCCAACTTTGCAGATAAGTCTGGCATTCTCCACGGGACATAAAACTACCCACTTTGTCACGCACAATCATTTTCAAATAATGTGCAAAACGAGAGGTCGTCATAATATATTGCAATTGTGTTGATAATTTCGCATTAGCATTTGCCAAGTCAGAATTATATTTCCTGGGTTTATTTGGCGACTGCACCGAGAAAAATGCAGCGTAGTCAGTCCCTTTATAATAAACCAGCGGAATAAAGCCTAATTCTGCCAATTCTTTCTCACGGCGATCTGAAATAGCCACTTCAGTCGGACATTGCAGCATTTTTTCGCCGGACACAGAGGAGTAATGATGAGTCGGTAATGCCTCTACCAATCCCCCGCCTTCCACACCGCGAATCGCGGCACACCAGCCATATTGTTCAAACGCAGCCACCATACGGCCAGCCAATGCATAAGCGGCGTTAATCCACAGATAACTGCTGCTGTCCCCTTCTCTCATCTTCTCTTCAAAACAGAACTGTTCAACCGGGATGGTTTTTGCTCCGTAAGGCAAACGTCCAATCACTCTTGGTAAAGTTAGGCCGACATAGCGGGAGTCATCAGATTCCCGGAAGCGTTTCCAACGCAAATAGTCGGATGTGTCAAACAGCTTGGACAAATCACGCGGACGCGGTAGTTCTCCAAAATCATTCAGCCCCAACATGCCTGCATTAGCCGAACTGATAAACGGTGCATGGGCAGCAGCCGCCACATGAGAAATCTGCTCCAGTAAGTAAAGATCTTCTGGGCTGTTATCAAAATCAAAATCACCAACAAATGCCGAGTAAGGTTCACCACCAAAGGTACCGTACTCATGTTCATAAATATTTTTAAACAGCATTGACTGATCAAAATCAGAAGCCGATTTAAAGTCTTTAATCAAATCGGTTTTTGTCGCGTTCAACATGCGAATTTGGGTATTCTCAGTTTCACTCTGATCGAGTAACCCTTTTAGCCCCGTCCAGGATGATTCCAGACACTGGAATTCTGGATGATGCAATACCAAACTCAGTTGGGCGGACATCAGCGCGTCAATCGCGGCGATACGCTCCTCAATGCTGTTTACCAAATCACCAGAAACCGCTAATGAGCCCGCAGTCACTTCTGCTAAAAACTGGTCGAGTTGGCTTTTTACCCGATCACGATCCGTTTCCCGACGAATGGCCTGAGTGTTATCAATAATCTGATCAAGAAAATCGCCGCTGGTTTCCGTTGCTTTCAATTCTTGCTGTTCAACAACGCTCTGTTCCATGCTGTCCTCACTGTGCATTGTTATCTTCCGGAATATTGTTATTTTCCGGGGTGGCGTCATCCGCGGTATTTTCTGTGACGGCGGTTTCCGCTCCCTCATTTACCTGCGGTAATTTATCCGCATGTTCAGCAAGAATTTCCGCCAGACGGTCACGCAATTTTTCATTACTCAATGCACGACCTTTCAAATCACTCAATTTGCTGCGAACTTCCAGTAAATTACGCAGTGGCTCAATCTGCTTCGCCAGATTCTCTGGGGTAAAATCAGCCATTGATTTAAATCGCAAATCAACATTAATAAATCCACTCTGACCCGGCAGCGCACTTTCAACCTGTAATTCCAACGAAGGTGATAAACCTTCCATCACAGCATTAAAATTATCTTTATCAACATGCATAAAACGACGTTCACGCATAGGAATTGATTGCTCAGCAAATTGCCCAATCACACCAATAACCAAAGGCAATTCTTTTTTCTCGACCGCACCACCTAATTCGACATCATAAGTAATCTGAACACGGGGCGACCTTACTTTATCAAGCTTACGTTGAGTATTCATGGCAGGGCGCGAGCATACTTTGACTCATCTTCATCCAAAGAACACTCTTGCACGATAATCATCACTCCAGCCTGCTTTCTTGAGCTTGTTTCTCTGGCTCGGGGCGCCACAATCACATTGTTTAACCATGTTCAAGACAAGACGCCGGAATAACGCAAGATTCTCAATCGCACCATCCAGAACAATCCGTGAATCATCTTCTTTAAAAACGACATCAAGAATATAATGCTGACTATTTT